>CAZCBH010000186.1:0-1638 GCA_964496875.1 uncultured Candidatus Obscuribacterales bacterium | reverse complement strand
TTCTGCCATCGGCAAGCTTTTCGAGCTTGACAGAACTGCCGCCCCGTAGCAGGTCTCTCGACCTCAATGAATTGACCGAATATGTAAAAGCGCTTGGACTGCCTGCTTTTAGAGCAAAACAGATCCATAGCTGGATCTACAGCAAAAACGCTGCCGAATTCTCCGAAATGACCAACCTGGCGGCAGATCTCCGAGAGCGCCTGACCACAGATGCCAAAGTCTCTCTTCTAACCACCGCCAATCTACAGGTAAGCCGGGACGGCACCCGCAAATATCTCTTCGAGTTACCCGACGGCAAGATGGTAGAGTCCGTTCTGATGGCATTTCAAGACAGAGCAAGCCTTTCGGCCTGTCTCTCCAGCCAGGTCGGCTGTGCAGTCGGCTGTACTTTCTGCGCCACCGGCTATCTCGGCTTCAAACGCAATCTCTCCTGCCAAGAAATTGTCGACCAGGTGATGTCCATCCAGCGAGAATCGGGCAAACGGGTCTCGAATATCGTTTACATGGGCCAGGGAGAACCGCTGCTCAACACCGAAGAGGTTATCAAGTCCATACGAATGATCATCGATTCGGTGGGGATAGGAGCCAGACATATAACTGTCTCCACCTCCGGAATCATTCCAGGCATTGAACGCCTGGCCAAAGAGAAGCTGCCGGTCACCCTGGCTCTCTCCCTCCACGCGCCGGATACCGAAACAAGAGAAGCGGTGGTGCCAATCACAAAGCAGTACCCGATCAAAGATTTGATGAAGTCCCTCAGGCAATACCGAGAGCTGACCGGGCGCCGGGTCACCATCGAATATGTTCTTCTTGAAGGCGTAACCGACAACGAATATCAGGCAGAACACCTGGCGGAACTGGTCAGAGACCTGCACTGCAATATCAATCTGATTCCGTACAATCCGACAACGGACCCGGGCAAACCTGATGGAGAGCCACTCTATCGGCGCCCTTCTATAAAGAGACAGGAAAAATTCAAACAGATAGCTTCTCTCAGCGGCAAGACAGTAACCCTTCGCCTCGAACGAGGAACGGATATCGACGCAGCTTGTGGGCAGCTACACAACGCCTACCAGAGAGGCCGGAGCTAGCGACCGGAAGAGATATCTCTCGAGATCCCCGAAAAGACTTAATTTACAAAGAAATGTAAAAGTGGACTTTCGGGGATTTTAACATTTTCAAACCCTTGCTCTGCAACCACTGACGGTGTCAAGCAGAATTAATAAACCGCTTTACCTGGCTGGACAATTTTGAAGGCAATTCGCTTTTCGAAAGGTAGCCGACCCGCTCGAAAGCTGAACTTCTATCCTGTCGCCTCTGCCCTCCGACAAGATTGTAGAGTTTCGGCCGCGAGAGGCTCGAACTGAAATTTCTTCTTCTCATTGATAGAGACATGGCCCCAGGGGATACCCGGCTCATGGTCGAAGACCACCAGCCATTTTTCTTCAACGGCCTTAGCCAGCCATTCTGATTTGATATCACAGCTGGTGAGCGGATAATGATCATAGCCCATCACCCAGGGCGGCTGCACATGCCCTGCTGTTGGAAGAATATCGGCAAAATAGACACCGCATTGCCCTTCTGATTCGAAATAGATAACCTGGTGATGGCTGGTATGACCCCCGGTGACCTTGAGCC
>CAZCBH010000185.1:0-2115 GCA_964496875.1 uncultured Candidatus Obscuribacterales bacterium | reverse complement strand
AGGTCAATTCAGCTTTCATTATGGTCTCCATCCGGTACGAGAAAGCAGCATTCTAACTGCTTTTCATCCAGGACAGAATGCGGTAGGCGAAGGTCTATTCAGATAGATCTAGATAGAATGCGATTATTCTCCGCTATTTTCCGTATAGTGCCAGTTCAGGGTTCTGAGACCATTGGACCAGTCTGTACGCGGGTTGGGAACCCCTTCGTATCTCTTGATCAACTTTATTCTGGTGATCTCGTCATCACTCAGAGTAGCTCGGTCATTCTGCATGAGTTCGGGCGGCAGGCTGGTGGCTATCTGTCTTTTTTGTTTGCCGGCTTTTTTATTGGTTTTGACATCCTTGGCTCCGCTGAGGGAGGCCGAGGCGATTCTTTTGTTCTGGCTTTTCTGGGGTTTGCTCTCCGGGGCGGCCTGGACCGAAGCATGGAGAGTCAAGAGAGAGAGAGCAAGTAAAGTGGTTCGAATCGTTCGGCACATAGTCTTATTACCTTGTTGTCAACGGGGACAATATAACCCCTGTTCTGGATTTCAAGCATGAGCAATTGTTCAAGTTTCCCGGTATCAGCAAGGCTTTTGCATATTATTCTGTCGGGGCGAAGCCGTGAACGCTTATGGAGACTGAGTTATGAGGATCGATCTGATATTTAAACTTTCTAATGGTTCCTGCGCATTCCGCCTGGCCGGCTGAACTGCCGCTCTGTGGGTAAAATGAAATTAGAGGTAACAGTCGGTGAGCAAGGCGAATACTCCAGGTAGCAGTCCGGTCAGATCTTTTGGGTCCGGCCTGATCGCTCTTTCCTTGCTTTTGACCTTCTTTTTCGGCGGGCAGCCGGTCTGGGCCATTGCCGACAACTTCGAGACTCTGAGCATATTTAGAACCCTGTCTGTTTTTTCGGGGATGCTCTATTTCTACCTTTCTGTCGTATATCTGGGCTCCACCGGTGTACTTATGGCCCGGGGACGCTTCAAACAGGCGGGTATCGATGCCATTCTCACTTTCTTGTGTCTGGCTATGATGAAAGTGGAGCCGGAGCTCTTGAACATGATTGCATTAAGCGGATTCCAGATTTCTGTGAAGCTCTCCATCGAGTTTGCCCTCATCGCTATCTGTGCGGTCATGGCCGCAGGTCTTCTTTTTTTGCCTGCAATTCTGGCTTTTCTAACCGGATACAAAAATAAAACGGGCATCGTTTTTTTGAACCTGTCAGGATTTTTGATCTTTCCATTCTTTATTGCCGCACTATATCTAGTGCAGAAGAACCTGGGTGAAGACGGCGACGCAGGAACCTCTGCCATAGCACCGACTGGGCAGGGTGAGTCTGCCTGATCTCCATTCAATTTATTACCGCATGCGAGCTGCTATCCTATGGAAGCTCTATATTTCCCTTTAGTATGGATTGAATTCGAAAAAAATCATGCGCCGTCAAGTCTCCAACCTCTTTTTGGCAGCAGCCCTGCTGCTTCCCACAATTACCTCCACCGCAGCTGCCTCTGCCGAAGAAATTCCGCGTTTTCAGGTTACCTCGGCAGCAGAGTTTGCCGAGGCAGATAAATTCAAGTTCGAATCCTCTGAACAGGGGGATGAAGCGCCGAATCGACGTCCGAAGCTGGGTCTTGCCCTTGGTGGCGGGGGCGGGCGAGGCTCTGCCCATATTGGCGTGCTTAAAGTGCTCGAGAAGTCCGGGCTCAAGTTTGACTACATCTGCGGGACCAGTATCGGTTCGGTAATAGGTGGGCTCTATGCAAGCGGTGTATCACCGGACAACATGGAAAAGCATTTCGTGGCGGGAATGCACCGCTTCATGACCGTTCCTCTCTGGTTTAGAGTCGCTATCGCTCCGATGATGTTCACCCCGCGTATGGTCGGGTTCCACCCTTATGACGGTCTTTATCGGGGCAATAAGTTTCGCAAGTACGTGGTGAAAGGGATGAGCGAAGAGCAGCAGAAGATAGAGAATATGAAGACCCCCTTTGGGGCGGTTGTTCTCAGTCTGCTCGACGGCAAGCCTTATATCATCCGCAAGGGTAATTTCGGCTATGCCATTCAAGCGAGCTGTGCGGTGCCCTCTTTGAGAAAGCCGGTCGAAATAGACGGGCAGCTCTTTTGCGATG
>CAZCBH010000184.1:0-2522 GCA_964496875.1 uncultured Candidatus Obscuribacterales bacterium | reverse complement strand
GAGTGACATCCAGGAGCACCAGGTCGGTGACATCGCCTGCCAGTACCCCTGCCTGCAGGGCGGCACCGGCTGCCACGACTTCGTCGGGGTTTACGCTTTGATTTGGCTCTTTGCCTCCGGTCAGCTCTTTGACCAGATTCTTGATCGCCGGAATTCTGGTGGAGCCGCCCACCAGTACAATCTCGTCCAGCTCTTCGTATTTGAGCCCGGCATCTTCCATGGCTTGCTTGACCGGGGTGCGGCACCGCTCTACTAGAGTCGAGGTCAGATCATCGAATTTGGCCCGGGAGAGCTTCATGTCAAGGTGCTTGGGACCACTCTCGTTGGCTGTGATGAAAGGCAGGTTGATGCTGGTTTCAGTTACCGAAGAGAGTTCGATTTTGGCTTTCTCGGCGGCTTCGGTCAGTCTTTGTAGCGCCTGGGGATCTTTGCGCAGGTCTATCTCTTCTTGGTTTTCGAATTCTTTAGCGATCCAATTAACCAGGGCACGGTCGAAGTCGTCGCCGCCCAGGTGAGTGTCGCCGGAGGTTGCCCGGACTTCTATGAGACCTTCGCTCACCTCCAGAATCGAGACGTCGAAGGTGCCGCCGCCAAGGTCGAAAACAAGAATGGTTTCATCTATATCTTTTTTATCGATCCCGTAGGCAAGCGCTGCGGCGGTGGGCTCGTTGATGATGCGCTGCACTTCGAGCCCGGCTATTGTGCCGGCGTTTTTTGTAGATTGTCTCTGGGAATCGTTGAAATAGGCAGGAACAGTGATGACGGCAGAGTCCACTTCCTGACCGAGATAGGTCTCGGCATCCTCTTTGAGTTTGCGCAGCACCATGGCCGAGATCTCTTCGGGCGTATAATCTTTGTCTTTGATGGTGATGCGGCAGCCGCCGTCCGGTGCTTCTTTTACTCTGTAAGAGACGCTTTTGAGCTCTTCAGAGACCTCGTCATAGCGGCGTCCGATGAAGCGTTTTATAGAATAGACGGTGTTCTGAGGGTTGACCACAGCCTGTCTTCTAGCCAGAAGACCGACCAGACGCTCGTCGGTTTTATTGAACGCCACTACCGAAGGTGTCGTCCGACCTCCTTCGGAGTTCGGAATCACGGTCGGCCGCCCGCCTTCCATGACCGCCACAACCGAGTTCGTTGTTCCAAGGTCTATTCCTACAGTTTTCCCCATTTGAAATCTCCGCGCTGAAACTGAGTCCGCAAGGATGAAATTTTATCAAAAGATCGGGCTATATCCCGGAGGAAGTCTGTTTTCGTTATCAATAGGAGCTGAAAGGCGCCAGTTTATTATAGGGCTTACTTCATATGGGTTCATATGAAAGCGGGCATATAAGAACTAGTGCTTATACTTAAGGAAATTACCGGCACTTTCTCATTGTCTCGTTTTACAGGAGTGGATGATGAATTCCCAACCCGGCTCCAACCAGCAATCTCCGGACGAACCCGTAAACAGGGACGAACTTCTCGACATGATCCATGCCAAGAGAGGTTTGCCGCCAGGGGCGGAAACCCCGTCTCGACCTGCGCGGATAACCCATCACGAGATCAAGGCGCTGAAGACCACAACTACCATGAAAGCCAACACTCCGGCGGCTGGCATGGCAAAGATTATCGGTGGAATAATCGGTTCTATAACGGGGATTTTTGGATTGCTCATTCCTTCGAAAAGAACCGACAAAGCCACCCGTTGCAATCTCAACGGTCATGTCTACCCGCGCAACTGGCAGGGCGATTATCCTGTTTGCACCCATTGCGGCAAACAGATTACCAACCCGGATGAGTTTCGTTCGAAGAGCTGAGGGCTTTATCTCTCTCTTGCATTTATTTTAGGCGGTTCCGTCTTGACCGGGATTCCACAAAATAGTACCATGCATTTGTATGGTTGCCTGTCGACGAGTTGTGGATGCAGACTATTTCTTTAGGGGTCAGGGAGTTCGCCCTGCCGACGCCCCGGGTGGGCAGTATCGATTCCCAGTCCGGTTATGGAGCGTTGCCCCAGAGTGGTCAGGATGTGCACAACGCTTTTCTAAATAAAAGAAAGCGTCAGATTCCCGGATACGAGATAGAAGTAAAGCTCTCCAGACGATTCAGCTACGCAGACTATGAAATCAAGGTCTCCGGCAGGGTCGACGGCCTGGTTAAAGATAATTCGGAAAGTCCGGTGATAGAAGAGATCAAGACCGATCTCGATATTCATCGGCTCGCCAATCTATTGCGCTCGGGAAAGAGCCATCCTTATATTTTGCAGCTCCTCTCCTATGGCTATTTCTTTCAAGAAGAACATGGTCAGCAATGCGATCTGCGTATGATTCTGGTATCGATGAAAGATGCATCGAGTACCACCATCAATCTGAAGCTGGATAGAGCAGAATATGAAAGCTGGCTCGACAGGCGCCTCAAAGAGCTGGTCGAAGAGTACGAGACGATTAGTATTCGCAGAGAGCGGCGGCGCAATCTTGCCGATGAGTTGAAATTCCCCTACCACAGCATGAGACCGGGTCAAGAAGAGCTGGGCAAGGCTG
>CAZCBH010000183.1:0-2974 GCA_964496875.1 uncultured Candidatus Obscuribacterales bacterium | reverse complement strand
GCTGTTCATCGTCGCCAGGGCGTCATCGCCGGCAAAAGGAACCGCTCCGGTCAGGACTTTGTAAGCCAGACAACCGAAGCTGTAGATATCTGAGCGCCCGTCTATTTCTCCGCCGCGAATTTGCTCAGGGCTCATGTAATATGGGCTGCCCATCACCAGTCCAGGTCGAGTCAAAGAGAGTTCATCGCTACTCAAATTCTTCGCCAGACCGAAGTCCACAAGCTTGACTTCGACTGAATCGGATTCAGTCAGCATCACATTCGATGGCTTGATATCACGGTGCAGTACGCCGGCTTTGTGAGCATGTTCGAGACCGGCAAGCAGTTGATCAGCCACTTCGAAAAATTCCGGAACAGGAAGAGTCGCTCTCTCCCTGACAAGCTCTTCCAGAGACCGGCCCCGAACCACCTCCATGGTCAGATAGAAATTGCCTTCCTCAGCCTGGGCAAAATCGTAGACCTCGAGAATATTGGAGTGCTTGAGGCGGGCCACGGCCACAGCCTCTTGCCGGAAGCGCAGAATCTGAGCCTCCGAAATCTCCGAGTGCAGGACTTTTATAGCCACCTCTTTATCCAGCACCTGATCCCTGGCAAGATAGACCTCGCCCATCCCTCCTTTACCGAGCAAGGAGAGTAAATTGAAGCGACTATTGTTGAATTGCCGGGGCAGAGGAAGAGAATGGGGATAGGGACTGGAATGATTCATCGCACTTGACCTGTGACAGCTTCTTAAAAGAGACGCCCGATAAAAATCTATAGGTCACTTTCATGATTATCACAGATTAAGAGTAATCTAGGAGCAAGTGATTCGACCAGCGCGGCAAAAGCATATTTTGGAAATTCTATTACGGCAGACGTCGGTCCTGCTAGAGTATTGGGTAGGATAAAAACATCGGACCAGAAACTATGGGACGACCGAGTACGCTGAGGATTGTCAGGTGGCAAGAATTCTTCTGGTAGAAGACGATTTTGTACTAGCGAACACGCTCCTCGATTGGCTTGAATACAAAGGTCACGAAATAGAGCATATCGCAGACGGTAACAAAGCAGCCGAAAAACTGAATGACTCCGACTTCGAGATCATAGTTCTTGACTGGAATCTGCCCGGCATCAACGGCATCGATCTTTGCAAGCTCTACCGAGACAAAGGGGGCGTCCTGCCCGTGCTTATGCTGACAGGACGACATGGCTCCAGCGAAGCGACCCAATGCAAAGAAGCCGGCGCCAACAAGTATCTGCCAAAACCCTTTCAGCTCGAAGAGCTGACCAGAGAGCTGGAAGCTTTACTTTAGTGGACGTTTAAGACGAGGAACAGGACAACGACTCAGGAAGCTCAAGGATTCACCAACAAGATGGATGCCCACCGCGCCAACTATATAGCCCGGTGCGTGGAGCGCCTTGTCCCCATGGAAGCGCATATTTTGCAGTTCGCGCGCAGCCCATGGGATATCGACAATCTCAAGCAACTGGCCGATCACTTTCACCAGATCGCTGGCTCCTCCGGAGTCTATAATCTAGCCGAGCTCACTCCCATTGCAGAAGCCGGAGAACGGCTCTGCATGTCGATGTATCAAGAACAACCCGATGACATCATCGTCTACTGGCGAAATTTCCGCGAAATGATCGCCCAGATGAAAAACATTCTGGAAAAAGCCGAGCTCAATCCGGAAGCCAAGCAGCCCAGTCATATTCTTCATGCCGCAGTAGCACCACAGCCGGTACCAGATTTTAGAGAAGATGTAATTGTCGTCAGCACAGACCAGAACCGCCTCAGCGCACTGGTCCGGGTACTTGAAGCGCAGAGCATGAGCGTGCGTGGCTGCTCCAGCTGGCAACAAGCCAAAGAGGCTATTACCTCGAAATTCCCCGACGGAATGCTCATTTGCGTTCCCATGACCGACGGCAACGGCTACGATTTAATCCGTGGATGCCGCTCTTTACCGGGCGGTGACGAAGTCTCCATCGTTTTATTAAGCGAAGAACAGGGCTTTTTAGACAAAATCGGTGCGATCAAATCCGGTGCCGACGCCTTTTTCGAACTGCCTATCGAAGTAGATGTGATTGTCGATAAACTCCGCTATCTCTTCGAAAGAGGCAAGCCGGAGCGCTATAGAATCCTTTCGGTCGAAGACGATCCGGATCAAGCAAGGTACATAGTAAGCACCCTCGAAGACGCCGGCTATCATGTGCTCTGGCAACAAGACCCCAGCCTCTTCGAAGAGGCGCTTCTCACTTTCTGTCCGGATCTGATCCTGCTCGATGTGATGATGGGAGATATAAACGGCTTCGAGTTGGCTCGCTTCGTCAGGCAAAATGAGCGCTTTGCAGCCATTCCAATTCTATTTCTCACCACCCAGAATCAGCTCGAAGCGCATATAGAATCGGCAAGAGCCGGCGGCGACGACCACCTGATCAAGCCGGTCAATCCGCAGCTCCTGATCTCGACCATCGCAGGCAAATTAGAACGCTATCGAATATTTCAAAAGCTCCTCAAAAATGACGGACTGACCCAGGTCCTCAACCACAGTCACTTCATGGACTTTGCCCAGCGTTCCACAAAAGCCAGAGCCCAGCGCTTTACCCAGGTACTGACCATCTATGACATCGATAATCTCAAACAGATTAACGAAACCTACGGCTTTGCCATTGGCGATAGAACCATCGTCTCTTTAGTGCAAATCATCAAAAAGGTCTACCGCCACACCGATATAATCGGTCGCATAGGCGGTGATGAGATAGCCATTCTCGATGACAGCCTGCCGGTGCACAACGCCGTGGAGGTCGCCCGCAGCCTCAGCCAGAGATTCGCGGAAGTACCGCACAAAGCCGGCGGTCAATTTTTCAAGATGTCCGTCAGCGCAGGCGTGACCGCCCTCAATCCGGACGAGAGCTTCCATGCCATGGTCGAGAGAGCCCAACAAGCAGTGCGTCATGCCAAGCAGCAGGGCAAGAATCAGATAGTGCAGCTCTGAATC
>CAZCBH010000182.1:0-3099 GCA_964496875.1 uncultured Candidatus Obscuribacterales bacterium | reverse complement strand
GAAGCCGCTGAAGAAGAAGCAGCCGCTGAAGAAGAAGCAGCCGCTGAAGAAGAAGCAGCCGCTGAAGAAGAAGGAGATAGCGAAGAGAAAAACTAGTTCAAGAACCAGAAGTCCGACCTAATCAGGTGGGAGGGTGCACTGAATACAGTGCACCCTCCTTGCATATAGAGTCCAAATATTCGGCTTCAGGCTCGGGCGTGGATTCTCTCAGCAGCGGCGATTAGCGGATCTAGATCCGGTGATCTCAGAACATAGCCGTGATTACCGATGGCCGCCGAGAACACATCTTCTATCCTTGCGTTATAGACCATCAACTCGGGGAAAGAGACCACCACTTCTTCATGGGAAAGTTGATAAGGTATCCAGTCTTTGCGAGAGACATAAATAACATGGAAATCCCGCTTGCCTGAAATCTCTGTATGCCCGTACATGATCACATCAGCCCAGGCTTTGTAACAGTCGAAGTTGTTGGCGAAGTTAAACATGTCGAGAGTGAATCCACCGGGAGGTCGCATATTCACTTCCAACGGTATAACCTCACCGCTATCCTTCATGAAAAACTCGAAGTGGAAGAATCTGGCCTTCAAGTCAAAAGCCTTCAAAATGGCTTTGCCGGCTGCTTCCAGACGAGGTTCTATTGTTCTAGAAAAATAGTAGTAGATGTCGGAATTCTCGTTGACCGTCTCCATAACTCCTTTGCTGTATCGCAAAGAAGAAGAGAAAACCAGCTCTCCGGAAGCGTCCACCAGTCCGTCGAAGGTGACTATGGGCTCCTGAATAAATTCTTCGAGAATATAATCCACGTGAAGCTTGTCCGCCAGATAATGCCTTACCTGATCAGGATTTTCGAGCTTGTAGGTTTTGGCAGCCCCGACACCCGAGTCCGGCTTTGCCACCACCGGATAGCCGACTTCATTTATAAAAGCGAAGGTCTCAGCTTCGTCAAGACAGACCCTACCCCGGGCCGGTTTCAAGCCGGCGTCTATGAAAACCTGCTTCATAAGCGACTTGCGTTTCATATTGTCGATGACGTCCACTTTGACGCCTTCGATATTAAAATCAGTTCTCAGCCGAGCTTCGGTTTCGAGCCAATATTCGTTGTGGGAATCGATGCGGTCGATTTTGCCGTATCGGTGTGTGCAGTATCCGAGAGCACGAACTATCTGATCATAGTCATGCATATTCTCGACCCTGTAGTACTCGGTGAGAGCACCTTTCACCTCGTCGGGAATCTGATCATAGTGGACATCGGCAATGCCAAGCACGTTGGCGCCGTTGTCTCGCAAACGAAAACTGAAGTTTCGAAAATTGGGCGGAAAGTGAGGAGAGATAAGAACGATGTTCATCGGCAAATAGCCTCGGTTTCGAACCACAGGACACCTGTATATATACTCCGGACTATGGCTAAGTCAAGCCAGAGCCAATGGTTTGTATACTTTTAAACGGACTGCCAATGGCATTGACAGGGTCATTCAAACCCTGAGCGCGAGATCATTGCCGGTCTGTTAGAAGGACGGGATTTTAAGCTCTTCGTCGGTGGATTTGATCAAGCGACGTCGTGCCACAGCGGCCACAGTAGGATCAGGATCGCGAATCAGTTTCTGAAGGGTCTCACGAGAGATAGAAGCGTTCCAGGCTAACTCCAGTCGCACAATAGGGTTTCGATCATTCAAAACCATAAGAGTCTCTTCTTCGCTCAGTCCAAATTTCTGGGCAAGCTTGACCTTATCGGCCGTAATGCCGCTGAAGAAAAATCGGACACTATTCAAAACCCGGTCCAACGTCGCTGTTATGAAACTGATCGAACGAGAAGCAGCCTCCCGAACTATTTCACCGACACTGTAGCTGCCTTTCGCCCCGCCCCCGCTAGAGGCGAAATCATCGCCGGCGGACTTATACATGACAGGACCGATTCTCATGGCTAGAAGCCTCGTTTTGACGTCATCGAGCAGGAACTGATCGAATTGATACCCGTAGAATAGATGGTAGAACGGCTAAAAGGTCCAACCGTGGGAGATCTAAACACTTCTGGCATATTATGGTAAGAGCAGCCCGATGTCAAGAGATCATTAATTTATTCTCGTTCTCCTGAACCGGAGACCGTTGGCGAATCAAACTCGCCCTGGCGACACCATATGAAGTATCAAATTGACCCAGGTGGACTATCTAGACCGTTCATTCTTCCCCAGGGAGAGTCGATGGCGCAATCTATCTGCCTCGGCGATGGCGAGTTGATATTCATCTAAGCCCTTTAAACCCTGTAAGCCCTGAATCGACCCGGTCAAGTTCTTTCCAGTCGCTCCGGCGTCGGATTCAATGCGCCTTAGAAGAGCCAGCGCCGCCTCCGGCTGATTGTGATAGACAAGGTTCATGGCGGCAAAATAACGGACCTGTACCAGCTTCTTGCTGTCCGTGGAGCAGGTAAGAAGACTCTTCAGGTCGAGGCTGCCGCTCAGGTATTGAAATATCGGGTAAGGCCAGAGCTTTTTGTCCAGGCGAGTTTTTCCAGCCGTCACTATCTTTTGAGCCGCATTCGACCGACCGCACAAGTTGAAGCCGATTATGGCGTGGCAGGCGGCGGTTGTACCGGCTCGTCCCTTCCAATCGGTCATCGCGAGATATCGCAGAAACTCTCCGGCAGCCTCGTCGTAACGCGCCAGGGCAAGATAGAGAAGGGCTCGCTCGTATACCGGCTCGGCGTTATTTCCGGCAGACAGCGAGATCAATTTGGAATAGTAGTCGACTTTCGTATCGGTCTCACCGAGGTAGGAAAAAGCTCTCCAGTCAGGATAGAGAGAAGCCGCTCCAGGCTCCATGGTCTTCCATTTTTGATAGGCTGCCTTTGCCTGGTCAAGCTTCTTCAAGCGATAGAGCAGAAGAGCCCTGGTCAAAAGCACTGAAGGGTCCGGTGTGCCCAGTTTTTCAGCCCGGTTCAGAGCCGCGAGGGCTTCTTCCAGTTTTCCTTTCTCTTTGAGACATCTTCCAACATACAGATAAGCGATGGCGGTCGGTTTGCTTGCTATCGCTTTCTTCAAACTTTCGAGAGAACCATCTAAGTTACCGAGCTTGTAGAGGATCTTTCCCCGCAATCTATATACC
>CAZCBH010000181.1:0-3397 GCA_964496875.1 uncultured Candidatus Obscuribacterales bacterium | reverse complement strand
TGATGTACAGAATGTTGAAAGGCAGTTCGGTAGATCAGGGTATTCTCGAATCCTACGAAAAAAGAATTCCCGAAGAGATAAGGACCGATTATCTGGACACCCGCTTTCGCAATTTCCAGATCAATAACGAGATCATCAACCTGGTCGAGGAAGGCATCATCGACCAGCTGATCATGAGTGTCGATGACTCCGGCCAGCTCGGGTTGAACGTGCTGGAGAAAGAGAAACTTATCGCCAGAGCCCAGGACCAGAAACTGAACGGTCGGGTGCGATGTTATCCCGGTGCCGACGAAGTGCTCTCGGCTCTGTTCGCCATGTGGATAGGAAACCGCCTCAAAGAATCGAATGCCGAGGTAAGGGCCAAGGTGATCTACAGCCCGGAATCGGCTATCAATTGCAGCAGTCGCTATGAAGGGCAGAGTATCGGAGAGACTATCTCGGCCAATCTAGAGGCGCTCTCGATACACCAGGTCAATGACTTCACCGGAGCGCACCCGAATAATATCGATCTGACGGTAATAGTCCACGGTGGTGACATCCAGGGAGACCATATTCTTCTGCCCGGAAGCCCGGATTTAAGGCAGCTCGAAACCGGAGAGCAGGTAGCGGCCACCATTGCCAGCCTGGAAAAAGCCACCACTCCTTGCGTCCTCTGCGATGTCGCCTATGCCAACGGCTCCGATCCTATTCTTGTGGAAGAGTTGCTCAAAAGGAAGGACCTGGTAGGCAAACTGGTGGGCTATGCCGGCTGGAACACCACCGGCAATTCGGTAGGTTCGGCCCTCGCCCTGGGAATAGCCAGAATGCATTCGGTGCGCACCAATAGACGCAACCAGATAACAGATAGAGCATTTCAAAAATCACTTTTCACCAGACTGGCCGATGACTGGGCATATCAGTCCCAGATTCGCAGCCAGCTGGATGCCGAAGCCTCGATAGACAAACTGGCTCAGTTAATAAGCCCCTATTTGGGACGAATCGGTCAATCCATGGGATTCGAACCCGGCAACCTGAGGGTGAGCTTCCCCTGGAAGCGCACATTCGAGCTGGAAGTTTGCTTTGAAGATCGATAGCCGAGTAGAATCAGTAATTAAGATGTTTTTTGATTACTTGAAAAATTCAAACAAGCTCCTAGCCGCCACCGCCATGGCGGCAGCAGCCCTTATCCTCTCCGCCTGGTCCGGACCACCTGCCTTTTGTCAGGTAAAGTCCTGGGAGCAAATAGACAGAGAGCTCAAAGCCCGGGTCTATCATATAAACGTAGCTGTAAAGATAAAACTGAAAGACGGCAGCTTCGCCATGCTCTCGGATTTTTCGCCCAAATATCGGCGTCCGGTCTTTGCCGCCTACGATAAGGATTTCGGCTATCGCGTGGTGGGATTCGGCACATCCTTTCCGGTGGTCATCAGTCGCGGCGGCGATACTTATTTCGTCACCAACCACCATGTGGTGGCAAGTCATCTGGAAGTAATGGACAACTGCAAGAAATTCTTTGCGGCGATGCGACTGTACGCTGAACAGACCGCCTCGGGCGGGGATGTAGAAGAGCGTTTCTCGAGGTTGAGAACTATTGTGAGCCTGCCTTCGGCGAAACAAGAGCTCAATACCGCCGAAAGGGTGATGTATTCCCAGACCGTAGACGGAATCTGGGACTGCTATCAGACCTATCTTTCGCCCCAGACCGAACAAGGGCGCGCCCTCTTCAGCAAGTATGCTAGAGAATCCATGCCTGTTTTCGAAACCGGCTACTTCCTCCATCCCCCCGGCCTAGCTACCCAGCGCCCACTTCAGGCTTCTCTCTACAAAGCTTGCCAGAACGGCAGACCGGACCTGGCGATTCTAGTAGTGAAGAAAGCCAGAGTGACTCCGATAGAACTGGATACGATATCACCTTCCGAAGGTCAGGAGATTCAGGCAATTGGCTATCCGACGGCGTCCGACGCCCTCGATGAAGACTCCTCAAAATACTTCGCTCCGACTTTCAACACAGGTAGAATCAGCAGAGTCACCCCCAAGACTCTGCAAGTCGATGCCTCGGTCACCACCGGCATGAGCGGCGGGCCCCTGGTCAATAGAAGGGGCAAAGTAGTGGGCGTTGTCTCCATGCGCTTCAAGAACAAGCAGGGGGCGGAGTTGACCAGCTTCAGCGGCGCCGTCAAAGCTCAGCTCATAAAAGAAGTCGCGCCGGAACTCTTCGACAATCTCTCTACCGCCACAAACTCGAAATAACTATTGCGGGTGTTTTCTGGGCTTCGACGTGCCCTCACCGGCCATGGTGCCATTGTCACCGCCAAAAAGTTCGGAACCGGAAAATAGTAGCGCCATTTCATCCTTTACCCGGTCATAGCCTTTGAGAGGCTTGAAAAGACCGGCATCCACCACCACCTGACTGGCCGATACAGTCTCTAGAACAGGCACCAATTTACCGCTCTTATTGCGAACAATTGCTTTTAGGGGGGTACCTCCCTGCTGCAAGGGCAGGTGAAGCATATTAGAGACCACCTCTTTGAACTGTTCGGGAACGTCTATCTGGGAAGAAAACCAGAACTCACCATATTTGATACCATTATTATAATGAAGCTCCACCTGCTCGGCCTGCAAATTGGCAATCTTCGTGGTCTTGCCTGTTCTCTTGACCTTGGTCTTTTTCAAGGCATCCTGCCCCTGAGCCGATGCACTTCTCCTTGAAGTTCCTCCGGTCATGAAGAATCCGCGTTTTTTCCAGACCTCGTACTTGAAGCTGCAATAGTTCTTGGTTTCCTGGTTGTAAAGGTAGGCATCCCAGTCAGGCGCTTTGAAAATCCACAAAAGCCCCAGTTTTTCTGCATTCAGTCTCACCCCCCGCTCGGATACCAGGCACTGAATCGGTCCGATCAAATTGCTGGTCTGGTGGATTTTCCAGGCGCTTACTTTAGAGGGGCTCTGCTTGCTTTCGGCTTGAGCCGGAAGCAAGCTCGAAATAGCCCAGAGAATCTGGGCTGCAGCCAGGAGAAAGAAGCATATTTTAAGGTTGGCAGGGTATCTTAATGCTGTTTTCATTTAGGCCTGTCTTGCGAAGCAATAGAACCATAATAACCGCATCGATATCAATCTGCGGACTTTACTGATTATCTGTTGTCCATAAATGCGACGCTCATCTCGGGTAAAATGCCAGTCTTACCAGCTCGCACCGCCCGGCACAAAGAAAGGTGAATCCGCATGAGGACCAATCGAAACCTGTTTCTGTTGACAATCCTGGCCGCTTTTGCGTTTCTAGTGACGGCCACACCATTTCTTTGCGCCTGTAGCAATTCTGCTTCAAAGATGAACCCCGAGAATAAATCCGGGCAAAAAAAGAAACCGGCCCTCCCCGTGGCCAATCCGGAATATCCCGGAGACTACAAGGTGGTGGAGTTCG
>CAZCBH010000180.1:1852-3530 GCA_964496875.1 uncultured Candidatus Obscuribacterales bacterium | reverse complement strand
TTTTGACAACCTCGGCAGAAAGTTCGAGACCTATAAATAAGCGCGCAACTAAAAAACTCCATGGAAAACCCTGCATATTTTGCCCGGGGCAATTGCTAGGATGAATTTCTGCGTCGTGTTCCTGAGCCTATGCCTATGCCTGAGATAGCCATGAAAAAACTGCCTGCCGCCCTCCTCTTTATAGTCGGATGCCTTTCCTCATTTAGCACCGCCTTCGCCGGCGAGACCACCGCCGTAGATACTATCTGGACAGCGGATCAAAACAACCTCGACGTACTCTGCCAGAAGCCGCGCACGCCCGGATGTATCTATCCTGGTAGAATTCCTGCCCATCGCATACCAGCCCTCAACAGACCCGACTTTGATATGCCCCGCGTGAAGCGACCGAGCATAGAAATCTCGATGCCCAGAGAAGAGATTTCTATTCAGCAGAAAACGATCTGGGAAGCTCCGACTTCTTTTGATCGGCTGATTGAACAAGACATTGAAAAAGCACAGATAGACAACGGACCAACCAGTGCCGAGGCGGGACGACTGATGCTCGCCTACGCCAAACAGTATCTCGATAGAAAAGAGTACGACAAGGCGGCGAAACTTGCCGACAAGATCATCTTGCTAAATTCCAGAACAAGAATCGATGGAATTTCAATCGGCGAAGTAACGAAACTGAAAGCGGAAGCTCGCCGCAAGGGGAATCTGAATCATCCGAGCGCTCGAAATAGGCTCAAAAACAGGTACTATGTCTTGAATCAGCCGGTTTCATCGGCGGCGCCTACCGTGATAAATATCGGTCCCGGATTGAGACAGATCGTCTACTGAATTTAGAAAGTTCATTTCGAGAACCAGCTTCCCGACCTGTGATGAGAGTCGAGAACCGCTTCGGAAATGTAATAATAGATATAGCACCAGATGAAATATCGCATCGGAAAAAGTTTTCGCAATTGATATGCGATACGCATACCATTTACCCCGCAAGGCTTTCCGCCTGGTATCACTTATGGTTATGCTTTCTGGAGTCGCCAGAGTCACTTGACATAATACCAAATTATTTGCATGCTCTAATTAGGGAAAGCAAGGAGGGTTATTACCATCGAGCCTTTTAATCTACTGGAGTTTCAAAAACGAGCACGAGAGACCGTCGATCCAAGACAGCTCTTCGAGCTATGGGAAGACGTCTGTCAACGCTATGACAGGCGGGAGATAGGCTCGTATGAACTCGAAGAGATGAAAGAGATCATTCTCCCTAACTTAAAAGCCCTGGCCGGTCTTAGGCGCTCTATCAACGATACCGGTCCGGCTGATGATCAAAAAGAAAACACTCAGCTCAAAAAACGCGCCTGAAAAATCTTCTCTATTCGAAAAGACTTCTACGAATCCGCAAAAGCGCCTCCTCACCGGGGCGCTTCTTGACATAGCCGAGCAAGATAACAAATCTCGACATCTCTAAATCTATCTGCCTGACAATTATCTCCAGGCTATGCTATTTTGCACCTTATGCATCGAACTCGAATTCCCGTCAGTTTTAAAAACGCCCTGACCATCTCTCTGACCGGTCTCTGTCTGTGGTCGGCAGCTTCTGTTTCGCTTGCCTCGGACTGGGTAGAGGAAGGGGTCTCTGATATCGCACCCAATTCCGGTCAGAGACAGCCGATAGAAAGAGCACCGGTATCGACTCCAG
>CAZCBH010000180.1:0-1752 GCA_964496875.1 uncultured Candidatus Obscuribacterales bacterium | reverse complement strand
GCACCCAATTCCGGTCAGAGACAGCCGATAGAAAGAGCACCGGTATCGACTCCAGGTTTTAATTCTGGTTCTGGTTCTGATTCAGGTGCTGATTCCAATTCTGATTTTAATTCCAATTCCAATTCGGAAAGTCCTTTCGACACACCGCCCCAGATGCTGAACCAGAATCAAGACGATCAGAGCGGTCCCGATTCGAGCACCAGCACCTCCAGTCAGAGCGGCAACACCCGAAACACATCGAAACCGCTGGAAGCCACCATCAGCACAGTCAAGACAGACTACCGCAGACCAAGCCGCTTTCCCGGTCTGGATGGCTATGCGAACAACGTCATGCAAAACGCACCCATGATTCCATTGCCTCAGAAAGACGAGGCGGTAAATCCCCCCGCCTACAAGTCCTGGCTCAGCGCAACCCATGCAGGAATCACCGAAAATCTCAACCGCGAATCTATCATCGAAGTAAAAGGTAAATGGGATGATTCCGGTCATGTCCTGCACTCTTTTGGAATACCCTGCAAAAGAGTTTCGCCCAACGAACTTGGCGATACCAATCTAGATAATGTCTATGTGGTGGTGGTCAACTGCGCCGGCGACCTACCCACCGAAGCGATTCTTGCCCTCCGGCGTTATGTCGGTATGGGCGGCTATCTGCTCACCACCGACTGGGCTCTCGATGGAGTTTTGAAAAAAACCTTCCCCGGTTATGTCACCTGGAACGGTGGCTATACAGAAAGCGGCGTAGTAGATGCGGTTATAGTAGACCCCGATCCAAGGCTTTTCAAAAACTGTCCTCCGACAGCATTCTGGAAACTAGATAAAAAGAGCCAGACGGTCAAGGTAAACCGCCCCGGCGAAGTACGAGTACTGGCGAGAAGCCGCCTTCTCTCCAGAAGCGACCCGTCCCAATTCGGCATCCTTGCTTTTACGCTGGATTTCAGACAGGGCAGAGTGCTGCATCTAGTCGGTCATTTCGACAACAATTCAGATCGCGCCTTCAATAATGCCCTTCCCGATCCGGCTCCGGGGATTCAAATTAGTCTACGACAGGCTCTGGCAGCCAATTTTATAGTGGAAGCAATCAAAAACGGCCGCAACCGCTAGAGCTTCAGATCAGCATTTTCACCACCGCTATGATAAGCACAAATGCTATCAACCGACGCAGACCCTTCTGCGAAGAGCGGCTGGCGCCATAGTGAGATCCTAGCAGAGCGCCCGCAAGGGCAAAAAACAGAAATGGGACGATCTCAGTAAAGTCCATTCTGCCTGACAGATAGCGGGCACCGAGGCCGGCAAAAGAATTGAGCACGATAAACAAAGCGGAGCATCCGGCGGTGGTTTTAGAGTCGGCCCAACCGCAAAGAATAATAAGAGGACTTAGAAAAACACCACCCCCGATGCCCAGAGCACCAGAAACAAAACCGAGGGTCGCTCCTGCCAGAGCCGCCACTTTAAAATCGGGACTTTTGACAAAAGGCTCCTCTGACTCCGTTTTGACTCTATGAAACCAGAGCATAACAGCCGAGACCAGAAGCACCGCCGCCAGCATCCACCCGAACTGGTCTTCGGTCAGAGGCACCGTCGCCCCCAGATAGGCGAAGGGTATCGAAACCAGAATAAAGGGCAGACTGAGCTTCATAGAAAGATAGCCCCGAAGTCCGTAGGTCACGCTGGATATACCGGCGGTCAGACAGTTGAGGGTAAGCG
The DNA here is from genome assembly GCA_964496875.1 of uncultured Candidatus Obscuribacterales bacterium. Taxonomy (GTDB): domain Bacteria; phylum Cyanobacteriota; class Vampirovibrionia; order Obscuribacterales; family Obscuribacteraceae; genus RI-106. The sequence goes on along the minus strand of CAZCBH010000180.1, from coordinate 48 downwards.
CTGTGGTCGCCATCACATCCGGGGCTACCCCCCAGAAAGACATACTCG
>CAZCBH010000179.1:0-3741 GCA_964496875.1 uncultured Candidatus Obscuribacterales bacterium | reverse complement strand
AAGAGAAAAAGATATTTTGAGTCGGCCAGCGAGAAGCGCCGCCGCAAAGCGGCAGCCGCCGCGCAACGACGCAAGAAGAAGCGCCACAATCGTTAGTGACTTTTAGCAGTCAGATACTCAATCTGAGAGTGCTTTCTTGAGCGCTGCGCTGGCGCGCCCTCTGACGTGCTCGGCTTTTTCGTCACTCTTGAGTGCTTCTATAGAAAGAGTGACTTTTTTCAAATTACCTGTAAAGCGGAAGGGGACCTGATAGTCAGCGACGGCAGTGCCGAGATCGGCGCCGACATCGGCTCCTTCATCGGCGGAAAAGATGAAGCTCTGGGTCTGTTCGATGCGCCCCCGGGCGACTTCTTTGCCGTTTACAGAGAGAATGGCGTTTCCACCTTTACCCAGTCCGCCGCCGTCGTATTCGAATACAAATCGCAGCAAGGCTTTACCGCTGGGTATAGTCTCGTTGCTTTCGATTTCATATTTTGTATGACCGAGGAAATTATATGTAAACTTCGGCTTACTCTCTTTCAAATAGAGGCTCCATCCCCCGAATTTACCGGCCTGGGCGATAATCGCCCCTTCCGCCCCCGCTTCGGGGATTTCAATTTCTGCGTCAATGGTGAAAGATCTGTTTTTGATATCAAGAAAAGCGTTCTCTGTTATTCCGCTCATGCCGTTGTAGAGCTCGAGGGTTTTCCTGCCCGCCATCAAATCCGGTCGGCCCACGGTGGCGGCGTTTACCCGCTCTAGAAAGCGATCATCCAACGGCAGGGCATGATTCCTGGAAGCTTCTTTCAAAAATAGTGCCTGTAGCTCTTTGAGCTTTTCCGGGTTCTCCTCCGCCAGATTTTTCGATAGACTGAAGTCCTTTCGTGTATCGTAGAGTTCCCACCTGTCCTGGGCGAAACCTGTCTTCGGCTTCATCTCCCAGGGCTCTTTGTGCACTGTTCCCGCCAACCAGCCATCGTGATAAATGGAGCGGTTACCGAATATCTCAAAGTATTGTGTTTTGCGTTTGCTTTCAGCTTCGGGTTTGTTGAATGAATAGATCATACTGACTCCTTCTATCGGAGTCTGGGTTACGCCGTTGACGCTCTTGGGTTGGGGTAGACCGGCCGCTTCCAAAATTGTCGGCGCGATGTCTATAACATGGTGAAACTGGGAACGAAGCTGGGTCTTTTCCTGAATCCCTTTTGGCCAGTGAACCACCATACCATTGGTGGTGCCACCATAATCGGATGCTATCTGTTTTGTCCAGGTGAATGGAGTGTCTCCCGCCACGGCCCAGCCGGCTGCATAGTGTCCATAAGAATCAGGACCGCCGAGTTGATCATAGTGTTTTAGAATTTCATCGACACTCTCGGCATGATTGTTGAAGTAGCTCATCTCGTTGAACAGTCCGTTGAAACCACCTTCGGCACTGGCACCATTGTCTCCTGCTATGTAGAAAATAAGCGTGTTTTCCATCTGTCCGAGTTCTTCGACCGCTTCGATCAGTCTGGCTATCTCATGGTCTGTGTATTCGCCGTATCCGGCAAAGACTTCCATCTGCCTTGCAAAAAGCTTTCTTTCTGCGTCCGACAGCTTGTCCCAATCTTTAATCGCTTTCGGCTTGTTTGCCAAAACCGCGTCAGCCGGTACTATCCCCAGCTTCTTCTGTCTTGCCAGGGTCTCTTCACGAAGTTTATCCCAGCCCTGGTCGAACTTGCCCCGGTATTTCGCTATCCATTGAGCCGGTACATGATGCGGAGCATGGGTGGCTCCGGGAGCGAAGTACATAAAAACCGGTTTTTCCGGGGTCAGCGATTTGACCGACTTCATCCAATCAATCGCTTTGTTTGTCATGTCTTTTGTGAAGTGATAGTTCGGATCGGCTGGCGGTTCGACCTGGGTCAAGCCATCATATATGGTGGGAGCCCATTGATTTGCTTCTCCACCGATGAATCCGTAGAATTTGTCGAATCCGGAGCGCGTCGGCCAGCGATCAGTCGGTCCGGAAGGGCTTACTTCCCAGGCGGCGGTTTCGTGGCTTTTTCCAAAAGCGCCGGTCGAATAGCCGTTCAAGCGCAGCATGGAGGCAAGGGGCGCCACGCTTTCCGGTCTTCTTCCTGTCTGACCGGGGAAGGCCGTTGCTGTTTCGGTAATCGAGCCCATATTGCATTGATGGTGATTGCGGCCGGTCAAAAGGGCGGCTCTAGTGGGTGAACAAAGAGCGGTGGTGTGAAAGTTGTTGTATTTCAATCCTTGTCTGGCAAGCTTTTCAAGGGTCGGCATATGAATCGGTCCGCCGAAAGCGCTTGACTGGCCGAAGCCCATATCATCGATCAGGACTATGATCACATTCGGTGCTTGAGCCGGAGCTTTGACCTGAAACTGAGGCGGCGCGACAGCATCCCGGGCATCGAGAATGTTCGAGCAGGGATAATCCGGACTTGCTATGGGCAGGCGGGTTCGGTCCGGTGAGGATGAATCGGCTGCCGAAGTTCCTGCAAGCGCCGGAGCCCCGCTCAGAAGCAGGCTGAAGGCGCAGCATAAACCGATAAGTGATGACCTTTTGACCATGCTCAGGCTCCTTGGGAGAATATGTGAACTCAGTTCGAAACACACCGGAATCCAACATGGCAGGTGGAGGAATCTGGTGTGGAGCTCATCCTAGCACTTGGTCTATAGCTCGTACAATAGCTCGGGTTGCAAAGAAAAGAGCCTCCTCTCTGCACTTTCAGTTGTTTAGAGTGAGGATGTCTGGGGTCGAAGCTGTCAGTCGGTCCGGATGGATCCTTTAGCGTCGGTTTTGGGGCAATTGTTTCGAGGCGCTCTTTATAGGCGGTGTTCTTGTAGTTGTCCGAGCACCATTCCCAGACATTTCCAGGCATATGATACAAGCCGTATCCGTTTCGGGGAAAGGATCTTGCCGGAGCGGTCGTATCGTATCCATCTTCCTTCAGATTTTCCACAGGAAAGATGCCCTGCCAGGTATTAGCCCTGGAGGCGTCAAGGGGCTCGTCTCCCCAGCAGTATTCTTTGTCTGAGAGTCCGCCCCGGGCGGCATATTCCCATTCTGTCTCGGTGGGCAGTCTTTTATTGACCCACTTGCAATATTCCAGCGCATCGAAGTAAGAGACATGCACCACCGGATAGTCTTCACGACCGGCAATAGAGCTGCCCGGCCCATCGGGATGGGACCAGCAGGCGCCCTTTTGCCAGTGCCACCACTTGGAGTAATGCATTTGCTTCTCCAGTGCCTGTGGTTTTCGAAAGATCAATGATCCGGGAGCCAGGCTGTCCTCGTCCGGTTTTTTGGTGCCTTTCGGTAGATCTTTTTTAAGTGTTTCCCAGTCAATCTTTCTTTCTGCAGTCGTAACATAGCCGGTCGCTTTGACAAAGTCCGCGAACTGTTTGCTTGTCACTTCGGTTTCATCCATCCAGAAGCCCGAGATCTCGACTTCGTGTCTCGGATATTCATCCGGGCGAGCATTCGGACCGACACCACCCATGGTGAAACGTCCACCCGGAATCCAGACCATCCCTTCTCTAGAGGCGCGCTCAGAGGCTTGCGCAGACGGGAAGTGGGCAAAGACCAACACGGTAGAATATGCACACAGAAATAGAGCCGCGCAGGACCGAGTTGTTCTAGGGAGAGCGCTGATCCTGCTCAAGGCTTATCTCTTATGTCAATCGCACACGTTATTTTCAAGAAACTGGTTGTATACATTCTCCAGCTCTTCTGCGGAGCTGTAGCGGCTGATCTTT
>CAZCBH010000178.1:0-4155 GCA_964496875.1 uncultured Candidatus Obscuribacterales bacterium | reverse complement strand
CGCTCAGGCTTTACAAGATTCTTCTTTAGCCTGGGTGCATCCCTCTTTCATTTTCTCCATCATTTCTTCCGGACTTAGATCGACAGTATGGGTAGCGATACTCCAGGGCTGACCAAAAGGGTCTACCAGTCTGCCGTATCTGTCGCCCCAGAACATATCGCTAGGCGGCATTACCGCTTCCGCACCGGCATCGACGGCCTTCTTATAGGCTGCGTCCACATCTTCTACATAAATATGGATGGTAGCATGGGCGGTTTTAAGGGACTGGGGACTCAGACCGCAATCGTGTTCGGGGAACTCGTCACAGAGCATGAGCAGAGAGTCACCGATGCGAAGACAGGCATGCATCAGGCGGCCGTCTGGCATGGGCATGCGATCGACCTCTTCGGCACCGAAAGCCTTTTTATAGAACTCAATCGCTCTGGCCGCATCTTTGATAATAAGATGAGGAGTGAGGGTGCGAAATCCTTCGGGAATCGCCTGTACTTTTGCATTTTTAGTCATTGTCATCTCCTTAGATCAACTGTGGTGTCATCGAAAAAACTATTTCGCCAGCTTAGTAGCCTGTTCACGAATCCTGTCCTCTTGCTCTCGTAGCTCCGGGGTCATCGCATCACCGAAATCTTCCATCTCAAAAAACTGGCGAATCTCTATTTCGCTGTCATCGGCATGGGGATTCGGGCAGCGCTTCACCCATTCGAGAGCCTCCTGCATATCCTTGACCTGCCAGATCCAGAAACCGGCGACAAGCTCTTTGGTCTCGGCAAAAGGTCCGTCAATCACGGTTCTTTTGTCTCCGGAAAAGCGTACTCGAATCCCCTTAGAGCTAGGATGCAGACCCTCACCGGACAATAGTATGCCTGCTTTGACAAGCTCTTCGTTGAAATTACCCATGGCGGTGAGCAACTCGTTAGAAGGCATCACACCAGCTTCAGAAGCAGGGGACGCCTTGACTATAACCATTACTTTCATAACTCTCTCCTTCTCTTATCATTCTTTAGGCAGGCAAGCCGGCCAGGTTCTCTATCGGTCGAATCTCTATGGTGCCTTTTTTAGCCGGCGGAATACGGCTTGCAATCTCGATGGCTTCATCGAGGTTGTTCACATCTATGATGTAATAACCCCCGAGCTGCTCGGTGGTCTCGGCAAAAGGACCATCGGTTATTGACCTCTTGCCGTCGCGTATGCGAAGGCTGGTGGCAGCGGTCACCGAATGTAATGGCGAGGCATCGACATACTGACCGCTTTCAGCCAGTTCATGACAGAGCCTGGCAGAATCTACTAAGCACTGATTACGCTCGTCCTCGGTCCAGCTCTTTTCTTCGCTGTATACCAGCATCATATATTTCACGAAATTACTCCTTTTATTGCATATCTCTGGCGGGCTCCGGACTTATCTCCAGGGCATAGATGAACCAGTCTTCTCTTTGAACAACTTGCTGACTTCTAGATTGGCAGGGCGAATTTCAAAACGCCCTCCTCTGACCCCGGGATGTCTGGACATCAAAGAGATAGCATGGTTAAGGTCCCGTGCTTCTAGAATAAGGATGCCACCAAGCTGCTCTTTGGTCTCCACAAAGGGACCATCGGTGACCGAGACCTGGCCGCCTCTTATAGTCAGGCTGACGCCATGCTCGGCGAACATCAGAGCTTCGCCGGCGACAAAGTGTCCGGCATCCAAGAGTTCTTTGTCATAGGCCAAGCACTTGTCCATGAAAGCGCCCAGTTCATCTGGCGACATCTTTTCGAAATTCTCGGTATCTGCGTAGCCAAGACATATGAATCTCATGATTTCTCCTTCTGTATAAAGAACCGATTTTGACCGTTCACTAACTGGTCGAACGAAAAAGGTTCGGATCGACAGAAATATCCAGGAGAATTATGAGATTTTATTCAGACATCTCTTTCAGTCGTCTTTCAAGAAAACGACGCTCCGGCTCCTGCCTGGCCAGCGTCAGCGCCTCTTTATACGCAGCCGCCGCCTCTTCGCGCTTGCCAAGACGTCGCAACATATCCGCCCTAGCAGCATGGCTCAGATGATACTCGTTCAGTTCACCGGAAGATAGCAGTTGATCTATTAAATCGAGCCCGTTCTCGGGACCGTCCCTCATGCTTATGGCAACGGCTCGATTCAATGCCACCACCGAAGAAGGCTGCGCCCGGAGCAACAGATCATAAAGAGCGACTATACTGCCCCACTCTGTATCCGCCGCCGTTTTCGCCCGGGCATGCACCGCCGAGATAGCCGCCTGTATAGAATAGACCCCGATCTCGCCGCCGGCATAAACCGCCTCTACCAGGGCTATACCTTCTTCTATAAACTCGCGCTTCCACAAACTGCGATCTTGATCTTCCAGCAGAATCAAATCGCCTGCGCTATCTACCCGGGCTTTCCGCCGCGATTCGTGCAGAAGCATCAAGGCAAGAAGACCGGAGACTTCGGGATCTTTCAAGATTTCGTTTAGCATGCGACCCAGATGAATAGCCTTAGAAGAGAGATCCACTCGAATTGCGTCGGCTCCCGATGAAGCAGAATAACCCTCGTTGAAAACCAGATAAATCACCGCCAAAACCGAATCGAGCCTTTCGGGTAGATCATCTTTTGCTGGTACTTTATAAGGAATTCTGGTGTCACGGATTTTTGCCTTGGCGCGTACAATGCGCTGGGCGATGGTGGGAGCCGAGGTAAGAAAAGCGCTGGCAATCTCTTCGGTGGTCAGACCGCAAATTTCTCTGAGCGTCAGCGCCACTCTGGCGTCGGCAGCCAGTGCCGGGTGACAACAGGTGAAGACCAATCTCAATAAATCATCGTTGAAGGTCTCGTCGTCGTAGCCTTCGATATTCTCCTCGAAACTCTCATAACTAGCTTCCAGCTCTTGCGCCATCACCGCCACTTTCTTGTCGAAGCGGATGCGACGACGTATGCTGTCAATCGCTTTAAATCTTCCGGTAGAGACTAACCATGCCCTGGGATTCTTCGGCACTCCGTCTTTTTGCCAGCTCTCCAAAGCCGCGCTGAAAGCCTCTTGCATGGCTTCTTCCGCCAGCTCGAAATCCCCCACCAATCTAACTAGAGTGGCAAAAATGCGCCGCCCTTCCCTGCGGTAGAGATCATCCACCAGGTCTTTGATATCGCCGCTATGGGCAGTGGTGCTCACGTTATACAGGTGCCCCTATTAAATCTTACTGCTGTGAATAGTTTGTGCGATGCCATTGCGGTAAGGTCCTCCTAAGTTGGATTACCAGACTATTGTATCGACAGATTATCGACCAGAACATTTGTCGATACACTTAGCAAATTGAACGTTTCTATTTGCTGTATACTCTATAAATTAAATCATGCAATTCGAACAAATCAGCACAAATGGCGTTGGCCTGCAAACAGCACTGGCCGGTCCTGAAAACGGGCCCCTGGTGATATTATTGCATGGTTTTCCAGAAGCATGGTTCTGCTGGCGCCACCAAATAGAGTATCTAGCTGAAAGAGGCTATAGAGTAGCGGTTCCGGATCAAAGGGGCTATAACCTCAGCGACAAACCGGAAGGTGTTGCATCGTATAAACTCTCCATCCTGGCACAGGACATTCTGGGGCTAGCCGATGCCCTTGGTCATGAACAGTTTTATCTAGCCGGTCACGACTGGGGGGCAGCGGTGGCATGGTACCTGGGCATAGAGCATCCCCAGAGATTGAAAGCGCTCTCAATTTTAAATGTGCCCCATCCCCAGATTTTTCGCCGACACCTAAAATCGAGCTTCAAGCAAAGAATGAGGAGCTGGTATATCCTATTCTTTCAACTGCCGGTGGTGCCCGAAGCACTTTTCAAAGCCTTCAACAGCAAAATAGTTTTGCAGAATATGCAAAACATGCAGCATATGAATGACGCAGAGAAAGATTTGTATCTTGAAGCATGGTCAAAACCAGGAGCCATAACCGGCATGCTCAACTGGTATCGAGCCATAGTAAGACATCCGCCAAGCCTGCCTAAACCAGCCACGGTGGATGTGCCGACTCTTGTAATCTGGGGCAAGCAAGACAGATATCTGAGTGTCAAAATGGCCCAGCCATCCGCCGATATGTGCAAAGATGGAAGACTGGTCATTCTAGATAACGCCACCCACTGGGTTACCCAGGACGAGCCCGAGAAAGTCGGGGAG
>CAZCBH010000177.1:0-4188 GCA_964496875.1 uncultured Candidatus Obscuribacterales bacterium | reverse complement strand
ATTCTGGTCGTAAATCAGCCGTCCACCTCTGCTTGTGTCTCTTTTTCTTTTGAGCAGGATATAACTATATTTTATCGTATAAATGCAAAATTAAAAATATCCTGTCCTGGCTGTCGAATCAAGGAGTGGAAGTGGCTTTATTGATCTTTGCATTCAGTCTTGCCACCATGAATCTATACAAATCATAGGGGATTCTTTCGGATTCGACTCGAGTTACGGCAGCCTGATCGCAGAATTCTTTAGACTTGCGATAGAACTCTTGTGCTTTTGCTGCGTTGTTATCCAGAGAATAGCAATCGCCGAGCTCTTCGTACAGAGTGGTCATCATTTTGCTGTTTGCGTGCTTTTCTGCACTGCTTTGTTGACGCTTCAATACCTGTTCCAGTTCGGCTATTGCTTTCTTTGATTCGCCAAGATTACGATGGCAAATGGCCAGAGCCAGAAGATCGTTATCGTATTCTGCGGAGACCGATCCCTGATTCTCTTGTAATTTGATGACTCCTGCGGCAAGAGTGATAGCTTTATCAAACTGTTTTTGTACGATATAGGTGTCTCTCAACTTTCTGAAAGTCGAAAGCGCGCCCTGGGTGCCTTTGGCCGAGCCTATAGATTCGGATATGGTTTGATAAATCTTGTCTTGTTCAGCAGAGTCGCCGCGCAATCTAAAGGCTTCTGCCAATCTCAGCAAGTTGCTGCCGTACTCTGATGAACAAGAAATGACTTCTGGGGTCAGCCTTGCTGCGCTATTGAGATAAAACTCTGCCTCGTATAGACCGTTTCGATCAAGTTCTCTGGAAGCTGCCTGGACGTATTTATCTATTTTGTGAGCGGTGTCGTCACCGGAGTCGATGGTGACTTCAATCACCCCGTTCAATAGCTCTCCCTGGTCTATCGCGCCGGCACTGGCGCCGGTAATTTCATTGTTGGAGACTATAATCTCGGTGAAAGCGTTTGTGTTAGAAGGCTCTAGATACTTGGTAGAAACCGCTTTTATGTTGGCTGGGTCTGCTTCTATCAGCCTGCGAGTGATTAGAATCGCGTCGATTTTTTTGTCCTGGATTTTGCTCGAAGGGTAGCCCCTTACCTCTATCAGCACATTTCCCCGATCCAAGGCAAGGGATAGACTGGCGGAGGCAGGCATTATTCTGGCTTTTATGACGGATTCTCTTAGCTGCTCTCTAGAAAGCTGAGCGCGAGCAGGAAGGGTTGTACAGAGCCAGATCGTGGCTGCAAGAAAAATGGTAAGACTTTTATGATTAGTCATCGTTCTCGAACCTTCTGTTCATTAAGCAATTTCCCCTAACCAGCGAAGTCGAAACCTTTAGCTGTTTATCTGCGTATACAGCTCTTAAAAAGTACGAAAAAATTCGAAAAAGATAAAAAAGTGGCGCAGAGTTCAAACGAACTCCACGCCACTTTCAGAAATCAGGAAAGCATTGGCTATCAACCGAAGCTGGCAATCAGATGTGCCAGGGTTCTGACACCTACTCCGGTGCCTCCGGCGGGCTCGATGCCGTATGCGGTGCTCGAAGTGCGGAACGCCGTTCCAGCGATGTCGGCATGGACCCAGTCGATGCCTTCCTTGATGAATTCCCGTAGAAACCACGCAGCGGTAATCGAGCCGGGGCCGCCGCCATCGTTGGTCAGGTCGGCCATTGTGCCTTTGTTCTCGGCGCGATAGATTTCGGGCATCGGCAGTTCGTGTACCGCCTCTCCTGCCCGCGCCGCGGCCTTGGCGACCTGCTTCGTGAAGCGATCGTTGTTGCCGAAGATGCCGGTGACATAGACACCGAGCGCTTCTTCAATGGCGCCTGTCAGGGTAGCCAGGTCGACAATCATGGTCGCTTCGCAGTGCTCCTGGGCATAATGCAGAGCATCGGCCAGGGTGAGCCTGCCTTCGGCGTCGGTATGACCGACCTCCACGGTTTTGCCGGACATCATGGTGATGACGTCTCCCTGGAGGAAGGCATCGGCTGAGATCTGGTTGTCTGTGGCTGCGACCAGGGCACGGATAGAGATCTTCGGCTTGAGGACCGACATCAGAGACATGGCGGCAATCACCGCAGCGGCACCGGCCATGTCCATTTTCATGTCATTCATGCTGGAGTAGTCTTTGATGTCGAGACCGCCAGTGTCGAAGGTTACGCCTTTGCCAACCAGGGCAAGACATTGCACGGTTGCGCCCGAAGGCGGGTCGTAGCTCAACTCGATGAAAGCAGGCGCTTTCGTCGAGCCACGATTCACCGCCAGAACGCCGCCCATCTTCATCTTCTTGATGTCTTGCTTGCCGAAAACCTTGCAAGAGACAAGACCGCTAGATTCGGTTGCCACTTTAGCAGCGGCTTTTGCCAGGTGCTGAGCGGTCATGGTAGAGGGCGGCTCGTTGACCAGGTCCCTGGCCAGGCAGGTGGCTTCTCCGAGCTTGACGCCCAGAGCAGCACCGGTCTTGGCCTGCCTCAGAGAGTAGCGGTTAGCCACCAGAGTCAGTGACTTCAGGTGGGTCTGTTCCGCTTCGTCCAGCCAGGGGCCAGTCTTGCGGTGGTTCGGCTCATAGTCCGCCAGCACGCAGTACTCGGCAACGACCTGGGCGAATTGTTCGACGGAGAAGCTTTTGAGATCTACGTCAATCAGCGGAAAAATCAGATGCTCTGCCCGGGCGGAATCCCGAGCTGCGGTGAATGCTTCGGCAAGAACCTCTCTCAGACCATCAGCCGTCAGCTTGGAACGCTGTCCCAGGCCGAGAAGGATGACCTTGTCCAGACCCTGGACCGAGAGGTCGGTGTCGATTACTTTCGACTGCTTGTATCGCGGATCGAAGCCGTCATGCTCGACCCGTCGAGACAGCAAACCATTGGTGAGCTCGTCAACAGCCGCGCAATGCGGGCTCTTCAGACCCTCACCGGAAAACATGATCAGAACGATGCTGTAGCGCTCTTCGGACATCTTGCTCAGAGTCGAAGCGAGCTTTCCAGACGTAACTGTAACTTCCGGTTTCATAAGAATCTCCTGGGAAGTTTGGTTAGCAGGCCAGAATCGATATCTCCGCGTACATGCGGAAATATTTTTTCTGGAGTGATTAGCGAAAAGTGCTTTGGAAGAAAACTTCGAGATGTAATTTGTAGATGGATATCTCGATAAACCTAGCTATTGCTGTCCAGCATTTTCAAGAGATCCATGTCCTGACATTGCACGAAAGGAGCTGCTTTAACAGTTGGTGGCGATGGCGATACCGCCTGACATCGGGTGGCTGGGCTGGATGTCAATAGTGTCAACTGTTGTCAATGATTCTTGTATTCCCTTTTGCTTCAGCTGGATACGGTGATTTGCCGTATAGTCAAGTGGTGCTATGTAGGATATCTTGACTTTTGGTATTGCGGCTCCAAAATCTCAACTCAAGAATCTCCTTATCTTTATCGCTTTTTTGAGACATCGTCAGCTCTTTATATTAAAGAGCAATACTTTCTCAGCCCTCTTTTGACCATATATCCAGTAAATATAGCTGCCTTTCTTCCCCGTTTCCTGTTCATTCTTCTCTGACTCCGGTCAGGTAATCCGTAACCAGGAGCTGATTTCTATGGAATCAAGTCATCATAAAGTGGTCATCATTGGTGGTGGCCCCAGCGGATTAACCGCTGCTATCTACACAGCCAGAGCGCAGTTAGAGCCTCTCATGATCGAAGGCATTCAACCGGGTGGGCAGTTGACCACGACAACCGAGGTTGAGAACTTTCCCGGATTCGCCGATGGTGTCGATGGTACCGAATTGATGCAGAATATGCGTCGACAGGCTGAAAAGTTCGGAACCCGCTTTCTATCCGAGTCTGTTCTAGCGGTTGATTTTTCTGTACGGCCTTTTAAGATAACTTCCGAAAGCGGTGAGATCACTGCCGATTCGGTAATCATCTCGACCGGCGCTCAGCCCCGTATGCTTGGACTGGCAGCCGAAAAAGAACTCACCGGCAGGGGCGTATCGGTTTGCGCCACCTGCGACGGATTTTTCTATCGAAACAAGGATGTCATCGTTGTAGGCGGTGGCGATGCCGCTATGGAAGAGGCCAATTTTTTGACCCGTTTCGCCCGGTCTGTGAAAGTGATTCACCGAAGCGATCAGTTTCGAGCTTCGGCAATCATGCTCGAGAGAGCCCGGCGGAACGAAAAGATCACTTTCGTTACCGGCGCTGTGGTCAA
>CAZCBH010000176.1:0-4326 GCA_964496875.1 uncultured Candidatus Obscuribacterales bacterium | reverse complement strand
AGCATGCTGGCGGCAAGAAGGAAAGAACCGGTCAGCAGAGCCCAGAAGACCAGGCTGACAAAAAAGGACAGAGTCGTTCTCTGGTTGATGAAGGCTTTCATTCTGCCTCCTAGCGGTATTTATCCCGAAGGAATTTGAGCCGGCTGAAATAACCTTTGATCAGCTCCCTGTGCATGATCGATGGAATATCAGGCGGCAGCTCCTCCTGGCGAAAGAAAGCCGCGTCTTCCGGAGGGCGAACTACCATACCTGGCAGCTTGACCTGGTAGATGATATACATGCGGCTCTCACCGGCCTGTTTGTGAAAACAGAGAAATTCAGCGTTGGCGGGCTCTTTGCCGGTGGTGTTTTTCACCAACCGCCCCAGAGCTTCCTCGGGAAGCTCGGCGGATGCCACAAGGCACCCGGGTAAGGACCAGTCTCCAAATGAAGACTGCTCGCCTTTGACAAGCAAGAGATCTTCACAGGCTCCAGGGATAAATGCGATGACGACAGGAGTGGTGTTCCCGGCAAGAGAATCACCAGGTTCGAAATTGTGCTCATTCATTGTAAACTGCCTCCTTGGATGCAGATTTGTCCGTACCGGCGCATCTGGTGCTACGGCAAGCAAGGACAAGGTTAGAGATATGCCACTATCAACAATGGCATGAAAATCGATCAAAAACTCGAGCCGGCAAGAATAACCGCCTACAAGAGGCGAACCGATGGGTAAGACTTAACCGGTTTGTTTCTTTCCTGGGACTCTAGAGATTCTCGAATGGAATTAAGTAGACTTTCTACAGAAACACTCTCCTATATCAAAAATGGACCGCGATACTCAATAGATTTCGAGGCGCCCGGACCACATCCGGGTGGTTCAGGATGGCCTCGCCCTGACTGGCCCTCGTACAGAACGAAGAACCGGCCTTTGGGATCTCTCACAAGTGCGATGAAGGTCTGTCTACTGATAATTTAATAAGGCCCGATTCAGGAGTCCATGCAATAGAATAGTGCCTGATCAATACAGGAGGTTTCTACTTCTCAAAAACTGACTCCGTGTTCAGCAAATACAGGGATCGCAATAGCGATCCGGTGGGGGAAGTGTGGTTCGATTCCACCGCTGTCCCGCAACTGTGAAGCGTCGCCAACGCAGACGCAAGCCAGGCTACCCACCTGAATACGACAACCGAGGTTACCTCTTCGAGGCAAGGAGGAAATTTCTATGAAATCGGCATTTTGTGGTGCTCATAAGAGATTGCGTTCCTGGTCCGGAGTCAGGAACTTTTTATTTCTAACAGGAGAATTCGATTCTTATGCTCACACCTGACAAAACCCTATCCGAAACCCGCATGGTTGAGATGGTCTTCCCCAACCAGACCAACCACTATGGCACCCTATTCGGTGGCCGTGCCCTGGAACTGATGGACAAGAGTGCCTTTATCACAGCATCTCGCTTTGCCCGCAAGTCTATGGTTACGGCCTCGTCCGAGCGGATCGATTTTAAAGTGCCGGTAAAACACGGACACCTGGTAGAGGTTATAGGCAAAGTGACTCGAATCGGCAGAACCTCGGTCACCGTCTCTGTAGAGCTGTTCGCAGAGGATCTGCTCAGTGGCCATAGCGAATTATGCGCCCGGGGGAGCTTTGTTCTGGTGGCAGTAAACAAGGAGAATAAACCTCAAGAGATCATGGTCGCTCAAACCGTGACGGAAGCATAAGAAAATGTGTCACCAAATTTAATTGCCACAGAACTGCCAGGCAGACTAAACTTCAACACAGCCGTCTATACACAGAATCTGAAGTCATACCCCATCTTGTCGTCCTGTGGCCATAATGGGAACCACAACGTCGTCAAAAATTGCAGCCCCAAAGGTACTTCCCGAACTATGACCCGTCGCCCGCGCAATGGCTGGGAAAGCGGACTTGAGAGCAGTAACACCAGGAGCGGCGCCTAATGCCCCGATTGCACTGGCAGCAATAGTTACCGTCCCCGCACCAACATCCCGAATATTGGTACGTGCCATGACTACCTGCTCACTGGAATAATCGTATGGATTAGCCACAACCTTAGCTGAGCCTATCCACATCGGAATATTATTCGCTAGTGTATAAAGCCCATACCCACCAGCTAAAACCACGCCAACACTTATAGCTGCTGGTGATACAAACGCGGCTCCGATTCCCACACCCAATCCTATTGCAGCGCTTGCAACGATCCTGCCCGGATGGTTGACTACTTCATCAAGAACGCCTTTCGCAAAATATCTTCCTACAGCAGTTGCACCAGACTCCCTATAATCAACTATTTGAATATCCGGTAATGAAGGTTGAGAATCGACATGATCAAGCTCTTTTGATACAGCAGCGCTAAACGAGTCCAAACCAATCTCGGCAAGAAGAACACCGCCGCTAAAAAACTCTGAACTTCTCAAAGGCATATTCGTTTCGGTATTCCCCTGCGATCCAAACGGCTCCATTCTAAATAGCTTCAATCCGTCTTCTTCGACTGCATACTGATTAGATATTAGTTCGCACTCTGGCAATTTCTCTGGAGTTTCCGGTGAAAGCGACATAAAAAATCTCCTGAAGGTCTACAACATGTCTATCCAATTTGATAGTGCTTCTCGACACAATCCTCGAAAATACTGGAAAGACTGCCGACAACTAAACAATGCGCAACTTAATGGATTCAAAAAAATGAAATCGTAATGCTGATTCACTGGCAGCAGTAATACATCACACAACTACTTCACCAGCATCCCCACAAAACTAGCGCAATTGAAACAGTCCCTCTTAATTGCCGAATAAGAAAAACACTGGTTATACATGCCGTAACACAAACATACCGGTTTGCCCTCAATCTATGATATCCTCATCGGCCTCTAAACCCATCTAGGTATTATCTGCGGTGCCAATGAACACAATCGAATTCGACGGAAAAGCAGATATTCTCTGGGATCGCATCCTCTCGCTCACCTCAGCCTTAGAGGTTTTTGAACCACGCCTGAAGGGATTTCAAAGACAGCTACTCTTGATAAAGAGCGGTCACAGATTTGAAACTGCATGGCTAAAAGCCTCAGAACCATATTTGAAATCTGAAGTAATAATAGAGCTGACTACGGGTCTAAACGAAATTGCGGAACTTCACTTCAACTGCGATCAAATGGATAAAGCTAAACAGATTTGCCAGTCGGCCTACCTACTCAGCAAGATTATTCTCTCTGAATCCCATCCCGATACAATCATTCTAGAAAACAACTTGAAATTAATTGATCAGCGGACCCAAAATACTGAACAAAAACTTCCAAAACTAAAATCGTTCAACAAAAAGCACATGTCATAACAGCAAGATTACCATTAATTGAAAGCTGTTTAATTGAAAGCAATTAGTGATTTGTTTCCGCTTAACAGAGGATTTCTTCAATCTCAGAAAAAGGTCCTAAGATATGCCGATCCGTTCGGCTCGATAATCAGATCACCGGTTCGAGTATACGGCTTTGTCAGCGAATACTGTGACACTGAACCGATCCGCCATTCTCTGCCGTCGCCTAATCTTGTATATTCCATGTCGTTCACCAGAAAACGACGAACCTGACCGGCCTGATCGTATTCGTAGAAAAAGCGATTACTATCTTGATCCACAGCTTCTTTCAAGCGCCCGAATCGGTCATTGACCCGAATCTCTTTTCCTGCTCCCAGGAAAGTTTTCTCACCGCTTAGAGCGTGCTCCAGGGACTCGCCTGCGGCGGATTTAAAGCGCAAACTTCCGGTAGCATCATTTACGGCAATCTCTCCCTGCCAGGATTCGACTCGCCGATTCCAAAATGGACCGCTGGTCTTCTGCCATGTATCCCCATCCTTTCGAAGGAACTCCGCCTTTCCGCCAAGGCCATCACTCTGCACCACTCGGTCCAGTTTCTGAGAGCCGGACTGATAGCCGAGCCGAGTCACCAGACCGTTGGCATCGGCAGTTTCCAGAATTCTACCGTCACCAATGCGGTTCAGAGAGCCGCCAGAGCGGAAGTTTCTGGACACCGTTCCATTGATTCCATAAACTATCTCACCGCCGTCTTCCAGGAAATTTGTAACTCTGGAGCCGTCGGGACGTACTTTCAAGCTGCCGTTATACTCGTGGATGAACCTCGGTCCCTGGCTCTCCGTAGAGAAGAGTCTCCACTTTTCGCCATTGCCAGTGACCAGTTGTCTGCCACCAGGCAGACTTACGGTCATCTCGGCACCACGACCGTATGAATAGACGGTCTTGCCGCCGAGGGAATCGACGGTACTTGCGATTCTGCCATCGGCAAGCTTTTCGAGCTTGACAGAACTGCCGCCCCGTAGCAGGTC
>CAZCBH010000175.1:0-4451 GCA_964496875.1 uncultured Candidatus Obscuribacterales bacterium | reverse complement strand
GTACTGGTATGACCTGCGACAACTACCAGCCTGGCAAAATTCTTGACCAGCCCCATAGTTTTCAAGGCCGTCTCTATCGAGATCGCCTGCTCTTCTTCGGTCAAGCCAAGACCACAATCGTCTCTGTCGATGGTCATGGTAGTCCCCACCGGCGGTGCTATAGCTTTACGAGCCATAGCTCTCCATCTGCGATAGGTACGTGGAAAAAGTGTACGCCCGAAAAGCTGAATGCCAAAGAGCCAACCCAGAGACTCGACCATAACATAGGGAGTCAAAACATGAAGCTTCATATCCCGGAGCATTTCATGAATAGTATGCATGAAATTCTCGCCGGCGTTATGCCTCAGCAACTCCTCTTTCTGGCTGGCTCTGGCTACCTCATGAACCTCGTACTTGGGCGAGACGATAGCGGGCAGTTGATCGGTGTTGTGTTCTTGACCGAGTGCCCGACAACGCATCGGAATACCGAAGAATCCGGCAAAACCGATAGTCTCGTAGCGACCTACCGCCTCCAGGCTGCGGCGAAATGGCTCGGACCGAACATCGATACAGAACATAGCCTGGGCTAATGGCCGCGAAACGCCTTCTTTTTCAGCGCCTCTCTGCGCCACCACGCCCTGCAACTTACCAACCAGACCGCTCTGATAACCAGCTTCATAAGCCTCGAGCCAGACCGGTCCGTGCTCTGATTCAGGAAACTGATCAAGCCACTTGACCAATGTCCTCAACTCTTCGCTACCAGCATCGAGCAATGAGCCGGGGGCGACAGCAAGGGCGCTAGCCAGGATCGAGAGCCGCCAGGCATCTGCAAGACGGCTATCCGGATGTTTGCTCCGGCTGGCTTCTTCGTAAGCGAGCATAGCTTCGAAACTGCCTTCGATACCGAGGTCCAGCTTACAAGAGAGCTGGGCCAACTCACACACATAAAACATGCGCACAGCTAGATACTGCACCAAATCTATCGGATGAGCAGCCTGCCAATCATAGGACTCGTGTTCGGCACGCCAGTTGATGAAACTCGCCCAGCCGTATAAAGAAGTCAGCTCGAAGGTGATGACATCCTGCCAGTTCTCTCTGGGAATAGATAGAGCCTCCAGTTGGCTTATCAAAGCCGCTTCAGAATCCGAAGGCAGAGCGGCGATTTTCTTACTGACATCGCTAATGCCGCAGGGGGACCATTCCATAGAAGCAAGAGACTTCCAGGCGGTGTAAAAACCCTGCTCACGATCCGGCATCGGCCAGGAAGCGTGACCCTCATCTAAGTAAGCCTCGCACCACTTGATCAACTCTCGATTGACAAGCCACTCCAGTTGCTTATGCGCTTTACGATCACACCAGGCAAGAATATTGGTGTCGATGGAGCAGATGCCAGCTTCTGCTGCCCTGCTCTTACCAAGCAGAGTGGAAAGCTGACGCACCTGGGCTGCATTCATCCTGAATTCCGGCGAAACACTTTCGTCGATATAGGTCCGACCGCCATCGACTAAAGCAGCGACAGTCTCCGGAGAAGGTGCGGTAATTCCAGAAAGCAGATGAGCGCGCCGCACTGCGAAATTGGAGATCGTCTTACCGCCCAGTTCGATCTCCTGGTCACTGGAAACTGCTTTCACGGCGGATTCCAAATGCTCTGAGGCAATCCTTCCGGTGTCGACCAGCTGCCGGTATTGCTCATTCTGCAAATAACCGCGGCCGCCGACAAACCGATGCGCCTTCTCGACCGCCTCATGAAAACGCAAAGTTTCGAGGCTGCGGATCGGGTTGTGATGCACAAAACCGGTCATCGGCCAGTAGTGAGAGAGCACCAGACTGGAACGCTGGATCAGCTCGCGGATATCGCTTCCTTTTGTCATCAACGCGTCCATTGAGAGCCTCCTGTGACCCTGTAACTAATATCGGATTCTCTTGAATCGCTAGAGATGGCAGTCTCCAGCCAGGTCTGGGGGAGACCGCCAAGAACTACCAGAAGAGCGATAACTACAGCAAAGCCGGCCACCTCACCGCCTCCTAGGTCTTTATAGCGAAGGTCCTGGCGGCATGGACCGAATAACAAGAGCTGCATCAACTTGAACGAATACCACGAAGCCGCGAACCAGGCTAGAACCATCGCCACCAGACTCAGTGACATGGTAGTGGATGGACTGAGCAAAATTGCCAGATATCCATAGAAGAGCCCGAATGGAGGCAGACCGGATGCAGCCATAACGAGCAGCGCCATACAAAGAGCAAATCTCGGCATGGGCTTGAACAGTCCGCCTAATTCATTCAGATCGAGGTCTCCATAACGAGAACGGAGTCTCTCCCAGGCGTACATTAAACCGCCGATAGCCAGGGCAGCCGCTGTGATAAAGAGCACGCCCTGGGCTGTCAGCTTGCCGACCTGGGCAAGATGCCACCAGAGTATGGAACTGAGCGCCAGGCCGCCGTAGGCAAGACGCTCAGAGATCCGAACTTGAATCACCGCCTTTAAAGAGCCCCAGATTGCTCCGAAAGCGGCTAATACTCCTAATCCCGGCAGCAATTCCCGGGGTAGCGAGGGCACCAGCCAGGTTCCCACAAGAGGCATCGCCACCGCAAAGGCCACCGCCAGTTTGCCGGATACTTTAGTTAGAGCAGCCATATAAACCCCGTGCAAGGGAAAGAGCGGCAAAAGCAAAGCTGCCGCCAGCATTGGGACAATGCTCGCTAAAGCCTCAGAAGAAAGGACATCTGTCTTCTGCCAAGCAAAGAAGAGAGCGACGAATACAACAATCGGCAGAACGAATCGAGACTGATCTAACATACGCCCGACCCGCTTCAGAACCGTCAAAAGCCTGAGAACAAACGCATCGAGATAGAGTCGATTGATGAATAACACATATACGTGATTCCAGAAGCTGCCGGAATGAAGGACGAACTTGTCGTGATAATGAAGGTAGAGCCCAAGCCAACTGAGGAAGATAGAGAGAATAAGTCCCCCGGCGAGCCCGTAAAAAGCTCCTTCCGGCAGCCGGGCGGCAGCGAAGCTCGCCGCCACGAATGCGGAGTCGGGATAGAGAAAATGGGTGAACATTTCGGCAGAGAAGAAATAAGTGGTGGACACCACCGTTACAGAGAGAAGCATAGCAAGAATCATGATCCAGCTATTCTGTAAACGGAAGAGAGTAAGCATGGCATGGGAGGCGGTGACCCAGCTGAAGAGCAGAAACAGGAACATTCCCTGGGAGTCGAGGAAAGATATTCCAAGCAGATAGTGAGCACCGGTAACAATACCAAAAGGCAACATTAAAGAGACGAGAAAACCGGTCAGCCAGCCGAAAAATCCGGGTGAATCGGGAGAGGGCTGAAACGGATGCTCCGGCTCCAGACGAGCCTTGTGAATGACATCGCCGCAATTCAGAAAAACCGTCGCTTTGAATAGTCCATGGGCAATCAGATGGAAAACAGCTAGAGAAAAGGCTCCCACCCCGCACTCCATGATCATGTAACCCATCTGACCGATAGTAGAATAACCGAGCGTTTTCTTGATGTCGTTTTTCACCAACATCATACTCTTGCCCATCAACATTGTGACAAGACCGATAAAGAGCACCAGATGCAGTGTGGACGGGCTCAGAATATATAGAGGAGCCAGACGATTGAGGAGAAAGCCTCCGGCGTTAATAATGCCGGCATGCAAAAGCCCGTGAATAGGGGTGGGGGCATAGAGTGAGTCAGGCAACCACATGTGCAATGGGAACTGTGCAGACTTGCTCATCGCTCCCACAAAAATCAGAAGCGTCACAGCGGTGGCCCCGGCGATCTCTATCCCGCTTCCCATAAGAGCGATAGAGACAGGATTGGAAGCAGCCCGCTCGAACAAGGGCACAAATTCTATGGTTCCGTATAGATGATATGCCAGGGCGATGCCTGAAAGGAAAGAGACGTCTCCGGCCCGTAACATGATGAAAGTCCGGAAAGAACTCTGGGCGGTGGGCAGGTGGGCATAGTTGTGCGAAAGGAGACAGAGAATCCAGCTCAAGAGTTGCCAGGCCATAAACAGCATCAAAAGATCCGCGCTCGACACCATCCAGAGCAGAGTAAAAATAGCCAGAGAAAGAAGAGCATGAAATCTGGGCTGCCCGGAATCCTGTTGCAGATACCTAATAGAATAACGATACAAGACCATACCGATTGCCGAGATAACCGCCATCATCACAGCCGATAGACGATCTATCGAAAGCCCCACTGAAGGAAGCACCGTCCAGGGAGACTGAAATAGCGGTATCACAAAAGGCTCGGTGGTAGTGGTGGAATTCCAGAGCACCACTGCTGAAGCGACAAAACTTACCACCAGGGCGAAAAAACCGACCCGATAATTGAGAGCGCTGATATAGCGTCGGGGCACAGCCGTCATCAAGGCTGCAAATAGTGGTGCCAATATTGCTACTGTTGGAAATGCAATGTTCATAAATTAGCCTTTCACTCGACTCTAA
>CAZCBH010000174.1:0-4523 GCA_964496875.1 uncultured Candidatus Obscuribacterales bacterium | reverse complement strand
TTTCTGTTTTGGAATACTGTAAGCAATAGTAGCGTGCGGTGAAAAAGTTGCGGATTTCAGGGGTCAGAGTGCCTGAAATCCAGTTGACCAGTATTCTCAGTTTCACATGTGGGTTCAAAATTTGTGGTTTGAATCAGCAGCCTCAGCCCCTGATTCGAGGATGCTCAGAGAAGCATCATGATGTTGGCGATTTTTGCCGACATTTGCCTTAGTTCATGGCCTTGCTGCCCGGGTGGTTGCTGGTCGGAGCTTCCAGAACCTGGGCTCCGGCGGCACAGTTGACCCGGGCGCCTTTGCTGGCGATGATGGTCGAGCCCGCTTCGGCATCCACAACGGAGCCGGGCATGGCATAGATTCTGGAGCCGGCACGGGCGGTGACCAGGCTACCGGCCTCGGCGTGCACTTCTGCTCCGGCGAAGGCGATTACCTTCGAGCTGGTGAAAGCGTGGACCACCGCACCATTGCCTGCCACCACCTTGGAGGCGGCCAGGGCGAGAATCGTGCAGGGGCGGTCGCCGATCACCTCGGAGCCGAGCATCGCCGAGACGACGGCGTCCTCGCCGGCTCGGGCGCGCTGACCCATGAAGATGAAGGCGGTGTCACCGGCGGGGGTGAGGGGGAAGCTTTCGATGCTCGACGGAGCAAGGACTGCTTCGGACATTACAAGATCCTCCAGGGATATGGTCAGGGTTCAAGACCAGCCTGATGGTGGTCATAATCCGTTTTTGGTGTCAGAACTGATGAGAAGCCATGAGGCTGTAAAAATATTACGCCTTTTCGATGGTCGACTGGGCATTCTCCTGGAAGCAGCTTCGTTGTGCCGGTGCCATGCATGCGGTTAAAAGAAGTCGAGACTTGCAGGGATGAAGTTTCTGGGGATGTAGAACCAACAAAAAGGGAGAAGACGGATGTCAAGAAAGTTCTATCAAGAGTAGAGGCAAATCAGGAAAGAAGAAATGTAAAGAGAGCTCGATTTACTCTTCTTCAAAACCACTTTTTTCTCTAAGGATAAATTCGAGGAACACCGTAGGGCTGGTAATAGAGAGGGGTATTGAGAGCTTGTTGAGCTCGGTTTTTAATGGTAACCGCATCGGTGAGCTGGTTAGTACAGCTTTCGACCTCTTTGTTATAAGGCTCGAGCAATTTATCCAGAATCTGCTTAGAGGCGTCTTTGCGCTGGTCGAATTTCTGTTCCGATTCGCCATAGGCGCGAAATGCCGGAACCAGAGAGTTCGACCTTGCCTGGGCCTGGCTCAGCTCTATTTTGGCTTCATCGACATTGGCCTGGGCTTGTTCTATTGCCTGGAAAGCCCCGGCATAGACATAGTTGGCTTGCTGGGAGACGGGCCAGGCCATAAATTGATCGGGGGTGGGGCCGGGGCGACTGTGCTTGGTGACCGGCTTGAGCTGTCGTTTTATAGAACGCAACTTCTCTTGATCCACTAATAGCTCGGGGTCTGAACCGGAGCTAGAGCCAGATCCAGATCCAGATCCATTCATAGAATCGAAAGAGGAAGCAGGGCTTCTTTGTGCGGATGCCGCTGGATCGGTGTTTATGCTATTGCGAATCAGGCTCGCAATCTGGGTTCTAAGAGATTCCGATTCTTTGATTCTCGTTTTGTAATTGTGCAGGGTCATTAGAGAGTTGTGGCCGACCTCGCTATGGGGAGAGATGTTATAGGCTCTGGCGAAGGCGAGCATCGCTTCATCCACGCGATTCTCTTTGAGAAGGGAGCTTGCCAGCCAGTAGTAGGCACTGGCATTAGATCTGTAGGCTCCGTTTACCGCCCGGCGCAGATAACCCGAAGCGGTTTTGTAATCGCCCTTTCTGAAATAGGTCACCCCCGCCTCGAAAGTGTTTTGATACTCCCGGGTGACAGCCTGAGCGTTTGCAGGAGCTTCAGATGATAATCCCAGCATAATCAAAAATGCCGCCGAAGCCGAAATAAAGAGGGCTGGGCTCGATTTTCCTGGCAATGTCCTTACCCTTGATAATTACTTTGAAGCACCATTAAATCATCTTTGTCTAATGGACGGCAACTCTAATAGAATATACGCATCGCGCAATCCCCGGTGATGCAGTAACTCTAGTCGTGAAGAAGAAACAGAAGAATTCCAGTAGTAAGAGTAACAAGAAAAAGAAGAAGAGTAAGCTGAGCCCCATGCAGCAGCGTATTATGGTGTTGGGTCTGCTTGTCTTGTCGATTGTTCTCTGTCTCTATTTTCTCTTTTCGCCGCTTTCGATTGTGAACGGTCAGCTCTTTCAACCGATAAAAGCGGCAAGTTATCCGGATATTCCTGATAATCTTCTAGGGGCGAAACGCCAGGATGTCTCTTTCAAAACCGCTAGCGGCGTCAAGTTGCACGGTATTCTTTTCGAGATGCCCGGTGCAAAATATACTTTTTTACTCAACCACGGCCAGGGTGGCAATTTATCTACCCATATGGGTCTTGTCAAAACCGCGCTGTTGAACGGGCAATCTATCCTGACCTATGATTACGAAGGCTATGGTATCAGTGACGGTGAGCCTTCGGTGGCTGGTCTGGTAGAAGATGGTGTGGCCGCCTTCGATTTTTTGACCAATGAAAAGGGGATAAAGCCCGACAGGATAATACTCTATGGTGCGTCTCTGGGCAGTGGCGTCGCCGGTACGGTCGCTCTGAGCAAGCCCCCAGCCGGTCTCGTGTTGGTCTGTCCCTATACTTCCCTAAAAAGACTGGCCAGGGAGACACTGCCTCATCTCAACCTCTATCCCGATTTTTTGTTCCCTCAGCCCGATATCGGCTCCAGTACTTTTCTGCGACACAATATGGTCACCCCGGTGATGATCATCCATGGTGTCGAAGATAGAGTGATAAGTGTTCAACATTCCAGAGATCTGAATGCGATTAGACCCTATAAGACCACTCTGGTTCTAGAGAAGGACAAACATCATGGTGATTTCTCTACTCCGGTGTTAGCAAAGCATGTAGGTGAATTTCTCAACATTCTTAATGGTGGCAAATACGAAACCAAAGAGCACGAGGATGAGGTCATAAAAATTCACTGAGATCCTCAGAGATTTAGAACCAGCCTGAAAAGATCTCTGCTTTTTCGCCGTCTTCGATGTCCTCTTTGAGGATTTTGATGTCGGACTCTCCTGGATAGAAGTCTTCCTCCATGGCTCTGTCTTTGTACCATTCTCCTTCCCAGATCAAGCCGTTGTTGGCTCTTGCCAGGGCGACAGTGAACACGGCAGAGAAATAATAGGTCCCGAACACCTCGTAGTTGTCGGTGATCAAAAGATCTTTCTTGCACAGCTTCAGGCGTTCTGCGATTTCTCGATCACCGCTTTCCAGAGTATGATGAAACGGAATCGGTCGCCTGTCTCCTTTTGTCTTCTGGGGCAGCAAGCCGAAGAGGTTTTTGATCTGCTTCTTGCTTCCGTTTACGGCCTGGTCGAATTCGAAATTGTGCACTTCCAGATTAAAGCCACTGACAATGGTATCGCCAGGATAGGGCCAGAGCGGCTCTTTCTCGACCTTTGCTGACACCAGGATCTTCTCTGTCCATGGCGGTTTCTGGTATATGTTGAGATGAGGATTCATCTCCAGGGTGATGCCTTTCTGCTTCAGCCAGTCGAGTGCTTTGTTGATCTCGATCTTGGTAAAGTCGGGTAGGAAGACGCGGTAGTCGTACATTGTTATACAGGCTTGTTTTTATGGAGGTATGAGTGAAAACGTAAGCTTAATATCAATGCCGAGCGATTGCAAGCATTATCAAGATAGCAGTATCTCTCTTGTTTTACGGTCGCCAAGCTTCCAGATGGCACTGTCGGTGATGATATGGAAAGTACTGAGGATGGCAAATATTATGGCTCCGGTTTGAAGAACGGTGAAGCCCAGATTATCTACTAAGCCGGGAATGCCATGGTAGAAAAGAAGCGACAGTAAAAAAGACAGCGCCAGAAATTTCAAAGCTGGTCCTTTGAGCAGAATACTTGCTCCGGGTGTACTTTGTTCAACGCCATCCTTGTTTGATTCTCTGGCATACTTTGCCGCTGCAATCATCAGATACTGGGTGCCGTGAAAGAAGGCAGAGACATAGAGCCAGTAGATGCCTGTGGCGGCAGGACCCATGGTAAAAGCCAGAGCTCCTGTTAGCAGGGTGAGCTGAGCCGGAATCGGAATCGGCGCGGAATTTGCATTTTTGTCTGATGACTTGCCGAGGCTGCGAAAGACTACGACACCTGCCAGGGTGAGTACCGAGACTAAAAGTACCTTTTCGCTGGTGTCGCAGAAGATCTCAGGTAGAGGACCCCAGAATGGAATCTCCACATTGAGCAGGCTGTTGCCGCTCCATTGCCGATAGGTCAACTGTTTGAAGATGGCGTACCAGGCGACGCTCTGGGTGAAGAATTGGATGCTTATCTTTTCTAACGGACCGAGCTTGCAAGAACGCTTCATACAGTAAAGAAGGGCGATGCCGTAGCACTGATTCATGAAGTGATGCGGAACCAGAAGCAGATAGATTTTGATATAGA
>CAZCBH010000173.1:0-4669 GCA_964496875.1 uncultured Candidatus Obscuribacterales bacterium | reverse complement strand
TGTTGATACTTCCCAGATATCATCAAAGTGAAGCACAACAATAATTTCGAGTTGTTGCAAACCGGTTTCAGCAAAGAACGGCAGGGGCAAATTGCACTTAGTCGCCTGCAGGAGATCCAACTTTGACCTTGAAACTCTCCCCTCCCTACAAAGTGCTGGTCGTCGAAGACGAAGAGATTGTGCGAGCCGGACTCGAGCTGATAGTTCAATCCTGGCCGGACTATGTGGTAGTAGGCGAAGCCAGGGACGGCAGAGAAGCGATAGAGAAAGTCGATCTGACCAAACCGGATATCGTGCTCATGGATGTGGGCATGCCGGTACTCGACGGCATTCAAGCGACCAGGCTGATCAGAGAAAGAAACCCGGATATAAAAGTGACGATGATGACCTCCTACACCGATCTGGATACGGTCTTCGCTTCTTTAGCCTCCGGTGCCCACGGCTATTGCATAAAAGGATCATCGGAGCTAAAGCTGAAGCACGGTATGAACTGTACTGTTCACGGTGATCTCTGGGTGGACTCCCGCCTGGCGGAGCACCTTCTGACCTATGTCCTGAGCCTTAAGGACAGTCAAGAACAAGAAGAAAAAGACTATCCCGCTCGCGTATCCGCTGACGCGAATGACCAGAAAGAGAAGGAATACGCCCTGCTCACCGACCGCGAGCTGGAGGTATTGAACCTGATTGTCGAAGGTCTGAGCAACAGCGAAATCGGTGAGTCTCTCAACATAAGCACCAATACCGTAAAAACCCATATCAAACATATTTTCGAAAAGCTATCGGCCGAAGATCGCACCCAGGCGGCGGTGAATGCCATAAAACGCGGCATGATTTGAGACTGGGCCTCAGCAAGAACCTTAGTGTGACTCTGAGTCAGAATCTGATTTAAACCGGGAAGATAAAAGAAAGCGAACTGGTTTTTCGGAGGTGCGAAATTGAAGCCAAAAAAGCGACTTAAGGTTGCAGGAGCGCTGTTTGCGCTCTTCGCCACTCTTTCTATCATCATGCCCCTGCCCGTAAATGCCGAGGCGATGAAATGGTACACGGATCTCAATCAGGCACTGGCTCAAGCGCGCAAAGCCAAGAAATGGGTCTTTGTGGACGTGGGAGCGGAATGGTGAGGAGCCTGTGTGCAGCTGGATAGAAACGTACTCTCCACTGCAAAGGTACAGGAGTTCCTGTCCAAGAATTTTGTCAGTGTCAAACTGGACGCCAATCTGCCTTACGCTAAAGCGGTGCTCAAACAGTACAACGCACCGGGTATTCCCTGCCTGCTCGTCTACACTCCCCAGGGTCAGCTTCGTTCGATGAAAGTGGGCGCCCCTTCCAATAGCGACTCTTTCATCAGAACGGTCTCGGCCATGGTCAGAGGGAAATAGGCGGAAGATACTCAAAGCTATCAATAAGGCTCTTCATCGAAATCGTCCTGGAATTGACCTTTCAGGGCGGCAATTTGAATCTGCCTGGCCTCTCTCTGGAAGTCAGACCAGCTCTCTTCGTCTATGGAACGAAGAAAGCGGCTGTACTCTGAGAGAACCAGGCTGAGTCCCAGGCGCTTCTCCCGTCTTTGCAAGATCAGCGCCTGCTCGAAACATTGAACTGCTTCTTCAAAGTCTCTTCTTTTGGCCAGTCTCCTTGCCACCTGAAGCAAGCCTCGCACCCGATCTGATAAGAGCACCCTGGGCAATACCAACAGATCGACCGCTAGAAGAGCCAGGGGAAGGTAGACCAGCACTCCAATCCAGCCCTGGATGTTTAAAATCATGAAAACAGCCATCAGAGCCAACGTGCCGTAGAGCAGCCAGCTTGAAGGAATCAACAAAACGAGGCTGAGAAGCCTGCTTTTCAAGATCTTATCCAAATACAGACGAAGCGGAGAATTGTCCAATAATAACACTCGTTAAGCCGGACGATTGAGCCGGGAAACGGCAGGGTAATTTGTAGTAGCGCGTCAGCAATGCGCGTCACTTAGTAATCACGGCGTTCTGAAGGCAATATTGCATGGATTCGGACAAAGCAGCCACGAGCAAGAAGCTCGAGCTTTTCATTATCAGCCTGTTGTCGCTGTATCTGGAGCTGGTCATCATTCGATGGCTCTCTTCCGAGATAAGAATCTTCGCCTATTTCAAGAACGTTCCTTTGATGGCATGTCTCTTCGGGCTGGGGCTGGGCATGGCGCTGGGCATGTCCGACAAGAAGCTGGCTAGATGGTTTCCGCTGGGTCTAGCCGTGATTGTCGCGATCATCTGTCTTGCCGATCAGCTCAACCTGGTTCATGTCGCTTTCATAAATCCGCTGGAACATTATCTAATCGGTCATTTCGTCAACAACCTGGGAGCGGAAGACACTCCCATTCGTCGTCTGCAACTTTTCTTGCCCGGTCTGGCATTGCTGGTCGGGGTCTTCTATCTGATAGTTTTTACCTTCGCCTGCATGGGACAGAGACTGGGAGCGCTCTTCAACGAATTCAAACCCCTCACTGGCTACAGCATAAACGTCTTTGCCGCTTTCGTGGGAATCGCTCTTTATACCATCGTCTCCTTCCTCTCGCTGAGTCCGATCTGGTGGCTTGCGATCGGATTCGCTTTCATGGCCTTCTATTATCGCAAGTGGCACCAGATTCTCGCCATGGTGGTGGCGCTGGTGATGACCTTCTTTCTCAGCCCCGCCGACGTGCGCTGGTCGCCTTATTATCGCATTAGCGTTGCCGAAGCCAAAATTCCAGCCGATGGAGACAAACCGGCTTTCAACTATGGCTATCATATCAACGTCAACTATGACACTATAGAAGGTGCCTACAACAACAATCCGGAAAAAATCGCCGCGCTCTCGGAGAAGCAACGCAAAGGCACCGCCGACTATTATGACACCCCGTATCTTGCCCTCGGAGACAAACCGAGATCCATTCTAATTCTAGCCGCCGGCACCGGAAACGACGTGGCGGCTGCGCTCAGGCACGGCGCCACCGAAGTAGACGCCATCGAAATCGACCCGACCATCGCCCAGCTCGGCAGGGAGCTTCACCCGGAAAATCCCTACAACGATCCCCGCGTCCATGTAATAGTCGATGATGCCAGAGCCTATATAAGACGAACCAATAAAAAATACGACCTTGTAGTATTCGCTTACTTAGACAGCCACAGTGCCTTCTCGGCGATGTCGTCTCTGCGCCTCGATAACTATGTCTATACCGAAGACTGTTTCAAGGACGCAGCAAGGCTGGTCAAACCAGAAGGCGCCATGTCGGTAACCTTTTACTATCTGACCTGGTGGCAACTGGCGAGAGTCTATCGTTCTCTGGAAGAGGGCTATGGAGCGGTTCCCATCGGTGTCTATTCGAAGATGAACAACGGTCCGACTCTGCTTGTCGGTCCCGGGGTGGACAAGCAAGCGGTGGAGAATTCGGGACTGCCGATATTCAGCCTGGAGCAATTCGCCAAAGAGAACAGCATAACCCTCGATGACTGGAAGAGCGTCAATCCGACAACCGATGACTGGCCATATCTCTTTCTACGTGGTCGAGGGGTGAGCTGGACCTATGCCATCGGCCTGATCTTCACGTTATATGTAGGCTGGTGGCTGGTCGGCCGCTGCTTCGGCAAGTTCGCCGGGGATCCTATGGGCAGAACCATGTTTTTCCTCGGAGCAGCCTTCATGCTGGTGGAGACCAAGAGTGTTACCCAGATGGGTCTTCTGGCGGGCACCACCTGGATTGTCAACTCTGCTGTCATAGGTGGAGTTTTGCTAATGATTCTTATAGCTAATATCGCCCAGATCAAATTTCAGTTCAAGAATATAAAGCTGCTTTATGCCCTGCTCTTCGCCACGCTCGCTTTCAACCTGGTTTTTCCTATAGGTCTTCTGAACAGTCTCGACGCCCCTTTGCGCCTTGCCACCGGCACAACAATCCTGGTGGCGCCGCTTCTCTTCGCGGCGGTTATTTTTGCCATCACATTCAGTCAGGTCAAAGATCCTCACCGAGCCCTGGGCATGAATCTGCTGGGCACACTCATAGGAGGAGCGCTGGAGTATTTTTCGATGATGATAGGAATAAGCGCCCTCAATGCCATGGCGGCGGCGCTCTACGCCCTTGCCATGTACTTCTATCTAAAGCAGGACAGGGCGGCAGCAGATTCGCCGCAAGACGGCTTATAGCCGGTTTCTATTACTGTTTCTATTCCGGTTTCTATTCCTTCTCCCCGGCTTCAGTCTCGTCTTCTGCCCGGGTGGAGATATCTTTCTTATTTTCGTCCTCTGCCACCATCTCCACATCCTTCAGCTCTATGCCGAATTTAGAGAGCCTCTCTTTTATCTGCGGTAGAGCTTCAAGCGCCGCTTTCTCTCCGGCGCTCACTCCATGCTTAGCATCGGAGCGCTTGGCCGAGAGAAGCGAAATGCCCTCGGTAAATGGGTGAATAAGGACATCGGACATCGCTTCCTGGGGAGCGTCATTGGCATATAGAGCCCATTTCAGCATTCGCTTCGAAACACTACCGGCTTTTCTGAATTTATCCAGAGGCGCCTTTTCAAACGGTTCGTTTATGTTGACGGCTATTACAAAATCAGCCCCCATCTCTCGACATTGTTTCACCGGCAGGTTGCAGATTACGCCGCCATCGCAAAAGAGCTGCCCGTCTATTTCGACCGGCTTTCTCAAAGAGGGCACCGC
>CAZCBH010000172.1:0-4706 GCA_964496875.1 uncultured Candidatus Obscuribacterales bacterium | reverse complement strand
CCTCACCCGGGCGGATAGCCAGGTGGTAGAGCTCTTGAACAAAGCAGACGCCCACTATGATTTCATCGACAATGTCGGCTCTGTGTTCTATTTCCTTACGGATCTCGAAGCCCCCAAGAACCGGGTTGTAAGCCTTGACCTGGCCAGTTTCGATTCGGACAATCCGGTTTTCGATGAGGTAATTCCGGAAACAGGCGACAAATTGGATTCGGTCGGCATAGTCAACAATGAGTTTATCCTGCACTATCTGAAAGATGCTTTTACCAGGGTGACCATCCATGGTCTCGATGGCGAATACAAACATGATGTAAAACTGCCCGGCATCGGAACGGCCTATGGCTTCAATGGTCTAAAAAAAGACAAGGTTACATATTACGGATACACCAGTTTTAACACACCACTAGTGGTGCACAAATACGATCTGGAAACCGGCGATGATTCGATTTTTTTCGAGCCCGAAGTAAAATTCAACCCCTCCGATTTTATAACCAGCCAGGTTTTTGTAAAAAGCAAAGACGGGACGAGAATTCCACTCTTCATCTGCCATCACAAAGATCTGAAGCTGAACGGCGAGAATCCAGTCTATCTCTACGGATACGGCGGCTTCAACATATCGAAAGTGCCGGCATTCTCCATCCCGATGCTGACCTGGATGGAAATGGGCGGTGTGTTCGCTCAGGCCTGCCTGAGAGGCGGTGGAGAATATGGCGAAGAATGGCATAAAGCAGGGATGAAGCTAAACAAGCAAAATGTGTTCGATGACTTCATCGCCTGCGGAGAATGGCTGATCAAGAATAAATATACCGACAACAAAAGATTGGCCATCGCAGGCGGCAGCAATGGCGGTCTTCTAGTCGGTGCCTGCCTTACCCAACGTCCCGAGCTTTTTGGAGCCGCCTGCCCGGCAGTGGGAGTGATGGACATGCTTCGCTTCCATAAATTCACCATCGGTTGGGGTTGGGTGTCAGACTATGGCAGCGCCGATAACCCTGATGAGTTCAAAGCATTATTGGCTTATTCGCCCCTGCACAATATTCGTCCAGGAACCGAATACCCTGCGACTTTAATCACCACCGCCGATCACGACGACCGTGTTTTTCCTGCCCACAGCTTCAAATTCGCAGCCGCGCTTCAAAAAGCCCAGACAGGCGAAGGACCGATTCTAATCAGAATCGAAACAAAAGCCGGACACGGTGCCGGCAAACCTACCTCCAAAGTAATCGAAGAATCAGCCGACCGTTTCGCATTTCTTGCAAGGGTGCTTAAATTCGAGGATAAAGCGAAATCACGACTGGAAAAGAGATAGATTCCAGTCAACAGGGCATGGCAAATCGCTTTCACCCAATTTCTCTTATATTATATAGTTGTTTTCAGGCAAAAAAAAATCGGGTTCCGGAACCTCCCTGGGGAAACATTACGGAACCCGAACAAGACTCAAGGTTTCATCGAGTTGATCGGCAACCGACTACGCGATCTGGGAATAGTCGGATCGTCAAGAGGAGCGTACTCCCTCAACCTGGAACGATCAACCGGTTCGGTCAAATCACCCAGCGATTCACTGCGAATCCACCCTGGATACCTCGCCCTGACTTTGATCCGGAACGACGGTCTTGGATCTGCGCAGAGAGTCGAAAGACTCCACGGAATCAAAGGGACTGGCTGTCTGAGCCAAAGCTGGTTGCACCGGCAATGATACCAGTGCGACCAGCAGAATAGCACCGGACAGAAAAAACATTCTCTTCAGAGGATGCAGACTTTCCATTACTGGTGCTCCTCCTTATCTGTAGTTGGCTCTGACGACAATCAAGCCTGGTTCAGCTGTCGCTCCAGCTCGGCAAGGGGCAGAACCCCGGAATGCTGATAGACAACCTCGCCGTGCTTGACGATGACGATGGTCGGCAGGGAACGAATCTTGTAGGCATCGGCAATATCGGCCTGCCGCTCGACATTGACCTTGACGATCTTCGCCTTGCCGGCCATCTTATCGCTCAAGGTCTCGAGAACAGGAGCAAGACGCCGACATGGTCCGCACCAGTCCGCGTAGAAATCGACCAGAACAGGAATTTCGGATGCGAGCACTTCTTGCTCGAAATTGTCGTCACGACCTTCGATCACTTTTGACATTTTGTTCCTCCAAAGGCTATTTGGATTTGATCAGGGATGAAGAAATAAACTCTTCAGTCTGAAGCCAAGTACAAATCTCCTCGAACGTTTGAATCAGCCGAAAGATCACATCAAGTCAGTCCCTGCGAAGAGGTCTAGCAACTCATCGTCCGGGTCTTATGGTGTTTGTGATTGGCGTCTTTACTGGGTCGAGGAAATCGTCGAATCTAAAATGCGGGATAAAGAATACTAGATTAGTAAAGACGGTACGATCGCCCGAAATCAAGAATATTGCCTATTGGTGAAGGTTCTATCCGAGAGGATGAGCTAGCGGGAAATATGAACGCAACATTTAGGAAGTTTCCAGAAGGCTGCCGTCAAGCGCCCAAAATACATCCAGGACATATGTATTACATAGAGCCAAGAAATACAAAGAGCTGAAATATCCAAACTCGGTTGTCATTTGATTGCGCTAGACTCTATCCAGGTCTGTTGCCCGGGCTTAGACCCTGCCTTGATGCTAAACTTGTTCTATCAAATCCAATCCTTCATAAAGTCAGAGAAAGAAAAATGCATTCACGAAAACGAAATCAAAGAGGTCTGGCAACCTGGGCAAAGTGGCTGATTGGCGTTGTCGCCGTTGTAATGGTCCTGGGTATTGGTATCTTTTGTGTTCTCGGTCTGTTCGCGTATAACGCAGTCAAAGACGCCACCAATCCCGAGAAAGCCCGCGAACTGGCGGCAACCATGGTGACCATCAAAGAGCCCCTGCCGGAGAGATACGAGTTCAAAGTAGGCATGAACATCATGGAAACGGTTAAATTCGTGACCATAGAAGATAGCACCGATAACTACAGCTATTCTTTCGTAGACATGATTCAGCAACCCGGAGAAAAAGTATCGGCCGAAGAGCTTGTCGAGCAACTGGCGATCAAAGGCGTTCCGAGCAGCTCCGGTTCCAGCGCCAAAATTGCAGTGCAAGAAAAGAGTTCGATGCCGGTAGCCGGCGTCGATATGCCTTATGTGATGGGAATCACCGAGAACAAAGGGCAGGAGGTTCCGGCTCTGATGGGCGTAATTATCCCTAACGAAAAGAACGTTCTAATGCTTATAGTCCTCTGTCCACCAGGTTCTAAGACAGTGGATATAGAGAAAGCGAAACAGTTTTTCAATTGCATAACCGCTTTCAAATAGATACGGCCTCGCCGAAAATCTAAATACCCTTCAAAAGACGCCCTCCAGGCGTCTTTTCTATTTGGGCCAACTAGCGCAGGTTTAACAACAAAACCGAGAAATCCTGTTCCAGCTAGAACTACACGCTCTCCTTACATGATGCCAAGTATTACGGCAATTCAAAATCACCCGCTATTCCTTGACTACCACCTTTCAATCGCGACTTCTAATCCCATAGATTTTGGTGTCTTCTGTTTTTGTTTTTGAAATCAAAACCAATCTTTCTGTAAATCAAGAAATCTCGGGTATCAGTACTTTCGCACGGATTATCTAATCCGGAGTTTCCTCACGTCCGTCCTGACAACTGCAACATGACGAACAGCCAGGGACCCACCGAAATAGCCACCCGGAGACACTCTTGAAGCTCTTATAAGCAACAAGGAGAAGGCATGAACAACAGTCATTGCCGCACTGCGAGCCGCAACATGTGCGCTCCGCAGAATAAGATCGCCGCCCTCTTCGTCGATATCGACGGCACCGTAATGGAATGCCAGAAGTACTTCGACCGGGCGGAAAGAGAGTTTTCCAAGCTTATGTCTCTCGTCGGATTCGACCCTGCTCAAGCCCGCGAGACACTTCACCAGGTCTACTACCAGTCCATGCCTCACCGTGGATTCGAAAGGCAGCGTTTCGCCGAAGCCATCGCGGAAGCCTACGGCAAGCTCTGCCAGTCCACCGGACAGCGCAAGGACCATGTGGTGTCGAATATCTGCGAAAGAATCGGCACCGCTCCTTTCTTCAACCAGCCCGAACTCTTCCCCGATGTGCTTCCGGTTCTCACCCGTGCTCGCCACAACTTCCTGATTGTCGCGGTCACCGTCGGCTCCAGGGACCCTCAAAAGTACAAGATTCGTCAGGGCGGACTCTCTTCGGTGTTCGATGACATCATCATCACCCTGCAGGAGAACAAGGCTCAGCTTGTCGACGAATTCATGAAGGATGTCGGCGTGCACCCCTGCTACTCCCTTTTCGTCGGCAACAGCATTCGTTCTGACGGCGCCACCCTTGCCAAGACGAACTTTGCTTACCTGCCTCTGGAAACGAGCCTGGCCAGCCCCACCGATGCCTTCCCCAAGGACACCGGATTCGAGCTCTTCCAGGTCAGTGACTGGCCGGAATTCGAAGAAAGGGCAATCAACAGGCTGATCCGCCGCCGTCGTCGTGCCCTTCAGTACGATTCCGGCTCCGGCATTCAGATCGGCGCGGCAGACTCTCCCTGCGGATGCAGCGAAAGCACCTGACCGAAGAAGACTGAGCTGTTGAACAACTGATTTTTCAAAGGAGATGTCGCGCCAAGCAAGCCGCAACGAGCGACATCTCCTTTTTAAATCGGCCTATCACTGTCTTATATAGTAAGATCAAAAAAGACG
>CAZCBH010000171.1:3481-4795 GCA_964496875.1 uncultured Candidatus Obscuribacterales bacterium | reverse complement strand
AAACTGTGCTAACCTTTCTCCCTCTAAAATCCCCGGAATCTCAAGAGGTTAGCTAATCATGGCCATTACACTGGATAGTAAAAATCTGGAAGCGTACATAGCCGACTCAAAAAAGGCCTTCGAAGCGAATCTCAAAAAGCTGGTGGATATTCCCAGCGTCAGCATGCTGCCGGAGAACAAAAGCGACATCCGCAAGCTGGCCGAAACTACAAAAGCGCTCCTTACAGAATTCGGTGCCAGGGCAGAAATATACGAGACCAAAGGCAACCCGGTTATCGCTGCCGAGTTCCATTCAGACAAGTCTCATCCCACCGTTCTCATCTACAACCACATGGATGTCCAGCCTGCCGACCCAGAAGAATGGCTCTCGCCTCCTTTCGACATGAAAGTGGACGGTGACAAGTATCTTGGACGCGGCACCACCGACGACAAAGGACCGGCACTGACGGCGCTCTATGCCGCCCGTTTCGCCAGAGAGAACAAACTGCCCATCAACATAAAAATCGTCTGGGAACTAGAAGAAGAGATAGGCAGTACCAACTTCTTTCAATTCCTAGAAGAGCACGGCGATGTGGTCGCCACAGATTCTGTTGTGGTGTCCGACACCGTATGGATCTCCCGGGACAAACCTGCACTTCCCCTGGGTTTCCGGGGACTACAATGTGTCCTGATCAAACTAAGAACCGGCGAAATAGACACTCACTCGGGTCTCACCGGTGGCGGCGCCCGTAACCCCTATACAGAGCTGGTAGACTTCCTGGCCCGCTGCGTAGACGGCAGAACCGGCCTGGTGAAAGTGCCCGGATTCTATGACGGTGTCGAGGAGCCCGGACCCGAAGAGCTGAATGGCTTCATAGAAGCCGGCTTCACCGCCGAGAATTTCGCCAAAGCGCATCAATTGAAATCACTGCGTTTTGAAGACGACAAGAAAGTCGCCGCCCACATATGGTCCAAGCCGACCTTCGAAATCCATGGTATCTCCGGCGGCTACACCGCAGCCGGGGTGAAGACCATCATTCCTTGTAAAGCCGAGGCCAAAGTAAGCATGCGGCTTGTGCCTGGTCAGAATCCGGAAAAATTGATGGAGAACCTCACCGCCTACGTAAAAGAGCACATTCCTGACGCCGAGGTAGAAGCGGTGGGTCAGCTCAAGGCTTATCTAGGCAGCAGAGAAGGCAAATATCTGGATGCCGCCTGCCAGGCGGTGGAAGATGCTTTCGGAAAGAAACCCGCCCTGGTTAGAGAAGGCGGCAGCATCGGTGCCGTCATCGCCCTTGCCGAAATTCTGAAGCGCCCCATAGTCTTTATGGGGCT
>CAZCBH010000171.1:0-3381 GCA_964496875.1 uncultured Candidatus Obscuribacterales bacterium | reverse complement strand
ACTCCGGTCTGAAATACCGGAACTTCTTCAGCACCACTTCCAATACCGGAAGGATTAGTGTGGTGAGAATAAGCAACAGCGAGCCATAGAGCGGTGTGTAGAACTCCGGAAATGAAATTGCTACAGGACCGCCATCGATGGCATAAACCCAGACGAGAAAGCTAATCGTGCTGGCAAGAACGCAGTATCTCTTGCTGACGCTCTTATCCGGAATCTGACCCGGAATGTAGAGAACGTAGAAAGGGACCAGCGCCCAGAGCACAAGAAACACCGTCCAGTGCAACCAGGCCGGATTGGGGCCAGCCTCGGCCAGAAGACCAAGGGAGGCAACATAGGCGGCGTTGATGGTGGCAGGGATATGCCGGACGATTTTCTCGAAATACGAAACCAGTACCGGAGTCGGCTCGGGAAGAGGATTTTGTCCCCCTTCACCGTCCTGCTCCGGCAGGTTTTCCCTCAAGTCAGTCATGGTAGTGCCCTCTAGTGCGGGAAGAAAAGTCGGTTTTCAGCTGTACTAAAAATTAAACGGTGAGCCGTTTCAAATCATCCAAACTACCCTGAAAACGATTGAGGTCGACAGAACCGGTATTGATACCATCGACCTTGCCGGTTTCTGAGTACTGCCAGAAGGTCCAGTCACTCCAGGGACGGGGAACCCGCGGATTCGAACGGCTGGTGTAATGCGCCAGCCAGAGCTTGTACTCGGCCATCTCCTGGGCGCCCTGGAGAATCTCGTCGGCGAAGGACGGGCTGAGGTAGATTATCGGCTGGATTCCCAGACCGTCTTCCACTCCTTTCATCCAGTCCTGAATCATGCCGATGCGCTTCTGGAGCGAGAAACGCTTCCAGCTTTCAGGCACCTCGACATCGAGCACCGGAGGAAGATCTCCTTTCTCCAGCTTGCCGACCACCGAGACGATGTTGTTGACCTGGTTGCTCACCGGAGCGTTGGGACGGAAGAAGTGATACGCACCACGGATGATGCCATGCTTCTTCGTCTCTGCCCAGTTGAAGTCGAACTTATTGTCCTTCCAGGTCGAACCCTCGGTAGACTTGATGAAGCAATAGTTGACACCGGCGGCCTTCACTCTGCCCCAGTCGATTGTCCCCTGATGACGGGAGACATCGATACCGAAGAGGTGCTCGGCGGCGGCTCTTTTCTTGCGTTTACGCGGCATTGCTTTTACCTTTCTGATTCTGCTTGTCGACCGACTGAGCCTCTTTCTTTAATGAGTTCAGCCGAGGAAAGACTCCTGGGTAACGAGGACATCGGCGTCCTGTCCCCAGAGATACTGATGCAGCGTCGCCAGACAGTGCATGTGGATGGCATGACGCCCGAAGGAGAAGTCGCCGACCTTGACCTTGATGTCGAAGTGGGAGATCTCGACAGACTCGATGTGCTCGTTGGCAAGCAGGTTCTCGGCGACGAGCCTGGTGCGTACCGGCAGTTCGGACATATCCGCGCCACGGGAGATAACCGGAGTACGAGCGTCAAAGCCGGCCTTGTCACCAAGCAGACGCTCGGAGACCCGGTAGATGCGGCGGTTGCGCAGAGACTCCGTCCACTGGATGCGGTTCATGGGTTTCAAAATTGTTTCCTTTCCGATAGTGGAATTCATGGTCCATCGTCATCACCGGCCACTGTACGTGGACATCCCCTCCTGAAGAAAACATCAGGATAATCGGGTGTTAAGGTGGCTCCGTTCTTCGTCTGAACTATTTGAGAGCGGAATAAACCTCGATAGTGATATTGATGGGCATGATGCTTTTTCTTAGCACTAATAATTACTGAATCTCATGACCAGAGATAGAAAGTAACTCTATATTATGGTCTCTTGTCTACCAGGCTAAGGGGCTCTATATTCAAGCTCGCAAGTTGTCATGAAAACCGGCGATTCATCAACGTTTCGGATGTAACGCTAAGAGCTAAATGCAAGAATCCGAAGCCATTACACATAAGCAAACTTCGCTCAGCTTACTAGAGAATGCCCTGGGGGCGATAATCTGACAGAATCTTTTCGCTGCGCTGTCTGGCCTGAGCCGCTTCTTGAGCGAGATTGAGCTTATCCAGGCAGATGGCATATTCATTGAGAGAGCTGGCCAGAGCAGGCGGAAAACCTGATCTAGAACGAATTTCAACAGCCAGCTCCAGATACTCTCTGGCCTCTTGATATTTCCTGGTCTGATTCATCAGGCAACCCAGGGCATGGGCACTGACCGCCACATCGAGATGAGCATCACCAAAAACCTGGCGCCGGATCTCAAGAGCCTTCCGGTAAAGGAACTCTGCCTCCGAAGGCATCTGCTGGTTGCGATAGAGGTCGCCAAGCAACTGTACGTTCTCCGCCACCAGCGGATGACCGGGCCAGACCTGCTCTGCTTCGGTCAATAGAGAATATCGAAAGAGAGTCTCAGCTTCCTCCAGCTGATTCTGACCGAATTTGTGCCTGGAGAGATCGAGCAGACTGTCGGAGAGATCCTCGAAATCCGCCACCACCGCCCCCTGCTTCACCGGAGAGATAAGAGAGCTTGCCTGGCGGTAATAGTCTTTTGCGTCGTCTACCTTTCCTGAACGCGCCATGATTATGCCAAGCGCCATCATGGTCACACCGACAATGCGGTGCTCTCCTCCCAGATGCTTCTTGTAGATCTTGAGAGACTCATGAACCAGCTCCTCGGCATCGCCCAGCTTGCCGCAGGCGTAAAATAGGCCGGCGAGATAATTCTGCCTGGTGGCTGTCTCCACATGTTTGTCTCCGAACATATCCCGGGTAAGCTCCAGCGCCTTGCGATAGTAGAACTCGGACTCTTCGAATTTGTTCTGGATGCGAAGCAACATACCAAGAGAGTGATAGACGAAGAGCAGTCCGTCTTCATCCTCTTCGAGTTCATCGACCCGAATCTTCAAAGATCTTCGATAGCAGACCTCGGCCTCACCATAGGCTCCTTCGCTATGGTGATGATAGGCAAGCTTCTCTAAAAGAGGCACTAATAAAGCCGACTCTTTGCCGTTACTTTTCTCTTTCGCCTTAAGCTCTTTCAAGAGCTTCTCTTTCTCGCTCACTATCTACTCCGAGACCGGACTGATCTACTATAATCGTATGCCCAGCTTTGCGAAATTATTCTTCAATCCGAAATCGAATCGACGTCAGGCACAATCGCCGAGACCAAATCGGCAAGCGACGCAAGGTTCGAGGCATGGACCACTGCGGCGGCGACAATTTTGTCTTCCTGCCCGGGAAGAGGAAGATCCCGAGTGGCGCAGCAAGAATCTATGATGGTCGGATTATAGCCCAGATCAAGAGCACTGCGAGTAGTGGCGTTCACACACATGTGGGTCATAAAGCCTGTAACGATCAAATTCTTCTTGCCCGTCGCCTG
>CAZCBH010000170.1:3423-4856 GCA_964496875.1 uncultured Candidatus Obscuribacterales bacterium | reverse complement strand
TACTCTATGCCCTCCTGCCTATAGTCCGCAATACCATAACCGGGCTGGAAGGCGTGGACAGAGCCACCATGGAAGCCGCCGAAGGCATAGGCATGACCGCCAGCCAACGCCTGATCATGGTCCGGGTCCCTTTAGCGACTCCAGTAATCATCGCAGGCATTCGCACCGCCGCCGTGGTCGGGGTAGGTGTCGCCACCCTGGCAGCTTTTATAGGCGCCGGTGGTCTGGGAGAATTCATCAATAGAGGTCTTGCCCTCTCCAACACCAGACTGCTATTGCTCGGTGCCGTCCCGGCAGCTCTGCTTGCCCTGATAGTCGACTTCAGCCTGGCCGGCGTCGAATGGGGTCTCAAGCCTATAAAAGCTAACGAAAAAATCACCAACCGCCCTCTTCTAAAAACATTGAAACGTGCCACCATCGCGGTACCGTTACTGGTACTTGGGCTGAGCACCTATATTTATCTAGAAGGTCATCCCCTGGTCTCCTCCCACGGCAAAGTCGCCATCGGTACCAAGCACTTCTCTGAGCATATAATTCTAGGAGAGATGATGGCCCAGATAATAGAATCCAAAACAGATCTAAAAGTGGTTCGAAGATTCGACTTTCCCGGCACCATGTTCTGCCACAAGGCCATACTCTCTGGCGACATAGACATCTATCCGGAATACACCGGCACTGCCTACAGTGCCATCTTAGGCTACGAACCCCATTCCAAACAGAGCCCCGATGAGATATTCAATAAAGTGCAGGCGGACTATAACAAACAGTTCGATTTAAAATGGCTATCGCCTTTTGGTTTCAACAACACCTACGCCATGGTAGTTCGGAAAAAAGACAAAAAAGAATACGGCTGGGAAAAGATCTCTGACCTCACCGATGTGGCCCCCAGTCTGGTCTTTGGTGTAGCTTCCGAATTTGCCGAAAGACCGGACGGACTGAAAGGTCTGGAAAACGCCTATGGTCTCAACTTCGAGAATGTTTCCGACATGGACCTCAATCTGGTCTACAACGCCCTCAAAAACGGAGAGGTCGATTTGATATCCGCCAACTCGACCGACGGCAGAATCCCGGCTTTTGATCTGGCGGCATTAGAAGACGACAAAAGCTTCTTCCCTCCCTACGAAGCAGCCCCGCTTATCCGCGAAGACACCCTGGCAGAACATCCGGAGCTAAAAGAAGCCCTAGAAGGCCTGGAAGATATTCTAGACGACAACGAGATGCAACGCCTCAACTATGAGGTCGATGGCAAGAAGCGCTCACCAAAAGCGGTAGCAAGAGAGTTTCTGCAAGAAAAAGGCTTGATTAAGTCCCCGGAGCCAGAGCAAGAGCAAGAAACCGAAGAGACTGTCAGTTATAAATACGGCTATGACCTGGGCAAGACCGGCTTGTCTTTGGGCTTGAACATATAGCGCCGGGCGACCTCTAGATAGCCT
>CAZCBH010000170.1:0-3323 GCA_964496875.1 uncultured Candidatus Obscuribacterales bacterium | reverse complement strand
TCTTCAAAATAGTAAGACTCGGGGTCAGAAATCGGGTCGGTCAGAGTCTTGACCCGGTGGTGAGCCAGGTGAGAATCTCTATAAATAGGATAGGGATAGACAAGACCCAGGGGAGGGTAGGCGAGGAGGTTATTGAGCCGGGGATTGCGGCTGGGGTGTCCATGAATAATCTCGTGCTGGACCGAGCCGTGCAGACAGATCAAAAGCGCCCCCAGGGCACAACCCAGAGGCGCAGGCATATGATTGAACGCCAGCGTCAACGCTACCCAGCCGCCATAGACCGTGCCAATCAGGAGCCAGGTAGGCAGCTCCCGGTCAACTGTCAGAGATAAATCAGCCCGAGCCATTTGGAAGACCCCGAACAATATCAGCTAGAATATACCCTGGCACAGGCGGGTCCTAACAGGGTCCAGCCCCGACCAGGTCGGGGATAGAGAAGATCGAAACGCCCACAAATTCATGGCTTATGATGCTGAATCTGATATCGAATAAAGAACTACCGGGGACCCTTTTAATAGACGCTCGCAGTCGACAGGACTATGAGCGCGGGCATATCCCCGGGGCGGTTCATCTGAACTGGGAGGCTTTTGTAGAGAAGCCGGACGCGAATCCAGAACCGTTTAATCAAAAGGGCTGGTGGGGGCGACTGCTCAGCCTGGAGACAGAGCGCGAGACCATCCGGAATACCCTGCTAGCTGCTGGGCTCGAAGACGGTAAGGCTGTGACTGTCTATGCAGACGGTCCGGCGTCGAAAGGACGGGAAGGCCGGCTTGCCTGGACCCTGCTCTATCTGGGTGTCGAGAATCTCAATATACTGAACGGCGGCTTCAGCCAGTGGTGTAAGGAACAGGAACAGGACCAGGGCGAAGACGCTATTGAAACAGGAGCACCACAGCCGGTTAGTAAAGATAGAGTGTTCACCATAAAACCGGATGAGTCAAGAAGAATAAAAGAAGAGGCTATGGTTGAGGTGGTGCAGCAAAACTCTGCCACCATATGGGATGCCAGAACAAAAGATGAATATGATGGGCTGCTCCATCCATATTTGCCTCGGAAGGGTCATATTCCCGGTGCGTCTCTTAGGCCTTTCCCGTCATTATTTGAGGAAGCCTCGACCCGATTTATCGACAAAGAGACCTATTTGAAGATGCTCGATAGCGAAAGAATTGAACCGATAGCCTACTGCGAGCTTGGTCTAAGAGCCGCTACCCTGGCACTGCTCCACGAGATCTACACAGGAGAGAAGGTACGCATTTTCGACTCCGGCTTCATCTGGTGGAGCATGGAATCTGACCTTCCGGTGGTCAGGAAATAGAGCCAAGTATGCGACCGACTCAAGCAAAACGGTTAGGAGAGCAACTAATCCAAAGTACTAGTCTTGGAGTAAAGACCCCTTCAAAAATCGATGATTTCGACAGACAAACAGACAGAGAGAGAGAGAGAGAGTACTTACGATGCCTCCAGAACTGAAGACAACCGTACCACTCAGTGCATTGGGTAGTCACCTAAAAATTGATTTCGAATACTTCAAACGAGATATCGAAAATTTTGACAGAAACAAGGCGATAATTACTTGTCTTCAGCTAAACAACTTACTGTCATACCCTCCTTACAGAACACCTGAAGGACAACAGCTGGCCTGTGAACTCTTGTACAATGATTCCATAGTAGACAAGCTGTCTATGACGAAGATAAACGAGTACCTGATAAATCATGGTGGCTTAGACAAGCATGTGGTAATCGCAAGAAGTCATCTGCTAGAGCTCGTCCGCTGGATATGCGTGTATGGATCGCAGTCAAATGGCGGCTGGGAATGGGCGAGTCAAAAAGCCTTTATTAAAGCTTTGCTGACAGCTTTCGAATTCTGGTCGAGGCGAGTGCAAAGACCAACGTTTGAAAGGATCGGGACAAATGAAGAAAAACTTTTCAACATACTGCCAGCCATGCGTGAATCTAGCATGTGGTTCTCTCCTGCAAAACCGCCTCTAGAAGCACTTGGTTACGGAGATTCTGTTCTAACTGAGTTTTTCACCGAGAAGTATTCGAAAATTTTTGAGGAAAAGACGGGTTTATCGCTACTAGATTTTCAAGCATGTGTTACTGGACTAATGTGCATATTTAATCCAGACTATTACCAGATTAAGTCTTTAAAAAACGCCTTCATATTCTCGTCGAACGATTTGTGGCTCAATTGCCCTCATATGAGAAACCAGTTCCAACAATTTCTGTTGCTCGAATCGCAGCCGATAGAAGATTTAGTCAGCTCATTCAATAGAATTGATAATTCATCTCCAGAACAACCATTTGATCTGAGGTCGTTACGAAGCAAACCTATTCTAAGAGTTAATCATGATAGATATCTGATTTTAGATCCGCAGTTCTTAGCCGATAGAGCAACTGTAGGTCCGTTCTTTCATCTCTTAGATAGGACAAATCAGCAGCAAGCATTTATTGATTTTGGAGATGCGTTCCATAGAACTGTCGCTTCAAATTTTGAGAACTACTCAAAACTCGAACGCGTCAAGGAAGCTAGGTTTCCTACTCCCCGGATCGGTCCGAAGGCTACTCACGCCAATACACAAAAGAACAAGAAGGAGATTGCGGATATTCTTCTTGTCTGCGATGGGGCATTGATGTTTATTGAGGCAAAAGGTGTCTGGATTCGAGACAGTTCTGTAACGTCTGATTCAGACAAATTTTGGAGAGAAATCAAAAGACAATACAGCATCAGTGTAGACGCAATCACCGGAGAAGAAAACCGTAAGGGGATTGCACAGCTCGCTGACAACATAAAGGGATTACTCTGTAGAGAACTAATTCCTGAAGAGCACATAATCATCAACAAAGATACAGAGATCTTTCCAATCCTGTTCTCCTTTGATGAGCACATGGCTGCTCCACATATAGGTTATTTCCTTTCGAAAGAATTTACCGATTTATTCGAACATCCAGTTAAAACGAATGGTGCAATCACATTTGATAGCAGCACAATCCATCTGCCAATAATATTAACGCTAGATTCGATGGATGAATTCGAAAGATATCACGCATACAAACCCATAAAGGTCTGGCTCAAAGAGTATTCCCTAGCAGAGCCAGACAGACACTATTCATTCAAGGACTACTTGAGAAGTACAAAGGTGCCAAAGGATCAACTGACCAAGGATCCTAAGTCACTTGTGATTGAAGCTGGTCAAAAGTCATTTTCCATGGCAACCAAGAGATTGTTTAACTTAGAACTTGTTGATGAGTAGGACCTAAGCGACAAGACTGGTCCATCCCCCTGAAAGTTGACACTTAAAATTCTACGACGCCTCCTGATA
>CAZCBH010000169.1:0-4889 GCA_964496875.1 uncultured Candidatus Obscuribacterales bacterium | reverse complement strand
TGCGGGGGACAGATTTGAACTGTCGACCTTTGGGTTATGAGCCCAACGAGCTACCAGACTGCTCCACCCCGCGCATCTATTTTACACGGGTGAGCATCGAGGGCAAGGGTGGTGTTAAGCTGGAATGCGGTTGCCAATCCCCGGGGGATCTTTAGAACGGTGCATATGCCGCATGTTTCGCCCGATTATAAGGAGGTAGTTAATAAAGCGCCAGGATCTTCGGAACCC
Organism: uncultured Candidatus Obscuribacterales bacterium; assembly: GCA_964496875.1. Classification (GTDB taxonomy): domain Bacteria; phylum Cyanobacteriota; class Vampirovibrionia; order Obscuribacterales; family Obscuribacteraceae; genus RI-106. The sequence continues at coordinate 4,661 of CAZCBH010000169.1, read as the reverse complement.
GTGTATAAATGGTTCTTTAGGCGAAGTTCAACGTTTTATTGCGGATATTTGAAATGAGAGTTGTTCTACAAAGAGTCTCTGCGGCGAATGTAGTTGTTGATAACCGGACGGTCGGCGAGATCGGCACCGGTCTGGTGGCGCTGGTGGGCATCGAGCGAGGCGACTGTGAAACAGAAGTGCGCTTCCTCGCCCAGAAGACCGTGGAGTTGAGAATTTTCTCGGATGAGGAAGGCAAGATGAATCGCTCGCTAGTCGACGTGGACGGCGAAGTCCTTGCCGTGTCTCAGTTTACGCTCCTGGCAGATTGGCGAAAAGGACGACGACCGGGCTTCAAGCGGGCTGCCGAGCCGGAAGAAGGCAAGCGGTTATATGAACATTACGTGCAAGTCTTGCGGGAGCTGGGCGTAAACGTTGCCACAGGAATCTTTGCGGCGGATATGAAAGTCTCCCTCACCAATGACGGTCCTGTAACGCTGGTTCTCGACACTAATTGAGCCAATCGGGCTAGAAACAAGGTTATATAGTATATTGTTCCTGACAAATCGATTATTCGGGTGCACGAGCCATTTTTACCCTCCGGTGAGATCCAAATCAATGCAGAAATTCAGCAAAATCAATCTCTGTCTGGCGCTCTCTTTGCTGGTCGCAGGAAGCGGTGCCGTTTTAGAAGTCCAGGCCAAAGCGGCTAAAAAAGCCAAAAAGACCGAGATTCATTTCAATCCCTCTCCTTTTGTCGGTACTTTTTCTCTGCCTCAATCAGAACCCGGCGCAGGCGATGCCGTCAAGAATGACGAAGAGGTGGGAGAAGAGAGTGAGAGCGAGCTGAAGAAAGAGAGCAAGTCAGGGGACAAAGGCAAGGACAAGGACGAAGAAGAGGAGCCGGATGCCGAGGATCTGGATAAACTCGATGAGTTCGAGAAGCGCTTCAAGGACCCCAATGTCGATAATTTGAAGGTCAAGGATCCCGAGGTCTATTTGAAACGGGCCAATATATTTGTCAAGCACAATCTCTATAAAAAGGCGCTGGAAGAGGTCAATACTTGTCTTCGCTTGAATCCGAGCTGTTGGGATGCCCGTTATCTGGGTGCTTTTATCTATCAGATGCAGGGTCGCGATGATGAGGCCATTCAGCGCTATCGTCATCTTTTGGAGGTGAAGCCGGATAATCTCAAGGCGCATATAAATCTTGGAACGCTTTTAAGAAAGAAAGGTTTACTTGATAAAGCCGAGCATCACTACAGAGAAGCGATCAAGATCAACTTTTATAGTCTCAACGCTCACTATAATCTTGCCAACGTCTTAATAGATAAACACCGGCTGGAGGACGCATTGAAGGAACTCAAAGCCTGTTTGAAAATTCAGCCTAACAATGCCTGGGTGCACAACAACCTTGGCGTGCTCTATCAAAAGCGTAACTATCTCGAGGAAGCCGAGGAGGAATTCTTGAGGGCCATTACCCTGGAGCCCGGTAATCAGAGCTTCGAGAAGAATCTACAGCTACTGCGCAGCAATCAAGAGACCCAGCAGGCCCGGGCCGACCTGGCTGATCTGCTCTAGTGTCGTCCTGGCTCAGTTGATCTGAAGACCCAGATCGTTGGTGAGAAGCACTTCCAGCTCCTGGCCGGGAGCGAGGCTGACATTATCTCCCTGAGAGAAAATCGCGATGGCAGAACTGCCCAGCGCCGTTGCCACCACCGGGGCACCGAGGGTGGCTATATTGGCGGCGATCAGGGCGCCGTTGTTCTGACCGTCTTTACCTACTCCGGAGACCGAGCGCAGGCTGCCTTCCACCCTGGTGCCGAAATTGGTGCCGGGGTCGAGCTGTCCTTTACGGTTGGTCATGCCTTTTTTGAATTCCAGATCGGCATCCAGCGGTATCACTTCGCCCTGGGGGGTGACAAGCTGTTCAAGTTTGAGACCTATTCTTCCTGCTCTACTCAGCAAGCGCGGTTTGGTGACCTGGGCGACTCGGCCGCGCACCAGACTGCCGCGCGGCAATAGCAGCGTCATACCGAGGTAGAGATCGTCTTTGACATGGGCTTCAAAAACGTCACCGGGCTGGCTGGTGCGCGCATCCACTGCGGTCTCCAGCACCAGCTTCATTCTTGTTTCGGTGGGAATTGTGGTAGAGGCAAGGTCCGCTTTCAGTGCGGTTCCTGCCCCGGAGCTAGATCTCAATCCTGTACCCTGAGCGTTTGCACCACTGGTAACACCAGGAGCCTGGGTGGCGAAATCCGGGACATTTTTAGGAGACATGGTGGCATCCGGGGTCAGGCAGTTGAGAGCGTTTGCCGGGGTATAACGCGGCTGTCTCGAATCATTTACCTTGTATCTTCCGGCAGGGGTTGCCTGGGCCATCACCTGTGTCGGGCTCGTGGTCTGTAACAGGCATGTTGCCATGGTGGTTATAGATAGGATTAGGATGTTTTTGTTCTGCCGCATCTTGACTACTTCCTGTTCTAGTCGATTCTATTTTAAACCTACAATCTGAACTTAGACGTTTACAGTCTCCATAAGTGCCTCGATCATCTGCACATCTTCCGGGACGTCTACACCGGGGGAGAGGTGGTCTTTGACCACGACCCGTATCTTTATGCCGTTCTCAAGGGCTCTGAGCTGTTCGAGTTTCTCTTTCAATTCAAGCGGTGTTTGACTGAGGGAGGCGAGCTTGAGTAGAGTCTCTTTCCGGTATACGTATAAGCCGGCATGACCGAGGCGTTCTTTTTCCATCGGCTCTTCTTCGTCCCTATGGTAAGGGATGGGATATCGAGAGAAATAGAGCGCGAAACCGGCATTGTCCACCACTACCTTGACGATGGAGGGGTCCTCGATCATAGATTTTTTTCTCAGGGGATAGGCGATGGTTGACATCTCCACCTGGTCGTCCTCGAGAAGAGGGCTGATGGCAGCGTCGATGGATTCCGGGCTGATTAGAGGTTCATCTCCCTGGACGTTGGCGATTATTTCGGAGTCTTCAAGCCGTCTGGCCACTTCTGCCAGGCGGTCCGTGCCGGTATTGTGGTCGCTGCCGGTCATTATCCAGTCTCCGCCGAAAGCTTTGACGGCGTCTGCAATGCGCTGGTCGTCGGTGGCGACTATTACCTTTCTAGCCAGTTTTGCCTGGCTTGCTCTTTCATAGACCCGCTCTATCATCGGTTTGCCTTTTATGGCGACCAGGGATTTTCCGGGAAAGCGAGTGGATGCGTATCTTGCGGGGATGACGATGTCTACGTTTGCGCTCAAGCTTGAATTCTCCCGGGAATTTGATTTGTCAACATGGCAAAGTATGACAGAAAGGGCGAGGGTTTGGCTTTAGCGCCTCTTATCTTCGTCTCTTTCCCTGCCTTTCTCCCTTGTTTATAAGCATTAATTTTGCTCGATTTGCCCCGGATATGAGAAGATAATCCCGTGTTTGAGGGTATTACAATTAGAGTAAGAATCAGGTTTCGAGGGCTCTAAACAGTGACGAACCAGAGTGAGAACGGGCAAGATCTGCTGGCCAGGCTGGCTGAAGTAGAAAGAGAAGTTGTGGAAAAAGCCAAGAATGTGGTCAAAGGTGCTTCTGACCCGTTCTCCGGTTTAATCAAGTTTTTGCATCAACGCCCGGAGAACGAAGGGCTCGACGGCCAGCTGGTGGAAGCCGTCTTGATAGAGAGTTTCGGCAGTGTCGAAGAGGTTCCGGATCTTATTCGGGCGATTGCCGCCCGGGTGCGGACTGTCATCCGTGAGTCGAACGTAATCAACATTACCAATGACGGCATCACATTGCAGGAATGGGGCAAGTTCGTCATCAAGAAGACCGAAGTCATGAAGTTCGAGGTCACCTACGAAAAGGGTGAACTGGTCCTTAAGAATATCAAGGGGCTCTTTGGTATCGAGCATGGTGTGGAGTTGCCGCTGGAGAGAATTCAGGTGCGTCCTCCCAAGCTCATTGTTACAGCTAAATTGGGTCTGGTTAAGCCGCAGCGCGTCCTCGACATGTAGGGCGCCGCCCTGTTATATTGAAGTCCCCCTGGCTGGAGCTTTTGCGGTTAGCAGTTAGGGGCCTACTTTGCTCTATAAAAACAAGAAGGGGCGGTCGAAAGCATGGATCGAAAAGTTCTTCTCTTTGCCCACCGGGGTGGGCGTACCTGGGCTCCCGAAAATACCCTGGCTGCCTTTGGCAAGAGTCTGGAACTCGGAGTGGATGGAATCGAACTCGACATCCAGCGTTGCGCATCAGGAGAGCTGATGGTCTTCCATGACTCCGATTTGACCCGCACCACAAACGGAGCCGGTCTTATCTGCGATGCTACTTATGATGAATTGCGCAGGCTCAGCGCCGGTTCCTGGTTCGCTCCCGAGTTCGCCGGGGAGAAGATCCCCAGTCTTGCGGAGGTTCTCTCCCTGGTTGATGGTCAGGCTCTTTTGAATATCGAGATCAAGAACCTTCCGCATAAATATGACGGTATCGAAGAGGAACTCGTGGCGCTTATGGACGGCTATCACCATATCGACAGGGTGATTTTCAGCTCTTTCGATCACGGCTCTATAAAAGAGATGGCTAAACTGCGTCCGGACTGGAACTATGCCGTCTTAATGGTCGGTGTTCCGTACGATATGAAGAGCTATGCCGAAGGTTTGAACGCTCGCTATTTTCACCCCGAACACGATTCTATCCA
>CAZCBH010000168.1:2624-4939 GCA_964496875.1 uncultured Candidatus Obscuribacterales bacterium | reverse complement strand
TCATATTAAAGAAACCGAGGTCCTCTCCGGTTTCAAGGTCGGTGAGGTTGACGTTTTGCTTATTGAATTTGACCGTGACCGGAAAACCCTCTTCTCTTTTCACTATTCGAGTGGTCTCAGTAAGCTTTTTGTTTTTGCGAGCCACCAGAATCAGAGTTATGGCAAGGGCGATGCCTGTGAAAGTTATGTTTTTCGGGTCAGGATGCTTCAAGGTTGAGAAAAACACCGGCACCGAGCCTGCCACCATGGCAAGAAGCCAGATGCTCGACTGGGTGAGGATTTTGACTGGACCGGGATTAAAGGAACACTCTTCTTTTTCGTGAGAACAGGCGGTTTCTCCCCGGGGCTGACGGATGGCTTCTGTGTCCAGGGGGATTAGATGACTGTTGCCGGGGGCTTCACCGGCGAGAATTTTTTCTATCTCTTCTTTGGTTCTTTCGAATTCGAGCCTTCTTCCAAGAGAAAGCTCTTTGAAGATATCCTTTTGGGCCCGGGCTAGTGTCCTGATAGCCTCTTCTTCATCATTCTGGTGAGCTTTACATAGAGCCAGTCTCAGTAATGCTCTTCCTTTGATTAGCGAGTTATAGGCATTGGATTCCATTGGATGGAGCTTCTGATTATCTAAGTGGGTCTCGTACATGGCTGCTGCCGAGGCGAGGTCGCCCTGGCTGAAATTTTGATCCGCTTTGATCAGGCAACCGAGATTATAGGAAAGGCGCCGACCATTGCCGCTTTTTATCTTTTCGAATGCCTCTTCACGTATCGCGTTTGCTTTATTCTCGTCTCCTGCTGCCTCATAGACCGAGGCGGCGTAGTGGGCTGTGAATGCCAGGTCGAAGAGGGCGTTCTCCTTCGGATACTGGCTATCGCCGATAAGCCTGCGGCAGTAGTTCAGGCGGTGGTCGGCATAGAGCTTTGCCCGATCGATCTGGCCGTCAAAGATGAGATTCCAGCAATAGTCGTTCTCTGCAATCTTGTATTGGGTGTCCATCGGTTTTTCGAACGAGAGAAGCTTTGCTATACAGGCGGCGGCATCGTCGAATCTGCCTGATTGTTTGGCTGCGTCGGCAAGTTGGTCCCAGACATATACTTCAACAATCGGCAGACCAACCATTGATAAGACTTTGCCGTAGGGATACAAGGCTCCTGCGACGAAGTCCGGCAGGGCGGGGCAATTGAATCTATCGGCCAGCCGGGTTGTGCTCTTGCCAATTATTATCAAGATGACTAGTAGAAAGAAGGAGAGCCAGATCGGGTCTATGAAGTCGAGTTCAGCCGGATTGATTACAAGAGAGTAAAGAAAGCCGAAAAAAATTCCCAGGCCCAGGAAGATGCCTGCCAGGGCTGCCGGTCTGGCGAGCAGCCGCTCGATGGACGGAGCGTCGCAGGCAATTCTGGGCAAAACCAGGAGGTTGGCTTGATTTACCTCGACAAGCTGTGGAAGCGCCGTATCTCCAGCTTGTGCTTCGACTAGGGTCTCTTTACTGGCTTCAGTCTCTTCGGTATTCATCTCAATAAAGAATATTCCCTCTGGCCACGGATAATCTGTCTTTAATCCGCATGATCAGAGCTGGTGCTATCATGGGCTCCTGTTGGCAAGTCCGGGATTGAGGATATAAGAGTGGCTCCAGGCCGATTCGAGACTGAAAAGGTACTGAAACGGGATGTTTTCGGGCAGATAGAGGTTGGTGTCTGGCACGAGGACGGTAGAAGCGAGCCTGCCATCCGGCGACTCTATACCAGAAACCCAATTGCCAGGCCACTGGCGCTTATTCTTGCCGGTAACGAAAAGAATGCTCTCACGAAGCTGGCTCCTCTGGCTAGGGCAACCGGTCAGATTCCCACTTTGCTCGGTCGGGGCCGGGATTTTCATGTGAGGGGTTTTATAGATGCCGAAGTCCTGAGCAAGATTGAAGAGCCTTTGACCGTAGAGTTTTATAACGAAGCCAAGGCGATTTTGCGGGTGATGCGCCGTCAGGGCGTCTGTCACAACGATCTTGCCAAGCAGGCCAACTGGTTGAGGATGGCAGGCAGCCAGAAACCGGTTCTAGTCGACTTTCAACTGGCCCTCTGTTCCCGCAACCGTCGTAGCAAATGGTTTCTTACTCTCTGCCGCGAAGATTTGAGGCATCTGCTCAAGCTGAAGCGTCGCCACTTTCCTGTTACGGCGGCAGAAGCGGGTGTTCTGGCTAAAAAAGCCCTGCCTACTAGAATCTGGATGGCCACCGGCAAAAAGGTCTATCTCTTTGTGACCAGGGGGATTCTTGGATGGGAAGATCGAACCGGACCGGAAGAACGGGACGATAGCAGGCTGT
>CAZCBH010000168.1:0-2524 GCA_964496875.1 uncultured Candidatus Obscuribacterales bacterium | reverse complement strand
ATTCTTGGATGGGAAGATCGAACCGGACCGGAAGAACGGGACGATAGCAGGCTGTTTGTTAAGAAGAAGCGAGATCTGGAGAAAATCGCCAGATAACCGGAAGATGAAGCCGGTAACCGACTTCACCTCCTGGTGTTCCACTGCACTGGCAGAGACAGCTTTGCTTAGGCGGTTATTGACCGCGGGTGGGCAGTTCGATCAAGGACTTGCGCTCGCCCGACCACATCTCAATCTGGTGATTGGGAGGAGGCGGCGGCTCGGCGGTGCCGAGACCGGGCAGTTGCGGGAAGGACGGATTGTCCAGTTCTCCTGCAACCGGCGGTGGTGGCAACGGTATATTGCCCAGTCCGTTTTCTGAGCTGGCAATATTGTTGTCATTGCCACCATCACCGTTTCCCTTTGGGAATAGTGCGGTAACATCGACAGTGGCGACCGGTATATGATCGTCTTTGTTTCTCAAAGATAGATAGAGCTTGCTTGCGGCTATCGCTTTGACCAGTTTCTGCGCGTCTTCCGGTGAGACTGCCACGGTAACGGAATTGGCCGGCATGGCAGCACTCTTTTCGGTGGTCTTTTCATAGACCTGACCGACGGCGATTACCGGCACATCAGACAGAATAGGAGCCACTTGAGTCTCGGCACCACTGCCTACCATGCTCATCACATCGACATGGCTATCGGGCGAGACGAAGCCGGCGACACCGGAATTGGTGTCAATGGCGAAAGTTATTGCTCTCATGCCTTTAGGCAATCTAGATTCGAATCCCAGGGATATGCCCAGAGGAGCCAGATCATGCTGAGAGAGAATCTGTCCGGCCATCAGGCTGTATTTAGCAACCCGTCCGGCGGCCATGCTTGTGGATGTAATGGCGTCCGGTGGCACCTTGTTCATGTTCAGGGACTTCTCTTCCAGAGAACTGGATGAGATAACCGATCCTTCCTGGATGTCTTTGGCTATCATGACCACTTTTCTATCGACGCCGTTGAGCTTGTTCTGAACTTCGGCCATCTTGTCGTCATATTCTTTCTGTTTCGAAATAAGCTGACCGTTGACCAGTAACGTGACAGCGACGGCGATGCCGATGATCGTCAAAAGCTGTATCGCTGGTGGTATTCGAGATATGGCAATCATCAGGTTTCGTAATGGATTCATTACGCTCCCTCCTTTGAAAAATTCGTGAAAGAAAACCCCGCATTCCCATTAATCGCTATTTGAGCGGGCTTGGTAATAGGGAAAACCCTGAGCGCTCTCCCGTCTATCTACACCTTTTGAGGGAATGCAGAATAGGTCATATGACCGATGGGAAACTGGTCGATTTGATGATGGTGGAGCAAGGCAAGTTCTTGTAGATTGATATTAGGCGGCTTGCTCTGGATTTAGACCGGCCCTGGCACTCCGCAGTAAATTACTATTCAAGGTATTCAGGAGTGCAGGATGAGCGTGGATAGAGGCAAGGATTCGCCGAAGTTTTGGCTGAGAACTCAGAAGACTCAGCTGAGCGATACATTGAATAAAATATCTAGTTATAGAATGCCGGCAGTGAGTCGTCCGGAAAAGGAGAAGACAGAAAAGCAGTCGCCATCCAATTCTTATATCAGGATGGAGCAGATAGACAAAGCCACTAATCTCTATTCTTATAGCGCGTTTCTTCATGAGGTGGAGAAGTACGCTCCGCCGGGAACCGCAAGGAATGTAGCAGCAATGGACTTGTTCATCAGGTCATTGAGACCCGATATCAAAGTGACCTGCCAGTTCAATCATCTGCTCAAGAGCGGATCTATAGAGTTGGTGCGAAGGGAAGAGTCGGTCAAGATGCATGATTGCATGTGTCCGGAGATGGAGTCTATACAAGGCAGATCAATGATTCTGGGCAAGCGGATTCACTTTGAGGTCTCTTTCCAGAAGCAATGCCTGGTGCTTACTAATGTCTCCGGTTTACAAATGGGTCTAGATGTGATGGGTAACTATCTGCAATCAGCAGTGACCAAGCTGACTTTTAGAGCTTTCGAAGGAGCCGAATATTTGCAGGTTGTCTACGCGGATAATCCGTTGAGCCGTCTTAGAAGCGAACTCAAGAGCGAATTGAGTTTTATCAGCGCCGCTCAACTTGGTGGGTAGCGTGTAACTGAATTTTTCTTCCCGTTTCCTACAAAACAAGAAAAACCCGGAGGATGGCCGGGTTTTTCTTGTTTTTTTGTTCTCTTTGAATTGCTTGTGCACCGTATATGGTGCGTTAATTTGACGAGTGATGCGTGACCGGGTATAATAATAGTGAGAAGATCTATAAGTGTTTAAGTCGTCCGGTGCGTCAGCAGCGAATTCCAGGCGATATGGTTTTCTCACATAGATGTCGTCACTATCACAAGGAGTAAAGTTTGTACGTAAGAGTTTCTGAAAATGAAAGCATAGAAAGAGCGCTGAAGCGCTTCAAGAAGCAGGTGCAGAAGGCTGCAATCCTGTCTGATTATAAGAGAAAAAGATATTTTGAGTCGGCCAGCGAGAAGCGCCGCCGCAAAGCGGCAG
>CAZCBH010000167.1:0-5590 GCA_964496875.1 uncultured Candidatus Obscuribacterales bacterium | reverse complement strand
AGAGATATCTTGCTCAAATTCCCCTGAATCGAGCAGATTTATTCTGCGAATAACACTCGGCACTCCGTGATCCGCTCTGTGACTCCGTCAGGAGTTGAGCACAAGGGAAAACACACGCAATCATTCTCGACCATGTGGGTGATCCGCTCTGTGACTCCGTCAGGAGTTGAGCACTCGCCCAGTTCGGACAGTCGGCGGGCTTTATCTCTGTGATCCGCTCTGTGACTCCGTCAGGAGTTGAGCACATAGATTGCGCCTACGAATATTACGGGATGATTGAAGTGATCCGCTCTGTGACTCCGTCAGGAGTTGAGCACTTAAGTGCGGGCTGGAGTGGTCCCAGTTATGGCGGTGATCCGCTCTGTGACTCCGTCAGGAGTTGAGCACACATTAGAGACAGCAGGCAGATCCGCTTCGTGCCCGTGATCCGCTCTGTGACTCCGTCAGTAGTTGGGCACTTATCGCCTGGGGGATAGATCCGACTTTTTCTTTTTGAAGGTCGAGTACTCCCGGTTATGGAGGCAGGGCTCCGACCACAGGCTCGGTGGCATCAGCCACAAAAATCTGGGAAGTGGCGCCTACGATAGGCACCTGCACTGGAAATACGAAAGTGACCTGGGTCTGCACCCTTACTGTTGAGGCAGCGTCGAAGGACGTGATGTTAGCGGTAACATTTGTGAGCACCGGCGAGCTGAAGCCTGAGATGACATTGTTGACAGCGGCGGTGGCTTTGGGCTGGTCCGGCTCACTGGCTGCTGCCCGGGCGCATTTCTTGGCCAGGGCATCGTTGGCTGTTTGAGCCAGGACCATGGCTATGCCGTCTATCATGAAAAGAATGATCGGGACCATTACGAAGAGACCTGCCACTGTCTCGATGATGGCACCGCCTCTGGTTTTACGACTCCTGACCAAATACATCTTTTCCTCTACTCCTCTATAAAATCATTAGATCACTTGATACCGTGCTCTTCCACCGGTCTTTCACCGACAAAGGTGAAAGGTAGAGGATTGAGCGGGATAAAGGGAACAATCACCAGCGGTTCTATCTGAATGGTGGTGGTGACCCGGACGATATCGTCCTCGGGGTCCGCATCGAGATTGATTCGGGTGGCTGTGTTGCTCAGCACTGTCGCTTTGGTGAAAGCAGCTAGACCGGTAGCCTGCCAGGCTGCTTGCTGACTGGCAAGTGCGGTGGGCATCGCCGCGGGTTCTACTATGGCTGCCGCTCTGGTGCACATATGGTTGAGGAACCATCCGCAGGCGTAGCCCAGTCCGATGTAGAGCAGGACCATGATCGGGAAGAGAAAAACCACCAGAATAATGAAGATAGCCGGACCAAGTTCGGCAATTTGATTCCCTTTTCTATTGCGTCTAAATCGACTTCGCATTGGTAAAACTCCCGAGAGAAAGGATTTGATGCAATTCTCTTTCGAAATAAAGTAGCGCTCTCTCTTTTCTATCTATAGCAACTATCTCTGTCACTTTGCTTATAATGGCTCTATATAGGTTGTTCCCCTGCAAAGGGTCCATGAAGTGTCTCTGGCTTCGATTAATATAAAAATTTGCTCATAATAATGGCAAATAAAACACCTGCGCCGCGCGAGCAAACCACAATATACTTCTACCACTACCTTGCAGGTCCTAATGGTGTTCCGAAAAAGAAAAGCTTTTCTTCTATGCGCTCTCACACTCCTTCCTGTGTTATCCATCGCAGGCCCCACCGGAGTTCTGGCTCAGGGCGACCTTTTCTCGAAGGTCAAAGAAGAACTCAAAAGCGATCATCTCAGTCAGGCATCTTTAGAGGGGATCAGCAGTTTTGTCGAAGCCAATCCTAAAAGCTCGGACGGCAGGCTTTATCTAGGCTTGATTTTAGAACGCATGGGCTTGAAAGAGCAGGCTTACGAGCAACTGAAGCTGGCCGTGGAATATGGACCGGATAATCCCAAAGCCCTGGTCGAGCTTTGCAAAGAAGAGATTCGTCAGGGGCATGTGAACGGCGCCATGGTTCTATTGAACTATGGTCTGAAAAAGTTTCCCAATCAGCCCGAGATGCTCTTCATCGTGGGTGATTATCTGATCAAGGAAAAAAGACCGGTGGAGGCCAGGCAGCTTCTCGAGCAGGCATATAAGCTGGACAATACTTTATTCGGCTTGCCCACTTCTCTGGCGCAGATCTATCTCAACCATGACTACACCCGGGCAGTGAAGTATGCCACCATCGATTTGAATGTTCGACCGAATTATGATCGGGCTCAGCGCATTCGCGGAATGGCTTACTGTGGACTCAGGCAGTACGATCGGGCGGTGCGCGATTTGAAACCGGCTTTCGAGCATGATCCAACCCTCATACCTCTTGCCCAGGCCTTGTCGGAAGCTTATTACTGGCTTGGTGACTACGAAGAGGCCTTGAAGCCGGCGGTTTTCCTTTTGGCTTTCACTTCTCAACCGGACACAAGGAACCTGGGACCGACCACCTGGCTGGTCAAAGTTTTGAGGAAGTTGCCGAAGCAGAAAGCGCTTCCTCTGGTGGATAAATACACCGAGGAGATTGCGAAGAAGTTCAATCTGGCCGCTTACTATTATTTTCTCGGCACTGTTTACGACAGCCTCAACTATAGAGACGACGCTATTCGCTACTATGAAAAAGCAATCGCCAAGGACGATTCCCTGGTGATGGCCCATTACAGGCTTGGTCTTGATCTGGAGATGCATCGCCGAGATTCGAAAGAAGCGCTGGCGCAGTTGACCCGAGCCCATAACTTGCGACCCTGGGACAACGAGATCAATCTGGCTTATCTTCGTCTGCAAGACAGAGCTTATAACAAGCACCGCGATGTCTCAGAGTCTATTAAAGACTGGTTGAATAGTCTGGGTAAGCATTGAGTCGCTGACCCTCATGATACCGAATATGATGAGGAAGCATTTTTATGAAACTTCGATACGTTCCCTATCATCACTTGACCGACGAACCGAACATCATTGTGGATGGCAGCGGCAATGAGCATACCAGGCTGACTCTTTCGCACTGGCCCGGTAACAACACACCGGCGCAGTACAAAGACGATCTCTCCGCCCAAATTGCCTTCCGATATCTCGAGGATGAGAGAAGAGAAGCTCTAGAGGGGGTCGAGGCGGTCTCGAACAACCATTTTGACGAAGACGGACTGGTCAGTGTCTTTGCCATGGTCCACCCTGAAAAGGCGCTTGCCATGAAAGACTTCTTGATAGAGGTAGCCCGGGCCGGCGATTTTTCGATGTGTCAAGACCGGGATGCCGCCAGGGTCTCTTTTGTTCTTTCGGCCTGGACCGACCCGGATAGGTCTCCATTGAACCGGCGCATCTTCGGCGGTACCACCGAAGAGTTGAATCAAGTGCTCTACGAGGAGCTATTGAAGCGTCTTCCGAAGATAGTAGATAAAGTCGCTAATTTGAAAGAGTTCTGGGCGCCTGAGGACCGAGTTCTGGAGGCTACGGAAAAAGCGATTATCTCCGGCAAGATAAAGATTGAAGAAGACAGGGATATCGATTTAGCCGTGGTCACTTTACCCGATGAAGGGATTCTCGATGATGATGATTTGCTCGAGAATCCGTCCAGCTGGATCAGCTCGGAGCTTCATCCGATTGCCGTTCACAACAAGATAGACTGCTTTCGGGTGCTTTTGATTCGCAAGCAGCGCTATGAACTCTATTATCGCTATGAGACCTGGATCGATTTCGTATCGAGAATTCTGAAAGAGAGAGTTGACCTGGCTAATCTCGTCAAACGACTGAATACCTCCGAACGCTCCGGGGGGCAGTGGAGTTTCAGCGGAGTCGACAAGATCATATCGAGGCTTAAGCTCGAAGGAGCAGAAGAGAGCAGCATCAGTCCTTCTCACTTTCTAGATTACATCAGAGGCTCTCTTACCACCACGCCTCTGGGTATAGGATAAAACCGGACTTCAAACTAATCTAGAAAGAAGTCCCGCATCAGTTCGTTCTGGGGACCCTCGGAATATTTCGACAGGTCTTCTATCCCTTCTTCTTTGAGGACTTCTGCATCGATGTAGAAATTGCCCGTGTTTTCCGAGGAAGCTCGCCTCAGGACGAAATAGGCGGCGTCGGCCATAATATCGGGTGTGCGGCAATGTTTTATGGCTGCATCTCCGCCAAGCAGATTGCGCACGGCGCTTGTGGCGATGCCGGTCTCGGGCCAGAGAGAATTGACGGCGATTTTGCTTTTTTGGAATTCGGTAGCCATTCCAAGAGTACACATACTCATGCCGTATTTCGCCATTGTGTAGGCGACATGGGGGGCAAACCAGCGCGGGTTCATATTGAGCGGCGGCGATATGTTGAGGATGTGGGCGTTGTCTGCTTTTTCTAAATAAGGCAGGCAGAATTTCGAGGCAAGAAAAGTTCCCCGGGCGTTGACCTGGTGCATCAGGTCATAGCGTTTTACATCGGTTTTGGCCGTCGGTGTGAGGCTTATGGCACTGGCGTTATTGACGAGAATGTCTATGCCACCAAAGGCGGTGATAGTGGCTTGCACCATTTTTTCTATGTCATCGGCGTTTCTCAAATCGAGGGCAACGGCAAGGGCAGAGCCTCCGGCTGCTTCTATGGCTTCGGCTGCCGTGTGGATGGTTCCGGGAAGTTTAGGATGGGCTTCCACGGTTTTGCCGGTGATCACTATGTTGGCACCGGCTTGCGCCAGTCTCTCGCCTATGGCAAGACCGATTCCTCGAGAGGAGCCCGTTATTACTACTGTTTTTCCTTTGAATTCCGTCATTTCTTGATTTCGCTGAGCAATTTGAAATAGTGGCAGAACAGTTTCATGCCTCCTTCGGCTTGACCCCAGTCGAAGTTCTCGTTGATGGCATGATAGCCGTGTTCGGGCAGGGACAATCCCAAGAAGACCATCGGTACATTGAGGGCTTCTTTCATGCTGACCACGGCCCCTATGCTGCCGCCTTCTCTGATGAAAGCCGGTTCGACTCCGAATGTAAGGCGGCAGGCTTCCGCTCCGGCCTGGGAATAGTCATCTTTATAGTGGCTTATGAAAGGTTTGAGCGCCCCTTCCGCTTCTACTTCGGCTTCCGGCAGATTCTCTTTGACGAATTTTTTCAAGCAATCGAGAACATGCAGCGGATCTTGGTCCGGGACCAGACGCATGCTCACTTTGGCTTCGGCTTGAAATGGAACAATGGTCTTCACCCCCGGACCCTGGTAACCACCGGTAATACCGTGAACCTCGAAGGTCGGTCTTGTCCAGATGCGGTCGGCGCCCTCTCTATCATCTTCGGTTCTCAGCAGATTGAGCTCGTGCGATTCCCGGTAGTGAGCCAGAGAGAAGCCGGAGGCGACAAAACTATCCAGCTCTTCATCGGTCGCTTTCTTCATGCCATCGTAGAAACCCGGTATCTTCACCTCTCCGGTCCGGGCGTCGTGGCATTTAGCGATTAGATCGCAGAGATCCGCTATCGGATTGCGGGCAAGACCACCGACTTCGCCGGAATGAACATCTTTCCCACCGGTCTTGATGCGGATCATACAGGCTTGCAGACCGCGCAATCCATAAGGCATGGCCGGTTTGCCTTTGGAGATCCAG
>CAZCBH010000166.1:0-5751 GCA_964496875.1 uncultured Candidatus Obscuribacterales bacterium | reverse complement strand
CAGTTCTGGACCATCAAGAGGGCGAGAGAATCTTGGCTCGGGCGAATTAATCAGTATGTATTTTGGCGTTTGGCGGGGTATGGGTACGGCGTTCCATTCTCTATGAAATTGGTGATATTGCAGGTCCTTTTTGAAGCTCTATCTTTGCAGTCGCGTCAGCAGATAGCCTGTGCTGACCGCATGGATGCGAGCATATTCTTCATGTGCTTCTATGGGTATGTATCGTGCTTCTATCTTCTCTACTAGGGGTAATCTGTCTACATTGGGCAATTTGAAGTCCTCACGTACCATTCCTGTGAGGGGGGCGTAAGAGAGTAGGCAGGATCCGGCGTCAAAGAGGAACAGCATAGAGAGTCCGTCTATCTTGGCTGCTATTCCTCCGGTGAGCTTTTCTTTCATCACTTGTTCTAAACAAGTGATAATACTCTCGTTCGGTGAAGTACTTTTTAAACCGATGAAAAATGCTGACAGAGCAAGAATAACACGATCGGGGAGAGGATAGGAGGCAACTCGTGTTCCCAGTACCCGTAGGTCTGCCACTGCATTAAGTGCGGTGTTCTCCAGCTCGGTTTTAGGTGATGGTGAGCTGATTGAGTTTCTTATGCAGCCAACTACTTTAGAAGTAGAGGACCTTGAAAGGTGTGTTAAGAACGCGCTATAGGGCGGAATGATGCATATGGATAGTGCGGTTGAAATTGGAGCAATGTCCCAGGAAGAGAAGAGTGAAATTCAAGGTGTGCAAGTCTGCGAGTTTTGTGGACGTCCTAAGAGGCTGGGGACTATTACAGCCTGGATCTTCGGCCGTGAGCAAACCACCTGTACCTGTTCGGACCCAAGCCAGAATTACCTGAATAAAGAGCGGCTTCACGAAGAGGCTGTCGAGACCATTCCAGTCGAACTCAAGAACCTGGACAAGATAGTCGCTGATCGCTATGAGATTCTGAAGCAGATAGGTTGCGGCGGCATGGGTGCGGTGCATCTTGCAGAGGATCTCTATTCTGGTGAGCATGTGGCAATCAAGACCCTGCACCCGCATCTTCTCGCCAATCAGCAAGTGATAAAGCGTTTTCACAAAGAGATAGCCGCAATAACCTCTTTGAAGCATGAAGGAATTGTGGCTGTCCATGAGTATGGCGTGAGCAAAGATGGATATCCATTCGTAGTTATGGATCTGCTCAAGGGCAAAGGTCTTGACCAGTTCCAGGACTCTGAACAGGAATTGGCGCCGGAAGAGACCTATGATGTTTTTATGCAGGTTGCTGCCATTCTAGCCTACGCCCATAAAAGACACATAATTCACCGTGACCTGAAGCCGAGCAATATAATTGTTTCGAGATCCTTAGAAGGCCGTAATGAAGTCTGTCTTGTCGATTTCGGTATCGCAAAAATTATGCCCCATACCACCAGCGACGGGTTAAGTGTGACCCAGACCGGAGAGGTAGTGGGAACACCGTTCTATATGAGCCCAGAGCAATGCGCCGGACACGAGGTAGATCACCGGTCGGACATCTATTCGCTTGGTTGTGTTATGTATGAGATGGTTGCGGGAAGTCCGCCCTTTGGCGGGGTCAATCCTATTCAAGTAATTCTCAACCATATACATCAGGCTCCCGAACCTCTGGTGTCTGCGTCAGAAAAGGACAAGCAACGCAAAGCCTTCAACTATATAGTGCTTCGCTGTTTGGAGAAGAGTCCGGCTATGCGTTACCAGAGTGCTGACGATCTGAGAGAAGATCTTGTCAAATTGATTCATGACGTGGATTCCATTGAGATGAAGCGTTCAGGAAAAGCCGAGTTAGTAAGGGTCTTCGGCGGTGTCGGACGTCTGCTCCAGTGTATGCAATTGCCGGTTATTACAGTCGGTTTGATAGGCGCTGTGGTGCTCTCTCTAAACAGCGGCCTGCCTGATCTTTTCGGAGGAGAGAACTCTCTTGAATCTCGCTGGCGAAAGCTTGATTGTCAGGGGCAGAAGCTTTTCGATCAAGGTGAGCTTGAGCGGGCTTCGGAGGTTTTTGAAAAGAGTCTTGATCTTGCTGGTGAAGAGTCTTCCAGGGAACAGTTTCAACTTGCCAGCATGGAAGAACTGCTTGATCTTAGCCGAGCCTCAGGCGATGAGAAAAGAGCAGACGAGTACATGCGCAGGATCAATTATGCCAGAAGTGGTTTTGAGCGCTCTTGTGCCGATACCGAAACAGCTCTGAATAATGCATTGACCGATAGTCCCCTTCTCTCTGGTGAGAAGAAGACAGAGAACCTGCTGAACCTGTGTCAGAACGCTAACGATGTGGCGGTCTCGCTGGTGGAATCGGGCAACAGTGAACTTGCGGAGCACCTGCTCTCAAAGGTTCTCGCAGTGCTCAAAACCCGGTTGAATTCTCCCGGGGATCTGATAGTGCGCACTCTTCACAATCTTGGTTATGCTGGTCATTCTTTCACCGCTGAAAGACGAGAGAAAGTGGAGGGTTATTATCTTGCTGCTATGGCTGTCGCCATCGAGACCTATGGTGAGAACAATCTGGAATGGGCAAAATCCGCGTTGATGCTGGCTCGTTATCGCTTGCAGCACAATTACGCAGACCCTGACGATACTGAGAAGATGCTTTTAAAGACTCAGGCAATATTCAGAAAGGTACTCGGTCCGGAGAATCCCAGGCTAGCCTGGACCAAGTTTCATTTAGCCTCCTTGTATCAGATGACGGACAGAAATCAAGAAGCTATGAACGAGATTAATGCAGCAATCGCAATTTATGAGTTGGGCAAGGAGAATCATTCCCAGGACCATTCGCGAGAGTTGGCCCGATGTTATTCTATGCGTGGTTCTATCAACAGTAGCATCGGTGACTATCGAAAAGCCCTCGATCTTCAGGAGAAGGCCGTAAGCAAAGACTATCCTTTCTTGCTCGAGACTCTTACAGCCCTTGGCATTATGATTAGAGACTTTCAACCGGCCGAGGCTGAGGGCATGCTTAAAAGGGCCTTCGCAATTTCTGATCGAATGGTAGGAATGGAGATGTTTCAGTACAAGCAACGTATAGCTTCTAATTTAGCCGTTCTTCGAGAGCAGCAAGCCGACTCTGCAGGAAAGGAGCGCTTTGAGAGATTGGCGAAGCTTTATCGTGCTCGAATGAATGCTCGGCAAGATGCCCGATAGAGTATGGTTGCAGGAGGTTTGTCTTGGTCACAAGTAGACGACCAGAAGTTAATACAGGCCGAAGCAGTAGGCTTTTGCTTTGTCTTTTTGTTTTGTACATAGTTGCTATTATTCTCACGGTTCAGTATCAACAGGATCTGGAAAAGAGGCATTATCTTGCCTCAGAGAGTCTATCGCGGGCAATAATAGCGGCTCGCGAGCTATCGGTGCAGATGAAAGAGAACAGCACTTCTTCGTCCGGCAAAGAAGTTGAAAGGCTAAAGTCCTATCTTTCTGAAAGTGGGCAGCAGATCCTCTCGAGCGCTCGAGCTTCGCCGGAAGAGAGCCGGGAAAGAAAGTTGCTGGAGCAGCTATCCTCTTTGGTCGCGGAGTCGCTGATCAATTTGAATCAGGGAAGAGCAGCGGTACAGACGCGGGAGATAGATCATGTCATCGCAACATTGTTAGAGCGGAAGCAAAAGGAAGACCCGGGTAATACAGGTGGGTTCGAACAATCGATTTATCCGGTGCTCATCTTGAGCGGTTTGTTTTTCATGGTGGCACTCGCTATAGTTGCTCTGGGCAGAGAAGAGGACCTACAGAGAGCAAGGGATACGGCCGATTTTCCCGAAGAGTTGCGGTTGCCTCCGCATTCTGACGGCGAAGGAGCAGCTAGAGAGTTGAAATCCGTAAAAGATCGAATTAGAGAAATAGTCGACAACTCTATCGATGTGATCTGTTTTCTGGATGAGAATGGTCGGATCAATTCGGTGAGCCGGTCTTGCCGGCGCCTTTTCGAACTCGAACCCGGTGAGCTGTCCGGTCGTCCCTTGGTGGACCTGATCAAGGCAGATCTGAAAGCTGCTCTGGAAGAGAAGCTGGCAGCATGTCGAATCAGTGATACTCCTCTGGACTTCGAAACAGCCATCGTAGCTCCTTCTGGGAACGCTAGAGATGTATATATGTCGATTAAGTGGTCGGCTAACTATAACCTGACCCTTTGTTTGATTCACGATGTGACCGAATTGAAGCGTCTGGAGAATATGCGGAAAGAGATAATTCTCATGGTCAGCCATGATATACGCTCGCCTTTGATGAACATACAGATGTGTCTCGACTATATCCAGGATCCCAGGCTTGCCGGTAACGAAAAGAAGATGCTAGAGATGGCAGGCCGGGCGGCAGTGTCTTCTCAGGCTGTGCTGTCGCTGGTAAATGACTTTTTGATGACCGAAAAAATCGATTCAGGCACCATCTCTCTTGAACCTGCCGACTTCGATCTACATGACCTGGTCGAGGAATGTGCCGATACTGTGCAGGGTTTGATGGAGACCTGGGGAGTAACCTTCGATTATCCGAGAGAGGAGCTGTTCATGGAAGGTGATCGCCAGAAGCTCGGTCAGGTGATCATCAATCTGATTTCCAATGCAGCCAAGTATTCGCCTAGAGGAAGCCGAATCAAGTTGGGCTATCGCATAGATGCTGGTGGTATTGCTAGTAATGGCGATATGGTCAAAATCACTATCAGTGATCAGGGCTGCGGTATAGAGGCAGAACGGCTAGAGAGTATTTTTAAACAGTTTGAGCAGGGAGAGAACGGTAAGGTGCAAGGCTATGGATTCGGGCTTGCAATCTGTAAGCGCCTTGTAGGAATGCATCACGGCGAGATTAGAGCCGAGAGCGAAGTCGGAAATGGAAGTACTTTCATTGTCGATATTCCACGGAGATACCGAAATTGATATCATTGTCGAAGGTCTTGATCTGGGGGTGCACTAGGGGATTTGATTATGGCAAAACTACTCTGTGTAGAAGATGATGTAGAGCTGGCCAGAACAATCGGTGACTACCTTGAACTGGAGAATCATCTGGTGGAGATTTCCAATACTGCCGGTGAAGCCAGGGACTTGCTCAGCACGAATGACTATGATTTGATAGTGCTTGATGTAAACCTTCCTGACGGAAGTGGTATCGAGCTATGCCGTCGCTATAGAGATCGAGGCGGCACTGGAGCCATTATTTTTCTCACTGGACGGAGCGGGGTGGGCGACCGTGTAGAAGGGTTGGATATCGGAGGGGACGATTATCTGACTAAGCCCTTCCATGCCTCGGAACTGGTGGCGCGGGTTCGGGCGCTGCTCAGGCGCAGCGGCGAGCGTCGTTCGGATATCCTCAGGCAAGGACATGTGGAGCTGGATCCGGGTAAGCATCAAGTTTCTATCCATGGACAAAAGGTCAGTCTATCGCCCCAGGAATTTGCCCTGCTTGAGTTTTTTATGCGAAACCCCGACCAGGTCTTTAATTCTGAGAGCCTTATGAAGCGTGTATGGAGCTCTTATTCAGAAGCTTCGGTCCAGACTGTGAAAGTCGCTATAAACCGCTTACGGGCGAAGCTAAAAGTCCCGAACGGTGAAGAGAGTTTAAAGATCGTCACTGTTCATGGAGTCGGCTACAGGCTTTCTCCTGAATGATTTTGTCCGTTCGCGTCATAGGACGGGCAGTAACCCTGGTGTAACTTGAGAGCTACCGGCATGCTAGACTATGCATCGGCAATTACCATTATGTTACCGCGTCCTTCGATGAAACTCCCTCCAGGCTGGTACGCAATATTGAGCTCTGATGAG
>CAZCBH010000165.1:0-5758 GCA_964496875.1 uncultured Candidatus Obscuribacterales bacterium | reverse complement strand
CTTGGTAAAGCGATAGAGCTTCAGTGCTCTGAGATCCACCTGGAACTCGTGCCCGACGGATTGAAACTCCGCTATATGATGGACGGCACGCTACTGGCAGACACCATCCTCGCACCGGAAATCACCGACGATATGATTTTCTCTTACAAACTGATAGGTGGGCTTTCGCCAGAAGTCAGGGACCGTCAGCAGGTAAACGCATTTGTTTCGCAAGAATTCGGCAACGTAGGGTTGGTGGTGATGACAATTCCAAAAGGATCTACCGAACTGATATCAGTTTCGATAAAGTATGCCTGACCCGATTAGTTCTCTGAAGGGCCTGCTCTAGTATTTCAGCTTTCTCTACCGAGATAAGAGAACCACTCGTTCAAATAGGCTAGACTATCGTTCAAAGGCTTCAGGTCAGCTCCGGGGTCTTGTTTTTTTCTCAGGTCAATTAGATGCCTCAGACAAATTCTGGTTCTGTTTAGTTGAGCGTTTGAAAGATCACCGGCCCCAAGCTGCAAACGACCGTTGTATGCCACGATGCTTGATGCATATTTTTCTTTTGCCTCTTTCAACTTGCCTTCGCCTTCCAGTATCAGGCCTTCAACAAAATCAGAATCTATTGAAGCAAATACGTCTTTTATTTTCTTTCTAATTGCAATCGCTTCATCAATACTCTTTCTGGCCTTTTCCACCTGACCAAGATTTATCTCTGCATAGGCTAGTTCAGTCAAAATATCCGCGACATCTGCGCTATTTTTGCCATAAGCAGCTGTTTTGATTCGAAGAGCATCCTGCAGCGGAGCCATTCCTTTTTCATACTCTCCCTTCTCCAATAAGACTCTTCCAAGACTGGTTTCACTTCTCGCCAGTCTTGAATCATCCTTAGAGAATTTTTTGCCTCGCTTTATCGCTGACTGTGCCATAGACTCGGCAACGTCTAGTTGCCTTACAAAAAGTAGGAAGTCGGTATCTTCCTGGTCTGTTAGCCATTCAAATTGCTTCTTCCATTCTTCTGAAGAATACCTAGCCGCCGAAAGATCCTGATCCGAAGGCAGGCTGGAACAAGCCGATACCAGTCCTGTTGCACCAAGGACAACTGCTATCGAAATCGCTCCCAAACCGATCTTAAGCATCGGACTTCTTACTCTTTCCAGATTTGCCGCGGCTTTTACTCGACTTTTTTCGAGTGGACTTCTCTTCAGCTTTATCCTCGGACTTCTCTTCGGCTTTATCCTCGGACTTCTCTTCAGCTTTATCCTCGGACTTCTCTTCAGCTTTATCCTCGGACTTCTCTTCGGTTTCTTCCTCGGATTTCTCTTCTTTCTTCGATGCCGCCTTGGGAGAGACAGATGCACTGGTGCCACTGTCGGCTAGTTTATCTCTGTTTTTAAACACCCAGATGGCTACCGAAACTACCATCACCACCATTGCAGCCATTGTCAGATAGTTGAAGAAGATAAATATCGAATCTGCCGCGGGATTGGCTTTGTACTTGAGGTCGACATCGATGGTTTTATACTTGTCGCTGTCAAACGGGTTCTCTCCACTGATATCAATCTTTTTCGGCACCGGTTCATTGCCGGGCTGAGGTGGACTAACAGCCGGTTCAACGGATTTATCTTTATCCTTCTCGGCATCGACAGCCTTTTCGGGTTCAACCACTGGCTTATCCGCACTTTCGGTCTTTGTTGTATCAGTTTTCTGCTCTTCTACTGCCGGTTTGTCTGCGGGCTTGCTCTCCTGGGCGTGGAGCGGTGCGAAGTTGAACAAGCCTACCAATACCAGTGTCACCAGACTGGAAAGTAAAAATTTCATCTGCTAGAAAATCCTAATTCGATCTACCCTGTTAACCTCGGTCAATTATAGAATACTGGATGGTTTTCCGCACACAAGGGTTGTCATCAGGGGCAAAACCGGCTCGCTTCTATTGCTGCTTCGATCAATCTCAAATCCTCTCCCCTGGGGCCCATAAAGGATAGAGAGAGCATAGCGTCCTTACTAAGCCGAATCGGCAGAGTTATCTGGGGGGTTCCACCGAGCACGGAGCATATGGTCAGCCGAATGTTCTGGCGACGATTGATATCCAGCTCTTCGTCGGTGGCGTCCAGTCTCGGCGGTAAATTCCAGATTGAAGGCAGGCAGAGAATCGTGCCTGGTTTCACAATGGTATCTATCAGAATCCGCGCTGCCTGCATGTTTGATCTTGCCATCTCCAACTCACCAGGGGTGACGGTCTTGCCCTCGAGCAACCGCGGTAGTATGCGTTTGGATATTTTCGTAAGATTTGCTTCTACAAAAAGCCCGTAGTATTGCCAGGCTTCGTAGGATCTGATTATAGAAAAAGTCAAAGCCATGGCGTCCAGAACCCTGGTGTCAAAATCGATAGTTTCTACAGGTCCTAGACTGGAAGCCACTATTCTCGCTCTCTGAATCAGCTCGTCGCGAAAGTTCTCATGCACCAGTTGAAAATGCCCTGCGGAAATTACCACCCTTTTCGGATAGACAGTCGACGTTGCGGATTCCGGTAGCAGCGCCCGGGCCGTATCGCGAAGCAATTCTATATTTTTAGTCAACAAACCGACAGTATCAAATGATGGTCCCAGGGGAAGCACCCCATCCAGTGGCACGACTCCGTGACTGGGGCGAAAACCATAGAGACCGCAATAGGCAGCCGGTACTCTGATGGAACCGACTGTATCGCTGCCCAGACCGAAATCCGCCAGTCCGGCAGCCACAAGAGCGGCTGAACCGCTGGAGGAGCCGCCGGGAATTCTCTCAGGGTAGAGACTGTTCAAAGGCGTACCGTAGTGAGCGTTGATGCCATCAAGACTGAGGGCGAACTCGTCGGTCTGAGATTTGCCCACCATAATCGCCCCGGAATGAAGCAGTAACTTGACAGCTCTGGCATGATCGGCGGCAGGCTTGGCCATTTCAAGCCATCTAACATTCCCGGCACCGGTCTTATAACCCTTTACGTCAAATAAATCTTTGACCACAAAAGTTCGACCGGAAAGAGTCCCGCCAGCGGTTCCTTCTGCCTCGACCCGGAGAGCCTGCTGCATCCCGTACTTACGCTCTTCGCCATTGTTCACTGCAAGCCTCCCGAGATCTCCATCGAACTCTTAATAGAACTGGGTAATTAGAATATAGTGTTCTATCAGGAGCAGAACCTTAAATAGAAATGGATATAGGCAGCACCGTCGGTAATCTGGCCTTCTTCACGGCATTTTTTGCCGCTTTATCTTTTATCGCTCTTTCTGTCGAGCTTGGAGAGAACCTCCCAACTAAAAAGGGAGAGAAGGGTAAGGCTTCGTTGCCGCTTCCATTTTTCAAATCGGGCAAATCGGTCACTAAGAAACCGGGCGCCGACGCCAGAGCAAAAGGTATGTCTGCCGAACAGGCTGCCATGGATCTGGAGCACACAGTAGCTTCCAGCGAAGCCCTCACCGACGGAGTGGCACTTACCGAACTGGACGAAGGTGCCGCTTCCATACCAAGTCTTCGAGGGCGCTTTATCGACGGCTTCTTGTGCCCTCGCATAAAGTATGACGTCGCCCTGACTGTCCTCTATGAGTCTCAGCACAAAAAGGTCGATACCCCTGACGAGGGGGGGAATCTTGCCACCCAGGCGTTTCTGGAAGCCACTCAGCCGATTTTCTTTGCCGATGAGTAAGAGGACCTGATTTGCAGATTAGCAAGAGAGAGAAGCATTACAAGACCTGGGGAACCATTCCTATCGGTGCTTCACGGGTGCCGATCCGATGGATTGTGCTATGGGCGGGTTTTGCCGGATGGCTCGCTATCACCCTGGTCAAAACGGGACCGGCCGGCATAACCGCATTCGCTTTCAATGTCTCTATAGTTATCGGATTGCTGTTGATAGCGCTGTTTACAAGAACAGTGCCGCTCAGAACAATTTTGATGATGTTCTTTGCCGGCGGATTGGCTGTCGGCATAGCTGCATTGGTCGAACAGATTTTCAACGCGAGCTTCCTGGAGCCTCTCAGATCCTCCTGTGTACCGGCCATCGAAGAGGTGATTAAAATCTCGCCGATTCTATTCCACCTCTATCGAACCAGAAAGTTCAGCAGTTATACATATGGACTGACCGATTTCATTTTGATGGGCGCAGCTGTGGGAGCCGGATTTGGCGTAGTAAACGACTCATTTATTCATGTAAATCGGAACTGGAGTCATCATATACAGTGGCTACCTACTGCCGACTACGTCAACAACCAGTTTCTAGTGGCCGGTCACGCTATCTGGACAGCTCTGGCGGCGTTCACCATAGGTCTGTACCAGATCTTGAGCACCAGAAATCGGAACATCGCTCTAGTTGTGGGGGCGCTCGGGGTTGTCTGGGCCACTTACGACCACTTTGCCGCCATCCATTTTTTGCACCCGCACCAGTTTATCTCTTCTAGCGTGAAACTGTTTACCGTCAATGGTTTTGCCAGCGTCTATCTGTTTGCAGCCGCAGTTATCACGGCGCTTCTTATCGACTATTTTATTCTGATTCGCTGGAGCCTGAAAGCGAAAGGTTTCAAACTGCCAAAACGCGGTCAGTTGACCGAGGGTTTCGCAGGGCTCTGGGACTTTGTCCTCGACCGACGCAGACTTGCCTTTGCAAACTTTCGCAGACACTTCCTCAAAAACGATCAAAATGCCTCCATGACCGTCGCCATCCTCTCGCAGTCCCTGCTCAATTATCACAATCCTCCCAAGATGGCTCGCATACTGGAAGCGATGAGCGACGCACCGGATAAAACAGTACATCTGACCTCCGAAGACGCAGAGAGAGAAGACCTGCAAGATGAACTTCTTACAACCCATTCGCTGCGTCTACCCGATCAGTATCAAATCATCTCCCGAATCTCTCTGGGCGGTATGGGAGCGATTTATAAAGGTCGACACAGAAAAACCGATGCGGCGCTTGCCATAAAGGTGCTTCATCCGCATGTGGCGAGCAAAGAGTCCAATATCCACCGCTTCGAAAGAGAAGCCCAGGCGGCATCAAAACTCAATCACCCTAATCTGGTTGTTATTCATGACTATGGTCTAACCCAGGACGAAGTGCCTTATTTAATCATGGAGTTGATCGAGGGTCAGACTCTCCGAGCCGAGATCGGCAAGAACAATGGGCTGCCGCCAAGACAATTCTTCGACATTTTCGATCAGATTTGTGATGCCCTGGAACACGCGCATAAAAGGGGAGTTATCCATCGTGATATCAAACCAAGCAATATTCTCTTGATGAAAAGCGATGTCCGAGAAGACTTCGTCAAACTGGTGGACTTTGGAATAGCCAAAGTGGTGGCATCCCAGGATCTCGGCGAGCAAGAGCTGACCCAGACAGGCGATATCGTAGGAAGTCCTCTGTATATGAGCCCGGAACAATGTGTCGGCGACGAGCTGGATGCCCGTACCGATATTTATTCGCTGGGTTGTGTCATGTATGAAGCCATCGCAGGCAGTCCGCCGTTCATGGCACCGAATGCGGTAAAGACCATATTCAAGCATGTCAACGTCAAACCCGATCCTATCTCGGTCACTAATCCGAAGATTGCCATACCACCGCAGTTAGAGCAGATTATATTCAAAACACTTGAGAAGAAACCGCAAGATCGCTTTGCCACCATGGAAGATCTAAAGCTGGCACTCAGGCAGTGCCGCCAGATGATGGCGATGTAAGGGCGGCGTTAGCCCCAGGCAGAAGCGGCGTTAGCCCCAGGCAGAAGCGGCGTTAGCCCCAGGCAGAAGCGGCGTTAGC
>CAZCBH010000164.1:0-5990 GCA_964496875.1 uncultured Candidatus Obscuribacterales bacterium | reverse complement strand
TTTTTTTTTTTTTTTTTTTTTTTTTTTTTTTTTTTTTTTTTTTTTTTTTTTTTCGGAGAAATTTCGATGGCTACTGCAATGCTTATTCGGGCGCATATCGCAGCCCTTGGTGACGAGCAGATTTTCACATTCAGAGAGTTTTTTTCTGTTCGGATCACGAGGTTCGATTGATACCACCCTTTGCCGAATGGTAAAAGCTGGAGAGATCTTTCGTCTTGCCTACTGCGTTTTCGTAAAAAGAAGAAGTTCGAGCACACGCACGGTATTTATTGAACACTCGTGAACTAGAAGAGCGAATCGCTTTTCGAACGATCGTTAAACTGGCTCCACAATGGCTCATAGAAATGTTTTTCTGGTGATTCTGTTCCAAGTCAAACGAAAGCATGTTTTTGGATAATGCTCTATAAGTTGCTGCTTTGCGATGAGGATAGCTGTTGATTGAAAGCGGATCTCTCACCCCTGTAAGATTCATATTTACCCTGTTCGTAGTTTTTCAGCTCTGTCCAGGTTATACCGATTACTATCAGAAGGGCCGCACTCAATATCATTAGCGCTTTTGTTCTTTTTTCCGGCATCGTACTCTCCTCCCTTCTCTGGCACGGTCTTCTCTACCACGGCTTTTTCGGTCAAAGCCTTTATTCGCCTCTTTGCAGATTTCCTAGCATGAGTTGACCCAGATGATGACTCTCTTTACTCTATGATTAGATCGGGCGTCGGGTGTCGGCGGCTGATTTGTGCTTAAATGGTCATCATCGCGTGCGATTTGCTCTTCAGTAAACTTAGTATCGGGAAGGTCGGGCATTGCAGGTCAAACTTCTTCTGTTCGTTTTTATGGTTCTCTTCTATCTGGGTGCATTCGTATCTGCTTTTTGGGCTGTGCAGATATACAGAGAGATGAGTTGGCCCGTCTCTCAGGCAGTGGTGCTGGAGACGACCCTGGAAGATCGCTACCAGGATTACAAGTATGTATATGTCAAGTATGAGTTTGCTCTAGACAAACAGAAGTTCGTTAAGGTCGAAAACCTGGGAAGTTTTCATCCCCCTAAATTAAATGAGATCTTGAAGAAGTATTCGCGGGGCAATGCAATAGACATTGCATACGAGCCAGAACACCCTTCTCACAGTATGCTCAAGAGCGAGAGCAATTCTTTGATACTGATAGTGGTGGCAATAATGCCTCTCCTTCTCTCTCTGCTTGGTTATTTGATGTTCAGGCAGTTGCGGAAAGGAAACTGACTCGAGCAATCGATAGGAAACCAGCGCCCCAGTCTGAAAAGTCGACGCTTACATAAATAGCTGGATTGTGTTTTACTATCTTCTTTGGAACAGCCACGGGAGCGGTAAATGAAGAGAGCAACAGCAGCACTGGCTTGCAGCATTTTGCTGTATGCTGCACCTGCCTCTTCCGGAGAGGAGAAGGTGAGCATCCTCACCGGGCATACTGCCTCCAGGGATCTTAGTTCAACGGCAGAAGGAAGCCGAAAGCCCCCGCTCATCAAAGAGGGCCGGGTTCAGACCCGTTATGTCGTTCCTTCTAGAACTTCGGTCTGGGAGAAGAATTATCAAAACGGCGTCCAGGCGCTTTCTGAAAGAAGATTTAACCATGCCGAGCGAATGCTCCTGGCTGCCGTGAAGTCAGCCAAAGGTCCGATGACAAGTGACAAAGAGCTGGTGGAGAGCCGCCTTTCGCTTGGCGAACTCTACATCTTGCAGGAAAGATATCCGGAAGCTTATTCGGTATTCAAGAGTACCTTCTCTCGCGCCCGGTCCGCCTATGGAGAGAAATCCCTGGCGGTAGCCCGATGTCGTCTCGGACTAGCCCAGTCAGAGCTGTTTTTCAGAGATTTGAACCACGCCAGGGAGAATGCTGAAGAGGCTATCGATATAGTTCGTTCCTTGAAAGAGACCGACAGTGCTCTGTATGGGAATCTATTGAACACACTGGGTCTTATCATGGCGGAACATGGCTGGTACGATGACGCTCGCCGGTTCTTGATTCCCGCCCTCGATGTCTTGAAGAAGCACCCCGGTCTCAAAGGACTGGATCTGGCTGAGGCTGAGCGAAGACAGGCTTTGTTCTACCACCGTATAGGTATGAAGGCGGATTCGATAAAGCTCTACGAAGATTCTTTTTCACTCAAAGAGAAGTTCGTCAATCCTGCGTCGACCGCCGATGTGGTGGGCGCTGTCGACTTTCCCTGGGAACTTGGTTCCACCAGGGCCAAAGAGATTATCGACAATGAGTTCCCTTTTCGCTTCCTCAGCGCCAATGGGGTGCGTGTCGCCGCGACTGTCATAGACTTGTGGGAGCTACTTGGAATTCTTGTAACCGTAACCAATACTACCGATCATCAAAGAGAGCTTGATCTGGGCGAAGTTCAGCTGGTTAAGGTGGATCTCTCCAATCCCAGGAAAAAGCATCAGATTATTCCCTCGATAGACCCGGAGTCTATCGACCACGTTCAGAAAGAGCTGAGCATCTGGTCCCTCACCAACACCAGACCTTGGCTGGCTAACATTCAAAAAACCAGGACAGTGAGAGGGTTTGTACCATCGAAGGGACACGACCTTTTCAGGGGACCCAACGTTTTTGGAGTGTACGGAAAGTGGAAGGCGGTGTCGCATACGGTGCCGCAGAAAGTCGGGTTGATGCCCTCCCGGGAAAGAGTGCTCGATCGTCCCGACCAGAATTCGCAGGCCTTGCCTGGTTTGATGCTCAAGGGCAATTACAAGGCTCCCGGGGTCGTTCCGGTCTGGCTCGAGCCCTTTGAGTCCAGAACCGGAGTCTTGTTCTATTTGAATCCCCGGGATTGCGATGTCGTTATCAATGTTCCGGTCGGAAACGCCACTTTTAAACTGCCATTTCACACCCGTAAAAAGTTTCCGCACTGAAGCGTCCAGCTTTCGCTATTTCGACCTCTGAAGTTGGCACTGTGCTTTTAGCAGGTCGAAAGCGAGGCTGTCATCGTCGTTTTGCGCCTGGGAAATAGCTTCGTCTATTATTGCGAGCGCATCTCCGTATCGTCCCTCGACAAAGTAGACCGTGATTAATAGATGTTTCGCTTTTACCAGGTTGGGATTGCCTTTGATCACGCGCCGAATCAGTCGCTCCGCCTTCCTGAATGAGCCGTCGAGCATGTAGAGATTCCCCAGAAACAGAAATGGCCACTCAAAATCCGGATATTCCATGGTCAGATCGATCAATGATTGTTTAGAGCCCTTCTGATCGGTCGCCATTGATTTGAGGGCGTCTATACAACGCTGCTGGGCATCGCTGCAGATAGGATTGCGGGGGAGCTGGGTGCGGATGAATTCTCTGGCTCTCTCTTTCAGCTCGTCAGCATCTTCATTTTCGCCGTCGCATCTGTCCACCACTCGCTGCATTACCACTCGGGCATCTTCCAGACGTCCCACCGCCTGCAACTCAAGACCAAGAGCAAAATTCTCTTCCGGAGCAAGTCCTTCCGGAAGCTCCTTTGCCGGCTCTCCCTGGGACTGCAGTTTTATCGCCAGCTTGAGCTGCTTGAACTCTTCTTCGTGGGGATAGAGTTCCAGCGCCCGGTCTAAGTAAGTTAGAGCCTGGTCGAGATCCTTTTCTGCTATGGAGATCCTGATCATCAGGTCGATGGCGCTCAGAAGCTCGGGATTTACCTGGAGCAGATATTTGACTATACTCTTGGCTCCGGAGATGTCGCCTTCCGCCAGCTTTATTCTGGCGCTATTGCTGAAAGGCCACTCGAAATCGGGATAGGTATTCATCAATTCCTGGAACACCTTTTTGGCTTCTTCCCTGTTCGACTGCATCAGGTTGTAGGCTTCTATGTTTTTCTCTTCGGCCGGTCTGGGAACCTCGACGCGCGGCAACTGCGTTCTCAATACCTTCCGTGCTTTTGAGCCCAGTCGCCCGGTCTTGTCCAGGTCGGACGCTCTTTGCAACGCTTCCCTGGCGACACCGACCCAGCCCGCCAGCCTGTATTTCAGCCCGAGTTCATACAGTTCCTGGGCGCTGAGATTTTCAGGGAGTCCTTCTACTGGATAGAGCATCGCCTCAAATCCGATCTCGACCTACTTCATATTACATTTTGCAGTTTTTGCGTCGATAGTGCCAGCTTTTCTAAATTTCTTAATTTAGATCAGGCGCCTTTTTTCGGAGTATTACACCATTTCGTGTATACGAATCATCGGATTTACAAGATAGGCGTAGAAAGATAGTCTTGGAGTATCCCGGAGTAATCGGGCTTTCTATATCAACTGCAGAATTGTTTCCTGTTCGCTTCGCTTCAGGAGGCACTCATACCTTATGGTGGTTCAAAATGGTAGACCCTCTAAAAATTTATGCTTCCCTTCTGTTTCTCTTCTTCGCTACCTGGATCGTCTACGCTCTTCTGATGTTTGTGTTGGGCCGGGGCTCCAGTCGTTGACGGCTGCGCCGACAAGTCGAGGATTCCGGTTTCAAGATTTTTCGTAGAATTCCCAGGGGCAGGCAAGCCAGGGCACAATTTGGCAACATAATATCCCTATAGTTGACCTGTTCCCATTTCCCTTCCGATTTCAGAAAATTTCAGTCTATGACTCGACCCCTAGAAGCCGAGCCGGCTGTCTTTGGTCCAAACGTCGACAGTTCGGAACCCGACCGGCAAAAAGGCAACGAACATTCCACCGAAGAGACTTTCGATCGGTTTACCGAACCTCAAGACTTCTCCGTCTTCTATGCGGACAATAATCTTGTGGCGCTTCTTGCCGGGGACATCGACAAGAGAAGCGGCTCTCAGGTGGATGTTGCGACAGGCGAAGAGAGAAAGCCTGAGAAAACGTCCGAGAGAAAGCCTGGAAATGCGTCCGAGAATGTGTCCGAAAAAGAGCCTGGCGCAGAAGCAGCGAAGAGGATAGATACCAGTAAGCCGCTTTTTGGTGCCGACGACCTGATTATCGATATCGCGGCACTTACGGTGGCGGAGCCACCGGTTTCCACCGAGAAGCAGGCTGATGAAGCTCAGACGGAAAGTGCTAAAGCCAAAGATATTGATATAGACACAGACAAAGCTACAGGCACAGGCACTGACACTGACAAATATACAGGACCCTCCCGCTACGAGACTGCCGACGGAAGCGGCAACGCCTGGGTCCGGTTGGCAGAGTCTTCTTCTTCCGGTCCGAGCTGGAAGCTTCAGGATGCTTCCGGTGTCGAGATCACCGATAGCCTTCCTGGCCTGTCGGGTGCAGCCTACGGCGATTCCTCGAAAAAGCTGCGGATTGAAGCTGTCGAGCCCCAGGATGATAGAAGCATCAAGCTCTCTTTGGACGACGGCTCGGTTTTGAGAAGTAGACCGGATGGAAGCGTGCTGCGCTATTCCGACGAAGGTGCTTTCGGCGCCGGTAGACCTTCCGATGTCTACAAGCCGAACGGCGACCATAATCATTATGTCTTCGAAGGAGACGCAATTAAAGAAGCGCACTTGAGCAATGACTTCTACAAAGTAGCGGATAATTTGTGGGCGACCTCCCCCACTGCTCGTTCCGGCTGGCACGGCAAGTTGGAGCTCGACGGTCGCACC
Source organism: uncultured Candidatus Obscuribacterales bacterium (assembly GCA_964496875.1). Lineage (GTDB taxonomy): Bacteria > Cyanobacteriota > Vampirovibrionia > Obscuribacterales > Obscuribacteraceae > RI-106. The sequence goes on along the minus strand of CAZCBH010000164.1, from coordinate 435 downwards.
GGAGACCTTCGCGTAACTGCATTGAGTGGTACTGAAAGCGGGGTCACCAATCTTTATAGGGCCGGTGGCCGGCACGAGACCCTGCGTCCCGATGGCACCGCCGAGTTTTCCTTCAAAGCGGATGGTGATCCGGCCGAGCGCACGTTCAAGTTCGCTCAGTCTTTTGGTGATGGCGATGAAGCTTCCGTTTTGAGTCAGCCACTCTCGATGAAAGTAAAAGGCGAAGATGGCAAGGTCAGTACCTGGACAAAGATTTCCGGTGATCGCTATGTTTGTGATGGTGAGGGCAAGCGTGCCCGAATCGAAGTTTCCCGGGATGAAAATGATCGGTTGAGCTATCGATTCGAGAATCTCGATACCGGATACAAGAAGGAAGTCTCGGGCGGCATTCTCAAAGAGACCCGGGTCGAAGGCGATACCACCGAGGTGACCGAG
>CAZCBH010000163.1:2099-5992 GCA_964496875.1 uncultured Candidatus Obscuribacterales bacterium | reverse complement strand
CATCTTTGACGAAGGATACCGGTGTGCGCGAGAGCGATTCACCCGCCGCTCCCGCAGGTGTTTTTGCTGACAGCAACGATGCTTCGCGCTATGCTTTGTTGATCAAGAAATATCCGTTGCTGCCCATTAAAAGCGAAGATAGCTATGATTGCGCTCTACAGATACTGGAGGCGCTAGGGGACAAAATTAACAGCAGCAATGCCACTCCCTCAGAGCTTGGGTACTTCGAAGTGCTTTCCAGCCTGATTGAAAACTTTGAAGAGAAACATTATCCATCGGCGAGATCCATGCAACCTAACGAGTTTTTGCGCTACCTTATGGATATGAACGACCTCAAACAAGAGGACCTCATTGAAGAGTTCGGATCTCAGAGCAGAGTTTCAGAATTCCTCAATAACAAAAGGGACCTGACACTGAAACAGATCAAAAATCTGTCCGAGCGGTTCCGGGTGACGCCTTCGGCTTTCATGCCTTAAACGCCCGCGACTGGCGCGATTGTTCCGGCAAAGATAAAATACAAAGAGTAATGAAACGGATAGCTTTAATCTGCATTCTCGCATTGACGCTTCTGGGGTCAGCATTTCACTATTTTAAAAGCAACTACGGAACAGTAGTTTATGCACTCAAGGACATGCCCAGTCGGCAAGTGGTAAAAACCGGGGACATCGAAGAGCGCCTTATTGAATTGAAAGAAATTCCCAGCGCTGCAATTATCAAATCAGCAGAAGCGATAGGTAACACGCTGCGCTACGAGGTCAGCCGAGGCCAGATTCTGAGTAAATACGATTTTGCTTGCAAACCCTACAGATGTGTCTTCTCTGCTCGGACAATCCCGAAAGGAAAGGAAATCGAACTGGATGATTTGAAAGAAACCACCGACGACACCAAACTAGCCTTCGTTCAACAACAACTCATCGTTTCAGCAGCATCCAAAATTGTTGGCAAGCGCGCCAAGGACGATATCGCTATGGGGGAAATGCTGTTTGAAGATAACTTTCAATAGCCCTACAAATTATTGCGGACTAGTCCTTGCACCAGCGTCAGCGCACAAAATGCGAACCCAGTAGATGCCAGCACAAGCAGAACAAAAGTCAACCGGGGGATGGCTCTGCGAAGCAGAAAACTGGAAGCCGCCGGAAAAATCAGGATGGCAAAGTTGAGCGCAAAGGCTACCTGTATCGAATAAGCATGTTTCCAGGCAAAACCAAGCGCCAGACACAAGACGCCCAAGCCAAAGCCAATCTCTTTGACTGACAGTCCCCTGCCGTGAGCCCGACGGCGCAAGAGATACTCGATTACGATGACAGAATCAAGCAAAAAAGCCAGGGACAGCACCAGAGAATTGATCGTGTATGATGTCATTATTAGTTCCTGGAACGACTTCCTTAATCTTACAATGCCTGACGAAGCAATCAAAAAAAGAAATGACCTGGCAAGACTTGTATGTTACTTTGTGCCCATTTCTCTTTTGTTTCCATTGTCCACCTACTGGAGCGTTACCTATTTCGGCGACGCTGCAGCAGAAACGATATATCCACTCATTATAGTCCTCTCGATTCTCCTCGGAGGCTTTTCATCTTTTGGCTGCCTTATTTTGCTTTTCTTTGCGCGCACCAGAAATTTCGCAAAGAATATACTGTTCTCGACTTTACTTTCCATTCCATTTCTAATCGCAAGTTTATTCATGACAGCTCATGTCCGGCACAATGCTTTCGTTGCCCTGGCGGAAAGAAGCCGTCCTTTGATCAGCGCGATCAAACAATATGAAAAAGCAAAAGGCACCTCGCCACCATCACTGGAGTCATTAGTGCCTGAATACATTGCCAGGGTCCCCGGCACAGGTATGTCTGCTTATCCTAGTTACAAATACGCACCCAAACCAAACGAACACTCGACATGGAGACTTTCGGTTGAATGCCCTTCGGGAATGATAAATTGGGACGAGTTCTATTATGAACCTGAGCAGAGCTACCAGCTAGGTTCTGTTGTAGGAGGCTGGAACGAGCGTATCGGCGACTGGATTTACTTTCATGAATGATGAACGTGACTTCCGGCGCTGGCTCACCTCAACAGACTAGGCCTGGTTATTAATTTGTCTATTACAGCGACCACTAACGCTTACCGCCTGCCTGCTCTTGGACTCCTGATTCATAGCTCTACTTCACCTTTGGGCGCTCAACTGGCCGTCAGGCAGTGGATCAACCCCAAAAAAGCAATATAATTGAAGCTAACGAGTTGTACAGATCTGGCTTTGGGAGTTTTGCAGCTATTTGATTTAATATGCCTAATTCTGAAATTCTCTGCCCTCGCTGTGGGAAGCCCACAACCGAAAAGTTAACTGGTTCTATAACTCAGTGGATTGCAATTTGCAAATGCAATGCACTTGGAGTACCGGCAGAGCCTAATGTCGATCCTATTCAGGTTTGCCTTACCTGCGGAAATAGAATAGATAAAGGTCGGTCCGGAACAATAACTCAGTGGATCTTCAGAAAAGAACATTGCGCCTGTGATGTACCTAACCCGATTGACAGGGCTTATGGTGCTTCCTCTTCCAAGCCGTCAGATCGTGGCGCGGCAGCTGCATTGCAAAATACTTCGTCTCAGGTAGTTGAATCTGAAATAGAGGTTGATACCAGGAAGTTCCCAATTGACAGGTTTGCTCCCATTGCTCTGATAGGAACCACCAGTGAAAGCAAAATCTATCTTTCAATCGACAGGATACTAGGGTCTAGAGTCGCAATTAAAGTGATGAATAGAAGAGAGATCCATAGTATAGTTCAATTCCATAAAGAGGTAAAAACTTTAGCAAGCTTAAGTCACGATGGAATCGTAAAAGTCTTCGATTTCTCCGAAATCAACGGTACACCATATATGGTTATGGAGTATGTCGAAGGACCCACACTGAGAGAATTTCTGAAGTCCAATAACAGAGTTTCAATAGACGATACGCTTATGATAGTCAAAACTTTGTGCCGGACACTTGCCTACTGCCACAGCAAGAACGTCTTTCATAGGGACATTAAGCCGGAAAATATTTTGATTAGTGGGACTGATTCCGAGTCGATGGAGATCAAGCTAATAGATTTCGGGATAGCCTGGCACACTGATTCTACCTTGAAGCCGGGCTATACGGTGGCAGGAACACCGCAATACATGGCACCGGATTCCGGACGGGGAAAGATCTATGACGCCAGAACAGAGATCTATTCGGTTGGATGCTTGATGTATGAAATGTTGACCGGAAGCGTTCCTTTTGACGCTGACAGCCCTCTTCAGCTTCTCAGGATGCATGCAGAGGAAGAGATTCCTAATATCAGAGGAAGGGCACATATAGATGACTTCGATTCTCGTTTAGAAGACATAATTCTGAAGTGCCTGGCAAAGGAGCCGGATGACAGATACCAATCAGTCGACTATCTTTTGAGCGCGATAGAAGAACTTGCCGCAGGCAAAGTTGAACCACAAACAAAGCTGTCAGGGCACTCCACTGCAACCAATGAAAGTTCGATCAAAGGCTATGAGAATAGATATCTAAAGGCATTCAAAGTTTCTCTATTTCTGGTAGTGCCACTATTGGCATGCTTCATTATTTTCATTTTCAATACACTGGATAAAACTTCTCTAGATGATTCTCAGAATTCTAACCCAAGAGACATCTCCGAAGAAGCTCGGCTTTTGAGAGTTATCGAAGACCAGGCAGCCAGCGAAGGTCCGGGTTACTCCTTTCGATATAGGACGGTTTACTTGAAGCCACTTCAGCTGGTGGCTAAGTTGGATAATAGATATAGACTAGAGTTCTTCGGAGCGCTATTCGGTAAAGCGGATGATCTTCTTGTTTTGAAGGACACTCACTACTCAGAGGTCAGTGCATCCATGAGTAATATGCAAGATGC
>CAZCBH010000163.1:0-1999 GCA_964496875.1 uncultured Candidatus Obscuribacterales bacterium | reverse complement strand
CTGAACCGCGCAGAGACCCGGATCGCCCGAGGTATCCGGATGAATTCGACCCTATCTTTACTTTAGATAGTGAAGTACCTACCTCCGAGAACCCTGCTGATGTAGCGAGCAACACTCGAAGAGACGATGGCAGCGGTGGCGCATCCAGCGAACGCGACGCTTTGCTGGAGAGGCGCCTGGAAATAGCTGGTCGTACACTAAGAAACAATGGAAGTGGTGAACTTTTGCCAGAGCGCGAAGCCCGAGAAGATAGACTCAATGCTTAGATAGAAGCCTCGTGTACCTGCACTAATCGCCCAGGTCCTCGAACAGCCCCAAAATATCGGCGAGTTCCTGGGCAAGCAGCCTCCTGAGGTGACCCTCGAGTACACCTACCTTCTCTTTCAGGCGCACTTTTGAAACAGACTTTACCTGGCCAGCCAAAAAATATGTTGTGTTTTTCAAACCATTCAAACTAGAAGGCGTGACTTCTAATACACCTTTTAACACTTTTCCGGTTCTAGGATTCTCCAGTCGCGTTGATGTGCCGGGTGTAACTATAAGCAGCCCATGGTGCTCCGATAAATTATTAAATGCATCAACAGAAAATAGAATCGCTGGGCGTCTCTTTGATATTTCAGATCCAATCTGTGGGTCGAAATCAACTTGCCAGATTTCTCCCCGTTTATAGCGACCCACTACTCGATACCATCAGAAGTGGCACTATCAAAAAGAGTGTTCTCTTCTGCCACCATCGAAGCCATCTTTCCATCGGCAGCGATAGCCTCAAAGTCTTCCTTCATTTGTCGAAAGTACAGCTCCCGTCTCAGTGCTTCTACTGCCTTTTGAATGACTTCTGTCTGGCTTATCTCCATGGACTCAGCCAACTCTTCTATCACTCTTTTGCAGCGGTCACTGACCCGAACAGATGGCCCTTGCTTAGTCTTTTGATTCATTACACTAATTATCCTTGTGCACACATCTTTCCACACATTTGTGCACATGTCAAGTTCGGACACCTCTATATACCTCCCCAGAGAAACCCTGCCATAGCCTTATGGCATTTATTCGCCATCGGCAAAAACAATGTATCATCGAACTCTTCTGTTAGAGCTAGTTTTCGACCATACCAGGCAAGGCCTATTGCCAATTTCGAATAGTCTGAGCAAAAGCCCCAGCTAGTCAAAGAGGGATCGCTTCTCCGAGTCGTCGAATTCCAAGGTCTCTGCCTGGCGGAAAAGCAGGCTCTCATCATCGTCAGTTACTACATGAACATAGCCCGATGAATCCCGACCCACTGCCTCTATCAGCACAGAGGTAGCATCTTCATCCATGCGGCGAGCTGCAACCAGAAGAGAAGCCGGCGTTCGAACGCTCAGAGATTCGCGACGGCGAGCGCATTTTCTTCGAGGAGATTCATGGTGAGACGGAAGAGTTTGATGTCTCATGCTATGGAGAATCGCTTGCCTTTGGGATGATGACCAAGTTTTTCGATTGCGAATGGGACAGGAGCGTTGAAGGCAAAACCGATCCTTTTGACCTTAAAGGGGAGCTTATGTGTAAAACGGCCCCACAAAAGAAGCCCCCGGGCAAGAAAGGACTGTTGGGATTTCTGAATCCCTTTTCTTAGCTACCCGGGCGGGGAGGTTGATTGTCATAGCCACCCCGGGGAGGTGGCGGCGGTCTTTCGCCTGTCCGTCCTCCTCGACCGCCTACAAGTCCAGGACCACCGGATGGGCCACCACGCTGAGTTCCACCTCCACGTTGCGGACCACCACCACCGCCACCACGTCGATGTTGCTGGCTATTGGGATCATAAGTCTCCACACGCCTGCCACCATCGGCAGAGATATACTCGAATCGATACTTTCCGTCTGTCAACTTCTCGTAGCGTACCTTGTAGACGCCCCCGGCTAGCGAATAGGTGAGGGTCGAAACGCCTGTAGCATCACGGGTAAAACCGGTGATGGTTGCACCAGGCAGGGGACTGGTAAAGGGTCGAACGGGCATCGCACGGGGC
>CAZCBH010000162.1:0-6286 GCA_964496875.1 uncultured Candidatus Obscuribacterales bacterium | reverse complement strand
GCGTCCTTCGATGAAACTCCCTCCAGGCTGGTACGCAATATTGAGCTCTGATGAGCTTTCCCCCTACAAACCGCTCGGTGTCGAGCGGTTTGGTCAGGCGCTTGTGCTCTGGAGAGATGAAAATGGGACGCCGGTGGTGATGAGAGATCTCTGTCCCCATCGCTCGGCAAAACTAAGTCTGGGAAAGTTGAAAGACAACCGGGTTCAGTGTCCATTTCATGGCTTTGAATTTGATACCACGGGCAGTTGTCGATATGTGCCTGAAACCGAAAAACCGGCCGAGAATCTCTGTGTCGATGTTTTTCCTGTGCAAGAGATTCATAACTTGATCTGGGTCTGGTACGGATCTTCTAATAAGCCTTCTTCAGATCCTCCCTGGTTTGCCGAGCTGGAAGAAGGGCTTCTCTACTGCCAGTTCACAGATTTGTGGCCCTGTCATATCACGCGCTGTATCGAAAATCAGCTTGACTATGCTCATCTTCCATTCGTGCATGCCAGTACGATAGGGCGATTCGCCAGTATTTCATCCAAACCGGAGGTCGAGCTGGCCGATGAGCGTATCAAGTTTCGTCCCAATGCCGAAAAGAACAAAGTCGCTTTCATAGAATACCGTTTTCCGAATATCTGGCAGAATTACATAAAAGACGGCTTCATGATTTTTCTGGCTTTTGCGCCGGTGAACGAAACCAGCACCAATCTCTATCTGCGCACTTACTATCGTGGAGTCGCCGTACCCATATTAAAAGACTTAGTAGACTGGTTCTTCAACATCACAAATGGCATTATTCTTGGTCAGGACCGAAGCGTAGTCTTGTCTCAAGGCAGCAATTCTTCGATGGAAGCGACAGAGGAACGTCTTTTCCTGTCGGATATTCCCATACGTCATTTTAGAAAGCGCTGGCAGGAGACCCAGAGCTAGATAAAGTACGAATTTTGCATGCCCAAAAGAGTGCCAGGTGGGGCCGGTTTAGGTTAGGTAGACCGAATAAGGCACCGACCTTTCGAAGTGAATTCGCCACCTAGCATTTCTATTATGCACGTTCTCCAATTTCTTTTTATCCTCCACCTGACCGACTGTTTCAATTTGCAGATTAATTTCGCTGCCTGCAGCTTCAAGAGATCTCGAATATTTCCTTTGTATTCTTTCACGCAATCTTTGTGGGCTTTAATGAACTCGATCTGCCATAATTCCGAAGGCCTGATTTTACTAAGGAGAAAAGCGATGGGCACATGGGGCGTCGGCGTCTTCGAAAATGATGATGCACTGGATTTTGTTGCGGATATGATGGATGACCTGTTCAAAACCATCGAGACCTTTTTTGCCGGCGAAGAGCCAAGCTATATCGAAGAGGGTGAAGGCGAGATTATTCCCCGTATCAAAATGATGTCTATGTTGGCCAGGCTCGGCCGCGAAGCCGGAGACCCGATTATTCGCTGCGCTCCGCCGGAGCAGGCCACAATAGAGCAGTGGAGAACCTCCTATCTGGCAGGATTCGAAGAAGAGATAGATGATTACGATCCCGATGATGAATATCGCGATGCGCGCCGTGCGGAGATAGAAGCGGTATTCGAAGAATTGATTCAAGAAGCCGACTTGCTCGATGAAATGATGGCTGAAGCTGAAAAAGAGCAGGTGAAGCAAGAAGACGAGTTTCTGGCTATGGCAGAGGGAATCGATGATGATAGCGAAGTATTGCTGCGCAGTGCCGAAATCTACACAGGTCGTCAGGAATGGAAAAAGGCTGTAGATAGATATCGCCGAGCACTGGAACTGGGACTGGCGGACGAGGAACTGGGCTTTGCCTATAATAACCTGGCCTGGTCCCTGGCGCAGCTGGAAGAATTCAAAGAATCCGAGGAATACGCTCGAAAGGCTATTGATTCGGAGTCTTCTTTCCCTTACTTCTACGGCACTCTGGGCTATGTCTTTTATCGCACCGGCAAGATGGAAGAAGCACTGGCGCAGTATGACAGGGCTCTTTCTGAGCACGACAATGCCGAAGGAGAGGACGCTTTATTCGACCCTTCGCTTGCCGAGACCCATTACTGGCGTTCCAGGGTCCATGATGATCTGGGCAACGAAGAAGCCTGCGAGAAAGACTTGATGATGATCAAGCTCCTGGGTTGTAAGCCGCCCGACGAAGAATAATCTTCGGACTTCTTATTTGTTCATTTCTCTATTGCCTGAAGGCGGATTTCTATTTCGAGTCCGCCTTCTTTGCGATTGCGACAGCTGAAGCTGCCTTTGCAAGATTCGATACAGGTTTTGACGATGGCAAGCCCCAGACCGACTCCACCTGCGTCTCTGCTGCGGGAAGCATCGGGGCGGTAAAATGGCTCTCCTAAATGAGCTATCGCCTCTTCCGGCACTCCGGGACCATGGTCTGTCACCTTCAGGAGAAGCAGGTCGCTTTCTTTTGTAACTTCTATTTGAATAGGCCCGCCGGCTGTGGCATATTTGACCGCATTGCGCAGGATATTGCCCAGGGCGCGATCTAGCAATAGTCCATCCCCAAGGCAGATTGCTGTATCCGGTAGACTCAGCTCTAGTTCGCAGTCCTGGCGGAATTTCTCGGAGACATTTTTGATGATTTCATTCAGATCCACTTTTTCGAGCCTGTTTTCTCGACCGCTCACAGCCGCCTTGGAAAATGCCAGCAGCTCGTTAATGAGAGCGCTCATATGCTCGGATTCTTCTTTGATGTCGGCGATCAAAGCCTGTTCAGCCGGGCTACTCTTCTTTTCGAGGAGGGCGAGGGCGACCTGCTGCCTTGCCACCGGCGAGGATAATTCGTGGGCGATGTCGCCAAGAAAGCGTTTCTGTCCATTGACATAAAGATTCAGCCTGGCTGACATTTTTTCTATGGCCGATGATAGTTGACCGATCTCGTCGGCACGGTTGATGCCGATAACGGTATCAAAGTCTCCTTCGGCGATTCTTTTTGTGGCGTCGGTGAGTTTTGCCAGCGCTACGGTGATGCCACGAATGAAGGGCAGCCAGAGTAGAAGAGAGAGAAAGAAAAGAATAACCACGACCAGGGAGATGTACTGGAAATCCACAGTCAGTTTTGTGGACCAGAGATTGGTGGTTTCGGCTATAAGATAAGCCGGTTTGAATTCTCTTTCTCCAAGAGGAAACAGCGCTCCGACCCAGTATCTACCAGGGTTGTCCGTATGGATGACAAAAGCAGGAGGTCTTGGATGCTTGCCCGGAGGTGGACCGAGCATTATCAAGCCGTGATTGGGAGGAGGTGGCGGTATTAGAGCCGGCGGTGTCAGAGCTGGCGGTGTTGGAGGCGGCGATGCTGCCGGTGGTGCCGGTTTGAAAAACGGCGGAGGATGCGGGGGCAGCTTGTGCTCTTTCAGCTTTGCAACAACCTGGCGTGGAAGAGCAACATTCTTGCCAGCTATCTGATTGCCTTCGTTGTCAAAAATATAGAGATTTACACCATAGTACTTGCCGGACTCTGCCAGGGAGGTATCCCAACTTTCCCGAGGCAAATTCTTGAGTTGGTGATGCATACCGAATGATAGACCCTGTAGTCGGTCGCATATTGGAGTATAGAAGAGAGAATCCCAACCCAAATTGACCGGACCCTGCAAGATAAGAAGGCGCAATAGCAGCAGAAAAGCGATGTTGAGCGCAACTAGAAAAGCAATCTGGATATAGAGCGGAAATTTCACTTTCACGTTTTGTCGCGCTCCCCGCGATCTGGATTCAACATATATCCAGAGCCTCTCACCGTGCGGATGAAGCGGGGCTGTTTAGGATCGTCGCCCAGCTTTTTGCGCAGAGCGGAGATATGGACATCGATGGAGCGATCGAAGGCGTCATAGTTTCGATCACGGATTTCGTTCAGGAGTTCTTCTCTTGTTTTTACTCTTCCTTTAGAGGCCACCAGCACCGTGAGCAGATCGTACTCTACCGGCGTCAGGGGAAGGGGCTCGCCATCTAACAGGGCAAGTCTGGCTGATGTTATGACACTGAGCGGACCTACACAAATCTCTTCTTCTTGTCGCTTATCCAGTTCATCGCGCCGAGTATAATCGGCTCGCCTGAGCAGGGCTCTAAGGCGGGCGAGAAGCTCGCGAGGGGAGGCGGTCTTGGGAAGATAGTCATCGGCTCCCAGCTCCAGTCCGACTATGCGGTCCGACTCCGCTCCCAGAGCGGTCAGCATCAATACGGGCAAGGTCGAGGTCTCGCGAATTCTCTTCAGCACTTCGAAGCCATCTATACCGGGTAGCATGATGTCGAGAATGAGGGCTGACCAGGGTTTCTCCAGGGCGGCTTTGACACCGTCGGCTCCGTTGTGCACCGCCGCCACGTCGTAGCCGAATCCCGACAGATAGTCGTTAATGAGCCGACAATATTTCATGTCATCGTCAATGAGAAGAATGCTGGTTGTTTCTTGGGGGGTGTCCATCGCCTGGTTTCGACCAATCGCCCGGTATTGCAAAGATCATAGCATCTGAATAAGGCGGCACATTTACAAGAGCTTTACAGTGTGTCGCCTTTACAAATAAATGCTTTACAGGAGCGGTTGATAATGGTTCTGTCCTTTCGTCAGAGAGGGTAGTGTAGTGGCGCCAGTGGTGCAATTAGCAGGTGTCCTCTTGTGAAGCAGTTCTGTAGTTCTCTCTGTCTTGCCCTGGCATTGACCCTTATATTGGTGCTGCCGTCTTCGGCGCGCGCCTCTAAAAAGGTCGATGATGGTTATCGCCCTATATCGAGCGATGATGTCTACAACTCTGGCAAAAATGCCAGGGTTTTATATATGCAGGCACAGATGGCCATGCGCAATCATGATCTGGAGAGGGCGGTAAAGCTATCGAAACGGGCGGTGGAAGTCGATCCTGATGATATGGATGCCAGAGTAGCCTATGGAGAAGCGCTCTATAAGAAGTATCTGGCTTTAAAGGGAAGCGAGGCCTCCCAACCAGCTTTATACAATGAATGTGTGAAGACCTGGCTCGTAATACATCGCAGTGTTGTCGGTCTGGAGTCGGACGAGTCATACAAAGGAATAAGCATTCCTCTGGCTAACAAGTTTTTCGCCGATGACAACAGGGGCATTCTGGCTAAGAAGCGCCTGGAGTCTCTGTGCGGTCGTTTGCCCAAGTTCTGGGAAACTAATAACCGCTATCTGAAGAAAGTCTTGAAACCTGAATCACGAGTCGAAGGCAGTGTTATTGGTTCTGATTCGGCGGTCTTGACTCCTTCTGGTCGGAGAGACAGCCAATGAAGATCTCGTATCGTCGTATCGGTCTTTCACATTTACAAACCGCTTACGGAAGCACATAAGTGCTGAATACAAGACGCCCATACTAGTTTTGAAACCCTTGAGTTTGAACGGGAGAATTAGTCTGTATGAATAAAAGCAAGCGTTTAGGTTCTTTGATCGCTACCGGCATTTTTGCCCTGAGCGGCTGTGCTGCTGCTGCTCAAGAAGGAGCTTCTTCGGCAGATTCGGCAAGGGCGAACGTTCCATTGATAATGGCTGAAGATGTGGTAATAGACAATTATCTTAGTTATGCGCCGGACAAGAAAAATATCGGGAGGGGCTCTATGCATGGTTTTCCAGGAGATATTAGAGGATTGAAGTTGACAGACGATCAGATGGAGAAAGCTGTGGAAGCCAGAATAAAAGCGGCTAAGAAGGCGGTTCCGTTGAAGGTCGAATTGATGGAGCTCAAGCATGAACTCACCAAAGTAATGTCTGCTGAATCTATCGATACAGCCAAAGCAAAGGAGCTGCATGGTTTGATGTCTGAAAAGATGCGGGCACTCGGGGCGATTCACTTCGAGGTGATGCTTGATATGGCTTCGAACCTGACCGCCGACCAGAAAGAGAAATTGAAGCACAAAATTTTGCTGCATGAATTCTTATCGCCGTTTCCGGGAGTTGCTGGACCCCCCGGATTCCCCGGCGGGCCCGGACGAGTGCCGCCTCCTTTTATGGGACCTCCTGGAGGACCCATGGGAATGCCGCCGCCTCCTCCGGGCTCCGGTCCCGGGGCCTGTCATCCCGGGCCGGGACCTGAGGTAGGACCAGGCTCTGAGTTGGAAAAGGGTGCGCTTCTCCCGCTGATGGATCTTGACCAGGATCAATATTCCGACTCTGATTATTCTTGATGCAAGCTGACTGAGATGGAGAGGAGGTGCTTTTCTGAGGTGCCTCCTTTGTTTCTGGTTGGATTTCTTGTCTGTCTATTGATGTTGTTGCCTCCGAAGCTACCGCTACCGCTACCGCTACCGCTACCGCTACCGCTACCGCTACCGCTACCG
>CAZCBH010000161.1:0-6289 GCA_964496875.1 uncultured Candidatus Obscuribacterales bacterium | reverse complement strand
AGCAGTGCGTCATGCCAAGCAGCAGGGCAAGAATCAGATAGTGCAGCTCTGAATCTCGACACAATTAATTCTTTCAAAGCATGCTTAACCTGAAGGTCAAAGATATATATCCGTTGTTTATAATCGACGGTTTAAACTCTTTGCAATCCCAGATTATCCAAATTAACGGACCAACGGAAGAACCATGGAAAAACTAACGAGAGAACGCCCCCTCAGCCAGATCATCGACAAAGATGGCGCACATTCCGGGGATGCCTTCCCCCGTACAAGACTGAGAAGACTGCGTTCCTCCTCCACCCTCCGTTCCATGGTTCGGGAGACCCATGTACGAGCTGAGCAGATGATCTACCCGCTCTTTCTGGTAGAAGGGCAGGGCATCAAAAAGCCAATTAGCTCTATGCCCGGCATTCATCAACAAAGCATCGATGAAGCACTCAAAGAGATAGAAGAGTGCGTCAACGAAGGACTCCAGTCGATCATCCTCTTCGGCGTACCCAGGGACAAGGACACGGAAGCCACCGGCGCCTGGAGCGATAAAGGTATCGTTCAAGAAGCGACTCGCCGGATCAAGAAGCATTTCCCCGAACTGATGGTCGTTGCCGACACCTGCCTGTGCGAATACATGAGTCACGGTCACTGCGGCATCGTCGCCGATGGTCAGATTCTCAACGACCCCAGTGTTCAGATCCTGGCAAGAGCGGCGGTCTCCCAGGCTAGAGCCGGAGCTGACATCATCGCCCCTTCGGACATGATGGACGGCAGAGTGGCAGCGATTCGGAACGCCCTCGATGAAAACGGCTTCGAACACATTCCCATAATGGCTTACAGTGCCAAATTCTCCTCGGCCATGTACGGTCCCTTCAGGGAAGCGGCAGAATCGGCGCCCCAGTTCGGCGACCGCACCACCTACCAGATGGATCCGGCCAATCGCAGGGAAGCCCTGCGAGAGATAGAACTCGATCTAAAAGAAGGCGCCGACATGGTCATGGTCAAACCGGCACTTCTCTACCTGGATCTGATTCGCGAAGCCAGGGAGATGACCCGGGTGCCTATCGCCGCCTATAACGTATCCGGCGAGTATGCCATGGTCAAAGCCGCCGCCGAGAAAGGCTGGCTCGACGAAAGACGAGTTGTTCAAGAGACCCTTACTTCGATAGTGAGAGCAGGAGCCGATTTAATAATCACCTATCATGCCAGAGACATGGCCAGATGGCTGCAAGAGTGAGATTCAGAGGCTTTCGGTGGAATAATGGTCTTATGGCAGCCAATATAAGATTAGATTGTGATAGACAGACAGAACATAAGGTATATCATAGAGGTGAGAGGACACCTTTGAATGAAGACAAGCACCGCCCATCATATTAGTTTCGCCAATGCCTTTGCGGATCTTTATCTGGACAAGTCGAACGGCGAATTCGCTCTGGATTTCAGACGGCAGGAAGTAACCGTTTACCTGAATACAACCCAGTATCAGGCTCTGGTTCTTCTAGTCCAACAAGGCATGGAAGACGAGCAGTTCGTCGGCTATCTCACCTGGAGAGAAGATCCTCTCCAGTGCGAGGACAACCAGATGTTCGAGGTCTGCGGTCCCGACCACATCGTTTGCATGACCTGCACCCCCAATTGCGAGCGGGTCAAACTGACCTTCGATCTGGGCATGGCCATCGACCTGTCCTTTGCTGATTTCCAGGGACTGGCCGAACTAATTCGCGAAGCCCAGGCCGATTTAGAATGGCGGCGGGAGCTACTGCGCTGGAACATGTCCGACACAGGCAGCGATTTCGCCTCCGGAATGCAAGACTGAAAAAGCGGCCATCCGCCACAGTCGAGTCCCCAATTCCATTTGGAAGCGGGGTCGATATGGCTCTGCTTCGTATAGGCGCCCTCGAAAAGCAGCTTGCCATGACCTAAGACATATAAAAGCACCACATACAATAGCAGTCCCTTTGGTCTGGCCAATAGAAAGAAGAGAATGTCTTTTTTCTTCTCAGAATCAAAACTGAATCAATACGATTGGATCGCATCTCGGCTCGATCGTCTATAATTACAGATTAGATCGTTGGGTGCGGCGAAGACCGACGAACCTGGTCAGGGGGGAAACCCAGCAGCCATAAGTTGTAATCTTCGGGTGTGCCCAACGGTCTTAAGAGATTTCTTGAAAACCAGGCAATCTCTTTTCAAGCCTCTATTCACAGATAGTCGATCAACTCGAGCAATGACTAAAGAAGACATGACAACCAGGTCCCAGAAAGACGATCAAGATAAGTCCGAAGAGAAGTATCTGCTGGGTCAAATACTAGTCGACCTGGGTTACATAACCATCTACCAGCTTGATGAATCCCTCCAGCTTCAGCGCAGCGACGCCGAAGCCAATGGAGAGCAAAAGCCCCTTGGTCAATGGCTTCTCGAACTCGGCTACTGCGGACCCAACCAGCTTATCCGCGCTATTCAGGTACAATCCGAACTTCGCAAGATGAAAGAATCGGGCAAAGCCCCCGAAGCCATCGAGAGCGACGACGAAGATCTCTAATCTCAAGTCAGGACGGCTTTCGAGCCGCGAGCATCCTATAAAAAGATAAATTAGGCTCGATTTTACTTTTTAAGTAGGCCTATCTAAATTCCTAGTATCAATAAGGTTTATAAAGAGATAAACTTCTTATTGTTATATCTGTCCGGGTCTATCGAACAAGACTGGAAAATCATTGGGAATTCTACCGAGACTAATAGCCTCTTTCACGGTCGTCATCATGCTGATGGTGGTGGGCTATTCTCTGTTCGATCTCTACACGAATTTCCGTAACACCAGACTGGAAGCTGCCACCAGAAGCGAGTTGACTCGCCAGAAAGTGCTTCGCGATCTCACCAAAGCAAAAGCAGCCTGCCGCAGCCTGGCGGATATCCTGATCGAAGACGGACCGATCATGAAAGCTTTTCTAGAGCGTAATCGCAGCGTAGAAGCAAAACTGCTGGAGAAGTTTCTGGATGAAACCCGCTTCCCGGGCTTCATCACCCTGATGGATAGCAAAGGCACAGTTTTCTACAGCACCGAGACCCCGGGCAAAAATGGTTATTCGGCAGCAAAAGAGAGCGACGCCATCACCTACGCCCTCAACACCAAAACCCCCATAGATGGTCCCTCAGACTTCAGCATGACCCGAGCCGTGACAGTATCATCCATGGTTCCAATCTCGACGACTCAGGGCAAAGTAGTCGGTCTTGTCGCTGTCAGCCAGCCCATAAACAACGAGTATCTCACCGGCGAAGTGACCCGCTTCGAACTGGAAGAGCTGAATCCGGTAAGGGATATCGACCTTGCCATGTTCTCCGCCAACGCCAACAAAGTGGTGGCAGCCACCCAGGGATTGAGAGCCGGCAAAGGCGGCGATTTCATCAAAGATCTAAACAAAAACGGAGCCAAAGAGATACCCTCATCGATGCTCGGTTTCGGCCTTGCTCCATTTGAAACTTTATTAGTCCCGATGAGTGGCGACAATGCCAAGCACCACTTCGAAAAGGGCGGCAAATGGTGGTCGCAAATCAAATTCGACGGACAGAAAGACGCCAAAGGCAATGTCAAAACCTACGGCTATTTGCTCATTGCCACCCCGGTTCCGGACGTCATGGGAAAAGTCATATGGGTGGTGCTCAGCGCCGGCGCTTTCGGCGGAGCAGCGCTTTTCATCGCCTTCTTCTTTAGCGCCAAAATTTCGAACAGCGTCAATGAACCGCTCAATATCCTCATAGACAGAACCAGCGACATAGCGGACAAGAAAGCGATAATAGAGCCCCTGGAAGGGCTTTCTGGCGACTGGCTCGAACTTGGTGAACTAATAGACACCGCTGTCAGTACCATGCGCACCACTACTCAGAACCTGAAAATAAAACTGAATCGCCAGAAAGAAGAGCTTTTAGAAAGCCGCCAGATTGCCGAAGAATCGACCTCCAAACTGGCCAACCTAAACCAGCAAATCTCGAACCAATCGAAACAGATAACCGAGATACAAAGACAGATAAACCAGGCAAACAGGCAGGCGATTGTGGTCCAACACAAACTGGATGCCGTTCTGCAATCGTCCACCGAAGGTTTTCTGTTATTAGATCAATACGGCAATATCCTCGCCTCCAACCCTGTTTTCCTGAACTGGAGCGGTTTCTCCGAAGGCGAAATAGCAGGTAGACAGTGCTTCGATCTGGTTCGTCGTCCAGGCGAGCCCAGGACACTATTTTCCGGCCAGGCTTTCGCCAAGCACGGTGGTGATCCCAACGCCGTGATCAATAAATTTCATCCCGAATGTGTTATCCATCACAACAAAGAAGACCGTTTCATAGAAGCCATTGCCCACCTGCAGCCCATAGTCGGAGAAGACAACAGTATCCAGGGCTATGTCATGGTGCTGCGCGATAAATCCCTGCGCAGCGAAAACGCCAAACTGCGCGAAGAGATAGTGATAATGCTCCAGGATTCCATCCGGGTCCCGATTGCCGAAGCGGAGAGCCGCTGGTCATCTGTTCTATCCAACGCAAAAAACTCTGTCCATCCCCAGGTTTTGACCAGCCTGGGCGAATTGCACGAGATCTACCAGAAACTGCTTGCCGTGGTCGACAGCTATCTCATGATGTACGGCGGCTTCATACCCGAACCGGTAATTCCAAAAGAGCCCATTGTGATAACCCGCCTGGTAGCAGACTGCCTCGATGAGGTCACTCCCCACGCCCGAGAAAGACAGCTATTGCTGGACTACAAAACCGTGACCGGCTTGCCCACTGTATACGGCAACAAAGAATCGGTGCGCAGCGTGCTTGTGGAGGTCCTCAACAGGCTCATCTCTATAACAGCTGCCGGCGGTAGAGTGCGGGTGGAAAGCTCCATAAAAACCGGCGAGATGCGCCTGTGTGTCACCAGCTCCGGTCCGGCCCTTCCTCAAGAAGAGATAACCGATATGTTCGCCGGATTTATCGAAGGCAAACATTCAGAAGACACCTACGCCCAGAGACTGTCCCTCTACCTGGCAAGAAACAATGTAGAGAGAATGGGCGGTCAGATCTGGGCAGAATCGGAGTCGGGCAGAGGAACGGCTATTTATTTTTCGATGCCCGCCCATCTGAAATAGTTTATGTTGATCTCAAATAAAGCCGGGCATATTACAACACAGAAGACTAGATTGGTGACCCATGGCTACAGGCGACAGTAATTCAGATTTCGACGACAACAAGACCGGCGAATATCCAGCCCTTCCGGTCAGCGTCCAATCTGGCAGTTTTCCGACAAAAAGAAAAACCGACACAACCGGCCAGTTTCCGGCAGCCGGAGTAGACCTCAAAAAAGGAGCCGGTCTAAAGAGCACCCGCCCGGACACCAATGATTATCCGGCCATCGCCGACGAGGCGAAATTGCAGCTGGAAGAGAACGGTCGCCATAAAAAGTACAAAATACTTGCAGGCAAGAACGAAGAACGCGGCAAGTTCGAAGCCGCCGCCCGCTGCCTGGAGAAAGCTCTCTATATCTCCATCAAAGAGAACGGTCCCCAGCACATCTCGGTGGCCATGGATCTGGAGAATCTCGGCACTCTGCTCTATCGCATGCACCGCACAGACTCGGCCCAGGCCATGATGCAACGGGCAGCCAGAATAAAACAGAGCTTCGAATAGCGCGTCACCAATTTCAGATGCGCACCATATATGACACTAAAAGGGCGAAGTTGATCTCCGCCCTTTCAATATTCGACTAACTCTATATGCAATTCTCAGGAGATAAGACTTCTGAGCATCCAGGCATTCTTTTCGTGAATCTGCATACGCTGGGTGAGCAGGTCGGCGGTGGGCTCATCATGGGCCTCTTCCACCACGGCGAAAATAGAACGGGCGGTTCTCACCACCGCTTCCTGACCTTCCATGAGGTCGCGAATCATTTCGGTCGCGTCGGGCTCCCCTTCGGCTTCGAAGATCGAAGTGAGATGGGTAAACTCCTTATAGCTGCCAGGAGCGCGGAAGCCCAGGGCTCTAATACGCTCAGCAATGAGATCTACTGCGGTTGCCAGCTCCAGATACTGTTGTTCAAAGAGCTGATGCAGGGTCGAGAACATCGGACCGGTTACATTCCAGTGATAGTTGTGTGTTTTCAAGTATAGCGTGTAGCTATCTGCCAGAAGCCTGGACAGACCATCGGCAATCTTCTCTCTCTGTTTTTCGTCGATTCCAATATTTACAGGAACGGTCTTTGTAGCCATAACTCTCTCCTTTCTACGAACCAGGAAATCCATTTGAAAATCCAAAGGAGTTATAGCAGATT
>CAZCBH010000160.1:0-6379 GCA_964496875.1 uncultured Candidatus Obscuribacterales bacterium | reverse complement strand
GGGACAAGAAGTATGCCTTTTTCGATAAATTCACCGAGAGTGGCATCAAAGTAATTATCCTGGCACAGCAGGAAGCGAGGGACTCCAGGCGCAAAGCTGTGGAGCCGGAGCATCTTTTGCTTGGAATAATTGGCGAAAAGCGGAGCGATGCCTCACAAGTTTTGCAGTGTGCCGGCCTATCACTGAAGACATCCCGAAACATACTTAAAGAATATGCTCCGGAGAAAGATGAATACACTTTCTTCGAACGCATCTTCCCCTGGAATGTTTTGATACCATTCACAGAAGAGTCAAAATCCGCCCTCAAGGGAAGCTGGCGTTTTGCTCAAGATTTAGACTCTAGAGTTATTAGGCCGAAGCAAATACTGCTCGCTCTATTAGAAAGCAAACACGAAAAGATAAGCGAGTTGCTAGAGAAGCAAGGCGCAGATAAAGAAGACCTCAAAAACAGCCTTCTGAATAGATTACAATAACTCCTCACAACATAGACCTGGTCTACCGACCACCTACAGGCACCTCACTGTTGCCCGCGCGCTTCATTGCCGCCAGTCTCTCCCGCTGAGCTGCCAGAAACTGCACATTTACGAAAGAGTTGCCGGAGGCAACCGCCACCAGAAAACCGTTTTCATTTACCCGAGGCGGCGCTTCGCGCCCGATTTTATCACCAAAGTACTTCGCAATAGCAGCGTCTTCCCGCGGAATGTCCTTCCCTCCTATACTGACAGATTGCTGCATGTTCAGATTACCGAACTCTTCGCCTCTAAATGTAATACCGGTCCCTTCCACGGTGTACTTACCTTCGCGCTGACCTCCTACTTCCGTACCCGGCCGAAATCGTATTGGAAGCACGCCATCTCCTTGTGTCACATGACGGTGATCGGTAGCAAACTTGTCCACTTTACCTGTTTTAGGATCGAACGAAGAAAGCTCATGATTGGCTCGCAAAAACTCCAGGCTTACAGTACCGGGTCCCGTATTAGCAGCAGCATGCACCACCTCTATCCCCTGTCCTTGCAGGCGCTCAATCGCCTTATTGGTATCTACCATAATCCTCGCCCAATCTCTAACTTCAGGACTTTGCTTCTCATCAGTCGCCAATTTATCTAGCCTGCCAAGCAAGTCTTTTTGCACCTTGGGATCACTGATATTCTCCGGTGTAATTCTATTGCTGTCATTCGAGCCAAGTATGGTATTCACATCATCGAAGGTAGGGTCGTTATTTCCCACGCTGGCATTCACAACGTCACCCTTGCCCAGCTTGAGCTTGCCGCTATCGACCAGATCGGCAATACCGTTGAGATGCTTTGAGAAGTCGGCGAACCCGGCGGGAGTATCATTAAGCTGCAACCGAACCGCGTTGAATCCGTTGCGCTCCGCAAGGCGCGCGCTAACCTCACCATGGGTGAAGCCGGTCTCACTCAAATGCGGAACACCGGTTTCACTGACGGTGGCAACCGTATTCAGAGCAAATTCAGTCCTGCTACTGACGGTGAGTTTATTAGTTTTCTTATCTCTAAACAAGTCTCCGGAGAAGGGACTTTTGAAGTTGTCAAGAAAGACGGCTGTAGGCTTCTTGGGATCCAAACTTTTGGTATCACCTAAAATACTAAAGGGCTCAGCCGAGGCTTTCTTAGCTGCGTCACTGGCTGCAGCGTCCGGCGCGCCGTCCTTACCGGCAGACTTTTCTGCGGCAGGGTCTTCCGCTTTGACAGGAGCCTTATCCTTGGGTGCGCCGCCATCGTCCTTGACGCCAGATTTCTGTCTGGCCTTCGCTCCCCGAGTCAGGTCATACTCCCCGTCCAAAGCCGTGACGAGGTCGCGATTCGCATCGGCGCCAGGCTGGCGCACTTCTCCTTGGCTCGGCTGGAACGGAGCAAACTTCGCCAGGGGGTCATTTTGCCCAAAATCCAGAACCGAGGGTTCGTCTTTGCTCTTTCCTCTGGCATCATCCGCCGCGCCGGATCTACTGCGACCGACATCCGACTGCAAAAGCGCTATCCGGTCGATAGAATCGACTTTGTTTTCACCTGATTCGGCATGTCTAGGTTGAGCCTCGACACGAGACTCTCTTTCGGCGCTGGTCATAAAAAAACGAATTAGTAAGTTGAGCGAAGGAGGAGATTAAGTCTAAAAATACCAGCCGGCAGTGACCGCAACGTGACAGCCTCAAATCGCTTCAGGGACTAATCTTTCGGGGATTTGTGAATAACCCGAAGAAAACTGACGACCAATCGGCCAAGTTATCGGCCAAATCACCGAGCCCGATCTCTGAATGTTGTGTATAATTAGGCTTTAGCCCATACAGGCAATCGGCCACAATGACTGAATCAACCGGACGAATCGAACCCACCAGGCTGCTGGAAGCGCCAGAATCCGTGGCAAATCTTGCAGCAGAACTTGCTGCCGCCGGTGCCGTCCTGGGTAAAGCGCTGCATCCTACTACAGCAGCGAACTTGGCTGATTTAGTCCGCATCATGAACACCTACTACAGTAACCTCATAGAGGGGCACGACACAAGACCTCGCGAAATCGAGCTCGCCCTCTCCGGCGAATTGGACGCCGAAGAAGGTCGACGCAACCTGCAGATGGAAGCACTGGCTCATATTAGAGTACAAAGCGAAATCGACAAACAGTTCGAAGCTGGGACATTGCCAGAGCCGGCATCCGGTGAATTCATTAAGTGGCTGCACAAAGAATTCTACAAAGACGCACCAGATTCAGTATTAATAATAACTGGGGCCGGACGCGAGTTCAAAATGATACCGGGCGAATGGCGAAACCTGCCCGAACACGAAGTGGCCGTAGGCAGACACCTGCCACCATCGAGCGCAAGAGTCGAAGAATTCATGCACTATTTCGAGCAAAAATACCGCTTCGAAGATCTTGGCATGGCCGCAAGAATAATGGCTATCGGCCCGGCGCACCATAGACTCAACTACATTCATCCATTTCCTGATGGGAACGGGCGCGTCAGCAGATTGATGAGTCATGCCATGGCGCTCAAAGCAGGAATAGGCGCTCATGGCCTCTGGTCGGTATCGCGCGGACTGGCACGCGGCTTAGAAAGCAGAGGCGACTACAAACGGATGATGGATCATGCCGATTCACCACGTCGCAATGACACCGATGGTAGAGGCAATCTTTCTCAAGCCGCGCTCGTCGAATTTACAGAATGGTTTTTGAAAGTCTGCCTTGATCAGCTCAGCTTCATGTCAGAGCTGTTCGACCTCGAGAATCTCGGACAACGCCTCGCCATCTATGTAGACCGACATGAAAAGCTTAAGCCAGAGGGAGCGAAACTGTTGCAAGAAGCGCTGATGAGAGGACAATTCGATAGAGGCGAAGCACCTCGAATTACAGGGTTGCCAGAGCGCTCAGCCAGAAGAGTGTTGAGTGACTTGATTGCAGAAGGGTTACTGGCTGGCACTCAAAAAGGTCCGGTGTCTTTGAGATTTCCATCTCATTCGCTAGAGATCCTGTTTCCTCGCCTTTACCCAGAGACCTGAGATTGCTGCTAAATCCCCCAGAGAATGCCGTCGGAGATCATGAATTGATGGTCGCAAGAGGGGCAGGCCACATCTGCTCTTAGAAGCATGATTTTGTCAGCCAGGTCCTTGTCTTCGTATGCAGCAGCCAGCGCCGCGGCAATTTGCACTATAGAGACCGAAGACCAACGGGTCTCGTCTGCCTGGCTGTTCGAGCCCTCGCCAAAACCTTCGCCAATATCTTCGCTAAAATCTCGATTCGACTCTCCGGTCGACTCACCGACCAGAAGCATTGCCTCCTCAAGATCCTGCGCCATAGAGTCTCGGTCAATTATATCCTCGGGGATGTTCTGAAGATCGACATAAGAAGACTCGCCGCATTCATCACACTCAACCTCGATCTCATCGTCTCCTGTGCCGAGCCTATCGAGAATGCAGATAGTCGCATCTCCACCATAGCGGATAGCAAGCAAAGACTGAATCAAATAAGTCAAAGGAAACTGATCTAGCAAACCTTCTCTTACGGCATCCGATACGATACCACGAGACATCTCGACAAGCTTTATCAGGGACGCCTCGTAATCCGCCATCAAATCGGCTGGCACCGGCCCGCCTTCAAGTTTTCCGAATGCCTGGACAGTTCCGCAGAACACAAGCACATCCAGGCGAAGAGCAAGGCTGCCATTCTCCGCCACAGATACCATATGCGGCACCGCTGCATAGGTCGCAGTGTAGACAGAATACTGGTGGCATAATGAACTCCAGATATCACCCCATACAGACTTGCTGCCACCACCAGAAGTGGTCATTGCCACTTGCTGAGCATCCTCCTTTTCCATCGCGCGAAGAAGTTCTGGCACTGCTTCTGCTGTGCCATAGGCCTGGCGAAGCTCTTTCCATCGAGGACTATCTAGTGAAAGCATCGGTTTACATCCTGGACGCAACTCGGGTATATTGACGCAGCACACTATAGCAGCAACCAATCCATAACTGCAGTTTCTGGCGGGAACCATGATTGATATCTGGAAAAAGATACTTCAAGAACTTGACGACATTTCCCCCTATTTAAAAGCCAGCACTGATGCCGCGCTTGGGACCACTGGAGGCGATCGAGCAGAGCTCATCGCAGGTATTGAAAACCTCTATCAGATCTGCAACCTCGAGACGCCCAAAATAATCTTCTGCGACTCTCCCTGGCAACTCGCCAATATTGTTGATTTTGCAGGAACAGCTGATTCTTTTGGATTTGCAAAAATAGAAGACGCGAAAGCTAAGTTTCGCCAATCGCAGCCGACTGCCTTCGAACTGGTGCTTGGAGCGGATCGCCTGACCCGGTGCATAGATGCTCTCGCTGCAAAAGTAGAAAGCCTTCGCGAAACAGAAGAGCTAATCCTGCTGACAAACTCCTGCAAAAACTCCATAAAGTTATCGGCAGATCTGACTGACCATCGCAAACGCCATAGTCCGGATATATTTGCGAACACCAGGCTCATGTCTAGAAAAGAGAGAGAAGATCACGAATTTGCTCAATCAGTGAGACTGAATCTATACAACAGAGTTCATGACGAATCGCCGGCGAATCGCTGGGCGATTCTGAAAATGATGACATCAGTAATGGAAGGCATCTTAAACGAGGAAGCCTTAAGCATTTACAATGCCACCACCTCAAACTGCCCCTGGGGCCATTGTCACGTAGCAGAAGTGTTCACCATAGACAAAGGAATGCTCTATGAAGGTGACTATGGCCCTTATATAACAAGCCTCCACAAAATCATGCTCAACTCTAATATGTCATTTCTTGGTGCCGAATTTGCACTGGTGGCAAATAGACCAACGAAGCTGACATTCAATGAGGAAGGTCGCCTTCATAGCGCAGATTCGCCCGCTCTTGAGTACGCAGATTCTTTCTGCCTGTTTGCGCTTGATGGCACGATAATGAAGCATAAAGCGGTGACTGCGCCAATAAGTCTGACCATAGCCGACATTGAGCAAGAATACAATGTTGAAGCAAGGAGAACCTTGATCGACCTCTATGGCATGGACCGGTATATAAAAGAGTGCGGAGCCGCTTATCATGGGGGACTCTACAGGAAAGCCTTCGATGATGACGAAGCTTTAGTAGTATACGAGTTAAAAAAAGACGGCAACACCGAATATGTCCGAGTCAATCCTGATACCAGAAACGCGAAACAAGCACTAGATTGGTGCGAAGTAGTCGGTGCCTATCGCCCACTTTACAGAGATGATGCCAACCTTCTCAAGCTGGAGCCCAGCAGGAGGATCACCCAAGAAGAAGACGACATCACTACCAAGAAGCTACAGCACGAAGTCAAAGACTACACAAAAGAACTTACTCGCGCGGTGGAAATCTATAAAAAAGCCGGTTTATTCAATGAGCAGGACACAGCAAAGGTAATAAAAGCATATCAAGACGAACTCTACGAAAACCTCGAATCAAACGGCTTTCCGCCACCGGATCTACAAGGACAGATAATAGGTGTTTTGCATCATAGCGATAAATATTTCTGGTGGGGTGACCCCGAATGTGATGTCTGCAGCGTGAATGTTGCATACATCGACTTCGTATCCGAGCTAGCAAGAGCGGCAGACGAGACATTTGCCCCGAGCTACTGTGACGAGAAATGGAAAGGAGAATTTGGTCCTATTACAGTAGAGATTGAGCTTAATGGCAAGAAGCATAGTTTTAAACCGTCATATTTCGATGACTGGCTGGACATGTCCATTATCATCTGGATTAACGGGCTAATCGAAGGAGAACGCAAGTTCGAAACCCTTTCGGGCGGCAATTATAGCAACTGCCTGTTTATCACCAAAGCCCAGAAGAAAATGCTGATAAAAGAGCTTGCATACCCCTTCGATACGCCGGACTGAGC
>CAZCBH010000159.1:0-6522 GCA_964496875.1 uncultured Candidatus Obscuribacterales bacterium | reverse complement strand
CGGCATGTTCATGGGAACGAGCAATCGGTCCCAGAAGAAAGACGGCAAGGACGAAAGCGACGGCTCGAAGTAAGAGCTGAAGCAACCAGTTCCGATCTGATTTGAATCGAATTCCGGAACCGCCGTCTCGATAGATTTCGAGATGGCGGTTCCGTTCTCTCTTCAATGACTTTGTCCTGTTCGTTTCACCTCATTTCTACTATTGCTTATCATAAAAACGACGAAAACAAACTCTCACGCAATACATTGGTTCGTCATAGCTTATATAATCTCACTTCACCCCGACATAGCCCTGCTGTTTCTGAATCGGCAATACCGAGCCCAGAAGATTGACCGTTGTAGAGACCGGATCTTTGCCGATGACGACCCGCCTGAATCTGATGTCCGCCACCGAACCGTTGGTATCATAAGTGGTTCTTACACCAGATCCGCTCTCATCGAACTTCTCATAGATGCCCGGGTCTCTATCCACCGAGGGACCACCTAGACTGATAAGCTCCCACTTATAGGCAAAATCAGATTGAGGCATCAAGAGCGGAATCGCTCCAATACCAGCACCTACCAGGGGCGGCTGCCTTTTGGCTGCCCCCTGGCCGACAAAGGTGAGCTTCTTCAAGAAAGTTCCACCACCAGAAGAGTCCCTGGGCTCATCACAATATGAAACCAGCGTATTGTCCATCGGCTCACCACCGTGACGGCCGGACTGGTTACCGTAGCGTCGACTGTACATACGAATGAACATGTCATAGCGCGAGGTAAACTCGACTTTACCCAGAGGAATCGAAACCGGCGGAACAATCATAAGAGGCACAGGCTCGAGCTCAAATGCTGTAGCACCATTGGAGATGGCATTGTAACACTCTAAAAAGTTCTGCTCATCACTAACAACCCACCAGGGAAACGGTTTGATTCTAGCGCTCTGATAATAAACCACCCCATCGGTATCAAACCGATAGATATGGGAGACACCATCGGGTATGTTACCTGCCGGAGTCGATGGCGGCCAGGGCACATCGGGTCCCTGGGGGATAAACGGAGTCTGGTGCATCCCAACCACAGAATCGACATTGACCTTGGTTCCCCCGCGTCGCAGCCAGTCATACACTGCCAGTTTGCACCCGGAAGAGGCCAGTTGCTGCGGGTCCGACGATATAGGCCAGTTACCTGCTGTAATCTTGCTGCTGGACGTAATAGGATAGTCTCCTGGATCGGCAACGTAAAAATCCGATGTATCCTGACTCTGGCTCAAAAAGGCTGCGTATAGATCTAGCGGCTTTTCAACCTTCTCAGGTCCGTCAGGCACACCGTCAGGAAAACTGATTGTCAAAGCTCCCGGAGCCGGGCGAGGATCGTAGACCGTCGCCGGCATGGCACAGGCCACCGCCCGAGCAGTCTTGTCGCCATAATTCGTTTTCAGCACCTGATTCGCCTCTGCCTTTACGATGGTGGGATACTGATATGGCAATGCTGTAGAAGCCTGCACCCATTTCTTGCTGTCGATTAGTTTAATAGAGTCACCGATTGCAGCAAAGACAAAATCGAGATTGCCCAGGGGGACGTTGATATTCGCCCTGTAATTACCTGCAATTGTGTTGGTAGAATTCAAACTAGGGTCCACTCCTAGAGGCTTCGGCACAGGGATATTAGTACCGATGCCTTCGACAATGCCGAGGCTGAGCTTCAGAGAATTGGCTTGATAGTTAGAACTGCCGGACATGCGAATTTGATTTTGCATATAGGCCGCTTCCGCAGCCGCATAAGGTGTCACGTTATTGCCGTTCTTATCGAGGGCTACACCACCAGGCTTAATGGCGTCTGCAAGGACATCGATCAACTGCTGAGAAGCTGTCCGGGCATTGTTCAAATCGGCTTCAGCCAGCTCTCTCCACTCAGGAATATCGAGTCCGGCCTGACTGGCGATCAGATAATCAAGACGCGCGGTACCGATTAAGGTGTTTATGCTTTTGACCGGAGTGTAGTAATCATCGGCAGCGGCGGTTACCGAACCATCCGGAGCAGAATCAGAAAGCCCCACATAGCCGAACTGGGGCGTATTGATCACCACTTTGCTCATGTCCCGGGCACAGGCAAGCGCAGCGGCTTCAATGGCGGTCTTCTGCTCGGCATGAGATCCATAAAGGCGCAGCAGAGAGATAGCAAAAATCGCCATCGCCACGACAATAAAAACAAACGCGGTGATCAAAATGAGCATGTTGCCATGCCGTAGCCGAGCTTCTTTTCTAACAAAGACTTTCATCGGTGGTAAGTTTCTCTATCGGTCGAGCTGTGGGTTTGATTTCGACATAATTACTTTTTGCCTCCCCTGGACAGGTTGATAACATACCAAAAGCTGAGTAGTGCCCCCAAAAGTCGCCCCGACTCCTAGCGCCTGCTATTAAATTTGATTATCTCGCTTCTTGCGGTCGGTTTTTCACCATAAACGCTAGACGAAGGAACCTCCTTCTCCTGAGCAGCCTTCTCCGCTTCAACACGGGCCTTCTGCCC
This sequence comes from uncultured Candidatus Obscuribacterales bacterium, assembly GCA_964496875.1. Taxonomy (GTDB): domain Bacteria; phylum Cyanobacteriota; class Vampirovibrionia; order Obscuribacterales; family Obscuribacteraceae; genus RI-106. Next base: position 4,017 of record CAZCBH010000159.1, on the reverse strand, counting down.
GGCCAGCCTGGCTTTCTCCAGAGTCAATCTCGCCTCTTCGGCTTTTCGAACCGCCAGACCATCGCTAATCTTGGCATAAGCATAAAAGAGAATAAGTCCCAAAATCCCTACCACCACCACCAGACCGAGACCTTTGAAAACGCCATATAATCTGCTCAGGTCCGCCGGAGCCTGGCGACTCTTAACAAACGAACGAACCTGCTCATTACGAAAGTGGCTCACCAGAGATTCCAGATCTTCGCTTTCTCCGGCGCCGGCATTTGCTTTATCAAGAGCAGCTGACTCAGTCAAAGCTCGACGCTGAGTTCGTCTTCGAACCATACGGAAGGGAGATGGTTCGCTCCTGCCGGTTTCAGCCCACCAGTCGGAGAAGGCCTCTTTCATTTCTGCGGCCGAAGCGAAGCGCTCTTCAGGCTCGAGGCAGAGAGCCTTGAATAAAATCGATTCAAGCGCCTCTGCAGCAGGGATTTCAGAAGACTGCTCGAAAAGAGAACGGGGCTTGATAGCGGGGTCGCAGTGGGCAGTGACATATTCGAGGTCGTTATTACAGGTGTAAGGAAGGCTACCTGTGAAAAGCTCATAAGCCAGAATCCCGAGCGAATAAAGGTCGGATCTCGGACCGATCTTGCCTCCCAGGCAGTGCTCCGGACTCATATAGGCCGGGGTTCCAATCAATACCCCGGTACTGGTCAACCTTTGTAGATCGTCCTGGATTTTTGCCAGACCGAAATCAAGCACCTTTACTCGCAAAGTTCCGGCGCTTTCGACCAGCATGATATTGTCCGGCTTCAGATCCCTGTGGATAACAGATTGATCGTGAGCATATTCCAGAGCATCGAGGATCTGGCCGACAATAGAACAGCGCATCGCAAGGGAATCTTGAAGCTCAAATTCTCTTTGCCCTTGTATGAATTGCTGGAGAGTCTTACCATCCAGCAACTCCATAACAAAGTAGACCTGACCTAAGTCAGTTTTGAAATGATCCACCGCCTTTACGATATTAGGATGCTTGATAGCGCTATGCACCCTTATCTCTCGCAAAAAACGGTCAGAGACATTTAAATTGGCGAGCTTCAGGGTTTTAGCCGCCACCAGCTCCCCACTATCAATCTTTCTAGCCCGATAGACTACGGACATCCCGCCCTGACCGAGAATATCAAGCAACTGATACTTGTTGTTCAGAACCTGCCCGGTGGCTTCCTGACTGAGCACAATGTTCTCGAGGCGAAGATTGGACCAACCGCCATCGCCATCACTGGCGACTAATTGAGGCATATCCCAGATTTCGGACAATCCAACTGCAGGCGGGCTAGCAGTATTGGCCGTTTCAGAATTCTCGATTTGATTTAACTGAAAGACCTCCTCCTCCACAGAATCTCTATCGTCTGCCGCTCCATGAGTAACCAGATGATGCCAGGCCTGCATGGCTTTTCTAAATTGCTCCACCGACTCATAGCGCCTATCCGGAGCCACTTCCATGGCGCGACAGAGAACTTTATAAAGCCTGACCGGCAGTTTGATATCGAGTCCAAACTCTTGAGCCAGATTTTTTAGTGGGCGCGGCTGTATTTCCGGACTGGTGTGTGCACGCATTACCTGGTCAACAGTGGAAACGTCATAAGGGAGCTGACCAGAGATCAGAATATAGCCCACCATCGCCAGAGAATAAATATCGCTGCGATAATCCAGTCCATAACCCAGGCATTGCTCTGGACTCATAAAAAGGGGAGAGCCGACCACCAAACCGGTAGTAGTAATTTTTTGCATATGGTCATTGGCTTTAGCCAATCCGAAATCTACTACCTTGACCTCGACTCTGTCATCTTTCATACTCAATACGATATTGGAAGGCTTGAGATCGCGATGAATTATTCCTCGACGATGAGCGTAGGACAAAGCACCACAGACCCGATCAAAAACATAGATAGCATCATCCGCGTCTAACGGACCGTCCGCCTCTTTGATAATTTGCTCCAGTGAAACCCCATCGAGATATTCGAGTACGAAACAGGCTTCACCTTCATGCTCAAAACAATCAAGCGCTTGAACAATATTGCCGTGCTCCAGACTGCCATGAATTCTCATCTCTCGGAAGAATCTCTGGCGAACGTCCTCATCTAGATTGCGCAGCACTTTTATCGCCACCACCCTCTCTAAAATAATGTCCACGGCTTTGTAAACATCGGCAGTGGCACCGGTTCCGAGAATTTCCAGAAGTTTGTATTTTCCAGCAAGCTCTTTACCGACCATACCCTGATCGACATTAGCCCTGGTTGGACGACTTTGAGAGCGTGCTATCAAAAACAATCTGGTCAGACTTTCAGTCATGGCTTCCGAAAATCATTCTAATAACCCGCATCACTTTATCCACTCCGATTTGAATTCGCGATACTCAATTCTGAATCGATTGTTCTTGTCCTTACCATTGTTAGCACCAGAGCTCTTGCCTCGATAAATATCACGCAGCAAAGCCGCGTCAAATGCCCTCACTCTGTTTTTTCTGCCGCGCAGATCATTGGAGACGGAGACCTTTTTCGTCTTAACGGTAGCACTATCAACGGTGCCTTGCCCACTCGTCGTAAAAGGTGAATCTATTCTAGAGCTGCTGGTATCAGCCTGTTGAGAAGAATCGTCATGAGAACCTATGTCTTCGTTTTCAAGACTGCCCGGATGAACAACCGCATAAAATTGGCGCGAGACTCCACTAAATCCCTCGTGAAAGACCGTCGGATCATTGCTGTATAGATAAAAGAAGCCTGATCCAATCAGAAACAAAACAGAAACCAACGCCAGAACCCTGGTCAAAGTTCTGGTGGGAGAACGGCGCGCCCCGGTAGAAGCCAGATCTGTCAACTTTATCACCATGGACTCTTCTTGGTCGCTCTGTTTGCGTCTGAGGTCAGTGATATGCTGAATAGCGCTGGAGAGGTCCTTGGTAGTGGGGGTATCGACCCGGTCATTTGAAACCGAATCAGAACCGCCGGATGCAGAGGCAAGGTCGGAAGCAACCACTGAACGCAGGGATTCGAGCCAATCTAAAATTCCATTTTCGAACTCTTCGATACTCTTGATCTGCGACAGCTCATCGGTGCTGAGTACATCCTCCAAAAGCCAGACAAGCTCATCCATACAATGGAAGTCAGGTCTGAATTTGGCCATTGCGCCTAGATCAACCGCATCTGTATCCTGGGGCATGGTCCCTGTGACCAGGTAAAACGCAAGCAACCCAGCGCCAAAAATATCCGACCTCTTCATACTTTCCAAACGCTCTTTATTGGCAGTAGCCTTCCGAGACGTCCATTTAAAACCATCTACCAGAAGCGCCACCTGGTCATCGGCAGAATTACCCAGCAGAATATGATCGACACTCAGTGCACCATGAGCGATACCGGCTTCATGAGCGCACTTCAAACCTCTGCAGAGCTGCAGAAGCAATTCTGCAATCTGCGACTCCTGATCAATCGCCCCTGTGGCAGAAACGATTTCGCTCAGCTTGACCAGACCACTGTAATTATTGAGCAGCACCGCCTGACCGCCGGACTTGGCGCATCTCAATACTTCTGACGGTCCGAATATATTCGCGTGGTCAAAAATTGAAGAAGAATAAAAAGAGGCGAACGCTTCTTGCGCTTGAGAATCTGCCGTAGCCGGGGAGACCAGAGTAACCCGTCCCCGGTTGGCTACCTCCACCGCCCGGTAGAGAACCGTATCCCCCTCGTCCCGCATCAAACCTAGGATCTTGAATCGACCGAACACCAGACCATCGTCGCCGGTCATCTCGGCGAACGGCCAGTAAGGCTCCGACGATGGCGCCAACCTCTTCTCTTCCGGATTGTCCGTAATGTTCACAAATTGACGCCCCCACTAACCATATGGTTAGGCCTCCAATATACCCCAATTTCTCCAGGGTATTGCCACTGCCGACAGGAGCGACCACAGGACAGGGGGAGGCGCAGTGCACAAAACTGTGCTAACCTTTCTCCCTCTAAAATCCCCGGAATCTCAAGAGGTTAGCTA
>CAZCBH010000158.1:0-6539 GCA_964496875.1 uncultured Candidatus Obscuribacterales bacterium | reverse complement strand
TCAAGCGCAATGGCGCCGACTTGATCAATGGCTCTCTAGGAGTTTCTGTCGATTCCACCCTGACTACTGTTCTCCAAACTCGACGCTGCTTTTTTAGCCGGTTATCAAATCTCATTTTATCCTGTTCATTACCTGGTAGTATATTCCGACCATATACGGCAGCGAGCCAGTACGAACAAATCGGGAGAATCGACGATGAAGAAGCGCAGAATCGGCAATACCGCCCTCGAAGTAGCCCCTCTTGCTTTCGGTTGCAATGTGTTCGGCTGGACCGCGGACGAAGCGATGTCTTTCAAGTTGCTGGATGCTTTCGTCGACGCCGGGCTGGACCTTATCGACACCGCCGATGTGTATCCCGTCTGGCACCCGGGCAATGTCGGCGGCGAATCCGAGGCTATCATCGGCAACTGGCTGAAGAAATCTAAAAAGCGCGACAAAGTAACCGTGGCCACAAAAGTCGGCATGAAGATGGCTCCTGGACTCGGATGCGAGAGCCTGTCCAAAGACTACATAATGAAATCGGTAGAGGACTCGCTGAAGCGCCTTCAGATTGATACCATCGACCTGTATCAAGCTCACAACGATGACCCGAACACTCCTCTCGAAGAAACTCTGGAAGCTTTCGACCAGCTCATTAAGCAGGGCAAGGTCAGAGCCATCGGTGCCTCTAACTACAAACACGACAGGCTTAAAGAGGCTCTCGCCGTGAGCAAGCAACATGGCTTTGCTCGCTACGAATGCCTGCAGCCGGAGTATAACTTGTATGATCGCGAAGACTACGAAAACAATCTAGAGAAGCTCTGCGCAGATGAGAACCTGGGTGTGATCTCCTATTTCTCGATGGCCAGGGGCTTCCTCTCTGGCAAGTATAAATCTAAAGCCGATCTCGATCAGAGCCCGCGCGGAAAAGGCGTAGAGAAATATATGAACGATCGTGGCTTCAAAATTGTTGAAGCACTGCATACAGTGGCGGCTGAATACAACAGCACCCCAGCTCAGGTATCGCTTGCCTGGCTGATTGCAAGACCGAGCATCACGGCCCCAATTGCCAGCGCCAGCAAAATGGAACAGATGCCGGATATTATCAAAGCGGCACAGCTAGAATTGAAGCCCGAGGCGGTAGAGTTGCTGAACAAAGCCAGCGCCTACGAAACTGCCGGCACCAAGGCGTAGTATCTTCAGAGCGCTACTAAGGCATCAGCCATACCTGCCACCACCCTGGTTAGGCAGTCGAAGTCGACTTTGTCCACGGTATCATTGACGGTGTGATAGTGCTCGTATCGATAATCGGCGGTATCAGTGACCATGATACCGGGATAGCCAAAACTCCAGAACTGGCTGTGGTCTGACCGCCCGATACTTTCTAAAAGAGTCGGAGCTATCAAGCCCTCGGAGGGAAAGTCGACAGCACTTCTAAACGCCTTGATCACATCTCGCAAAAAGACTCCGGATTCTAGATTGCCGACAAAGCCGATGAAGTCACCGGTATCTGGATAAACAGCGTCGAGCCCTTCAGGAAACTTCTGCGATTCGGACTCACTCGAATAGCTGCCCATGGTCTCTAGCGCGATCATGCCGATGATGTTTTCCTGGCGATCGGAACAGCGCTCGGCATAAAAGTAGCTGCCCATTCCCCTTGAGCCATAGAAATGTTCTTCATTGGTAAAAGCAACCAGTCTTATAGTTTTGCCAGGCGACACCTCTTGCAGCAGTCGCCCGATCTCCAGGAGCCCAGCCACCCCGCTGCCATTGTCATTTGCCCCGGGGCAGTCGGCAGAGTCATAATGAGCACCGACAACGATGATATCCTCGGGGTTCGTGTCACCCTCGACCTCTGCTTCGATATTCTCGAAACTCATTCCACCATGCATAAAACGATGCCGGCAGGGAGACAGACCGACTTTATCGAAATAGTCGAAAATATAGTCAGCCGCTTCTTGAAGCTGCTCTGGCTTTTTGTAGTTGCGATCGCCGATCTCGGCAGCCAGCATGTGGACATGCGCCTCTATGTACTTGCGAAGCTGCTTCTGCTTGCTTGTAAGCGGCGGCAACTCTCCCCGGAAATAATCGCCGGGCATCTCGAACTGGCAAAGTTTTAGCAGCTCTTTCATTCGCCTGTCTTACGATTCTTCACCGTGGATGTACAATCAGCCTCTGGGATCCGCTAGTGCCCCACATGTCCTTATTGTAGACCGTTTCAGCCTCAACCGGAGGAATTACAAACTCTCCTGTGTTTGGAGCTTCTACATAATACTCCATCTTATATAACCTTGGACCAAGAGCATCAACATAGATATTCATTTCTTCTTCGCCAATCTCCAAACATTCCAGCCAGAGATGATACGCTTCCCACATTGGAGTATCGTACCAAGTAGGAGATGACCCATCCTGCTGCGGATAGGGCTCACACAACTTAAGCCCGGCAGAGATGCGATCTCGGACATGAACTCCCGCAGCAACCTTTGATGGCACCATATCTAGCTTTACAACAAGCTTAGCGCCTTCCAGGCAATGGAGATTTCCTTGCTGGTCAGTCCAAAATTTTTCTGATCGGTCAGCGGGCACAATTGAGCGGCGCAGGGCAAATCCGGCATTTTCCGGTGCAGCTGATGCGAGTTTTTTTGAGTATCCGGAGAGAATACCCACACGCAGGCCAGGCGTAATCTGCAGCACATTGTCGACTTCGCCAGCTCGATAAAATTCTCGCACTTGCCACTGGGGTTCTCCCTTCTGAAACCGAACGGTCTTCCCTTTCTCTGACCGCAATTTACCCTCGACAGCAAGCTCCGGATATGCCGCCTCGAAGTCGATCATTGCGCGCAAAGCGATGCTTCTCGCTGTGGGAGCATCGAATCTGCCATCCTCCATTCGCTTCTCTATTTCGGACAGTAACATCTTGGCAGCATCTCTATGCCCTTTTCGATTCTCTCTGTCCTCCAATAACGCAGTCAGCAATACAGCGTAAGCGCTTGAGGAACCAAGCTGCAACCCGCGTCTCTGCAAGCTCCAAACTTTATGCTGCCCCGGGGCGACACAACAATCTGATAATCGATTGTTCAACCGGGTCTTCAGTCCTTCTGCAATTGGCAGTCTTCTAGAGGCCATAAACAACCAGCCCAACTCTTCTCCATTCAATTTAGCTATGTTGATGGACTGAAGGCTGCGTTCCATGCTTTCTACACAAACATTTCTAAAGTGTTCTCTTTGATCTTCTGCGACTGACTCAGAGACTAGAGCACCAATATACTTCGCGTAAGCTTCGTATTTGCGGGCAAGCTCATTTGGAAAGTTATAGATATTCTGAAATCCCGAAGTTTGTACATATACATTGCTCAAGTCCACATTTAAATTCTGCTCTCGATTCAAACCGGCCATAGACTCTGCCAGGATTAGTGCGGGAAAACTATCAATACTAACATTGCATTCACCTCTGGGAAACCAGCTTGCGTGCTCTCCTCGATCAGAAAACACTTTTGTAAGTTCTGCAGAATCCAGACTGATACAAGTTTTGATTTTACTTTTCAAGGCTGGCTCGATCCGATCAGAAAATCGAAACATTAGATGAGACAGAAAAAGCAATCGGGCTGAACGTTGATCGACTGTATAAATGTCTGCCTGACACCAATCCTGAGCCGACAAAATGAGCTGGCCCATCAAACTGTTGCCGACAATAACTGTGGTCGGCATTAATTTCGCCCCTTTCGGTCCGGATAGCAAAACCCTGGCAGAGCGCCCCAAAGCGCTAGTCTCATTGAACCAGAGGCAATAATTGGCATCGACCAATGGTTTTACCTTGAAAGAGACCGGCAGCCTCTGCTGATTGCCTTGGCTACTAGCCAGGACCTCAAAACCATCCGGATACTCTTCTGTATGCTCCAGGCAGATGGTTTTGATTCCTTTTCCGGGCAATTGAACTGAGCTTTGCGCCAGTAATTTCTGATTCGATTCTCTCTTATCTAACCTCTTTATCTTTATAGACAGATCTATATCCTCAGCAAAATTATTTTTTACTTTCAAAATACTGGTAACTTTGTCGCCTCTGTATACGAATTCAGGAGCATTCAGAGCCATTTCAAGAGGACTATAGGCAGTTAAGTCCGTGTACGCAAACCCAGAAGCACAACCATTTTCTGCCACCACTTCTGCCACCAGTCTGTACTTGCCGGATGCTGCGGGAATTTTTATGTCGACCCGAAGCTCTCCGTTCTCATCGGTCTTAAGAATTGGAGAAACCCAGGTTCCTTCACCTATCTTTTCTTGCAGCATACAATACAAAGGTCCAGCACTATTCATCCATCCGTGGTGAGATGAGAGCCCAGAGCTGAATGTTGCTCGCGAATCACTAAGTTTTGAAAGCGGCCAACTCAGGTGATCGGGTAACATTGAAGTCGAAAACAAACGGGGATATCCGGCATCACCAGCATATTGATTATACAGATTGCTAGAATCTGCCGGCAGCGAGCTATAGTTAAGTGGACGCAGCTTCAACACGACGTCTGCTTTCGAAACACTAGAGCCATCATTTTTCTTAACCGATACCACAACAGGATGCTTTGCTCCGGCACAAAGATTTCGATCTTCACAGTTCAGAGAGATGATAACGTCCTGTCTCTTGTTGATGCGAATTACCAGAGCTGATAGCTCTGGTTTAACTGAATCGGCTTTTTGCGATAAGCCACCGTTTTTAGAACCACTTTTAATAGACGGTTCTCGTTCCCAGACCTTAACTATTGCGCTCACAACGGTACGCTGGTCACTATTTATTGGCATTTCAACATCTGCAACACCGTTAGCAATGTCAAAGAAAATAGAACGGGACGAATCGTTTGTATTAAAAATCAAAACCCCTGATCCGGTTTTATATGGAGTCCTGACAAATACTTTTGCGGTATCTCCATAGTCGTATATATCACGGTCAGAGTAAACCTTAACTCTTTTGCTCTGCCAGGGTGGAGTTTGTTTTTCTCCCAGCAGCACAGCCGACTGAGTCTTTGAACCAACGACTCTTGCTATAACTCTGACAGTTCTGGATGGTCGAACCGAAATACTTCTGACCACTTCGGTAGAGCCAGACTTGAGCAAAACCTTGGCAAGAAGATTTGTGCTACCAACCGAATAGTCACCGACAGCCTCCGGATCAACCACAAGAATCTCCACCGGCACAGACGGAACGGCCCTGTCTTTTGGGTCGCAAACAATAGTGCTCAAGGATATACGTTGATCGTCAATTCCAAGAAGTCGCTCCGCTTTCACTCCTACATACTTATCTTCTGTGTGCAGCGTAATTGACTCCTGAACGCGAGGATTATTTACAGCAACTCCAGAAAGCTGCGCCCGCACTTCAAAATGCAGGGGCGAGAGCAGAAGCTTATCCTCTGGCACCGAGGCAACTATGCAAGAAGGTCGTGAACCATCAAAGGCCACAGAGAGGATCTTGCTTTTTACATCACTCTGATGCGATTGGTCAGGATCTATAAAACAGTAATCCGTCCATTTTTTTGATTTGAATTCGGCCTTGTGAACCGAAGCGAACCAGTTCAGATTAACCGGATTGTCGAACTTCTTCAAAAGCGGAGGCAAGAACAAGCGGCTGCCTGGAGACAAAGAAGCCTGAACAGAAACAAGCCCATCCCGGGATGGGCGGCGCTCCAGTGCCAAACCAAAGGCATCGCGAGATTGAACCTCTCTCTTGAATACCATGGCAATCACATCATGTTGCGACAGAGTTTCACCCGATTCGGCGACTAATCTGAGTTTTAACTTTGCCTCTCCATATGGAGCCTCAGCCGGTACTTTCACAGCTCCGGAGAAGCCACCCTGGCTGTTCAAATCGCACTGACCAGAGTCCAGGATTTTTCCAAATGCATCGCAAAATTCATAAACAACGCAGTTCCGGACACCATTCTCGGTACTGGTAGTCGGCACCTTTACCCACCCCCAGAAAGCAGACTTTTCTCCCCGGTCGATGTTTGTCAAATCGAGTTCAGCATGCCAGCTTTGTCTGGCATACTCTGGTATCTGAAAAGGCCGACCCTGGTATGTGGAGAATATGATGTCTTTATCGAGAATTGCGCAGAAGTACTTTGGTTCATAATTATTGAGACCCTCGGGGACAGGAATTCTGGCAAGCCCTAGTTTGTCTGTTCTAACGAAACTGCCGCCCGGCAGGTGACGAACCTTAGCATTTTCAATCGGTGCCCCGGAGCGAGAATCAGAAACACAACAAACAAACTGATCACCGGCCGGCAATATTGATAGAGCGAGGTCGGAATACTGTACCCACATCTGGTACCTATCGACCAGACCAGGTCTTCTGATTCGCTCAGATGCCTTCTGACCTGAATCTCCTTCTACGACTATGGCCAACTGCCGGTGTCCACGACGGACAACATCGGCCAAAGATACTTTGGTGGCTTGAATCTGGTCTCGCATACCGCTGGTATCATAGGTAGCTTCAAACACTGGCGAAGAAGACGGATTGTAGTTCCACGAAGGCACCGGATATCTGCTACTTTCCGGATGATAATCATAAGCCCGGA
>CAZCBH010000157.1:5070-6813 GCA_964496875.1 uncultured Candidatus Obscuribacterales bacterium | reverse complement strand
GGGAAAAAATGATGCCGGTATCTCAATCAGGTGAAAACCTCGAGATACCGGCATCGAAAGACGATTATTTAATCAACTGATAGACAGCTCACTCTCCGGCGACTGCTCGTTTATAGAGCGCCAGGGTCCGGGCAGAGATAGATTGCCAGGAATAGTGCTCGATCACATGAGCGCGACCCTGTTTGCCGATGCGGGCGGCGACCTCCTGGTTGTTGAGCACCTGAAGCAGTCCCCAGGCGACGCTTTCGGGATTGCCTGCATAGGTGGTCAGACCGTTGTTGAGGTGGTCGATGATATCCATCAGACCGCCCGTGTCGGAGGTGACAGTGGGCACGCCCGCGGCCATGCCTTCCAGGGCGACGATGCCGAAGGGCTCGTAGAGGCTGGGCACAGCCACGGCGTCAGCCATGGTGTAGAGCTCGGACAGGGCCGTGTCGTCGGCATGACCGAAGAATCGGACGCTGCCGGCGATGCCCAGGGCTGAGGCTTTTTGCTCCAGCGCGCCCTGGTAATAGCCGCTGCCGGCGATCACGAAGGTGGCATCGGGATGCTGTTCGAGGATGCGAGGTGCTGCGTCGAGCAGGACCTGAATCCCCTTCTCTTCAACGAGGCGACCGACGAATAGTGTGACGGGACCGTCACCAATACCGTGCTTGGCACGGAGCTGTTCCTCGGAGGTCTGGCACTTGAAACGGTCCGGATCGATGCCGTTGGGGATGATCTCCACCTTTTCGGCCGGAGCGACAAAGTGATTGGTCACCTCGGTGAGCATGTGACGGCTGTTGACGATCACCTGCTCGGATTCCTGAATCAGCCGCCATTCCACCTGGTCGATGACCTTGCTGGTCTGGCTTTCGAGGGAGCCGCGGTTCCTGCCGAATTCGGTGGCATGGATGGTGGATACCACCGGAACGCCAAAAGACTTCATGGTCCAGGCGGCATCTGCCACCAGCCAGTCATGGGCATGCACGACATCGAAAGGCGACTGTTGATGCAGTTTGATGGCGTGCTGAAGAATGCCGAAGTTGAGCCGGCTGATCCAGTTGATGAAGTCGACGGTGAGGGCCTCTTTGCCATCGGGTCCGGTCTGGTTCTTGACCCGGTGGACGTGAACGCCTTCTTCGAATATGTATTCCGGGGTGCCCGGATGGTCGGCTGTGACGACGTGGACTTCACAGCCCTGGCTCGCCAGTTCTTTCGAAATCGCGTAGACAACGCGAGCCAGACCGCCAACGAGACGCGGCGGATATTCCCATGCAAGCATGAGTACTTTCAATCCCATATGGTTCTGCTCCATTTTTCAGGTTTGCGACAAACCCACCACCGACGCGGCAGCGGGTCAAAGAAATTGCTTCGAATATTTTTTGAAAGCGGAAATACTATTCAGTCTTCATCCAGGCGCTTCATCCCGAAAGCCCGAGGGCTCTTGAATAGATCTTGGTTTTCTGGGAATCTTTCCTGGTTGTTAACGATCTCTCCGGGTGAATAGAAGTGAGGATGAATACCTTGAGCCTACTCTTTGAATCTTTTGGTTCAGAAGAAGTTTGAAGTTTTTGATCCGGCTTGTGGCCTTTGATGACGCAGGGGCGATAGACCTTATGGCATTTGGGGAAGGGTCACAGGTTGCGGGTTTTCTGCTGGTCGAGAGCTTTGAGGGCAATTTTTCTATGAAAATAAGGGTTCTTCGTGTCGAAAACGTTTCAAAAAATCCTGCTAGCGCAACCTGTACAAGCGTTTAAGGAA
>CAZCBH010000157.1:0-4970 GCA_964496875.1 uncultured Candidatus Obscuribacterales bacterium | reverse complement strand
TCCAGGCAGAGACCGACACAGGTCCAGTGGTCGCTGTGCTTCTGGCCAATCAATAGACCGGTCCAGTCATAGCCGGTCACCGGGAACTTTCGGATCAGCCACTGGCGGAAGGACTGGGGCAGCGGCAGGCGATTGAGCCAGGCAGTGCGCCCTGCTTGCTTCGTCTCTTTGTAGAGGCGATTCTGCTCAATCAAGATTCGGGTCAGTGAAGGCACTGCTGCACGCTGGTCAGCGGTGAAACTGACCGTCGGTCGGAGCACCACATAGTGGTTGTTTTTCAGAAGCTTTGCGGTCACGTCCTGCGCCCGGGCGAATACCGTGCCGGCTTCCATGTAAGAGCTCAAGAAATACAGCTCTCCGTCCTCCATGCGCACGGCTACTTCGCCGTGTCCGACGCTTTCTCTCAAGCGACGGGCGATGTTGCCCGATGTGAGGATGAGGTCGAACTCCTGAATCGCTTCCACCGGGGGATTGACCCAGGTGCCTTTGGGTAGCGGACCATGGCCCTGTTTGATATAGCGCCTGCGATTGAGGCGGTATTTCACATAGATGCCGAGCCAGAACAGTAGCTCGACCCCTGCCACCACTTTCAGCGCCAGAGGCTCCCCGAACCAGGCTGCCAGTCCGGATAGTGCTGTACCCAGCAGAATTGGAATCAACATCTTCAAACGTGAGAGGATGTCGAAATAGGTCCTGAAAAGATGTCCGAGCTCGAAGGCGGTGAGGGCGAGCCACATGCCACTGACGATGGTGCAGCCGATGCTGAACGTCCAGTGGGTGTCGCCCTGGAACCACTGCCAGGTGAGCCAGATCAAAACAAGATATGCGCCTGTCGAGGCGATTTTACTCAGTCGGTAGATCATAGTAATCAACCTGCTTTCGTTTTTGAAGATAGACTCTGTTCCGCCAGGTAGAGGAAGATCCCCTGCAGAACAGCGGTGACAAACAGTCGCCCCAGGGGGCTGAGTTCCGGCTGCGGAGCGGTCGGTCTGTAGCCGCTCTCTGAAAAGCCGTTCAGAAACATGACCTGCAGCAGGTCTTCCGGTAGCTCCAGCTGGACGCCTTTATTTCTGGCCAGATTGACGACATTCCGTTTGCTTCTGCCTTTGTATAGCGGTGGATCCGGATTGATCCAGAACCCTGCGTCTTTCAGGCAGATGTCGATCTGGCGCTTCAGCGGTTCATTCAACCCTCCGGTCCAGATTCTCCAGTTGTCGGTTTTGCCCATACCATGAATCGATACGGCGAACAGTGACCTTTTCAACATGGCTGTGAGGTCGTCGTCTCTGAATCTGGTCGAGGTAACATGCAGACGTTCCGGTCTCGATTTCTGAAGACCCTGGAAGTCGTACAGATTAAACGTTTGCCCCGCAATGGCATTAGCCAGATGCGATGTACCGGCTTCGATGAAACCGCCGTGGGGGGCAATTATAGAAGCTTTGCTCTGTCGATCGAGGAGGAGGATGCGGTAGTCGATACCTTCCCTCATCTTCATCTTCAGATCGGCCAGAGACTCAAAGATATCGGCATAGTGTGCCATCTCGGGACCTCATGACTTTGTCCCCGGCACCTCCGCGTTTATGCGCACAGAAAACCGATCGCTTCAGAAAGCGATTGATTCGGACTTCGTCCTGGTTCTGGCTAGGCGGTAAGAGGCGAGTCGGGGAGGGTTAAGCTTGGAGTAGGAAAATATAAAACACGCAGTAAACTACTAATTCAGAAGCTTTTATTTCAAGAAAACTACATTAAAGCTATAACAACGGGGAACCTGGGCTCCCCTTTTCGTTTGTTTTAGTTGGTAGCGCGGTTCGCGGAAGCCGGTATCAATATTTTTATGGCATCCAGTTTTTTGACCGAGGTCAATGATGGATCTAGCAGAATCTGACGAATCAAGTGGATTCGAGTTGGAGTAAACTCCGCACCGGGAGCGCTGTCGTCCGGAGTAAGACCCAGAGCTTTCGCCCAGGAGCGGGTCGAAGGGTCGGCCAGAGCATTTGCCATATTGCCGTCATGCTGTTCGACCACTGTGCTGATAAATCCGTCAGCAATGGGAGCAGGCGTGGGAGTAGGGTTGCGAAAATCGAAGCTTTTCTGGTGCTGCGTTGAATTTGCCGGTCTGGCGGCAATTGGAGGTGCCACCGGTGGTAGTGTCTGGCTCTGTCCTGTCGGTTGGCCTGTGGCTGCCGGTTGTCCCGGGACAGGAGCGTAGAAAGGGTCCACGTTATTGCCCTGTTTCCAGGAAGCGTGAACGATCTGATCCTGGGTGAGATTGCCGGCCCGAACTGGACGCACTCTCTCTCTTGGATCGTAGATGGGTTCTTCGTCTTTGTAATTTTGCAAATAATAGGGTTGATAATAGAGCGGGGCTGTCAGGGCTCTCTGGGCGCCTCTATTTAGATAGCTACTGGCGGAATAGAGTGGGTTGGCGTTATAAGGTCCACGATTCAATCCCAGAAGTGGCGAAGCCAGATAAGGAATGGAATAGAGCAAATTGGTTCCGAAGAAGCGTCCGCCGCCGTAGTAGTTCCAGTAATAAGCCTGGGCAGGCGAGGCTGAGAGCAGCATCAGGCCAGCCAGCGCTGCCGCGCGAGCCAAGACGCAGGCTCTATCTACTTTAAGCTTTTCTGATATGTAGAATCTCATAAAGAGTAGTATAGCCGGATTTTCGCCGTTGTCACGTTTTTGGAAGCTTTCAGCTCCGGGTGACCGGTTTCAAGCTTTTCAAAATGGTCGAAAGAGCGTTTATGGTCATACCGATATCTCTGGGAAAAACATAACCCATGTGACCGATTCGGAAGATTTTTCCTTTCAAATCTTCCTGACCGTCGGCGACGATGATGGCATAGTCTCCTTTCAGTCTTGCTCTAATGTCGGCTACGCTCACGCCTTCCGGAGGCCATACCGATGTGATAGTCGGAGAGGCGTTGGCTTCTTCTACCACCGGCTTTAGACCCATCTCGATGAGCGCCTCTCGAAGCATGGAGCGCATTTCTATATGTCGTTTCTGAATCGCCTCTAGACCCTCTCCTTTCATCATCTCTAGAGACTTGACCAGGGTCATGACCAAAGAGACATTCGGCGTAAAAGGGGTGGTGTTCTTGTCTTGGGAGCTCTTGTAGCGTTTGAGATCAAGATAGAATCGGCCGTTGTTGCACTGATCATAGGCTTTCCATGCCTCTTTGCCGAAATAAATCACGGACAGGCCCGGTGGCAGCATAAGCGCTTTCTGGCTTCCTGCTATGACAACATCGAGTTTCCATTTGTCTATGGGCAGGTGCGCGGCACCAAGGCTGGTGACAGAATCAACAAGAATCAGCGCGCCGTGTGCTTTGACCACTTTGGCTATCGCCTCTAAATCATTCATCACACCGGTGGAGGTTTCGTTGTGAGTCACCGTTACAGCTTTGATCTCTTTTTCGGCATCGGAGGCCAGTAATTTTTTGACCGCTTCGGCATCGATGGCCTGACCTGCTTCTACCGTCAGACGTTCTACTTTAGCGCCATAAGCTTCCGCGATTTTTGCGAAGCGTTCGCCGAAAACTCCGCAGACCAGGCTCAGCACTCGATCGCCCCGGTTGATAGTGTTGGCCACTGCTGCATCCATGGCACCGGTTCCCGATGCGGTCAGTATCAACGGATCGGATTCGGTTTCACCAAGCCATTTCAGGCCCTGCACTGCCAGCTCGACCTGGCTCGAGAACTCGGCACTTCGGTGCCCAAGCGGTTGTCTACCATGGATCTCAAGAATCTCATCCGGTACCGGTGTCGGTCCGGGAATCATCAAAAACTCTTTTGGGCGGATAGCGGCCATGGCATACTCCAGGTTGCAGGATCCTGATTATATACGCAGTTATTGGAGAGTGAAATTGTTCGTTAAGCTCCGCGCAATTCGGCAGGCTCTAAAATGGCGAACTCTTCTTCGTCGCCGCTCGGTTTATAGATTACGAAATCAGTTATACGATTGTTCTCGATTGTAATCAAGACCGTTTGAATGTCGGGAAAGCAATCCTGCCAGGAGGAGCATTTGATGTTGTCACAGTTGAAGTGGCCGAGGGTTTTGATTACCTGGGCATCAGGACGGGAAGGGGGACGGCATTGGTCGCCTTCCCAGGCTAGCTCGTCCCCCTTCTTGTATTGTCTCTGATTTAATTGCCCGAACCGGAAACCTACACCGGATACTATCCTGGATTTGCAGTGCGGGCAATCAAGCTCACCGTAGATGGTGTTGAAGCTCAAATCAGTCCTCTCGAATTAGTTCAAAGAGGCGGCTGTCAGTTCGCTCATGATTTTGGTGTCGGTCATGAACTGGCTGCGAAATCCGAAACTGGTATTCGGAGTCTGTTTGCGAGCTTCTTTCAGTCTCTTCTCAGCAAGAGCATCGGCTGCCTGGTGAGGCGGAACATGCTCTTTTTTGGAGTGTTCGAGAATGTTCTCTATGGTCGCGTAGATTTGAGTGACTTTGTTCAACACTTTCTCTTTGTTGTAACCATCAAGTTCGGCGGCTACGTTGATGAGACCACCAGAGTTGATGGCATAATCCGGAGCGTAGGTGATGCCTTTTGAGAATAGGGTGAAACCGTCTTCGTCTTTCTCTAGCTGGTTGTTGGCGGAGCCGGCAACGATAGAGCACTTGAGCTGGGGAATGGTTCTCGAGTTGAGAATGGCACCAAGAGCACAAGGAGCGAAGATATCGCAATCTACTGAGTAGATCTGGTCAGGGGCGACAACTTCAGCGCCGAATTCCTGCTCTACTTTTTTGACTTGATTAGGATAGATATCGGTGATGATCAGCTTGGCTCCGGCTGCGGAGAGATAACTGCAGAGGTGATAGCCGACATTGCCTACACCCTGGATAGCGACTTTGACGCCTTCCAGTTTCTCGCCCTGACCGGATACTTTGAGGGCTGCCTTAATACCCTGGAATACACCTAATGCGGTCATGTCGGAAGGATCTCCGCTGCCGCCTTCGT
>CAZCBH010000156.1:4057-6963 GCA_964496875.1 uncultured Candidatus Obscuribacterales bacterium | reverse complement strand
ATATTGTCTCATCTTTAGATAATAGAATAATTCAACATGAGGATCGAGATGGCACTGGCTCTGATAACTGGCGCTACCTGTGGTATCGGCCGAGCAGTGAGCGCGGCCCTTGCCGGCGAAGGATTCGATCTATTCATCACAGGGACCAGTCACCAGTCTCTCAAAGAGCTGGCTGCGTTTCTGCATACACAATTTCCAGAACGTAGCTTCGAGTACAAAGCAGGAGATCTATCCAAGCAAACGTTCATAGAGAGGTTATTCAAAGACCATCTGAGCAGCACGAAACTGACAGCGGTGGTGAATAACGCCGGAGTATCCCTGGGTAGTGACATATTCGAAACCAGCCTGGACGACTGGAATCTATCAATGGCGGTCAATCTTACAGCTCCATTTTTAATTACCCAGTACTCACTGCCCATAATCAAAAAAAGCGGTGGTGGCGCCATAGTCAACATCGGCTCACTGGCGGCAGTTCAGGGAGCAAAAAAAACAGGCTATGCCGCTTCGAAATCAGGGCTCATTGGACTGACAAAATCAGCTGCCCTGACCGCGGGCAAAGACAATATTCGAGTAAACGCCATAATACCGGGCGCTGTCGATACCGAATTGATTTCAGATTGGGACAAAGAAAAACGGGCCGCAGTATCAGAACAAAGTCCGCTTAAAAGAATTGCAGAAGCCGAAGAAATAGCCTCAGTGGTATCATATCTCCTTTCGGATAAAGCCGCCTTCATAACCGGTGCCACCATCAACGCAACCGGAGGCACCTATCTAGGCTGCTAGATGTTCAAGCCCAAATGAGATAAGCAGATGTTATGTGCACTGCATCCTACATAGCAGATTGCTTGGCTGCGCTCAGCCGGTCGACACTCTTACTCTTAACAGAGTAGCCATCCAGTCCGACCTTGAGCAAATAAGAACAGACTTCAGGCACCGTTACTTCAAACTCTCTGGCAAACAGGGCAATCTTGGTGAAGAGCCGAGACTGAATCCGGACGCCCCACTGAATACCACGATCGTCACCTTTGGTTTCTTTATAGGCGGATCTCAACATCCTCTTTATCTCGGTTCGAGATTTTGTATAGGCCTCGGAGTTCAGCTCTTCGTACATCGTTTCGATCAAATCACCGGCTAGCTGGCTCTGGCTGACCCCTTGGGAGAGGGCTACTTCTTTGAGCAGGTCATGAAATTCGATACCGGTCACAAGCCCGATCTGCTTTCTGACAGAACCACCAACCGGAGCCAGAGGCTTCTCAGTCATCTCAGAAGCCTCTGCCTGGTTGAGCTTTTCAAACCAGAAGCCCAGCTGCTCTAGCGATGCGGAATTGAGCTCCGCTTCGAGAACTTCCTTGAAATTGTCGAAAGCGTCATCAGCAAAGGCTCCTATGCCACGAATGCCAAACTTGCCGACTTCGAGACAATATACGATATGCGTCCTCGAACGCTCGTCGTAAGAGCGCTGAGCTAGATCCAGGGCTCGATTCATCAAAGATTCGCACAATTCAGCCTTTTTCATGGCACTCACCAATCCGCACAAAATACAATTATACGACAACTATAGCACATTTATAACACCCTGCATAACAGAAGTTCAATCACTTATTAAGCCGATTTAATATTCCGG
Organism: uncultured Candidatus Obscuribacterales bacterium; assembly: GCA_964496875.1. Lineage (GTDB taxonomy): Bacteria > Cyanobacteriota > Vampirovibrionia > Obscuribacterales > Obscuribacteraceae > RI-106. The sequence goes on along the minus strand of CAZCBH010000156.1, from coordinate 5,339 downwards.
AAAATCAAAGTCAGTTTCAAGCACCTTAAACTCTAGCCAACAATCCACCAATCGGTCACCAGGAGCTAATCCCACTTGGAACTAGTATTCAAAAAAACGGTTTCTCCAGATGTCCTTGAAGAACTGAAGCTCAATGGTCTGGACCCGCTCCTCGAACCGGACATAATTGCCGAAAAACTCAAATCTCATGTAGAAGAGGTCGCCGGAGAAAGACTGCTCGGCTCGCTCCATCAATTTATACTGGGAGCCGATTCCTTTCTGGCAGTCCGCAATGCTTTCGACCCCGGCGCTCTAGGAGATAGCCCCGAGACCTTCTTTACCAGCGGCACAACCGACTGGTATCCCGGCGCATACACAACCCTTGCAGTGTTAGCCGCATCCGGTCTACACCCGGTTTCATTTCACAGCGAAAATCGTGGTGAACTGATCGTCAATCTCACCGTGATTCCCGGAGTCGGAAGAAAGTCGGACAAATCTAGAAAAGAGCTTCGGGGCCATACGGATGCTTGCAGCTTTCCCTTTGCCCATGAATTCGATCCGGAAGAAGGAGTTTCGCCTTCACCGGATTTCGTGGTCCTGATCGGCCAGAAGAACCAGGATAAAGTTCCAACCTGCGTCGCCCCCCTTTCTAAAATATTGAAAGAGATGCCGGAATGGGCCATTGAAGAGCTCAAAAAAGAGCAATTCATGATAGGTACCCAGGGATTGTTCGACATAGATTATGTACGGGACGATGCCTCAATATTGACCATCCATCCCGACTTCGGATACCAGATTCGCTTCAGTCACTCCCATGTTACAGCCGATCCGGCACTGCACAAGGCGACCAGCGCAATTAAGAAACTGGAAGCCGCTACTCAGAAATGCCTGAAAGATGTGGTCGTAAACCCGGGTGATATTCTCCTCGTAAACAATCGCACAGCGCTCCATGGTCGGCGCACCGTATGCGATGCCAAAACAAAATCCGGCGGCAATACTCGCTGGCTGCAGAGACTATACGCCAATTTAGAATCTACGAAAGGCCTTGCTGTGGATGACACCAGGCCGTTCTGCCTCGCCCCAGAAAGTGGGTGGGTGGGTTAAATCAAAGCATACCGATAGACTCCATCCAGGTTTCAACCAAAGAGGGCCATTTCGTAATCGGATTTTTTGAAGGGCGCAAACCAAAAGCATGACCCCCTTTGGCATAAAGATGCATCTCCACCGGCACTCCGGCACGCTTCAGAGCACGATAATAAACCAGAGAATGCTCCGGCGGATCGACTTTGTCGTCTTCAGCCTG
>CAZCBH010000156.1:0-3957 GCA_964496875.1 uncultured Candidatus Obscuribacterales bacterium | reverse complement strand
TAACAGGAACCGAATGATCTCATAACGAATAGCGAACCTCCAGAAAAAGATCGCCCAGAGGCTTGCAAGAAACCAACTTGAGCGCAGGCTTCACTATTTGCCTGGGCAAAAGAGGTGCGCCTGCCCCCAGGGTGACCGGCGCGATACTTAGAATAAGCTCGTCCAGCAAACCATGATCATAAAACTGTCCGACCAGCTCACCACCGCCGGCAAGCCAGATATTTTTATCACCGGCTACAGCAGCCATCTCTTTGTGGACAGCCACGACATCGCCTTTCACAAAACGAATATCGGCACCTTCCACGCGTCTAAGATCTCTAGTGGTGAAGATCCAGCAGGGTTGCTCATAGGGCCAGGGCTTCGGCGCATCGGGGTCTTTAAAAGTATCATTATCGAGGACCCAATCGTAGGTGGTGGAACCCATGGCGATGGCACCGACCTCACTTATAAAAGCAGAATAGCTATTCTCTTCAGGACCGTCTCCGAATTGCATCAACCAATCGAGAGAATTGTTCTCATCGGCGATATAGCCGTCGAGGCTGGTCGCGGTGAAATATTGGGTCTTCAAGGTGCAAATCTCCATCGGATTTTAACTCAGTAAAGTATATTACTAAGGTTAATGCTCAAGGTGTCACCGATGTCTGAAAAACAAAAGATGCTGGCAGGCGAATTTTATATCGCCGATGATCCGGAACTGGCCGAAGACAACAAAAAAGCATCCCTGTGGATGGACCGCTATAACCGCAGTCATACTCTTTCCCAGCCGGAACGGGAAGAGTTGTTGAAAGAACTATTCGGCTCTGTCGGCAAAGGTGTCAATATTCGTCCACCTTTCTTCTGTGACTATGGCTATAACATTAGCATCGGTAATGGTGCCTTTCTCAATTTCAACTGTGTGATTCTAGATGTGGTCAAGGTCGAAATCGGCGACATGACTCAAATAGGACCAGGGGTGCAAATTCTCACCGCCGACCATCCCCGTGAAGCAGAATTACGGGCAAAGATGCTCGAGTTCGGCAAACCGGTAAGCATTGGAGCAAATGTATGGATCGGCGCCGGGGCGATTATATTGCCGGGAGTAAAAATCGGAGACAACGCCCTAATTGGCGCAGGCAGTGTCGTGACCCGGGACATACCCGAGGGCGCCACCGCCGTAGGCAATCCTGCCAGAGTTATCAAAAGCGAAAAAGCATAACGAAGCGATCCGCAAGAGGTTCTCTAAAGAAGTCCCCCTTGCGGATCGCCATCGCCAGCGGTTCAGCTAGATCTCTTCGTCTTCCAGAATGTCATCCACGCCAAGAAACTTCTTAACGAGACTCAGTTTCAGCTTCGCCTTCTGATCGGCAGAGAGAACCTCGGAAAACGCGATCAGATTCTCGGACATCAAATCAACACACTGCGCCTTCTGGGCTTTGATCTGATCGGCCAATTCTTTGATTTTGGCCCGGTCCACCTGGGGTTGAAGCAACTCTTTGAATGCTGCCTTCTTCAACTCCATCATGTCCAATTTCGCGTGCGCAATTTTACCGAGCGCCTTGCCCTTAAGAGCAGCTATTGAAAGTAGCTGCTCTTCTGAAAGATTGAGGTCGCTCAAAAATGCACCGGGACCGCATTTACCTGCGGCGAACGGATTATGATGACCCATATCAGGACCGGCACACTGTGCCTTTCCAAAACCACCTTTTAAAAACATAAGAACCTCCCTGCGAAAAGCCCCTGGCTCTTCGCATGTATAATTTGCGGGTACTACAGATTACAATCGACTGTCAGTACAAATTTATACCATCAGTCGGTTTTGTGTCAACCGAATATGGACTTTTGTGGTTAAACTGATAAAAGATAGGCCCAGACAATAATCGGAGTCTAAGAGGAGTTCAATTGGGACGAAGAGAAGCCAAAAGGGAGGCTACCAGGCAGGAGATTTTAACTGCCGCAGCCGACTTATTTAAGACAAAAGGCTACGAGTCGACCTCGGTGGACGATATAGCCCTGGCTGCCGATGTCGCCAAAGGGACTTTCTATTATCACTTCAAAGCAAAAGAAGATCTGGTTCACGCCTTACAAGAAGCTGAGCTCAATATTGCTGCAGAAAAAGTAAACGCCCGCATGGAGAAAGGAGATTCTCCTCTCACCATACTGCTGGATTTTCTTACCACTGTCGCCCACTGGGCAGAAGCAAATCCGGATTTAGAGCGGGTCATGTTCCGCAAGAAGATAGAGATGATGGCCCAACACGGAGCAGACGCCCATGGATGCCAGCCGGGCGAGCACCAGGGACCGCCGGCTAAACAACACTTTTTCAAACTAATAGTAGATATACTCTCAGCCGCCCAGGAAAAAGGCGAGATTCGCAAAGACCTGGCAGCCGCCGATCTGGCCCGGGTGGTAATCCCTGTGATAATGTCCACGAGGATGCACTGGCTGATGGACCAGCAGGAATCTCTATCATCCAGGGTAGAAAAATCCCTGAAGATAGTACTGGAAGGCTTCAAAGAACGCTCCTGAATTTTGGAAGACCCAGAGAATTCGATTATGATAAAAGGCTCCGACAAATTGAACACGAAGGATATATTCAAAACAGTTGCGGCAGTTATCATTGCCACTATTTTCGCTACAGCCCCTGCTATTGCCCAGTCCGCCGATTCAAAAGATGGTGCCAAGTTGGAACGTCCCCGCGATATGAATATGTTCAAAGTAGAGCCGACCATTGTGGATGAAAGACACTATTCTCATTCCTGGAACATCCGACCGAATATTTTCAGATACGATGCAGATTCTCGCAGTCTTGTGAGAGCAGATAGATAAATCCAAATAGCAAAATCTGGTGCACAAAAGCGATTGATCAGCTTCCATCAAATCGATTGCTTTTGTTCTCAGGTTTTCCAAACAGCTAAAACCAGACCTGCGTCTTTACAAAACCGACCTATCAGCGTAAGATATACTCATAACTCACACACATTTTTGTCTGATGCCAGCAAAACCAAAACCCGACAAGAAAAGAGAGAATTTCTTCGTCTCACCAGAGATCGAAGCCAGCGTTGATTACCTCCTGACCGTCATGAATGCAGAGTCAAAGACAGACGTATATGTATCTTCAGTACAAATGGCAGCCTTTCTCGCCGCTGAATGCCAGCGCGGCAGCACCTTTTATGTCAGCGAGCCGACAACAAACGAATATCGACGAATGCCATTGCCCTGGATTGAAAAATCGCAACCAGAATGGAATTTCCTTGTTTCCAGACCGCATAAGTGGAGAAAGCAACTTTACATAAAAGGCACTAAAATCCCCGCTAGCACCGTATGGAGTGGCACAAGAACCAACAAATTGACACCCGAGGAAGCGGCAGAAAACTGGGATATTCCACTTAAAGCAGTTCTTGAAGCGATAAAATATTGTGAGCAGAATCGAGACCTTCTTAAGATGGAAGCGCTTGAAGAACGCCATCTCCTCGAAGCAAAAGGTATTATTTGTGAGCCTGCAGATTCTCGTTGATGAAGACTCACAAGCAAAGATCTTGGTCAAGAAACTTCGTGACACCGGATACGATGTTTTAACCGTAGCAGAGGCAGGACTGAATGGTCGAGCTGATTCAATAATATTTGAGTACGCAAAATCCACCAGGCGCGTCCTGCTCACTCAAAACTGCGCTGACTTCCTTGAACTTCATGAGGCGGATCCTGACCACCACGGAATTCTTCTCGTCTACAAGAACAGTAGCCCGGAAAAGGATATGTCAGTCGATCAGATTGTTTCTTCAATAGCCAATGTTCAGAGTTCAGGTATCGATCTAAGAAAGCAAGTAATCGCACTCAATCTATACCGCTTCGGTTAAATTTATCGAAAAATGCCGGACCATGGTTGACACCTTGTTGTGATTAGCACAACAATCTATAACTGCCTGCTATAAATCATGGGAATCGACAAAATGGAAACCGACCGCCGCAAAGACGCTTCGA
>CAZCBH010000155.1:0-7382 GCA_964496875.1 uncultured Candidatus Obscuribacterales bacterium | reverse complement strand
CTCGCCTGGCCCGCGAGGCTTGTTCGTCATAGAAATAGATTCAGCCTCGCCTGGCTCGCGAGGCTTGTTCGTCATAGAAATAGATTCAGCCTCGCCTGGCCCGCGAGGCTTGTTCGTCATAGAAATAGATTCAGCCTCGCCTGGCCTGCGTAACTGTTTTACCTCTATTTAAAATCCGCCCGAAAATTTTGACGTTTCCTTTATGGCCCTATCGATTTAGATAGGAATGTCAGAAAGAAATCCGGGAGGCGGAGAGAAAATGGAAGCGTTGCTCTATCTTGTGGGACTATCGAGCTATATGAATCCTGAGATTGAGAAATCCAGGCATCATCTAGTCAATGAACTGAGACACAAGCTACATACGAGTACGTTAGCCCCGAAAAGAAAAGAGCTGTTGCCGGATGTCGCAAATATCACCCTGGCACCCGACAACACAGCTTCCCTCGTCCGCCTTGCGGAGGACTCTAAGACCGCACCATATATTCTGGCAAAGCTGGCCGAACATGATAATCATGAGGTGAGGATGGCCGTCGCAGACAATGATCGGGCGCCCTATTCAGCTCACCGGAGTCTAGCCCAGGACCCCCATGATGACGTCAGATACAGAGTAGCTGAAAACTATCATATTCGGCCGGATTTGCTGAGAATGTTGATGGATGACGAGAATCCATATGTCGCAGTCAGAGCCGAGAGCACATTGGCAAGAATTCAGCAGGCATAGCACCAACTAGATAAGGAGTATTCCGGCAGAGGCAGAGAGAGGCAGTGTCAAAGGTAGAGGTTGTGGCAGGCATATGGTATTGAATGCAGTGATTGAGCTTAAAGAAGGAGAGGAGGTGGTTCATATTTGATTTCAAGCTCGACATCTATATAATGAGGTGTCTGAAAAGTGACGGAAATCCAGATTCTATGCATCCTATATCCACGCAGAACATAGAAATTACAAATTGAATATAGAGTTTCTCAAGGGAGCCGAAGCTGAGAAGTATGACAACGAGAGAGCTTATTGAGGACGCAGATGGGGCCGCCGGGACGTTTAATCCGGTGTCGCCCAATGAAGTCCCGATTATGCTGCTTGTCCTGCTTCTCAGCTTTATTTGCGCCCATATTTTTACCTGTCTGGGAATGCTTCTGGGGCATGGCATTCACTCTTCGGTCTATGTCATGTGTTATCTGCTCGGGGTGCTCTATGTCTCGATTCGCAGCTCCCGTCGAACGGCGCTGCTAGCGTCTTTGTTGAGTGTATTGATTTATGATTTCGTTCATGTGACGCCGTTTTACAACCTGGTGCCTTCCGACCGGCAGTATTATGTGGTCGTGATCTTTATGTTCGTGGTGGCGGTGACGGTGAATGAGCTCGCTTATCGAGCCCGTTTTAACGAATATCAGGCTAATAAATTGCGGCGAGAGGCTCAGAGCGAGAAGCTCAAGAATACGCTTTTGCGCTCGGTCTCTCATGACCTCAAAAGTCCTCTCACCTCTATCATGGGGGCGGCGACCCTGCTTTCTAACGAGGATCATTCAGATAAGCCTCTGTCCGATGCTCTGAAGCGTGAACTGGCTCAATCTATCGCCTTTGAATCTGCCAGGCTCAATAGAATAGTTTCGAATCTGCTCGATATGACTCGGCTGGAATCTGGCGGTGTGGTGCTGCACAGAGACTGGTATCACCTCGATGAGCTTTTGGCTAACGCCATAGCCTCTATCGAAACCAGATACGGTGACCAGGAAATCGAAGTCGAGTTCAAAGAGCCGATGCCGCTTTTATATGTAGACCCGCTATTGATAGAACAGTTGCTCACTAATGTTCTCGATAATTGTGTCAAATATGCCCCGGGCAGAACGTATAGTGTAAGGGCTAAGGCTGAGGGTGGAGATCTTTATGTCTCTATCCACAATCAAGGAAGCTCACTAGAAGGGCTGGATTCCGAGAGACTCTTCGAGAAGTTTTATAGAGGTGGTGGCACCGAGTCCAGTGCCATACCCGGAGCCGGACTGGGGCTCGCCATCTGTCAGAGTGTGGTGGCTTTGCATGAGGGCGATATTCATTTTGAGAACGAGAACGAGAAAGAGGGCGGTGACGGGGTCACCCTCACCTTTCGGCTGCCCCTGCCTGCGGAGGCGCCGGTGATAGAGCTGGAGCCTGAAACTGGGTCGGCAACAGATTCTCAACCTCAACAAGAAAACCGGCAGAAGGGCGGAGCGCTTGAATAACATCTCTATATTGATAGTCGAAGACGAGCCCGAAATTCGCCGCTTCCTGCGGGTGACTCTCAGCAATCACGGATTTACCTTATTCGAAGCGACCAAAGGTGCCGAAGCCATCGCCATGCTCGAGTCCAGTATTCCTACTCTGGTGATAATGGACCTTGGGTTGCCTGATATAGACGGGGTCGATCTGATCAAGAGAATCCGCGACTGGAGCACTGTTCCTATTATCGTTTTATCTGTCCGCAGTATGGAGTCGGATAAAATCGACGCCCTCGACGCCGGTGCCGACGATTTTGTCACCAAGCCTTTTGGAGTGTTCGAGTTGATGGCACGCATCAGAGTAGCGTTGCGCCATCTTGATCTGCGGGACAAGGGCGAAGAGGAGAGCTCGGTCTTTTCGGTGGGAGATCTGAAGGTCGATTTTTCCAGGCGCGAGGTTTTTATCAAAGACACTCAAGTTCATCTGACACCGACCGAATACAAGCTTCTGACCATGCTTGCCCAGAATCCGGGCAAGGTCGTCTCCCAGGAGACCCTTTTGCGGGAGGTCTGGGGTCCAGGTCATTCGAAGCGCTCTCATTATCTGAGGGTCTATATGGGCAATATCCGCCAGAAGCTGGAAGAGAAGCCCGCTCGGCCAAGGTATATCATCACCGAGCCCGGGGTCGGTTATCGCCTCAAAGATGATTGACCTATTGCCTGAATGATTCGATGAAAGAGAGATTAATGCAGTGGAAAAGGACGAGCCTGGGTCGAACTCGTCCTCTTGCGGGTTTCCGTTGCCGTCGGAGTACAGCTTTTATCTAGAGTGATTCGGAGATTTGGGTGAGGTTGTCGCCGCCACGAAGAGCGCCGAACTGACCGCCGCCATTTCTGTCTTGTCCGCCTGGAATGCGTTCACCGACAACATTCTGGCTGCCGTTGAAGCCGCGTTGCATGCCGCGACGCATCTGTCCGTGTTGACCGCCACCGCCTCTTCGACCGCGCATCTGTCCGTGATGACCGCCGCCGCCCCGACGCAGTTGCCGGTGACGAATCGCTTGTTTTTGCTCTGCGGTGAGGCTGTCGTTCATGTCCATCTTGAAGGCAAGCTGGGCATTGGCGATGTCTGATTTGAGACTGTTTATTTTGTCTTGTGTAGATTGCACTGCGCTTCTATCTAGCTTCTCTTGGGTGAGCAGATCCTTGAGCTGTCTTTTCTGCTTCTGCAACTCGGTCATCTTGGGACCCAGGTCATCGAGGAGGCTGTTCTTCATTTTGTAGAATTTTTCTAGCTGGTCGTCGGTGAACTTCATGCCGCCTTCTCTAGGTCCGCCCGACAGAGGAAATGCGTCGGGGGTGTCGAGGGGAAGGGCTGCCATCGGTGTATTCAGCTGAATGTCGTCGCCCTCGGGCGGACCGGGCTCGAACTGTGCGCTTGCCGGAAGGACCTGGAAAGCGAGGCCGGTGACTATGCTTAAACTGAGTGCCAGTAAGGATTTCATCTTGCGTCTCCTGTTGTTTTATCTGCTTTTGATTTTGTTTTAGTGAGGAAATTTGAGGATCTTCGAGGAATCATATTTAGGAGCGTGCACAAGCTCGTATCTCTCTATACGTACGAGCACTCTAAAAAGTTCAATGAATTTCAGAGAATTTTTCAGTTTTAATCAAAAAAAATCTTGGCGACTGCTAAAACAGCTCACTGTGAGAGCCTAATCTAATTAGCTCCAAGCTCTCTGCATCTGGCTTTCGATAGATCAGGAGAAGATCTGGTTTGATGTGACATTCTCGAAAGTCTTTCCAGTCTCCGCTCAAATCATGGTCGAATTTGTTCAACGGCAAAGCAGCATCAATAAGCAGCAGCTCAATAACTGCTCTAAGCAGAGTTTCCAGATCTTTGTGTCGTCCTGAACTCTTCTCTCGCTTGTAATCCTTTTTGAATTTAGAGGTCCTTTTAATCGTCCTCATTCAGGTCCTCGAACAGTTCGTCCACACCGCCAACGTTATCGAGCTTGCCGTCGCGAGCTTCGCGCATAGCGGCAAGTGTCTCCTCGTTGGGGACATAAGGGCTGAATGGAAGAGCTTTCTCTCTAGCGATTCTGATCATCATCATGCGATAGGCTTCAGATGGGGTCAAACCCATCGACTGAAGCACCAGAGTCGCTTCGTCTTTGATCTCTTTATCTATTCTGGCTCTAACTACTTCGTTGTTGGACATGATAAACAACCTCTGGGCTACATTGTAGCACAGTAATCAAGATCCAGATGAACAACGAGAAACCCAGGACCGTGACGGTGGTCCTGGGCTTCTTTTTCTCTCTCTGTTGTGGGAGGAAAATCTATCTATATTGAATTAGCTGCTTATCTGTAAGAGCGGACATACAAATTTGTACCGTGGGCTTTTAAAGTCACGCCCCGACCGGACATCTGGCTCTCCAGATTGCGAGCCGATTCTTCCACCAGGCTGCTCTTGTGGGCAGCGGTTCTCTCCAGCTCATCGGCTTTGGCTTTAGCCAGTTCTATCTCTCTTTGTCTTTTGGCTTCTGCCCGGGCTTTGACCTGGTCGATTCTCGCCTGGGTGGCCACCGGGTCGACGGTGCGGATGAAGCCGCCGGTATTAGGGTAGCGGTAGCGGTTGTAGCCGAAGCCGTTGGAATAGTAGGGGTTATAGACGGTCTTCAGGGTAGGGTTGGCGATGACGTGGTCTATGTCGTCGGCTTTTTCCTGTTCTATCTTTCTAAGTCTTGCCGAGTCGAACTGGGCACGAGAGCTTATCTGATCCCTTGCGTTGGCGCCGGTTCTTGCTTTTAGCTCTTCGGTCTGGCGGTAGACGGTGCTTGCCGTTCTGGGCCCTGCCAGCAGTTTTTCGGACAGACCATAGCTTCTGAGCGCGCTATAGGCGTAACGTCCAACCAGGCTGTCCGGGTCGAGTTTGTAGGCGGCGAGATATTGATCGATGGCTTTATTATGATCGCCTGCTCTGGCTAGACTATGCGCCTGGTCATAGTGGCTTCTGGCGCTTTCGGTAAGGGATGCTGCCAGGGCTCCGGTCGGGCTAGTCGCCGAAGATATTAAGGATATAATTCCTGCCAGTAAATAAAGATAGGCATAGTTGCGGCAGTTGGCGCTTGGTCTCATTTCATCGTCCCCTCTCGAACTTCTCTGGGTTAACGCTGGCGCCGGGGGTTTTAGGAGAGGTCGATTTAGCTGAGCCGGATCTGTCGGCTGGAAGAAAGAAGTTCTGCTCTATTCTATGTTTGAGTGTTTGAGTTTGAAAATGACTGGGGGGTGATCACCAGGGTCCTGATACCCAGATTGGTTTCGATGTCACGTGCGTATTGCGAGGCTTGTTCGGAGTCCTGCCCCGTTCCCAGAAAAATCTTGTTGAACTTCTTCTGCCGTTTCAATCTCAATAGTCCTTCTATAAGAGTCTCGGGAAGGACTTTGACGGTCAATACCAGATCCTTTTCAGAGAAGGCCGGTGCCACCTGTTGTGATACCACTCTTTGCAATAGTTCGAACATCACTCCGCGCATTGCTGCTTCTTCTTCGGAATGGTAGATTATCACTTCTTTTGGACCTGGCTGTTCGCTTTCCCGCAATGTGATTAGCTGGGTAATGAGGCGCCTTGATTGTGCGCCTGCCGTGCAGAGAACATAAGACGGAAGATCACCCGGTAGGTCTGCCTGTGTCCTGAATTTGCCCAGACCAAGTCGAAGATCGGGGAGTTCTGTCATTCGATTTTCGAGTATGCCGTTTCGGTAGAAGAACATAACTAGAAGTATGAGAGTTAGAGTCTGCAATCCTAGAGCTCGGGCATCTTCTGCCGACATTACCAGAACCACTTCGGCGAAGCAGAGCACAATGCCACCGAGCAAAGCTGCTAAAGGAATAGACAATCGACCGATTTTGATTACCCATTTGCTTCTGTAAGGAGACCTTGCTACTTTCAGGGGCATTCTCACTCTAAGTAGCATCACGCCAAGACAAAAGGCGATCATTACACCCAGAAAAGCCATTCCGTATACCTGACCGAGATTGTCTACCTGGCCAGGCAGTACGTAAATCATTGAAAGTGAGAGCAGCATGAAGAGAATGCAGGCAAGCGGGTAGCCATGCATCCAGGAGAATCTATGTTCCCATCGGTTGAGAAGAAATCCCGGAAGATTACCTTGTTTAGCCATAGTGGTGCATAGACCGATACAACCGGCGTAGGCTGTATTGACTGCGGCGAAGAGAGTCAAGCACGCATCGATCACTAGAATATTCAGCAAAGTCTGTCCGCCTTCCACATATGCTAATCCGGATAGAAGATTGTTCTGATAGATATTCAGCTGGGAGTCGTTGAGCAGAATCAGGCAGAGATATGAAGTTAGCGGTGCGGTCAGTCCCACAAGGCATACGATTGAAAAGTAGACATTCCTGAGAGTCTTCCATGTTGGCGTTTTCAGTTCTTCGACTATTTGCGCCGCTGACTCAAAACCCGTAATGCCAAGGAAAGCTGCGGCGAAACCATGAAGCCAGCTTGCAGGCGCAATGCTGTCGAGCCCATGGAAAATTCGGTCGAAGTCGGCACCGGTGGCGAAGGCAAGCCAGATTCCATAGAAATCCATGACCAGCAAAAGACTGAAGTGAAAGAATGCGATGGCGAATACAAGTTTTGCCGGCTCTTTTATGCCTGCTATATTGAGAAATCCGAAGAAGATCACAGGAATACTCGCCGCTATGGTTATTTTCATCACCGGCCAGTTATTGATATTATCGAAAGAGTCCAGATAATATGCACCGGATATGGCACTAACTGCAGCCGTGGCAAGGTAGGACAGAATTGTGAGGGCTCCTACCATCATGGCTGCTCTTCGGCCGATGGTCTGCAAGACGATCATGTAAGCTCCACCGTTGAAGGGGCTGGCGGCACAGCCTTCTTCGTAGGTGGCCTTGAAGAGCCACATTAACAAGCATACTACCAGTATTATAAGTGGTGCGGCGAATCCGACATAGGGCTTGATCACTGCTGTACTGTAAAAAACAGAAGTGCCGATGTCCGCTCCGACTATTCCTGCGGCTAGCCACCAGGTAAGTAGACCGTTCGTATGTTGATTCTTCTTATTGATGACTTCGATTTTGTTTTTGGATTGTGTCCGTCCGCTGAACTACGTGGTGGTATCTCGCGACCGGGCATGGTTTGATTG
>CAZCBH010000154.1:0-7536 GCA_964496875.1 uncultured Candidatus Obscuribacterales bacterium | reverse complement strand
GATAGGGGTGGACGACTTCCAGCCAGACCGAGTTCCAGGAATCGGGCGTCTGGGCGGAGCTGGTATCAATCAGCGTGCCATCAAGGCGAAGCTCGGCTTCATGGCTGCCATTGAAGGTCAGCGTAAGCCGCAGACCGTGGATGTCCTTCGAGTAGAACGTCTCATCAATGGTGTCGTAGTAAACATTCAGCGTCGCGCAGTAAGCAGCCGGAATGTCCGTCGACCAGGTGGTCGGCGTGGTGCTTGGACGCAGATACGACAGCGACGTATTGCGCAGAGTGCCGGTGGTCGGGTTAATGGTCTTGCCGCCGAGGATGTCGTCCGTGGTCGCATCCGGATTGTTGGTCTTGATGTAATCGACCAGATTGGCGGTCAGATCATCGAGATCGTCCCGGATGTTCGAGCGGTTGATGTTCTGGACGTAGTCGGTGGCGATGGTGCTTCCCGAGCGGGCATTACTCAAGAAGGTCGATTGGCTATAGCTCATCGCCGTCGCCAGGTTGACACCTGAAATAGTCGAGTAGGACTTGCGTGCCGGGTCGAAGACATAGTCGGTGCCCGAGATCGTCACCTTGACGAAGCAGTGGTTGAAGCGGATCTTCCACTCGGAGCCGGTCCAGTATTCCTCGCAGGGGATACCGCCATCAGCGAGATAGTTAACCTCGGCCCAGATGTTGACGTCGGTACCGAACCAGGCTGCCGCGTCGGCTTCGGTCAGCTCCAGCTCGCCGAGCTGGTAGCTTGCCGTGTAGCCGGCTTCGCGCAGGAGCTCGATCATGAGCTCGGACTGGTCGAAGGAGTTGCCGTAGCCGTCGATCAGACAGCCCAGGGCGCCCTTCTGGGAGCCATAGGTAGGAAGCCATTCGATGTGGTCGTGGACGAATTGATAGATGAGATCAACGTCGTTCTTGAGAGCGCGCGCGAGCTCCACGATATTGGGAGCGCCGGCGACGGTGCCGGAGGCGAAGCCTGCTGCCGCTGCAAGAATCGCGCCCTGCTGCGGAGTGCGCGGCTTGCCCGGGCGGTAGATGTTGCCGGGCATCTTGCGCCCTTCGATGGTCGTCTTGGCCTGAGCCGGTCTGACCCGAGTCTGTTTCTTCACCGGCATGAGACCTGGGGTCTTCACATGTGGCCGGTTCGGTTTCTTGTTTCGTGACATGTATTTGTCCTTTGTTTGGTTTAAAATTGGAGGCAAGTTCGTCTAGCCGGTGAGAAACACCGGATGAGGCTTGCCAAATTCGCTAGTGGAGCTGCTTTTAGCAGCCACCACCGCTGCAGGAGGTCACGACGGACGTGCGATTGCCCATGTCGTCATAGTTGTACGTAATCACCGTTCCGTTCGTGAACGTAATGGTTTTCAGACGACCCAGAGAATCGTATGTATAGGTGGCTTGATCGCTCATTGAGAGATCTCCTCTTGGTTTGAGTGTTTGAGTTGAAGGTTTTGATGTGGGTCCGATACCAGCTGTTATGTTTCACCGCCCCGGAAATCGTCCCGAAAGGCAGTCACAGCAGTGGTTTACGCCGATTAATTTTTGTCGGCGGAAATATCGGTCGGAAAGTCTTCCCGCTGCGCTGCAAAAAGGAAAGAACTTGTGATACGTGACCGGTATCTCAAGAAAATCAGCCGAAAACTTGTGATACCGAGATTGGGCATGCCTGGAATCGGTTGACTGAAGAGAAGGTTGGATCGGATAAAATCTTGTGATACTAGATGCGCTCTGAGTGCTAACCCGACGAAGGGAGATTTTTCAAGATGGCTAAACCATTCTCACTCGATGTCATTCTTTCTGAGTTCACAGACGAAGATGAAGCCTGGATTCTCCAGGATCGCGAGTCCCAAGCCTATCTCAGAATTCCAGACCCGCGTTTCCCGGCCGAGTACCCTTTCGATTTTTCTTGAAGGAAGAGGACGCCAAGGATTTATTGACTGAGGTCTTGAAGGTGAATTCAGCATTGCGTGGAAAAGACATAAGTCCAACAAAGGTCAAGCTTCTATTGGCGCTCAGAAGCCTGGCGCAGGACGGAGAATGCTTTGTTGTGCATACTCCAAATGAGGTCTTCGAATTCTTGAAAGATCGAGTATAGGCCGGTGAATTCGGTAATGAAGCAGGGTCAGAAATACTCGACCTGGCTCAAGCGCCAGCCGCTCTCAGATGCTACCCGTCGCTCCTACAGTTCCCGGGTCGGCCGCTTTCTCGAGTACCTGGCCGACACCGGCGAGGACCTGGGTCTACTTGAATCCGACAGGGAGCTCACCCATGTGCTCAAGTCTTACAAGCGCCATCTGAAAGTGAAATCGAGGCTCAGCCCGGCGACGGTCAATGCCCACCTGACGGCTCTCGACCATTTCATTCAGTACAGCGGCCAGAAGCCGCCAGAAGTGTCCAGAGAGGATTTACCCCAGGAATCACCCAGGGCACTCGAAAAAGACGAGCAGAAACGATTCCAGAGGGCTGTGGTGGGCTTAAGAAGAAGCCTCGACCGGGCCGTCAACCTGCTTTTGTTTTATACGGGAATTCGTATAGGCGAATGCGCGGCTCTCGATGTCGATGACGTTCTTGTCGTCGGGCGAAAGAAGAGAGTAATCGTCCGGAGCGGAAAGGGGGACAACTACCGCGAGATCCCACTGCATGAGGAAGCGGCGGAAGCGATAACAGCATGGCTCCGGGACAGGAGCAACCGGCTTAACGTTGAGGGTGAGTCCGCGCTATTTCTTAATCCACAGGGAAGAAGAATGTCCACAGCTTCCCTGGACCTGATCGTCAGGAAGGCCGGAGAGGCCAGCAGTCTATCTCTATCGGCGCACGTGCTCCGGCATACGATGCTGACAAACCTGGTTCGCAAAGGAAATGATCTGGTCCTGGTCGCGGAGATAGCCGGGCACAGGAAGCTTGAGACAACCAGGCGATACACATTGCCGAGCGCTGGTGATAAAGAGAGGGCAATCGCTGAATTGCTTGATGAATAGCTGGTTCTTTAAGATGCATAAGGGTTTCCTAAGAGCGTAGACCGTGAGGAAATTGAGAGCAGGAGGAGATTTGATAAGTAAGGGTGCCTTGCAGACCTTTCTATTTTTGATACTGCTCTTGACTAGCACTGACTCTGTCCTTGCTGATAACACCAAGGGAAAACTCAAATTGCCGCCGGAAATTGGTAGAATCGAGGGTCCGCAAGGTTTTTCAGCAGATGAATGGTTAGAACATTTGCTGCTGTTCAGGGATCGTTGCTGCGTTTTGCAAAATAAGAAGAACGAGCCCTACCCATACGGGAGCTTCGAGGTAAGAATCGATAGAAACGGAACCGGGCACCTTCAGTCGCATTGTTTAATGTCGGTATTTCATGAGCGGCCCGAATCAGAGTACAAGCTCGGGAATCTTCCGAAACAATCGTTTGATGGAGTATTCGTCGATTGGAGAATAAGAACAAGCTTTCTAAAAGAAAACACGGGTTGGACCAGGCTTGGTTTTACTGAAGCAAAGGAACTTTGGGGCGAACCCCGGAGGCATTTTTCAGAGGTTGGAACCTACTACACGTTCGACGCAGACAGCTATCATGGGAATGAGAGGAATATCTATCATCTCGATCTCGACTTCGAGGATGGAGCGCTGGAAGGCTACAGAATTCGAGGCATAGCGATTACAAATCCTCAATGGATTTCGAAGGACTCACCGCTACCTTCAAGACCTGCTGAGCAAGCCGACAGCGACGAATAGAACTGACGGCATAGCCATTTCAGCCAGGAGCCAGGTTAAGGGCAGGCTCATAAATCAGGCAAAAACCATAGTGTTTAACCGGGTTTTCATATAACAAATGCTGCATCAAAGATATATCCAGGTAGTCTTGTTTGAGACCAGCGGAGATCGATGCCATGTTCAAAGACAGGATGCTTACTTGTTGTAACTGTAGTGCTGAGTTTATTTTCTCGGCCGGCGAGCAAGATTTCTTCCACACGAAGGGCTTGACCAACGAGCCCAAGAGGTGCCAGAACTGCCGGGTTCTTGTACGGGCTATCCGCAATGGCTTGGAAGCCGACAAAACGACCATAGTTGATTGTGCAGACTGTGGCGCAGCCACCAGAGTACCTTTTCGTCCAACTGGACGCAAACCTGTTTACTGCAGCGACTGTTTCAGGAGCAATAAGCTGGTCGATTCAATGGCAGGTTAAGAGCTCTTGATTTGAGCTTTTGTTTCGCCTGTGATCGTTTTGATCAAGGTAACTGAGCCAAGTTGGATGACTTGACCGTCATCGAGGATTTCATCGGCGTAGGCTTTGAGCAGGTCTATCAGGTAGCTGTATTCTCGAAAGGAAAGAGATACGGTCTCTTTGGCGTAGCAGTCTGCCGTGGCTATGAGTTGAGGCAGAGTCATGGATTTTGAGACTAGCACTGAATTTTTCATCTGTCATTTTGTTTGCCCTAGGAGGAGCCAGATGAAACCTGGAAGCACGATAGAGCCTGTAGGACGAAGAGGCCGGGAGCGGCAGGCTTGAGTTCGAGCAATCTATTTCTGACTGTTAGTCGGTCCTGATTTATCCGAGTCCGGCGGCGTGTAGCTTAAAAGAGCCTCTCGAATAGCATTGATGTACCGATTTCGGCGAACAGGATTGTCCGCCAGGGCGTCGCGCTCTGCTCGCGAGATCTCTAGTTGAACTCCCCGATGATGCCGGTTTACGAAATTGTCTTTGTGTCGCCCTGCTAAGTGGTGCTCTCCAAGGACAGCTTCGAATCCATTTTTGTTCAAGGAATTCCAGATCAGATCGCGTAGATCCTCATTGTTTCCGCCCATATGCGTGACCTTCTCGGGCAGGTTAGGCCATTTCTCTTTATCTTGCTTGGTGGCAGCACCGTGGATGGATAGCGTTACTCTCGATTTCAACTGGAGCTGTTTCAGTTCTGAATCTTCGTATTCCTCCGAGCGAACGTGTAGCCATTTCCGTTCAGGAAGTTTTCTACGCAAACCTTCGAAAACGAAGAGGCTAAAATCATTTCCGGCGATTTCTACCGCAATCAATTCTGTAAAGGGTTCAATAGTTCCTCCATGGGGAGCTACTACAACCAGCCAGCTATCGCGATCGTGGGCGTATTGTCGCCAGTCCCTATTCGGGACCTCGTTATCCTTCAAGTTTTTCAGATTTACATAATCGGTCATGGATTCAAGTTCTTTAGTGCGATCTTGGCTTTTTGACAAACGGGGCGGTCCATGAGAATTTTTCTTCGGGTTTCTGGTCCGGCTTCGGCTGAGGCTTGGGTGGAGGCGGAGGCTGCCACGATATGCCTGTTGATTGCTTTGATTTCTTTCGAGACCGGGGCTTCATTATTGCTTACTTGACTGTAGATTCTGCCGTCCGCTCTGAGCGGTCGAGGTGGACCTGGTCGCCAGTCTTGCCGATGTCCTTATCACCTGCCATAGCCAAGCCCTCGAAGAAGCTCTTAGATATATACCCCCGAAAAATCTGGATGTCCGTCAATTACTGGTAAGGCCGGCGAACTCGTGTCCGCCGGCAGGCGACTGACTCAGGACCAGAGATAGCCGTATTCTTCCCGCAGGCTGCACAGGTCAGAGGCGGTCACGATCACATGATCGACCAGGGGCACTCCCATGAGCTTACCGGCGCTGATGAGCTGCTCGGTGGTCTCTAGGTCGTCGCGGCTGGGCGAAGTAGAGCCTGACGGATGATTATGAGCCACGATGATCGAGTTAGCATTGCTCAAAAGAGCGGCCTTAAACACCTCCCTCGGGTGAACCAGAGAGGCGCTCACCGTCCCGTGAGAAACCACGTGGAAGCCTATCACCTGGCTCTTCGCGTCGAGATGATAGGCGACGAAATTCTCCTCCGAGTAGAATCGAAGCGGTTCGACAAACCTCTCTATATCCCCGGGACAGGTCACAGGGACCGGCTTCTTGCCCGGCTCTTTAATGAGCGCCAGCTTTATCTCCGGCACGATGTACTTGAGTCTCTTCTTCAAAGTCCTTGTATTCATCATCTTTTACCTCCATGTCTCGGCTCCAGGGCTGCGCCGCGCACCCCCTGCCGCACTGCCCGGAAAGCCCGCATTAGGGCTCCGCTGTCAATGCCTCCCGCGAAGCGGGACCGGAGGCTGGGGCATTGACAGCGGGAACGCGGGCTTAGGCTTGATCGCCGGGGCAGGGGAGTAAGCAAGCAGACCGGCTATTAGCCTGGCTGGAATGTGGTCGGAGACAGTCGATCGACAAGAGATAACTGAGACCGGTAGCCACCCGCGAAGCAAGCTGAACGATGCTGGAGGAACCCTGATAGAAACATAGAGAGCAGCGGGGCGGCCTCCAGCTCGAGCAAGACCCGACAGTGACGCCTGAGAGAAAAGAAACAGGGACGCATGATCTTCAATCACACGCCCCTGAAAGAAACCCTATCTATTTAGCCAGCTTAAAGGCCGCTGTCTTCCTGGGCTTCTTAGACTCCCCAGAGCCATTATTCTCACCAGGTCCAGCTTCATTCTCAGATTCTTGATCTGATCCAGGCCGCCTCCCACAGAGGTGAAAAGAGGAGAGCTTCACCACAGGCTTTGTCATCTTCACTTTCTCCCCATTTATCTCCCGGTAATAGGTAGAGATTCCCAGTCTCCCATTGACCACGAGCTCTCTTCCCTTGGTCACATGCTCCAGGACTCGATCCCCCAGGCCATTCCAGGCGTCTACATCCAGCCATAGAGTCTTCTTCTCATCGGACTTCGAGGAGTACTCTTTCACAGCGATAGAGAACTTCACGACTTTATTGCCTGTATCTCCAAAGCTGACGCAATGGGGATCTTGACCGACATGTCCTACAAGAGTGATCTGATTATTCATGGTTTATTCCTCCGGAAAGGTGTCTTAGTGCTTATCTCAAAGCACAAGCGAAGCCCGCCCGAGGCTGCTCCAGGCTGCAAGGTCGCGCATGCGCCTCCATAGGAGGTCGCCTTGCAGCCTGGAGCAGTTGTGCGACTATCGGCACAAATAGACACCGCCGGGGGTATCAAAGCAAGAAAAACAGGTTGATTTTGGACATAAGCCGAGACAGGACAAAGCAAACATTCACCCAAATGGGGAGGAGTTGTCAGGCTGAACTTTGCTATGATTTAGTGTGAAAATTGAATACTAAAACAGGTAGTAACCATGAAAAAAAGGGCAATAGGAATGATATGGTTATCGAGTTGTTTTATTTTCAGCAGCCCAGCATTCGGCAATAATGGAGGCGTTGTTGAATCAAAAGCAACAAAGGAAACTGTGGACCTAAGAACTTGTTCGATAAAACCGGCAGACCTCGGCAGACTTAGTCCAAGACCCATAATTGTGTCCGACTGCCAAATTGATTCTCCATATAAGCGATGTCTTCTTTTGACTCGTCCTGGTGAGAGGAATTTTGTTGCAGTATTGGCGGTCAAAGCGGATGGTGAAGTAGTTCTCAATCCAGTAGATAGTTTCGACTATGGGCAAATTCCGACCCTATCAAAAATAACGTGTCCGTCCGGACGCTAGACAAAGTTGTTTTGAGTCGCTCTACGGATATCTATA
>CAZCBH010000153.1:0-7755 GCA_964496875.1 uncultured Candidatus Obscuribacterales bacterium | reverse complement strand
CGGAGTAAAAGATCCCAAAAAAGCCTCAGGAAGGATCCTCGAAAAGGAGCTCCGTATAAGTGGCGCCGACTCTATTCTGGCATCGCCTTCTCTGGTGGGCAATCTGGTTGAATATTTGAGAAGCGAGAATATAACTCTTCCAGCCCTGAAAACAGTATTCACCGGCGGTGGCACCGTCCGAGCCGATATGATCGAAACAGCCACCCGGGTCTTTCCCGAAGCGGATTTCATCACCGTCTACGGTAGCTCCGAAGCAGAGCCGATAGCACATATAATAGAATCTAAACGCTCGCAAGAAGATAGAGATCTCAGTCGCCGG
Organism: uncultured Candidatus Obscuribacterales bacterium; assembly: GCA_964496875.1. Classification (GTDB taxonomy): domain Bacteria; phylum Cyanobacteriota; class Vampirovibrionia; order Obscuribacterales; family Obscuribacteraceae; genus RI-106. The sequence continues at coordinate 7,436 of CAZCBH010000153.1, read as the reverse complement.
GGAGCAGGCTTGCTGGTCGGCTCCGTTATAGATGAGATAGAGCTGAGAATTCTTCCTCTGGATAAGCCCGATGACAATATAAAGCGCTACACCACCCATTTGAACGAGCTGCATGGTGATGCCGGCTTCGAAGCACAAACCGGAGAGATCATCGTCGGTGGTGACCATGTAGTCGAGCACTATTTATTGAAAGAAGACGAGATCGGTCGCAAACTGGATCTGGCAGGCAGACGCTTTCATAGAACCGGTGACTACGGCTACTTAGATAGCCGGGGCAGGCTCTGGCTGACCGGCTCGGTCGCCCCCGGCAACAATCTCTCATATGCAGCAGAAGAGACAGCCAGAGCGGTGCTAAAAGACAACCTTCAACTAGCCTTCTACAAAAACCACCTCTATATCGAGACAAAAAACTCGCTTGCGCCTGTGCTCTTCAACAGACTGAGAATGGCGCTGGCTTTTGCCGGTCCCACAGAGATAAGCACGGTCTCGAATATCGCCCTCGACCGACGTCACAACACCAAGGTGCTGTATAACGAGCTGGAGAAGAGAGCTTTATTGAGCGGTCGGGGCCGGCTCTTCAAACTGGGAGATCAGGGGCTCTTCTTCGGATTTTTCAAAAGCATCTATTTTAGAGGTCGGTATGCTCATCGAGGCTAGCTTTTGCGAATGACCGAGGGTGACCATACGGTCCATCACGGCGAAGATATCTTCTACATATCTTGCCAGCGCTCTGCCCTGGGGAAGGATGCTGTCCACGGTACCGCCCAGATAGTAGTCGGCGGAAACTCCACCCACGACCGCATCAGGACCGTCGCCTATCTCGTCTTTGACCCAGGCACACTGGAAGCGCATGGTGAGAGGACTGCCGGGTTGGGAATAGAGGGTGATTTTGCGACGAAAACCTTTGGTGTTCAGCTCCAGCTCGCCGGAGAGACGATTGAATGTGTCAGGACCATCGGGAAGCTGACCCTGCAGTCTGCCCGGGTTGGTACCCAGCTCTTGAGCCAGTACCTCAACCAGGCTGGCGAAAGAGGCCACACCCTGTAGATCGATGGTCTTTTCGGATGCCCCGGTTGAACTATTCTGAAGGTTCATGCAAATCAATCCTCTTGACTAGCCGGAACAATGCCGCAAACCAGCTGTTCCTTATTGCAATTTTAGCTAATCATGCCAGTTTCAGACGAATTATTCAAGAGAAATTGCTATTAAATTAAGTGTAAAAGAGCGCACTGATACGGTTCTATATAGAGTTGCATAAGCTAATATGCATATCGCTGCCCACAAAAGCGGCCCTGAAAAAAGAGACCCTGACCATGAATCAAATAGCCACCGTAAAAGAATGGACCGAGATGATCAAGATCGAACACACGGTGTTCGCTCTGCCTTTCGCTCTATCAGGTCTGGTTCTGGCTTCGCCCCAACCGCCCGCCTTTCTGACGGTATTTTTCACGATCCTGGCTTTCGTGGGCGCTCGTTCGGCGGCGATGACATTAAACCGGCTTATTGATTTGAAGATAGACGGCAAAAACCCCCGCACTCAAGATCGCGCCCTGCCGGCTGGCAGGATAAAGAAGTCAACAGCATTTCTGTTTGCCGTTCTCTCTTTCGGGCTTATGCTGGGCGCTGCCAGCCAGTTGCCACCACTCTGCCTGCAACTCTCCCCGATAGCGGTTTTCTGGCTCAGCTTCTATTCCTACACCAAACGTTTTACTTACCTCTGCCATATCGTGCTCGGTATCGCCCTGGGTGGTGCCGCCCTTGGTGGCTGGATTGCCGCCGGCGGCGAGCTGGGCAATGCCGCCCCCTGGCTGCTCGCCCTGGCAGTGTCCACCTGGGTGGCGGGCTTCGACATTATTTACGCTTCTCAAGATGTCGGATTTGACCAGGAAGAAAAACTCTTCAGTCTGCCTTCAAAATTCGGCGTAGGCAGAGCGCTATTGATCTCACGCGGTCTCCATGTCCTGACCGTGTCCGCCTTGCTTGCCCTGGGTTTCAACCTGCATCTCTCCTGGTTCTACTGGCTGGGAGCGACAGTGGTGTCGGCAATGCTTATCTACGAGCATAGCCTGGTTTCAGAAAAAGACCTCAGCAAAGTAAACGCCGCGTTTTTCACCGTCAATGGTGTCGTCAGCATTCTCGCCTTTCTGGCTATTCTCTCGGATAGAATTGCCGGCTGGCTGAACTAGGCAGTCTTCGACAGAAGTTCTTTGCCGAATGCGTAATAAGTCAGCTTTCCTTCTATGGTGGCGACCAGAAGCCCGTCTCTCAAAAAGAGAGGCGTCGATTCCAGCCTGGTGCCGAAGTTCTTCTGCCATTGCATATTGCCGGTGGCCATCGCGAAAGCCTGCATCCAGCCTTCCCGGGTAACCGCCACCAGATACTTATCCACCGTGGTCAGATCGGCCTGCACTCTGCCTTTTAAAGCCGCCTTCCACTTGAGCCGACCGTCATACTTTTCGCAGCAATAGAGCCATTTGTCGAGACTGGTGAACATCACCGAAGTAAAAGATATAACCGGACTGGAGATAATGCTCTTATCGGCATAATAGTCCCACAGGGGCTGACCGGACTCCACATCGAGGGCATAGAAAGCCCCTTCCTGGGTACCGACATAGAGGCTGTCCACCGACACCGCCGGGGTAGACACCACCGCACCATCTACAAAGGCTTTCCATTTCTTGTGCCCGGTCTTGATATCGAGGCAGAACACTGATTTCTCCCGGGTACCGAAGAAAAGCTCTTTGCTGAAATGACTGGGGCTCGACACCACCGGAGCACCACTGTCAAACGCCCATACGCCCTGACCGCTCTTCAATTCTAGACAACAGATCCGTCCGGACTTAGTGGCGGTGACAATTCTTTCGCCGATTAAAAGAGGCGTCGATACCACCCCGGATTCAAGATCCCTTTGCCAGAGGACCTCTCCTGAATCTGCCCTGAGACGACTCAAGATGCCGTCGGCATTGGCGACATAGACCGAGTCATCTTTAACCACGGGGCTGGCCAGAACCGGTGCGCCGGTGTTGTAACACCATTGCTGCTCGCCTGATCCAAGAGTTACTTTATATAGATTGAAGTCAGCGGAGCCCAGATAGATGGAGAGCTCTCCGGCAGACATCACAGGATGGGAGCGCCAACCAATAGGTCCACCGGTCGAGAAAACCCACTTCGACTGCAAGAGCGGTTCTTTGCCGGAGATAGCCGGCATTGAACTATGAGAAATAACCGAATCGGCAAGCTCCTTCTGCACATCCTGGGTGGGGGGACGACTGGGACCCACTTCTTGCGGCAGTTTAATACCGGCAGCTTTCAAATCTTTGATCCGGATCTCCGCTGCGGCGGTATCTTTACGCTTCGGCTCTAAGACAGCGCCTCCGGTGGCAACATTCTGGGTATCGACGATGCGGTTATTGGTACTGGTACTGGTGCCGACATCCTTAGCGGGCTCGACTGAGGGACCTGCTGCTTTCTTTTTCGCCCTGGCTTCGGCTTCTTTAAGTGCAAGAAGCTCTTTGGAATCCTCTTTGTTGGCGTCATATTTGAGCCCCATGCGCTTGACCCGGAGCTCGAATATAAGGTCATCGAGAACACTGATCACAGCATCAAGACTCTGGAAGCGATCGTCAGGAGATTTCTCCATCATCTTGCGAATCACTTTATCCACCACCGATGGAATGAGCGGATTGATTCGCCTGGCAGAAGGAATGGGCGCCGTCGTATGTTTCATGGCCATCTCGATCATCCCTTCTGCCTTGAAGGGCAGCTGACCGGTAGCCATCTCGAAGAAGAGCACACCCAGGGAATATATATCCGAGCGATGATCCTGCTGCTCGCCGCGACAGAGTTCCGGCGACATATAGGCGGGAGTTCCCATACCTTTGGTGGACGGGTTGATGAATACTTTGTTCTCCATCAAGCGAGCCAGACCGAAATCTCCGATTTTGAGATCCCCGTCCTTGTTTATGAATATATTGTCAGCTTTGATGTCCTGGTGGACCACGTTCATTTTATGGGCGTAAAAGAGCCCGTTGGCGAGCTGCTTCATCCAGTTGATCGCATGCTCCACCGGCAGGGCGCCGGCAGCGGTCTGACTGCCCAGGTTACCCCCGGGCAGATATTCCATGGCGACGAAATAATGTTCATCTTTGCCGCGCTTCTCAACACCGATATCGTAAACGGTAACGATATTGGGATGCTCCAGCTGGGCAGCCAGCTTTGCCTCTTGCTTGAACACCTCTAGATTGCGGGGATTCTTGACCAGGGCAGGAAGCAGCATTTTTATAGCCACATCCCGCTCCAGAAACTCATCCCGGCACTGGTAGACCACCCCCATTCCACCGACGCCAAGCTCTTTGATCACTGTATAGTGACCCTCTCCGAGCTTATCATTACGTGTCAGTATGGCGGTCATTTAGTAGTAAGGGGCGGGGAAGGCAGAACGAGGAGATTAATCTAAATCAACAAAATGGATATAAGCCTTTACCCATGAAGAATGCCCAGTAATGATAGCTCGATAGCAGGTTTCAAATGTATCGATCCGAATAGCTTACAGTTTGTCAAGAAACCAGGGCTGTCAAGAGCGTACAATAACGGGCATCTTGCAGTATAAAGCAAGAGCCAGGCCCGATCCAGCCAGCAGACCTGAATCATCGGAACAGATAAGCCAAAAGGACCCGTCGTGACCTCACCAGCCAATCAACCGGATAGCCCAGTCTTCCAGGGACATTCTCTCGATTTCAGCGTTGCCGCCGGCGCCTGCGAAGAACGCCTGCTTGCCGAGGGTGAATCGGCCATCGTCGACCTCGCCTGCCAGGTCCTCGAAGAAGAAGCCGAGGCGATTCTTGCCATCAGAAACCGCCTCTCAATAGAATTCGAAGATGCAATAGAGATGCTCGCCCAGTGCAACGGTAAAGTAGTGGTCACCGGCATGGGCAAATCGGGACATATCGCCAACAAGATAGCCGCCACCCTGGCATCAACCGGCACCCCCGCCTTCTTCGTCCATCCGGCTGAGCTTCGCCATGGCGATTTCGGAATGATGGATGAAAAAGACGTTGTAATAGCCCTTTCCGGCTCCGGCGAGACCCAGGAGATAACCATGGTCCTGGATCCTATTAAAAGGCTGGGTCTCAAACTAATAGCCATGACCGGGAATCTCTCCTCCACTCTCGCCCGCTTTGCCGATATCGTCCTCGATGTGGGCGTTGAAAGAGAAGCCTGCCCCCTCAACCTGGCTCCGACCTCTTCTACCACTGCGGCATTAGCCATGGGCGATGCTCTGGCTATCGTGCTCATGAGCCTGAAAGGCTTTCAGAAAGAGGATTTCGCCAGAAGCCATCCGGGAGGCAATCTCGGCAAGATGCTGATCACCGTCCAGGATGTTATGCGCTCGGGCATTCAGGTGCCTACTGTGGGCGTCAGCACCGACTACGGCACAGTTCTTAAAGAGATAGACGAGAAGAAGCTGGGCTTCACAACCGTCCTCGACGGAGAAGGCCGCCTGCGCGGCATCATCACCGACGGAGATCTGCGTCGCGGCTTGATCAAGCATGGCGCCGAGTTCTTCAACAAAGATGCCGAAGAGCTCATGACCAGAACACCCAAGACCATCTCCCCGGATTGTCTGGCGGTAGCGGCGCTCAAACTGATGGAGAAACACTCTATCTCGGCTCTGCTTATTCTCGATGAACAGTCGAGACCGGTTGGTTTAATCGACCTCAAAGACCTGCTCAAAGCAGGAATTATCTAGATCTAGACTTCTTCATCCTCGGAACCGTATCCGGATCCGTAACCATATTCATATTCTTCGAAGCCGGAATCGAGCCCCAGCTCGAACTCGTCTCCGCCTTCATCGCCGGATTCTTCGGCGGACTCGTTATTGGCTGGAATTTTGGCAAGACCGACCAGGCGCTCCAGCTCTTCTCTGGTAAGGCCCATGGCTTCGGCGATTTTCTCGTAAGGAGGCTCCGCCCCCAGTTCATCGGCAAGACGCCGGGTCACCACTTTGACCGCGTTTATTTTCTCGAGAATATAGTCAGGCACCCTTGAAAAACGGGTCTCTTCGGCCACCGCAAAAGAGATCGCTTCCTTAATGAGACAGATGGCGTACTCTCTGAAGCTGAAATCATCAGCTTCAAAGGTCTCCACAGCCAGAAGCAACCCAACTGTGCCTTCGTTGATGATATCTTTGATTTGCAGACCGGCGCTGCAATAGTCTTTTGCGACCCATAGAACCAGACGCAGATTGGCTTCGTTCAATCTTTTGGCGGCTCTTTTAGCTCTGGCCGGGTCTTGTCCCCGGCGCTCTTCTAAAAGACGGTTCAATTCTCCTGAATCGAGATCCGGAATGGCTGCGATGCCATAGATGAAATCCCTGGTATCGCCGGCATCCCCGACATCGCCGAGCAGCTCCATCACCCGCTCGAAAAATTGATCTCGGGCAGGCAGGGTGGCCAGCAACTCCCGCCCTTCTTCCCTGAGAGATTCACTGATAACTCGCTGTTTTGGACCGGCGGACATAGTTTTATTAACCCTGGAAATTTGAATAAGAGAGAATGGTAGCAACAGAGTCGCTTTAAAAGCAACTGGAGATACCGGAGATACGAAAGTGCTGTGGGAAAGCCTTTGATCTACCACCAAATGTGGTAAGGAATATACAGATAAAGGAAACCTGCTCATGTCCGAAGCAAGCGGTGAACCCGTAGACATCTGGAAACGGCTCAAGAAGCTCACCACTGAGCGAAAGAAAGTGGTGGAGCGCCTGCGCCGTGTCAACGAATCGATTGCGATTCGTTCGGGCAAGCTGACGGAGTTAGGAGAACAGTACGGCAAGCTCACCTTCGCCATCGAGAAATTGCGGGACGAACTCTCGCAAGAGCAGATCGGTATGATGGTCAAGCTCCTGGAAAAGCTCTCAGAGAAAGTGGACCGGCTGACCGAAGACATCGGAGAATTGTCCGAGCCCAATATTCTTCTCTTTGTCGAACTGGAAGAGATAGAAGCAGAGATAGCCGCCTTGCAATCTATTATCAACGCCGAGCGTCCCGACCCGAAAGAGAGTTCTTGAAGCGGTATCATATGCGGCGTCATGCGGCATTAATAGCGCGAGCGGTGGACGTTGTAAGAGAAGGTGAACAGAATATCGACACTGCGAGGCGAGCCGTCGGGCAGTCTTGCCAGGGGTGAGGAGTTGGAGACTGCCTGGAGACATGACTCGTCATAAGACGGAAGACCTGTGGATCGAGCTAACCTCAACTTTTCGATATGACCGTCTCGAAAAAGCCGAAACATCACGATGGCATGCCTGGAAACATTTTTCTTGGGTGGGTGCCAGTGCCGTTTAATTCTGGTTTGCAGACCCTCCATGATCCCTCTATAGTCTACGAAACCGTCGACATAGGCTTCCACTTTGGAAGGATCACTGGATGCTTCCAACC
>CAZCBH010000152.1:0-8002 GCA_964496875.1 uncultured Candidatus Obscuribacterales bacterium | reverse complement strand
ATCAAGAATTCTTCCCCAGCCCGGATGCTGTCCCCCGAAGAGCGGTGACCATGGGTATCCAGACGATTTTGGAAAGTCGCAAAATAATTCTTCTGGCATTCTCTAAAAGCAAAATCTCTATTCTGAAAAGAGCCTTCAACGGCTGCATAGAAGGAGCCGTGCCGGCATCCTTCCTCACAAAACACCCGAATCTGGAGATTTATACTGATTTTGAGTTTACCTGGTTAAAATAGACGAAAGAGAGGAAATTCGATAATTCCCCGGGAGCAGCCTATTATGAAGAATAGCGGCAAAGAGCAAGTGTCAGGATCTAAGCAGAGAAGCTGTCGAATAGAGCTCTGTTTGCTCGCTATTTTCCTGGCGGCAATTTACAGCGTCCTACTTGAATCGAACCCGGCGGTGGCGGATCCTCTGCCATCGGATCTTATTCCTCCCGATGTCACCCTGAGCCCCAAATCCACCACCTCTTCAAGTTCCGCAACAAGCAGCACCGGCAGCTCCAGTGTCCAGAGCAATCAGAATGCCCCGGGTCTTGGCGATAATAATATAGGCAGAGCCAGCTATGGTGGCGCCGGAGCCGGTGCGAGATTGCCGGCAACCGGCATAGGAGGCGGTGCTTCGCCCCAGCCCCCACCGACGGGCTCCGGGGCAAATCCGATGTTCAGCGGTATCTCGACCCAGCAAAATCCCCAGATCCCGACTCAAGCGCAGAATCAGAACCAGAGCCAGGGACAAGACCCGGTTTGTGTAATAGATACTAACAAAGGAAAAATTACAATCAGGCTTTTCAAAGAATACGCCCCTAAAACCGTCGAGGCTTATATCAGTATGATAAACGAGGGCTTCTACAACGGTTTGATTTTTCACCGGCACGAACCGGGTTTCGTTATTCAGGGCGGCTGCCCCAAAGGCAATGGCACCGGACTTTATATAGACCCGAAAACCAATCAACCCAGGATGCTTTTTCTGGAGACATCACCGAATGTCAGACATAATGCCGCCGGGGTTGTAGCCATGGCGCACTTCCCCAAGAATCCTCATTCAGCCAGTTGCCAGTTCTATATCACCCTGGCTCCTCAACAGCGACTGGATTTCAAATACACCATATTCGGTGGCGTCATAGATGGCATGGATACGGTTTTCAAAATAACAAAAGGCGACAAGATCAACTCGATCACCATGCAAAACCAATAGTTCAGCCGGGTTTATCGGTTCAAATACTATTCGGGTCAGCGTAGGGAGGCACGGTAACCCGAGGTTTCGGCTTCAGCTTCAGTTCAGTATTTGGAATAATCAGAGGAGAACCCTGGGGTGAGTTTTTATAACCGTCGAAAATCTTGTGAAGATCGCCTTCTAAGTAACGCATCATGTTAGAGAGATCCTTGTTGAATTGCCGGTGAAAGTCCTGTTGAAACTGCCTCGAGTTTGGATTCAACTCCTGCAAACTGCGAAAAGGAAGACCGGTGGCAGGGTCTCGACCAGCCTGGGGTAAAGGACCAGGTATGATGCGGGGATCACTGCTTGCACCGGGAGAGATACTGGTGACGTTGATCCCGACTATTTTCTTCAAACGCTCTATGCGATCAGAATAAGCCATCGCCGGGCTGGGCTGACCAAACAGTTTGGCCTCCAGCCTGTTCAAGCGCTGATCCAGACTTTCGCTCCGATAAGTCTTCTTCAAGACGCGCCATTCCAGGGTATTCAAGATCGGATACTGACCGCTTTCGTCCCCTGAAGCGCCGCCTCCGGGTATTTTTTCGGAGCCGTCAACCGACTGGGATTGAGATTGGGATTGGGATTGGGACTGGGATTGGGACTGACCGCTGCTACCGGCAGTCTTTCGGGCAGATTCTTGATCGCGCTCGACAATGGATTTTTTGAGGTTCTCCAACCGGTCCTCAACCACGCCATATTTATGACCACCGAAAATAAGAAGCTCAAGACGCTCCACGCGCTTCTCCGGAGGATCATGATCGTAGCTGTGAAAGAAAAAGCGGTCCTCCAGACTTTTCAAATCCTTCAAAAGCGCTGTGAATTCTTTACTGGGGCTTGCTCCAGAGCTGGGGTTCGAGCCGGCGCCGACTTGATCCGGACTGGAAGCGCCTGCCGAAAACCCTCCTGAGCAAACGCTGAAAAGCGCCAGTGAAACTGACAGCAAGAGCTTTATATGGAGATCTCGTCGAATGCTCATATCAACAGAATAACATTGAAATCGAAAAATGCTCAAGCAAAAGGGGCAGTGACCTGCCCCTTTCATTGAATCCGGAGAATCTCTAATGGATTCTACAATTCACTGCTTACTCGTCTGTTTGACGAAACTCGGCATCGACCACCTCGTCACCGGAAGCCGTGAATCCGGCCTCTTCGTGACCGCCGGAATCTTCGTACATTCCAGCCTGGTTATCGATTCCGGTGCCGGTAAAGGGATCGTAGGGTACGTCCCCGGCCTGGGTTTCGTATCCGCCCTGATCATCCTGGTACTCGACTTCGCCGTCGGCACCGTATTCACCATCATCGGCCCACTCGTCGTCGCCTTCACCAGGAGCCGGTCTGGCAGCTTGTTGCAGCAGTACGAGGGCACCACGCAGTTCGTTCATGATCGACTTGAGCGTATCGAGGTCGGCACCGTCCTTGAGTTTTTGTCTCAAGTCCGAAACGAGCATCTCTGCTCTCGATTTCTCCCCGGCAGAGACTTTTTCGCCGAGTTCTTTGATCTGACGTTCCACGGCGTAACAGATGCTGTCCCCTTCGTTGCGAACATCCGCCTCTTCTTTACGGCTTCTGTCGTCGGAAGCATGGGATTCGGCTTCTCTGATGGCACGTTCGATGTCGTCTTTGGACATATTGGTGCTGGCAGTGATCGTAATCTTCTGCTCTTTTCCGGTTGCCTGGTCGCGGGCGGTAACGTTGAGAATACCGTTGGCATCGATATCAAAGGTAACTTCGATCTTCGGTTGCCCCCGGGAAGCCGGTGCAATACCGTCCAAACGGAAGTTGCCCAGAAGTTTGTTATCTCTTGCCATCGGACGCTCACCCTGGAAGACATAAATGTCTACAGCGGTCTGACCATCTTCGGCGGTGGAGAATACTTCGGTCTTTCTGGTGGGAATTGTGGTGTTGCGCTCGACCAGCTTGGTCATGACGCCACCCATGGTCTCGATACCCAGCGAAAGCGGAGTAACGTCGAGCAGCACCACCCCTTTGACTTCACCCCCGAGGACACCGGCCTGGATGGCGGCGCCCACCGAGACGACTTCGTCGGGGTTGACGGTCTGGTTCGGCTCTTTACCACCAGTGAGACTGGCAACCAGAGCCTGAACGGCGGGAATTCTTGTCGAACCACCCACCAGTACCACTTCATCGAGAGATTCGAAACTGAGCTTGGCGTCCTTGAGAGCCTGCTCCATGGGAGCGCGACAACGTTCGACCAGATGCCTGGTCAATTCATCGAAACGAGCCCGGGTGAGAGTCATCTCCAGGTGCTTGGGACCGGAGGTGTCTGCGGTGATGAAGGGTAGCGAGATGTTGGTCTCTGTAACCGACGAGAGCTCGATTTTGGCTTTTTCGGCGGCTTCTGTAAGACGCTGTAGAGCCTGCCTGTCTTTGCGAAGGTCGATACCCTCAAGATTAGTGAACTCATCGGCAACCCAGCTGACGATACAATGGTCGAAATCGTCTCCGCCCAGGTGGGTGTCACCGGAGGTGGACTTGACTTCGAAAACACCGTCACCGACTTCTAGAATCGAAACGTCGAATGTACCGCCGCCAAGGTCGAATACAAGAATGACTTCGTTGTCTTTCTTGTCCATACCATAGGCAAGCGCCGCGGCTGTCGGCTCGTTTATGATGCGCAGCACATCGAGACCGGCGATGGTGCCGGCGTTCTTTGTAGACTGACGTTGTGAATCGTTGAAGTACGCGGGTACGGTGATGACCGCCCCGGTGACTTTCTCGCCGAGATACTTCTCGGCATCCTCTTTGAGCTTGCGGAGAATCATTGCGGATATCTCTTCCGGCGAATAATCCTTGCCCTGGATAGAGACTTTGCAGCCGCCGTCCACACCTTCTTTGACCGTGTACGAAACCAGTTTCTTTTCGGAATCGACTTCGGAAAAGCGACGACCCATGAATCGTTTAATTGAATAAACGGTATTCTCCGGGTTCAACACCGCTTGACGGCGAGCAAGCTGACCAACCAGTCGCTCGCCGGACTTGGTGAACGCCACCACCGAGGGGGTGGTGCGACCGCCTTCGGCATTGGATATGACCGTAGGTTGTCCACCTTCCATGACGGCGACAACTGAGTTTGTGGTTCCTAGGTCAATGCCTACAGATTTACCCATATCTTTGAAACTCCCTCTACTCCACGAGTTAAGGCTGGAGACCCCAAAATTATACTTGGGTTAATTAGCTTTGCCGGTCTATCTTCCTAAAATGTCGAGAGGATGCCAGCCAACCTGATTCCAACGACATATATTTAGGTCGATCATGCCCATACTCTCCGCCGAATCTACTAACTTTATTAAAGGATTTATATTCTATGATCCGACGGAACGAATATATTGTGCCCACTAAAGGCAATTATTGACCAGACCCCCTCCAAATAGACACGACAGTACGATGTCAACCTGTGCGGATCCTTCCTGGGAAGCCAATTTACAGTGTTTTTCACAAATTTAAAATAGAGACTCTTCCGCTTGATAAGGCGATTTATCAGGCTGAAACTTTCCAGCCGCATCGAACTGAATCCAGGCAAAGAAGACTTGAGCGAAACAGCCACGGATGCCTGCCTCGACCAAGACCGTCATAGCTGCGCTCCGGTCAGGCTTTATAAAAACTTCTCGTCGTCAATTAGATTAAATCTTGTAATCCTGGCAACTATCAGAGTTTCCAGGGTCAAAAAAAACGCTATCTCAGTCTGATAACTAAATTCACCCGGAAGTAGAGAGACAGGCCGCAGAATCAAAATCGATCTTATTCTCGTTCGCGACTTGCGCCGATCCTTTTAATTGCCTATTTCTGGTCGCAGAGAAGTTCCGGTAGAGCGAGAGCTTCACCAATCGCAAGCGCTCGTATTTCGATAGCGGAATTATCTTCCCGGGCCATTCTCAAAAGGTCCGAGGGTTGGTAGCGGAAAAATACCTGATCTAATAAAGGTTGCCAGTGCATCGGAACAAGACGTCGAGCACCTATTCCTTCCGCCAGGCGCAAAGCCTCTGCCGGACTGGCGATGGCGTACTTGCCACCAATAGGAAGGCAGGCTGTATGAACATCGAAATTTTTCAGCGCCTGCAAAATCGAATCACAATATATGGTGGCGCCGGCATGATAATAGCCTTCGAAGAAGTAGCCATTCACCGGTTTTCCAGGAGCCGAGCTACGAGCAAAAATAGCCATCAAAGTCTTGCCCAGACGATTGATTGGATGGTGCGCCGGAACAGCCGATATCTTTACATCACCGCAATAGGTGTATTGCCCAGGCTCCAGACTGTAGAAAGCTTCTTCCGGAATCCGCGACCGAAACTTTCGCTTCATCCACTTCACCAGCTCCGGGGGAGCGATGAAGCTACAATTCCAGGAATCATAAAGATCCGCCGCCAACTGGGCACCATGATCGAAATGGCCATGACTGAAAAGCACCACATGACCCTTCGCCAACTTCGCCCAATCCACCGGGTCTCTTAAATATGGATCAACATATATGTTGATCCCCTTAACCTCAAAATGAATGGCGCTATGTCCCAGGTATGTCAGACTCAAAACGTAATTCCAGCAATCTCGAATCCAGGGGAAACTGCCCGCGATCCCGGCAGTCAGGTTGGAATCGTAACATCTTTAGTGGATGAAAACTCATTTCCTAGTAAAATCATATGATCCTGAATCAGGCAAGAGCAAGAAAGAATCGGACCAGGCGGAGGAGCCATGTTTAAACGCAAGAAGCTAACGACCATTTCTGTTACTGCATTGACCGCTATTTCTCTGGCATTGCCGGGACCGGTTCTTGCAAAGAACAAAGCGGTGGAGTTTCTTAAATACTTCAACCCTATTCCGGAGGATTCCTATAAAAACGAATCCCAGGACCGGGTTATCAAAAAGAAGAAGTTCACTTTCGTCGAGGTCCCGGGAGCATCTCCGGTGGTTAATCCGGAAACCGGATTCTTTGCCATAGTCCCCCTTGAAATGCAGCAGGACCGAGAGTCTATTATTTCTTTGCTGGAACGAGACAACATCAATGGCATTTCGGTGCTACTGCCCTGGCAACATTTAGAGCCCACCGAATTTAAATATGATTGGTCGAAGCTGGACAAGATCCTGGAAATCGCCGCTGAAAAAAAGAAGAAGGTGATAGTGCGGGTTTCCACTTGTGGACTTGACAATAAACTGAAATCGGATACTCCCGAATGGGTTTTCGAAGCTGGTGCCAAATCTATCGAGTTCTACGGAACCGACGGAGAGAAGCATCTTATGCCGATATTCTGGGACTCGACCTATCTTGCGAAGTGGTCGAACTTTGTCAATGCCATGGGAGACAAGTACGACAAGAACAAAAACATCCACTCTGTCGGAATTACCGGTGGTGGCATTCTGGGGTCGACAAAAGTGATTCCCAACTTCGTCACCATCAGCAAAGTTAAAGATTCTGACAAAAACGAGGACGAAGGCAAGAAAGACGAGAAAGACATAAGCGAAGAGACAATCGACTCCTCTACCCTGGTAGCCCTCGAGGACGGCTCAGGCGAAGGACAAGACACCCCCTCCTCCGACGCCGACACCGAGCCGGAACCAACCACCGACACGGCCACTTCAGAATCAGAGCAAACCAAGCAAACAGAAGAAGTAGAGAAGAATCAGGGAGCTGCCGAAACTTCTGAAAGTTCAGAGGAAAACACCGAGACCATCGAAACAGTAGAAAGCGACAAGCCGGCTGCCGAAAAAAACACCGTCGAAGAGAAGCCTGTGTCGAAAGAAGAAAAGACCGAGCCCGTTTCGTCAAAGGACAAGACCTCGGAAATTGAAGTGGACGACGACGAAGACACCGCGGAGAACGTAGAAGTCGAAAGCGAACCTTCGAAAGCCAATTATAAAAATCTCTACAAGCAACTCAAAAAAGACTACAAAATGAGCGAAAGACAGCTGGTAGAGCACTGGAAATACGTGGCGGACATATTTCCCAATGCCTTCAAAGAGACCAGGTTGAATTTCGACGTCAACCCGCCTATCAAAGGCGGCAAGGGTCAAAGCGGCCTGGACGAAATCTCCGATTACTTGATTTACCGCTACGGACAAAGAGTCTATTTGACTCGCCAGAACGTCGCCAATGCTAAACATGGCTTCAATGAATTCAGGGTACTTCTCAAATTCCACTACGATACTCTCACCGGTTTCCAGCTATCGCCGGACTTCGAGAAAAAAGACATGGAGAAGTTGTCAAAGATAGCCCTGGTTGATGGTATCAGTTACGTAGAATTACCGATAAACTTGATCAAATCAGAAGATCAAGCGGTGAAAGATTCACTGGCTAAAATTCATTCTCATATCGGCTACCAGCTGGTATCGAGGGAGGTATCATTACCCAGCGATGCCAAAGTAGGCGATCCACTGAAAACATCATTTACTTTTGTCAACCTGGGAGCCGCCACAGCCCTCAATCCGAAACGAGAACTGGATAAGGATCAAGCCACCAGCTATAAGGTCCAGCTCGAATTCCGCAACAGCAAAGGCAAGCCCATCATGCGATCTTTGCACACACCGGATATCCCGACCAATGAATGGGTAGCGGGTAAGCCGATCACCTGGGAAGAAGAGCTGAAGATGCCGGAACTCAAACCCGGCAAATACGAAGTGTTCATGTCGATCATCGACACTGACACCAAGCACAAGCTGAGATTCCTCAAAGAAGTAAAAGAAGGAGAGCTTCTGACCGGTACTGACGCGCCGGTAGGAAGCCTGGAGCTCGTTCAATAAGGGCTTCTCCGGTACGCTCAGCTCCTCGCAAAAACTG
>CAZCBH010000151.1:6948-8149 GCA_964496875.1 uncultured Candidatus Obscuribacterales bacterium | reverse complement strand
ATACTCCGGCTTTCTACATACCCTTTTCCGCCATGAGCCAATCTCTATTTCTTGAGTGCCTCTTCAAATGTGGGGGCAAATCTGCCAGAATTTTCCAATCTCACTTCAGGAGCATATCTTCCAAGATGGAGCTATTTTTATTCGGGGTCCTCGTATCGGTCGTAACCATTGCCCTGGCCGTAGGTGGGCTATTTTTAGCCAGAAAAATCACCCATGCCGATACTTTGAAAGAGCATAATCAGGTAGCAGATCCGATGCTTCAGGTTATTGGCACGCTCTATGCGGTTCTCCTGGGACTTCTTGTTGTTCAGTCGATGGAAACTTTTCAAAAGGCTAGGCTGAACGTCGAGTCCGAGGCAGTCGCCCTTGCCGACACCTTTCGCCTGTCGACCGCCTTGCCGCCCAAGCTTCGAGATTCGCTCCAGCAGTCCTGTCTCGATTATGCCAAAGCCGTGGTGGATGAAGAATGGGAGGATATGCAGCGAGAAGAGACTTGCGATCGTGCCTGGGAATCGATAGACAAAATGTGGTGGGATATTATCTCTTATGAGCCGACCTCCGTAAGAGAGCAGTATGTGTATCCCGAGCTCCTCGCTGCCGCCAAGTCTCTGAATGATCACAGACGCAGCCGTCTGGTCACAAGCCGTACCTGGGTGTCGCCGATACTCTGGGTGGTGCTGATAACCGGAGCCATATCGGTTATCACTTTTACCTATTCCTTCGGAATAAACAGTTTGAAAGCTCAGATCTTCATGACTTCTCTTGTCGCTCTGACACTCTCTTTGAATATCTATCTCTGGTCTATTTACAACAATCCGTTCTACGGACTTCTTCGAGTAGAGCCCGAGGCTTTCAATATGGACCTGGAGCACTTCGAGTTCTATCGGCAGAATCCGGAAGACATGCGCTGGAACAAAGGACTGAAGGATCTAAAAAGCGGTTCGGTCAAGAAATCCGCTCCTGTAAAGAGCGATTTGCAGAAGCAAGAAAAGCCGGAGCAGCTTGAGAGTGCCGACCGAGAAGACCCCATGGATGAAGGTGCTGAGCCCCAGGAATTCGAGAACGTCGGCGGGTCTAAAACCCTCTCTGACAAAGACGAGAAGTAAAAAGAGCCGGGACTGCCCACAGCAATTCCCGACTCTTTTGTTTACAACTCTTCGATGCGGAGTTTACTTCTTGCCGGCGGCGATGGCCAGGTGCA
>CAZCBH010000151.1:3729-6848 GCA_964496875.1 uncultured Candidatus Obscuribacterales bacterium | reverse complement strand
AAAGGAAATTTCCTTAAGGTGAAATCTTGCCGGTCCCCCTTGAACCCTGCGCGGCCCGGCGCATTGCTCCGGGCGGTTTCCACCCGGTTCTGACAGTCAAAAATCTAAAGATTGATGGACTCGAACCCTTAACAACTATAAATCTGGCTTATTCTTATAGGCGTTCTGTGATCAGCTCGAGACAGGGGTTTCGAGTAACCAATTCAAGGGGAAAAGCTATGACATCCACGATGGCTAGAGTAGACAAATACTCTGCAGCTTCAAATTATCCAACCAAGAATAAGCAGCTAATCGAATGGGTCGAGAAGGCAGTCGCTCTCTGCAAGCCCGATCAGGTCTATTGGTGCAACGGTACCGAAGAGGAATACAACAGACTCTGTGCAGAGCTCGTTGATCAAGGCACCCTGATCAAGCTCAATCCCGAGAAGCGTCCCAACAGCTATCTGGCACGTTCCAATCAGTCGGATGTCGCTAGAGTCGAAGACAAAACTTTTGTCTGCACCGAAGCAGAAATCGATGCCGGTCCCAACAACAACTGGATGGCACCTGCCGAGATGCAATCGAAACTAAACAAGCTTTTCGATGGCTGTATGAAAGGGCGCACCATGTATGTCGTGCCTTTCAGCATGGGTCCTTACGGCTCTAGACTTTCTCATATCGGAGTAGAGATCACAGACTCTGCCTATGTTGCGGTCAGCATGAAAGTGATGACCCGCATGGGGCAGCAAGCTCTCGATACCCTGGGAGTCGACGGTCAGTTCGTACCCTGCATGCACACAGTAGGCATGCCGCTCGCCGAAGGACAGAAGGACGTAGCCTGGCCCTGTAACGACGAAGAAAAATACATAGTTCATTTCCCCGAAACCAGAGAAATCTGGTCTTATGGCTCCGGATATGGTGGCAACGCCCTGCTCGGCAAAAAGTGCTTCGCTCTCAGAATCGCTTCCAATATCGCCAGAGACGAAGGCTGGCTGGCTGAGCACATGCTCATCCTCGGTATCGAATCTCCCCAGGGCGAGAAGAAATATGTCGCAGCCGCTTTCCCCAGCGCTTGCGGCAAAACCAATCTGGCAATGATGATTCCTCCTTCTTCTATGAAAGGCTGGAAAGTCACCACTGTCGGTGACGATATCGCCTGGATCAAGCCCGGTCAAGACGGCAAGCTCTATGCTATCAACCCTGAATACGGCTATTTTGGCGTCGCTCCCGGTACTTCCGACAAGACCAACCCCAATGCCATGAAAACCCTGGCGAAGAACTGCATCTTCACCAATGTGGCTCTCACCCCCGATGGTGACGTTTGGTGGGAAGGCATGACCAAAGAAGCTCCTGCTAAACTTATCGACTGGACCGGTCAAGAGTGGACCCCGGATTGTGGTAGAGACGCAGCCCATGCCAACGCTCGTTTCACCGCACCTGCCGCCCAGTGTCCTTCTCTCGATGAAAAATGGGAAGATGTCGAGGGTGTGCCGATAAGCGCCTTTATCTTCGGTGGTCGTCGCGCTAACACCGTTCCCCTGGTGGTCGAGTCCACCGACTGGGAGACCGGGGTCTACATGGCTTCTACCATGGGCTCCGAGACCACCGCTGCAGCGGTCGGCGCAGTCGGTCAGGTGCGCAGAGATCCTTTCGCTATGAAGCCTTTCTGCGGATACAACATGGGTGACTATTTCGATCACTGGCTTTCTATCAATGATAAAGTCACCCAGTCTCCCAAGATCTACTGTGTCAACTGGTTCAGAACCAACGAAGACGGCAAGTTCGCCTGGCCCGGATTCGGTGAGAACATGCGGGTTCTCAAATGGATCTTCGAAAGAGTCAGCGGTAAAGCCGAAGCGGTCGAAACCAAACTGGGTAAATCGCCCCGTTTCGAAGATCTCGATTGGACCGGGTTGGAGTTCTCTAAAGAGGAGTTCGACTGTGTCATGACCGTCTGCGACAAAGAGTGGCAGACCGAGATTCTCTCCCATGAAGAGCACTTCGAAATGCTCGGTGAGAGGCTTCCCGAAGGTCTTGTCGAGAAGAAAGAAGCTTTCAGCAAGTCTTTCAAGAAGTAACCGGCAGAGAGTCGATAAGCCCATCCAAGACGCCGGGGCCAGTGGTCCCGGCGTTTTCTTATGCCAGCTGAGAGTATCTTATTTGGTGTTAATGCCGGTGATTTTGAGGGGCTTATCTGGCTGCTCACAGGCGTTTGTTACATCGCCGAGTGACAGTCCTGTTTTGCGCAAGCTCGCGCGAGAGAATCGAATGCCCTCTTGACAGGGTATCGGTTCGTGACAGCTATGCACCAGTATTTCTGGCAAAGAGCCGGATTGAAAAGTCCGCATTCTTCAGGGCTTGAGCCTGCTTGTGTCTGAATAGCGGCGACATATATCTATTCATCACTTGCTTTCTCTTTACAATGTTATCTATGTTGTAGATATCAATAGTTCCATTCCCCATTTTCGATTCAAAGATCCCCGGAACACTCTCATAGCTTATCTTGATCTGACTTTTTCAGGCACGTAAGTGCCCGGGGATTTTACTGACTCTTCGCTTGTGGCTGTTGTACTCCCGGCGAAGGAACAACCGGACGATTTTGTCTACGTTGAAATCAAACCAAAGGAACAACGGATGGCAATACTGATAATCGCAGGCGCGGTCATCACAATTGTGATTGGCCTGCTCGCCAAGTACATAACCGATAAGACGGGCTCCCGCTACCGGATTGACCGGAAGGAGCTCATGATTTCGATGGCGGTGATGCTGCTGATAGTCGTCCCTCTGACGGCTTACGTCGGTGTCAAAGTCGCCATCAACAACCAGGTGACTTATTACGAAAACTGGAACGGCTGGGAATTGAAAGCTCGGCTGATTCGAGAATCCTGCTACGAAGACGGTCCGATGCGACACTACTGGATCGAGACCCGGCGAGAGCTCGTAGATGTCGATGTCGAGGAGACCTACACAGATCCGTCCACTGGAGAGGAGAAAACCCGCACCGTCACCAAGAAAGAGTGGAAGGACGTGGATTACAAAATCCCGTACACCACCGAGGAATGGACCTTCGTGGTCGAGACCTCCATCGGTGACGTGCAGATTGCCTATCGCTTTCTGCCGGAGAATCCGAACCAGTATCG
>CAZCBH010000151.1:0-3629 GCA_964496875.1 uncultured Candidatus Obscuribacterales bacterium | reverse complement strand
GAAGTCGGCTTCGAATACCTGCTTCGCGAGCTTAGACCGACCGGTTTTCAGCTCGGCGCCATTCTCTTCGTCATCACCCTGTTTGCCTGTCTGGCATGGGGGATTTGTCTCGCCTATGGTCCTGAGACCTATCGGCGAATTGCTCGAAACTTCAGGATTCGGCGTTAAGTCAACGCCTTCAATTCTGATCTCTCAAAAATCAAAAAGAACCAAACGAAAGGTATACAGTCATGAAGAAAGGTCTGATCATTACCGGAATCGTCTTTGCGGTGCTCTTCGCCATCGGATTCGGCTTCTACAGCTATATCAACGGCGTGCGCAACGACGGTATCCGCCAGGAAACCGCTCTCAACGCTCAGTATCTGGCCAACCAGAACGAGCTCAGCTCCTACCAGGCCGGCTTCTACGAGAAGCTCGGTGTCGCCAACATCAAGAGCGACAAGATGAACAAGATCATCGCCGACGCGGTCAAGGGTCGCTATGACGGCGACATGAAGCCGGGTACCGGTGGAGCGCTTTTCTCGGCGATTCAGGAAGCCTATCCTGAAATCGGCGACAACCTCGACCTCTACGACGACATCGTCGAATATGTCGGTGCCAAGCGCGAGGCCTACAAGCAGCAGCAGAACAAGCTGCTCGATATGCTGCGCGCCTATGACACCTGGCGCCAGGAAGGTCTTGTGCAGAGTACGGTGATTCGCACCATCGGCTTCCCGTCTCAGTCCCTGGAAGCCCGGATCGGAACCACGGTCAAGCGCGGCTGGGAAGCCCGGGACCAGATGTTCTTGATCGTGCTCACCGAGGATGCGAAGAAGGCGTATGAGACCGGCGTGGACAGCCCGCTCCTGCCGAAGCCCCAGGGCAACTGAGGCGACATCCAACTGTTGTGGCTCCCCCGGCTGGTTTTCGAACCTCCGGGGGAGCCGGCATTTTCCAAGTCAATCAAAAAAGAGAATCGCCTATGAAATGTTCAATCTTGAATGTCACCGGCAAAGACAAAATCGAGCTGGTGGCCGGATTCCCTGTCAGGAATCATATTTCGTATCAGGAGTCGCAAAAGGGTCAACGCCCGACGGTGCTCCTGGGACGTTCCTACCAGGTGGGAAACATTTTCCAGACTTTCGAACAGTCTGTCGGTCTCGACATTCCGTTGTCAGATCAGCTGATTCGCTCGCCCGAATCGGTTAATTTCGGTCGTTTAATTGACGCCGCCTATTCGCCTACCCCCGGCGGAGAGTGCTTTACTCCGGATGATTCGCAGAATCCCGGACAGCTCCTCAGTCTCTGCGTTCAGGGCTATCGCCAGATCGAGCTTCTCGATCGCGAAGGGGTCGAGATTTTGCGTGAAGCGGATGCCACTGTCCACAGTGCCTACTTCACCGACCGGGCTCGGGCTTATTTGCTGCTCTTGCGTCCCGGCTCGCGGTTCACCGTGAGCTACGGGGTGCCTCGCCAGAAGGTCACTCTGCACAAAGGGGACCGATGGTGGCAGTTCTCCTACTGGTTCCCCTTCGAGTCCAAAGAGTGGATCACCGAGTACTTCGACCTCGAGGTCTCGCTGCCGGAAGGAGAAGGAGAGATCACCTGTCGCTGGAAGAACCTCGACTAGCTCTAGCAGGAGGAACTTCCATGGCATGGTGGCAAATCAGAAAAACCGAGGCTGCGAGCGGAGCCGATACCCTGCGACCTCATCCGGTCTATCTTGCTATGGTAAGTGACGCAGAATCGCAAAACCGTTTTCAGAGCGGTCTTGGTCTCTCTTCTCTGCGTTTTTCGCAGACAGGGGAGCTTCTGCCCGGTATCTACCGGCTTTCTTTTGGCGAGTTCAAAGAGCGCTTCGGCGGCTCTAGACGGCGACAGAGGTTGCTGGTCGGTCTGGAAGAAGTGGTGACTATCCTGGCCGCCTGCGGCTGTCGTCGGCTTTATGTCGGTGGCAGCATGGTTACAGAGAAGTCGAAGCCGTCTGATTTTGACGCGGTTTTCGATGCGGTCGCGATGGATCTCGGTAAGCTCGAAAATCTGGAGCCGGCGATGCTGCTGCGCTCCAAAGCTGACCTCGATACGCTTAAGTCGCGCTTCTTGGGTTCGGTTGAGCCGCTTCGGCATCTGCCTTCCCTGGGCTGTTCGATGCTGGAGGTGCTCCAGTATGACAGTCGTTCGGGAAGACAGAAAGGAGTGGTGGAGATTGTTCTGATCTCCTAGGATGAGACCGGAGTTCTCTGGTTTAGAGAAAGTGGCATAGGGCAACGTGCTCTATGCCACTTTCTTACCTTTTTGGGCTTGTTCATACAGCTCATACAAGATTTTGGCTGCTTGTTTTGAATCACCCGACTATCTCTGGATTCATCTCTGCCTGGAAGCTGGCTCAAACTGACTTGAACTGTTTAAAGTATTCTTGAATGTCTACCTTGGAGATGCCGTCGTCTTTACTTTCCCATTCTTCTTTGAATGCGCTGGCAATATCTTCTAGACGTCTTAGTAGGAAGCTTATGTAGGAACGTTCTCGCCAGTCTAAATCCGGTTTGATAAGCGCATTTTGCAATTCTGTTCTAGATATGAAGCCGTTTCTATCTTCATCGATCTGATCGAAAGTTTTGTAGGCGAAGTCTTTGATCTCGTGTAGAGTGTCGGCCACTCTTATGCCGCCTGAAGTCGCAGGTCTTTTCAGCCAGGCACGGTCGTCGTCGTCGATATCTTGTCTGGTGGTCATCCGAAAGCTCCGCAGCCAGATCTGGTTATAAGATCTTTCCCCGAAGCCTCATTTGAGAAACCGATTTTTCTAAATTCTCAGATTTCTCTACCAGAAACAGTGCCAGATCACGCCAATCAAGAGAAACGCGCTGATGAAAGAGGTGCCTACGATCCAGAGTGAGGAGCGTTTTCTCAACCGACCGAAGATTAGTTTAAATAGTGCTCCGAATACCATCACCATCAAACCCGCTGCCAGCAGTCTGTTTTTCTCGGGCTCTACTTCTTTTTTCGAAATAGAGATAGGTGTGATCGGGCGATCGGATTTTATGTCCACGTCTTCTACTATATGAACCGACCCTCTGGTGGGAGCAGGCATACGTTTACCCATTTCGACATCGCCCATAATCGACGGCAGCGCTTCTCCGGCAAGGCGTGGCTCTACTTTGATTTCACCCTTATTCGGATAGTTTTCGACCTGGGCGCCCTGGCCAAAGCTGGGCGCGGCCAGTCCGAGCCAGGCCAGGGTACCTGCCATGGCGGCAGCGGTGCGCAGATAGGCCCGGCGTACTCTCTCCAGACCTTTGGGACAATCCCGGGTAATGACAGTGCCGTCTTTTCTTCGATAGAGCTGGATACAAAGCCTGCCGGTTTTGTTTTGCAGCAACTGCACCGCTTCGTCTGTAGTCATTTCTGAGATATTGAAGACGTTCAGATTGCAGAGCTGACAGTGGCGAACCCGCTCATCGCCATCCATTTTGTCCCAGTCTGCCTTGCAAGGAGAGGCTATTTGCACTCTTTTAAGATAGTTCTCTTTTTCTGTTTTATTCATTTTCCCAGCCTTCAACTAGCCAAATCGTGCTTTGCGCTCTACCACTATGCCGGGGAGGGACAGTTTCTATAACCGGGTTTTCCCCAGATCGGCTTCAGGGGGAGCTGGG
>CAZCBH010000150.1:0-8571 GCA_964496875.1 uncultured Candidatus Obscuribacterales bacterium | reverse complement strand
TGTCATAGTAATTTCTTTCCTTGTTATTTTTGTCTTTCGAAATACGAATTTGACCCCCCGGTAAATAACCGGGCGGAGAAACAGAGACATTTTGAGAACCCGAAGAACGGCAGCTCGAGCAGTAGCCATTCTCACCAGAACGCAAAAGCGCTTTGAAAAAATGCTGATTGTTCAGGTATGCCGGGTCCGAAAGAGTGTTTTAGTGCCTGAAAGTAGAGATCGAAAAGGGTGCCTCGATAATAGAAAGCCACCGGCAGGCTATTCAAGAGAAGTGAATTACAGCTTTACCTAAATTCGCAGCCAGATGCGACCGGCAGAAGAAATATCAATAGTGCCCGGGCGGTATCGCAACCAGACAGAGCTTTGCCAGGTCTCGCAAAGCAATATCAGTTGATTGCATTATATGCTACTTTCTATAGTATTTTGCTTACAAACCACAGGGATTAGAAATTCAGAATCGCTTCTTTTATCTCTAATCCCTGATGGTTGGCGTCTACTTTCATCGGGTCAAACTGTCTGGATGGTGCTAGATATTCGGATCGCTTTTATAAGTAACTATCATCAGCGCTGCAGAGAATACCGAGACAACAGCTATGAAATCAGTGATTGATATAAATGAATCCCACATGACTTGCACCTATTGGTCAATCGCTGTTGCCGCATCCACAACCTGAATTTAGCGAATCGCCTTCTCGATTCCAAATTGCCAAATCCGGCTCTTCAATCGCCCGATCATATTGGCACACAAGGCATTGCGGTATTTGGACCAAAACAGAAAAGCCTTCGAAAAGCAAAAATTTGCCCCCAAAAGCAAGAATTATCCTCTGGCGCGAGGCGACTCCACCCGGCTATGTATAGTTCGCGCGAATCATGAAAAAGAAGAGAATATTTTCCCTTGGCATAGCAAGAAGCTAGCTATATCCTGGTTTCTAGAACCAGCCGGGAGATGAAAAATTGACACCCAAACCCGAAAGCGCCCTGGAGCTTGCCGAGAGCTTTTCAAAAGATACTATCGAGTGGCGCCGCCATCTCCATTCCATGCCAGAGATCGCCTTCAAAGAAGAGAAAACCGCAGACTATGTGGCATCCTTATTGCAGCAATTCGGCTATCAGATAAAGCGCGGACTGGCAGGAACCGGCGTTGTCGCCGACCTTGGCTCAATCGGACCTATTATTGCCCTGAGGGCAGAACTAGACGGCATCGCCATTGCCGAGACCACTCAGACCCCGTACTCATCTAGAGAAGGCGGACTGAGTCATGCCTGCGGTCACGACGTCAACATGGCCTGTGTTTTGACTGCAGCGAGAATTCTTGCAGAACTCGAGCCTGAATGCAGAATCCGCATTATCATGCAACCGGCTTCTGAAATAGCCTCGGACGAATCGATGAAATCCGGTGCCGAGAAAATGATAGAAGAAGGCGTTCTCGAAGATGTCAGCGTCATTCTTGGCATACATGTGGACAGCACTCTGAGAAGCGGCACCATGGGCATTATCAAAGAACCGCTTCAGGTAAGGGCAGAGAACTTTCGAATCACTCTTGAACCATCAAAGAAAGCCCCTGGCGCCAAAGCAATGGTCATCGGCGCCTCGCTGATCAGCCGCATAGATGAGGCATTTAACAAAAGCGAACTGGATAAAAACTGCATCTCCTTCAAATCCCTGGTAGCCGAAGATCTCTCTAAAAGTACTGCTACTCTGGCAGGTAGCCTGGAATACAAAAGTCGCGATATGTTTTATGCGATCCGCGCTCTTATTCAATCTGCCTGTGAGTCTGTCTGCAAGTCTTCCTCTGAATCATCCGGAGAATCTGCCGGTGTGGAAGACTGCCGATACGACCTTGAATTCGAACAGGGAGGCTCTACCAGCCTGGATTCCAGGGTTGTGAATCGGCTCTATGAAGCCGGTTTGAAAGTGCTGGGCGAGGACAGGGTGGAAGCGTTGAAAAGAAAAACCTGGAGTGAAGACTTTTCTGTATATTCCGGATGTCTGCCTGCGGCCATGGCGCTGATGGGAGGACAGCTACCCGGCCCGCCCCGGGTGCATCATACCGGCGGCTTCGATGCTGATGACTCGCAGATTCATCTTGGAGCAGCGGTGCTGGCTGAAGCAGTGCTCAACCTGGCAAAAGATTTCGATGAATAAGAGCTGGACATCTTGTTTCAATGCCTCTCTCCAGGACCGAAAAGAGGTGGCGAAGGCATCTGCAAGCGACCTATCTCAACTGGCGCGAACCCCATAACAATCGAAAAAAATTTTGGAAGACTGAAAGAGTAGCAGCTTTTCCGCCGATGTTCGACATTCAAAAATGGAACTGCTTTGCTAAAACGCTGACTTCGCTTTGATTTCGCTTTTCATTTGGGCTTCAGCTATTATCAAAACGTTCTTCAAGAAGCCACTTCTCTAGCAAGGAGCCCTGTCACCACCGCAGCACTCGTATCCTCGTCTCAATTCAAGAATCCGCGCCCCGAGACTCTCGATGTAGGAGCAGTGTAGATGCACGAAGCACGAACCACGCTTCTTGAAGCCCCAGCCAAATCAAATAAAAACAGATAAGAAAGGAATCGCCATGGAAACTTTCATTACTTCGGCTATTCGTCAAATTCTCCCCTTTGTGGCAATTATTGCAGTGGGTGGAATTCTCATAGCCCTCAGATTTATTTTCGACTTCGACAAAATGCGCACCCGCGCTCTGGATGCCTTCGAAGACTTTCGCGCTGACCTTACCCGCTTGATCGCAATAGCAAGCTGCGCCGCCGATAGTGAAGGAAAAGACTTGAGCCGCAACACAGCCGAATTTCTTGCGATGTTGGAACGCAATCAAATTCAGTTCACTCAGTTCAATGCCCAGATTGCCGGACTGTCTAAAGAACAGCAGTCCATGACCCTGGTCAATCGAGTGAACAAAGGCACCGGCAAATGGCTCAGCCTCGCCCTGCAAATAGAAGCGGCTCATCAAGCCCTGAAAAGCCACGCAAAAGCGTTCAAGCTCGAGGCTGGTCCTCTGTCAGCCATGAATGACCTACTCCAGTGTGATCGCAACTAGAACCTTCTCTCCGGGCGCTGGAAATTTCTCTATTCCAGCCCCGGAATTCTCACGATTCGTCTTTTCTTCAATTGCTTAGTCCGACGACGACTCACATACTCTCCAGTTGCCTAAGAGCTGGCAACTTTTTTGTTGCATCGTAAAATTGGCCAGCTCAAGGGACAATGTTCGCAGTACCTTGTGAATCCTTCGTTTATAGATGCACCTATCCAAGTGGATGAAATCTACCATGCAACTAAAAAGTTGCATCAGCATAGGTAGAGCTGTGGAAACACCTGGTAAGGCAAAAATACTTTCAGGAACATATCCTTTTGAAAGAACCTATACTATCCCTTTTAGTATTTTGACTATTTCTTCTAGTATTTCAACCACCCCATTCCAAGCCCCCGGGCAGATCCAGAGCAGAATACTCTATGTGAAGGACCCTTCTATGATCTGGCTTCCTGGCTTTACCCGAACAATGAAGCAAAAGCGGCCTCATAAAGAGAACATCACCTACCTGACACTCACATAGTTGGCTCTCTCCCTGGCTTTTCCAGAGATTGATCTCTTCTTCCGAGAGCTTCCCTGCACTGTGACTGCCCGGCAGCACCTCGAGGGCGGCATTATCCGCTCCGCAGGCGTCAAGATGAACCCGAGCGGCAAGAATGGACTGCATTACCTCCACCGGCGGTTGCACATGATTAATGCCAGCCTTCAAAGACCATGGTCCATAGTCCGGCAAATCTACCTTCTCTTTCACCGAGATGGTCAAATCCTGATGCCAGCGCAGATGCCAGTTCACAGTCGAAGTCTTGTCGAAAAGAATCGCTTTGGTCGCCCTGGCTCCTGTTCCCAGTACTGACTCCACCATCGAGATCAGCTCCTTCTGCCTGGCAAATTCAGAAACCTCGGGGACAAAATGCAGAATATTGCGCAGGGCAAAACTCTCTCCCTTGTGTTTACGGCTGTGTACGGACTGATGAGTTCGAGAGGAGCTCAGCTGACTTTTTAGTGGTTCCAGCGAAATAGCTTCGAACACGCCGGGCACAATACAGTAGCCCTGCCGCTCAATGGCATCACAAAACTGAATTTCATCTATTGAAGACACGGGAACTTATCACATCCTTACCTGGCAATAACATACCCTTGAGATTCCGCTCGCTAAATAATCCGACTTGGAAGTAGAATAGAATTGTTAGCCAAGGACCGGAAAAGGGTCCGGCGAAAAAAGAACAAGGAGCTAACTCTTGAGCGACAGATTGAAAAACGTAGCAAGAATTCAGTTTAGCCTATTCCTCCTGCCCCTGGTCTTTTTACTGTGGGCCTGGTTCCTCTATCTGGCCTATGTCACAGCCTCCGGAATGGTTGTCACCGGCGGGCTGACCGCTAGCGCGCTCACATTCAATCTTCTTGCCCTGGGCTTCTTTCTGGTCTTCGCCCTGCCTCTTAGTTGGCTCGAATTCAAATTAGCAAAGCGCTGCATCAGCAATTATTCGATCAAAGACATCTCGGTCAATCTCATAGTCTTTCTATTTATCTGCGGCACCGTGTCTGTAGGCTTCAGCCAGAACTTCATCCCGAATCTGCCTATTTCTGTGGACGAGGCTATTTGACGGAAGGCTTCCAGAAGCCGACGGTATAGTCCTCTAAACCCAGAGCAATGCTGCGTCCATCTGGAGACCAGGAAAATACCGCCGGGAAGATATCCTCGAAATCTTTTCCTTTTTCCGAGCGATAGCTTGTCACCTTCTTGCCGCTCGCAGCATCGACAATGACGACGATGTCTTCGCTATCGCTAACCGCCAGCCATTTACCATCCGGAGACCAGTAAAAGACAGGAAAATCATCACCGGTCTCAATCGTATTGCGCACCTTATCTGATACCGGATCATAAATCTCTATGCCATGATGACGATCAAAAGCGAGGTATTTACTATCCGGGGACCAGACAGCATGCTTGATGCCTTTCAGTTCGCGAATGGTCTTTCCTGTCTCGGCGTTCCAAATATGCAGCGATTTGAATTTTTCTGAGAAATTGAAACTGATCGCCGCCAGTTTAGAACCATCCGTACTCCAACTTACCGAATATGTCTTGTGACGCATCGGCTCATAGGTATAAAGCTCTTTGCCGCTGGCGATATCTACCACATGAACACCGTTGGCATCTGCAATGGCCAGCTTCTTGCTGTCTTTGCTCCAGACCAGACCGGTTACATAAGAGAGCACCTCGCGCCAGCCGTCCGAACCGGTGTTGCCGGCCGCGTCTCGGGGCAAGATAGGATTCCAACGTCTTTCCGGATCGAAGTCTTTGCCTCGTTCGCTGCTGCGCATCTTCACCAGTTTTCCTGTTGATGCGTCAAAGATAAAAACGTTAAGATAGTGACAAACAGCCACATACTTGCCGTCAGGAGACCAGGATACCGGACTCCAATTATCTCGAAGCATATTGGTATCGGCTTTTATAGTGAAGCGACGATCTACCACCGATTCTTTTCGGGGATCCAGTTCCATCAAAACATCGCCGGAGGCAGCGTCCATAATGGCTGCCACATGCTTTCGGTAACCGACCACCAGCCTTTTGCCGCCGGGAGCCCAGGATATGGAACCCACATAGGTCTCTGCGGGAAGAGGCTGCCTTGCTTCCTCCGCCTGCACCGTATTCGGCACCAGAAGTAGAAGTGCCCCAAGCAAAACAGTGGTCTCGCTCAATCTAAAAGATGACCTGGACCGGGACAAAGACCAAGATCGAAACAGATCCGAAGCGGCCAAAAGTGTCATGACTGATTCTCCTTCACTATCTGCTTCATTCTGCTCCTGCAAGTTCGATATAGATAATCGTCGTTCTTTGCAAATTGAATTCTGTTCAACTTTTTGTGCACCGCCGACCGGACATGATAAGCCTCGAAATAAAGGGGCTCTCTGGACAATATAAAATTCAAATCCGCCAGAGCCTGATCATATTTGGACTCTTCCAGATATCCTCTAGCCCGAAAAAGGCGGGCATCGAGACTTTCTTTATCGAGAGAAAGAGCCTTGCTGCAATCATCTATAGATTCTTTCCAGCCTTGATTATTGCCCTGATTAATGCGCGCCCGCGCCACATAGAACCAGGCTTTGTCCGGTGAGAGCAAGATGGCTCGATCGCACTCTTTTATTGCCCGCTTGGGCTCGTCAAAATGCCCCAGCGCCCTCAGAGCATGACCTTCGGGCGAATTCTTGTTTTTGGCGAGAATCTTCGCTGCTGTCCAGAGAGTCTGGGAGTAGTCGTGTAAGCAGAAATAACAGCGAGCCAGACTTACCATGGCACGATGATCCCCGGGCGGCAGCAAAGGGGCTGCTATTTTCAAATCCTTTGCCGCCTCCTGATAAAGACCATAGTCCATCAACTTGCCGGCCCGATTCAAATAGAACTCTGCCTTCTGAGAAGCGCTGCCTACCGGGCTGGACAGATTCCTGACCGCGGCACTGAACTCTTTGAAGCCAGGCAGAGGAACTGTTTTTTGGGTAGAAGGCTCGGCAGAGACTCGCACTTCCGGCTCCCAGTCATCATAGTTGTCGGCTTTGTCGGCAGCCCCCGCCAAACTGCCCGGCAGGCTGAAGGCGGCAATGAAGCAGAGCAGTGCTGCAGCTTTATTCGAAAGACAGCCCAGGTTCTTTCTGTTTGATTTCATTCGAGCTCAGTCCCTGCTTAGTCCCAGAACCCTATCTATACCAAGGCATTCTACCTCAATCAACATAACACGGCCAATTTTCTAATAGGGTTAAATAACAAGTTTGTCGATATCCGAATCGGGCATAAAACTGCAATGACAAAAGACTTTCTGTCTTCGACAAAGACCAAAAACCTCTTAACTCTTTCTGCTTGCACCCTGGCGATAATGGTGAGCACCGCCCAGAACGCCGCCCTGGCTCAGCAAGAAGGAAACCGGCTTCTGGATGGCATCTCGGTGCCCTATGCGGTGGTCCAAGAATACAACCACACTGTAGACCTTGCTACCCAGTCCCGCTTCGAAGAGATGGAGCCGACCATAAAAAAACTGGTCGAGCAGTATCCGGCTGTATCTATTTTGCACTGGCAATACGGAAGGGTTCTAATGGAGCAAGGCAAGCTTTCTGCCGCTTTCGGCGAACTCGAAAAATCAGTTGACCTCAAACCGGATAGAGCCGAGCCATACTTGCACCTCGGCAATGTCGCTGCCAGGCTTGGTAAATTCGATGACTCCCTTAATGCACTTAGAGCTTACTTAAGACTGAAACCGGACAGCTCGGTCAAAGCCCTGGTCGAAGCCCAGATCAAGGCTATAACCAGACAGAAAAATGATATCGCGTCAGCAAGCGGCAAAAGTCCGCCCGGGACCTATCTTGGTCTTGCTACCGTAAGCGGCGTCAGACGCTTCACCGAAGAGCGCATGCCGCTGAAAGTCTTCATCGGCTCGGGAGAAGATCTAGACGGCTACCGGCCTGCCTGCAGACAAATTCTGGAAGAGAGCTTCGGTATCTGGCAGAGAGAATCGGAAGAAATAGTCCGCTTCATTTATGTGGAGGACGCAAAAGATGCCGACATAGAATGCCACTTCACCAATGACCTCTCAAAAGTACCGGTACTTGTCGAAGGCGGCCATACTATTTTTGTCGACAGCACAAGCGGTCGAGTAAGCGCCGAAATCGTCATTCTAATTAAAGGTGCCGACGGCAAAATCAACTCCGATGACTTTCTGCGCGCCATCGCCTTGCATGAAATCGGCCACGCCCTCGGTCTGGCCGGTCATAGCGACAGCGCCGGTGACATAATGTTCGCCTCTGTAAGCCACGAAACGCACAGCTTATCTGCGCGGGATATCGCTACACTAAAAGCGCTATACAAGCTTCCACCCCGCCCCCTCACACTGCATCTCGAAGACAATCAGCGCTACAGCCTTGCCGAATCTTCAAAATCGAAATCCTTCAAAATCTGCCAGGAAGGCACCGA
Source organism: uncultured Candidatus Obscuribacterales bacterium (assembly GCA_964496875.1). Lineage (GTDB taxonomy): Bacteria > Cyanobacteriota > Vampirovibrionia > Obscuribacterales > Obscuribacteraceae > RI-106. The sequence goes on along the minus strand of CAZCBH010000150.1, from coordinate 574 downwards.
ACTACTGCAGAAGAAAAAGGACTATAACGGCGCAATCAAAAAATATCGAGAAGCGATAGAGCTCAATCCGCAGTTGAAAGTAGCGTTTCAGAACCTCGCTATCGCTCTTAACATGCAAGCCATCGAAAGCTACAAAGGCGGAAAAGACGAAGCTGCTCTTTCTATGTTCAAAGAATCCATAGAGACTGCCGAGAACCACGGCACTCCAAAAGAGTTGCTACGCAAATTCATTCTCAACTACCAGATCGTACTGAAATCCCTGGGCCAAAGCGACACCCTGGCAGAAACGGAGAAGAAGCTGAAAGACCTCGACGCCAAGTAGCTTGCACCGTATTCAGTATCGCTTAGATCTTTCAGCGGGCTACCAGACGGTACATCGCATAGTAAATCAGACAAAGCGATCCCAGCATCGCCAATCCGGATAGAACGTTCATATTTTTTTCCTCACCATACGCGAGAGGGTAGTAACATGGTCAGGATATAAAGATACTATCCCTGTGTTACTTAACCGTGACCGGAATCAGCAGATACATTCAAGGACTGGACTTCATTCCAAGAGAGCGAGCCCGGCCGA
>CAZCBH010000149.1:0-8702 GCA_964496875.1 uncultured Candidatus Obscuribacterales bacterium | reverse complement strand
GATGCCTTAAAAGAGGCTGGTTGCTGGTGCTGATCCGGGAGCGGTGTTAATGCCATTTGGTCTGTGGTGTATATGCAATAGGTTTCAATTTGTGCCTTTTGCGATGCAGGACCTATAGGTCTTGTTGTGCCAGAGTCCTCTTGTCTACCGTGGTTATGTGATCACACTTTTCTTTATTTCTGATCTATATCGAACCGCTAGTGATACCGGCTTAAGATGAGTGGCGGATAATGGTGTCGCCCATGCCACCAGAAGTGTATATCGATTTTCTATCTCTGTTGCCGAAGAAGCCTGAATATCATGGGTTTGGGCGATTGACTACTTCTAGGAGCCCGATGGGTATGCACCATATATGGGTGTAGTGTTTGATCGATCTCAGATTCTAATAATCTCGAAAAGGCTGCAATAGTAGGGATATGCACGAATTGTCCACAGAAAGTTTTAAATTTTTGTGTTGATTGAGGGCACTATCGGTAGTACATTAGTTGCAACGAAATTTTTTCGACTCAAACAAAAAAACAGTTTAAACGCGCTTAAGGAGAGCTGAACGGCTATTCTTACCAGTTCCTTCCGCTTTCCTTGTTGTGCCCGATAAATCCTGGCTTTTGCTCTTTCAATCGAGCCGAAGTCGGTCCCCGTGCGTCTGCAACTCAGAAAGGAAATCACCGGAATGCTCAAAGTTCAGAATAACGAAAAGGTAGACTTCAGCCCGACAGAATCTTCATCGAGTTTGGTCCCTAAAGAAGATAGATCATCACAGGATTTCTCTAATCGTTATCTCGAATCTACTCAAGAAACCCTGGTCGGTCTTTATGCTCAAAGAGATTCCGGCGATGGTCAGCCGGTAGAAGATATAAACGGAATCATTCATAGGGTAGCCACATCTGTGGCGATCGCAGAGCTGAAATACAAGCTCTCTCCGGAGGAGATAGTAAAACTTTCCATGAAAGAGGCTTTGCGTCATGAAGATGTAACTCGTTGGCGTCAAGTTTTTGCTGATCACATCGGCAACCAGAAGTTCTGGGCAAACACCCCTGCAAATATCAATGCAGATCCGGAAGTGTCGTTGAACGTGCTTAAATATTGGGCTCATGGTAATCTTGCCGGCCTCAAAGAAGACCAGATCTGGCTGCGTTCCGAACACCTCCGAAAAGCCGTTCAAGCTAAAGAGACAAAGAGTTTGAATGAGCACGAAATAGAGATGGGTCGGCTCGCCGGTCAGATGCGAGGTAAAGGATGCCTGGCTGCTTGCGGGGTTACCTATGTAGAGGATAGTCTCGAAGGTATACAGGAAGCGGCAAGAATTGAAGCGCTGGCAGCCAAGGCTGCCATGGGAATGGGTCTGAATACCTCTTCTTTGCGTCCCTGGGCATCGATTATCTCTAATGGAGCTGCTGCTTCCGGTCCTGATCGCTTTTACGAGAAGACCATTGCCAAAGCCGTAGAAGCCGTCGCCCAGGGCGGAAGGAGAGGCGGCGCTTTGATAGAGCTTCGTAATTCGGATCACCCCGATATTCTTTTCTTCATCGACAAGAAAAAGCTCATCGCACCACCTACGATGTCATCCATCTACATGGAAATCTCACGTGAAGTGTCCCAGGAGCCGGATGAAGACAATATGGCGTACAAAAAACGCCTGTTGCAGATGGCCGAGGCTCGTTACGGTCAACTCTATACGGAGTATCTTGAACGTCAAAACTATTTGAAAAATACCAATGTAACCGTTCTGGCTATGCCCGGTTTTATGGAAGCGGTTCGGGACAATGCTTTCTACCAGTCTACTTTCAACGGCAATGCCTGGACCGGCTCTCTTTACGATCCGAGAAAGCCCGTTCTAGATCCGAGAACCGGTGCTATCCAGGTTAACAGGCTGACTAAAGAGCCTGTCTATGAAGAGTATTCAGTCGACCTCGAAAAGTATCCCCAGGCGCTGGATGCGGCTCGCAGTCTCAAAAACGCCAATGTCGAGATCACCGACAAGTATGTCCGGGTCAGAGGCTATTTCTTCGCACCGGAAGTTTTTCAACGGATTGTCGAAGGCATGCGTGATTCCGGAGAACCAGGAATCGGCTTTTATGAAGCCATCAACGATGGCAATGCCAACAATCATGTCTATGACTTGAACACATGCAACCCTTGCGGAGAGCAATTCCTGCCTGCCGGACCCGGCAAGGATGGTCGGTTCTACATGGGTAATTGCAATCTTTCTTCGATGCATGCCGCTCATCCCGATTTCTGGAACCCGGATCACAGCTACAACATGAAGAGAATGGCATCTGTGGCCCAGGTTCAGCAGCGCTTCATGGATAATGTCACCGATGTGAGCTGGTATCCGATTCCTGCTCAGAACATGACCGCAAGAATGGAGCGGCGCAATGGAGGAGGATTCGCCGGTATAGCCGAATATCTCTCCAGGCTCGGTCTTACTTTCGGCAGCGAAGAGGCTTTGAAATCCGTGGAGGAGCTCTTCCGTCAATATACACGTGCTTCGGTGGATGCATCGATAGAGCTTGCCAAAGAAAGAGGTGTCTATCCTCTCTGGGAAGGAAGCCGCTTCCACAAGAAAGGGATTCGGGTGCGAAACACCTGTATGACCAATAACGCTCCCACCGGAACTCTTGCCCAGGCGCTTCAGACAAGCTGGGGAGTCGATCCTCACAATGGTATCGTCTTCTCCAGAAAAGTCCGCTCTCGCTTTGTCGATTTTGTCGCTCCCGGCTTCAAGGAGATGATGCAGCGGCATGGTGCCTGGCCCAAGACCGAAGAGAAAGAACAGGAACTGATGGGCAAGATCAGAGCTAATCACAAATCTGTTCAAGGTATTGCCGAAGTCCCTGAAGCGGTGCAGAAAGCTTTCCCGATTCGAGTAGAGGTGGAGCCGGAAGCTTATATCAGGCATCTTGCCGCCATTCACAAAGGAGCTTCCGATTATCCAGAGGCTTTCAACTCTGTTTCGAACACCTGCTCCATACCTCTGGAATCCGAAGAGCGTTCCGTTCAAGAAGCCACCATGCTGGCCTGGAAGCTTGGAGTCAAGGACATCACCTTCTATCCCGATGGCAGCAGGTTGTCCCAGCCGGTTGAAAAAATCGCCAAAGAAGACTATGACCGTGATTCGGATCTTCTCACCCTGCTCGGTCACCAGGAGCGTCGCACAATAGATGTGGAAGAGACCAACGGTCAAACTTATAAGGTCAGGGTCGGAACTCCGGAGGGTGGCTCGACTTTGCATGTCAGTCTCAATCACGAGGCAGAGCGCCCCGGAGAGTTGATCGAAGTCTATGCAAGAATGGGTAAGCCCGGCGCCATAGAATCTGGTCTTTTCGAAGCTGTAGGTAGACTGGCATCAGCCTTTTTGCAATATGCCGCCGAGTTTGGAGAGGAGGAGAGAGCCAAGGCTGAAACCACTGTAGTTCGGCAGCTGGTCAATATTCAGTCCGGGTATCCGGCGTTTTATAAATTCGCCAATACCGAAAAATCCGTGGTTGTTCAATCGCCTTGTGACGGCTTGGCTAAAGCTATTCAGCAATACCGCCTCAACTACGGTAGGGAATGCACCGAGAAAGTAGCGGTTTCTTCGATTGCGATATCGGGACCTAAATCAGTATCGACAGAAGAGAAAGGGGTCAATAGCCAGTCTGGAACTACTGCCGGTGGTGTAAGCACAAATTTGATCTGCTCCAAATGTGGTGGAGAGTCCTGGCTCAAGATCGACGGATGCAATGTCTGTCAGTCCTGCGGCTATTCGAAATGTGGATAGCCAGCCGCTATCTATTTAGTTAGATTGGTCAGCAAAAAGAGCCTCCCCGAGGAGGCTCTTTGAATAATAAAGTGGAACGTTACTAGGTAAGCCTGCCCTGTTTAATCTTTCAAATCTCGGTTGGATCGCGGCTAGATAATTAAATTTAGAGGTGTTTATAAGACGTCCCTTGATGCCAGATCGGCACTGAAGCGAGATTTGTGCTCTTAAGTCGGGTATGAAATATTTGCAGCCGTATGAATTAACTGTATTATTTTTACGGTTTCCCATAGTAAGGGATCTTAGTAAAAAACTTGTTGCTATTCGCCTGACTCTGTCAGCATACTTATTCTTATGTCAGAAGAAACCCGCGCTCCAGCCCCGACCAAGACCCACAAGGATTATTACTATATCCTTGGCGTCAAGCCGAATGCGACCACCGACGAGATTCAGGACTCTTACAACGAGCTCTATGAAAAGTTCGGTCCTCATATCGCCGCCCATGCTATCGAGCCTGAAGTTCAAGCTCGGACCTATAAAGACATCTGTGACGCCTACGAGGTCCTAATGGACCCGCAAAAGCGCAAAGATTACGACAAGAACAGCGAGGTGGTCCGTCAAACCTCGGACGTGCGGGCTCTCTGGGGCAAAGTCACGAAGGGCAAAGTAGAGCAGAAGGAAAAGGCTCAAAACAAACGAACCGAAGAGTTTCAGCAAGTTCAGATCCAGGCTCAGGCTCTGGAGATGGAGATTGAATGTACGCTCAAAGAAGCGGTCAAAGGGACCAGAAAGCAGATAATTATCACCGATCCTACCCCCTGTGAGGATTGTGTCGAGAAAAAACCTCTAGAGCGAATGCAGTGCGACAAGTGTCGTGGACTGGGTTACTTCAATGTGGACCGGACTATCGAACTGGAATTGCCCAGCGGATTGTACGACAACATGGAGATTCGGCGACCCGGTCAGGGACGTTGGGACCTTCGGGCAGGCAAATACGGCGACTTGATTATCAAGATAAAGCTAAAAGAGCATCCCTGTCTGAGGGTGATTGAAAAAGACATTGAATGCGTGGTGCCGGTCACCATATATGAGGCTATGTTGGGTGGCGAAATTCAGGTTCCGACCGCTACCGGCAAAGTAGCTATGAAAATTCAGCCTCTGACCCAGCAAGGAAGAACTTATCGTCTCAAAGGCCTGGGACTGGCAGGAAACGATATGCGGGTGGTAATCGATGTGGTCATCCCCAAGAAGCTGACCGGGGAAGAAGTAAAGCTATATCGACGTCTGCAGCAGCTGTCTGAAGAGCAGAATCCCAGGCATAAGCTTTTCGAACGTCTCCAGGGGCTATCATAGCTTCGCGAACTGTCTAAAATCTAGACAGAATAGGCGTTTGCTTAGTTTCGCCTTAACTGAGGTGGGTGTAAAATGCGCCACTGACAATGTCGATCCCGGAAAACCTCTGTTTTTCATGTTTGCGAACTTCGGCCAGTTGTTGTGTCTTGTTGACAACCTCTCATATTATCGACGTCTCAAGTATTAGGCCTTGGTCATATTCTTGAACCATGGGCTCTCTAACTAATAAGTTCAGGGTATATCGCTTTTCAGCTTTCCCTTTGGTGTCTACCTAAAACAACCAACTCGCTTAATTTCTGGCAGCTAACCACATGGCATTCTCAGTGTCGAAGCTGGTACGCCCGTCGACTCGATGTGATTCGTCAGGCAATAGCCCAGAAGTTCCCTGAACCATTAACCTAACCTCAAAGAATTCGCTCCGCTCAGTCGCCCAAACACATCAGGCTCCAGGTCGCTAGACATGGTGCCTTTTTCGGTCGGTCTTTCGCGGGGGTCTTCCACTAAGGAGTTAGTAACTATGACTACCAAGAAGAAGCCTTCTTCCAAGAGGAGTGTTACTAGACGGGTTGCCAAAAAGGTCAGCCAGGAAACTGGTCTCGACCCGAAGGTTGTACGCGAAGCAATCAACAAAGAGATTCTCGCGCGCAACACCGGCAAGTCGCTGGGGTATCTGTCTTTCGCAGGTATTCTCCCGGTCGACCTGCCTGACGGCACTCGCATTGCGGTTCTTCCGGACATTCACGTGCCCGCTCACGACAAGCTGTTGCTGTGGGCCGTGAAGAAGTTCCTGAAGGACTTCCAGCCGCACATCCTCATTTTTATCGGCGACGTCGCCGATGTTTTTGCGCTGTCGCGCTGGGGCCGCCCGCCTCGCGTTTCGGCTGATATGCAGCACGAGCTGGATGAGACTCGTCGCCTCGTCGACGAACTCATGAAGATTTCGGGCTGCGTTCACACCTTCTACATCATGGGCAACCATGAGGACCGCATCATGCGGTACCTGAAGGATCCTGCCACCGGCGTCGCGAACATCCTCGACCCGAACACCCGCGAGCCGATCATGTCCTTCCATGGACTGATGGGCTACGGCAAGGGCGACCCGGTCACCTTCCTTTACGACCTCGATGAGCGCTCCGGTTACGGCGGCGCCATTGTCGTGAATGGTGACATGGAGTTCCACCATGGTTTCATCGTTCGTCCGAAGCCCGGCGCCAGCCCCCTGGCAGACGCCGACCGCACCGGTCGTTCGGTTGCCCACGGTCACACTCACCGCGCCGGCATGGTCTCTCGCGATATGGGTCACAAGACCCTCCGTGCTTACGAGTTCGGTCACCTCACTGACCCGACTCACCCGTACATGGGTTATGCCAACCTTCTCAACAACTGGCGCCAGGCTATCGGCGCTGGCGAGATCGTTGGCGGCAAGGTTCACTTGCAGCCCCTCGCGGTCAAACCGGTCAAGAGCAATGGTGGCAAGCTGGTGAACGCAATCGTGTTCAACGGCCAGATCTACCGTGCCTCGGACCGCTAACGTAAATTAAGGAGAGTGCATCATGAGCACCAAAAGTTCCAAGACTACGGGCGGTCGTGCTGGTCTGACCAAGACTCAGCGAGGCTGGCCGCCCAAGAGCATTCTGCAGCCGGAAGAGGGCCATCACTGGTCCCGAACGGTCGTTTTTGACCTGCACAACACGCTGGTCAACTGGACCAGCGCGTTTATCGAGTTCGCCAACACCATCTACGGATACGACATGGACCCCTCCAAGCAGCGGTTCTACTCGTTCCAGATGGACCCGGACAACCCGCTGTCCAACGCCGAGTTCGTCGACCTGTTCGTCGCCTTCGCGCGTCGCCACGACGGCGGCTATGGTGACCTGGTGCCCTACGAGGGCGCCATCGAAGCCATCAAGGCGATCAAGGCAGCAGGCATCGACGTGAAGGTCTGGACCTGGACTCCCGGCGCCGCCGAGAGCCGTTTGAACCACTCCGCCGGTTCCTACAACCACGGTGTGGCCCAGGGTGAGACCCGCAAACTGATCGCCAAGCTGGGTCTCGACCCGGACCGCGATCTGCGTTTCATCAGCCCGGGCTCCAAGAAGTACGAGATGGTTTCGGAGCATATCCCTCTGATTGTCGAAGACTCGCCCGAGACGGCGGTCGGCGTCGGTCAGATGGCTCACGCTGCCATCCTCGTGCCCGAGGAGTACACCAAAGGCGTCAAGGCACCGAACGTGCTTCGTCTCGATCACCGTAGTCAGCTTGCCCCCACCGTCATCCGCTTCTTCGAGGAGCTGGATGCGGCGGGCAAGCTGCTGTAACTTAGGAGGTAAGCCATGTCTAAGGCAACCAATTTTAAATCAGTAGTGGTGAAAGAGGATCAGAAGACGTCTCTGGCCGAAGCCGGCATCTATTCGATGCAGCTGGCTGACGGCATGCGTGTCGTCGCTCTCGGTCACGTCTACTTCCCGCACCACGATCGCAAGATTTTCGCGAAGGTTCTCGATTACCTGCGCGACACCAAGCCGGCAGTGGTTTTCCTGCTCGGCGGCATGGTCGATGAAGAGGTTTTCCGCTCTCTGGGTGAGGACAAGCAGCATCACCTGCACGACTGGCCCGATGTGGCCGAAGTGGTGGAAGCCAAGCAGGCCGGCGGCTTCGAGGACATGATCCTCAAGCTCGGCGAGCTCTGCGGCAAGTTCATCGAATCGATTCAGGAGGCTGCCGGTGGCAAGGTGGTCTACATCCCCAGCGCCACCCACCTCTCGATGTCGAACGAGATTCGCATCATGGAGTGGATCCAGCAGACCAAGCGTGTTCGTGACGGCTGGTCCTCGAAGAACCCGGAAGCATCCGATCTTCCTTCGGACCCGACCATCGAGCTGCCGCGGAAGCTGGAGGTCCTCTTTAACCTGCACAAGCACGAGATGATTCGCATCATCCGTTACGGTGCGGCTGTTGAGGTCAATGGAGACACCCTCTTCATGATCGGCGACTTCCGTCGTCGTCATCCGGGCGGTGCTTCGCTGGTGGAGTGGGAGCAGCGCCACAAGAACATCGTTCGCTCCTTCGACGGCAAGGTGTTCTCGGGCTATTTCTCCAGCCCGAAGCATACCCTGCCCAGCCTGCAGCTCAATCACTGGGAAACCCACGAAGTGGGCTATCTCTGGGATGCGAAGAAGATGGGTCAGCTGCGTGACTACGACCGCCGCGCCCAGGGTTTCTGGACCGGTATCGTGGTCGAAGGTGAGCTCTTCGGTCAGTCCGTGCCGATCGTCCGTGGTGACGATAACCGTCGTTCCTTCTGGGTCGACGGTCGCGGCTACATCGAGACCGAGCCCAACTGCTGCGCCACCGGTGATGTCATCACCGTCGGTCCTCGCAAGCTCGAGGTCTACGAGCATGACGATCCGCGTCGCCCTCTGGCTCCTCCGAATCCGCACGCGGATGAAGAGGGCGAAGAGGACGAAGACTGATTTACAAGCAGGAGGCCCGCCTTCGATGAATAATCGGATGACGGGTCTTTCCTGACTTTGAGAGAGCGACATCCCCGATTCGGAATTCCCTTATAGGGGATCCGATTCGGGGCTCTGTCGCTCTCTCTCTTTTGGCG
>CAZCBH010000148.1:0-9142 GCA_964496875.1 uncultured Candidatus Obscuribacterales bacterium | reverse complement strand
AAGGAGTTTTCCACCTTGCCGGGTCTGGCAAGAATAATCGAAACTTTGCATAATAGGAAAAATATTCAGACAGAGACAAGAGTTGACTGTGGACACACTTCTTCCACCACCTGAAATCCTTATAGCCTCTTCCTCGGGCATAGCAGCTGCAGCTATTTCTGCCGGATGCCTGTTTCTGGGCAAAAGGTTCAGCAGCGACTCGCAGAAACTGAGCTGGGTCACCCTGGGGTCGATTGTTGCATCGCTTCTATTTATGATCGGCATCTACAGCAGTTTTGCGCAGATGATGTTTATACCGATTTGGCTGGGGTCCTATTGCCTTGCAGCCAGTTTCTGGTTGGCCCTCTATGGATTTAACAGTTCTTCGGAGCGCATGCAGCACCTGAGGACTTTTGCTTTGCTATCGATAGCCTTTGAACTTGGTTTCTTAATGACAAACATTACTCATAGCAATTTTTTGGCAGATTCACATACAGAATTTCTCTTTATGCTCCACTGCGCCTGGCAAATGGCAGGGACATTCCTGATATTCCAGTCCAAGCAAGTAAATGAAAAGCTTGAGAAGATGATTCTTGCCAAAGCATATCTAATATATGCAGCGATTTATGTCACGCCCATCTATCTGTTTTTCACCTGGAATTGATCTGAGGGGAAAAAATTTTTGGGGAAATTTTGAACTTTTTGGGGTCGAAGTGCGTATTAGGGTTATACGTTCCTATCGTTGCCGAAACCAAATCGACTTCTAAGTCGAAATCCATCTGACGACTCACCCCGGAGGTCCACGGATGAAATTTTTGAAACAGCCACTAGTTGGCGCCCTTGCGCTCAGTTTTACCTGCTCGGGTCTGCTGCTCCAGACAGCCACAGAGGCACGCAGCCAGGCAGGCTATACCAGCGTCAATGTCCACAACACCACCCAGGTCCAGGCTCAGGCCACCGGACAGTACCGGTTCGAGACCGTCGACCAGGAATGGGTCGACAAAAGACGAAATCGAACCATTCCGGTAAAGCTGTATATCCCCCAGGGGGTATCCGGGCCCTGCCCGGTGATACTTTTCTCCCACGGCCTGGGAGGCAGCCGAGAGGCTGCTCAATACCTCGGCAAAGCCTGGGCTGGACATGGCTACCTCTGCGTTTTCATGCAGCATGCAGGCTCTGACAAAGGGCTCTGGGAAGGAGTCAAAGGCTACAACAATATCGTCAAAGCGATTCAACCGGGTGCCAACGGCAAAGCGGCTGTGGACCGTACCAAAGATGTCTCGTTTGTCATCGACTATCTAGAGGCTAACTCCCGCAAGGGCAGATTTATGGGCTGCCCGGTCGACCTTAGCAAGATCGGCATGTCGGGCCATTCTTTTGGCGCCATTACATCGCTCTGGGTAGCCGGGCAAAGAATAGGCGCCGGATTCATGCCAGGAGCCCGGGGGCTGTCTTTTGCTGAGCCGCGCATCAGCGCCGTGGTTTATTTGAGCCCGGGTGAATACAATGGCAGACTGTCCACAGACCAGGCCTTCGGCGATATTAAAATCCCGGGAATGGTCGTGACCGGCACCCAGGATACTGATCCTATCCGCAAATCTTCGCCAGAGGGGCGCGCACAGAACTTCGACTATATAAATGCTACCAATCAGTATCTTCTCTACTATGACGGAGCCGCCCACCAGACTTTCGGCGGGCGCAGCCGAAGGGGCAAAGCATCAGAGCTGGATTTACAAGTAGAGAAATCACTGAGCGCCATAACCTGTCAGTTCTGGGATGCGTATCTGAAGAACAACAACCGCTCCCTCGCCTGGCTGAAAGGCAACGGATTAAACCGATTTCTTGGCTCAGCCGCAGTGGTTAAGAAGAAGTAGTCCCCAGCGTCGTACAATCCCCATTGTTCCGAAAGTGAACGCGGCCTACTATGGCTATTGTTCCGTTCACGAGGTTCATTTATCTTATGCCAGCAGGAGAATGTATTTTTCCTGGCCCCATTGTCGACTCGGACCACAATATGAAGTGGGTAGTTGGTGTCGCTACCGATGCCAAAGACATGAGCAATCATCTACTGCTCGTTGATGCCCAATCTGCAAAACTTGAACTATCGAAACCCATCCAGGGTGACGTCAATGATCTACTCAAGAACTGCGACACAACCCAACTTGGTGTACCACACCTGGAGCTTTTCGAAGGAAATCCCTACTGGACTTTCGATGGGAAACAGTAACTACTCGCACCACTGTTCACAAACATAAAACTCGCAACTAAACTAATGCAGCTCGGCTCGGGGTAATACATCCTCGAGCTTCTTCTGCACCGCCGGATCGGATTTGATATCCAGAGCTTCTCGGTAATGATAAACCGCGCCGTTGTAATCTCTTTCCTTCAGACTGATCTCCGCCATGTCGATGTGATCTTGAAAGTTCATCGGATCGCGATTCATATACCGCATGATTCCATCAAGATTTTGCACGGTAGTATTATTATCCGGGTCAATTACCAGCGCCCGATGAAGTAATCGCATCGCCTTCCGAGGCTCCTTCTGGCTCGCCAGAGCCCAGTTGTTGTAAGCGATTGCTATATTCGCCAGCGCCAGAGGATAGCCTGGTCGGGCATTCAAAGATTGTCGCAAAAAATAAATCGCTGCTGGATAATCATATTTCATCAAAGCTATCACGCCTTTATTATTCAGCTCTACGTGCGACGCCCCCGCCGGAAAATCCAATTTGCTGCCAATCGAAATTACGTCCTTCCACGACCCCGTCCAAACTTCGACCTCATGCAATAATCCGCCATTCTCTTCAAGCGCCCTCATCAGATCTGCATAAGAGAGCCCTACGTCACTGCCACTACCTTTACTGAAATCACCTGATACGGTGCCAGAGCATTTGCGAAGAACCCTGCAAGAAATTCCATCAACGCCACCATAATCATTCCACAAGAATACTGTTGTATTCCCCTTACCAACGGGAAAGAGGGCCAACTTGTTGTCAGCTAAAACAATCGGCATAACCACATCTGGGTCACTGACCACAATTCGGACAATCTTTCCCTTTGACTCTATGAATTTCGGCTCGCCATCATCGATAGTCAGTGCATTGCCAGAAAAAACTTCAGTAAACTCGATGGTTCTCACGTCGGCAGGCTTAACCAGAGTTTCACTGCTCCACTTTTTCGCAAAAGGCAGCCAGCCATTCTTCTCGACTATAGTTTTGAATCCCACTTTATTACCGGAAATATCTTCCACACCCATTACTGTCTTCCCCGGGGATCTTCCGATCAAGACAATCTCCCGCGCCGTCACGATAGCTGTATCCGATACTTTCACATCATCTACGGTAAGCCTCTTCAAGTCATCATTCAGTTGAAAGACTCTGGACTTTCCATATGAAACTTTCAAAGTTTTGCTAATAGGAAAGTCGACCTTATCATGGCGAAATTTCCAGCTCTTGCCATCGAAGGTGAGCACCTGGTCCTCTCCACGTTTTGGCGAAGAAAACGTTGCAGTATCTTCAGCAACGGAATCAGCAGAACCACAACCACATGTGGCACCACTATCATCGCAGCTGCAATCATCAGCCTCGGCTTCAGCACCTCGAAGATAATATGTACATTCGAGATAATCAGAAGAATTCTTAGCAATGACGCCGGTCTTGAGACCCATATCAAGATTAGCACTGGAGAAGTCGCGAGTTTTTGTTTTCAACTTCAGGCGGCGATGAAAGAATGTGGCTACATCGGACAAGTTTCTTCGAAGCGAGCCCTTCTTCGCCACTTCCACGTCTATGCCTACTACGCCACCGGCATCGTCCCAGACAAATAACGTCGCCGACCCCGGACGCTTACCTATCACGTAAAAATCTCGCTCGGAGACAACCACTGGCTCTGCCACAGACGGGTCGCTTATCGATGTACGAGCGAACCGGTTGCGAATTTTGAAAAGTCTGGCGCAGGATGGATCGATATCTAATTGCCGAGAGATTTTATACTCGCGCAGATCAAACTCTTTTGGGGCGGCAAGCGCTGGGCTCACCGGGATCAAAAGACCGCCACAGAGAAACAAGGGAAGCAGGGCTGCCCGGTTTAGAGATGGGACTAATCCTCGATATTGCAACTTAGCTGACCCACGACAACCACCCTACCCATTGTAGACTAGAGGAAGAAAAACTGGCACAACAAAATCTCAGCTAGCATTTACGACCGATTCAACCAGAGAATCAAATCCTCAAATGATGCAAAAGTAGCAGCCAGCGGGCGCCCCTAGCAGACTACATAGAGTAGCCAAGTTCTTTCATTCGCGCTTTTCGCCTACTTTCCCGAATTGGAACAAGCGGATCACGGACACAAGTTACCTTGTATTCAGAGAAAGTCGCATCTGACTTCGCTCTCCACTCATCAGCTTTATCAGGCTCATACTTGCCCATCAGCAGCTGAAGATCAGACAATTTATAAAGATCGATCTCCCTACAGTCTTTATTGGTCGAGAGAGTATCAATCACGTATGCAATGAGTGAAATTGCTTTGTCTTTAAAATTCATTCGATCATAGTACGAAAGCAGATGCTCAAAAGCAGCTGACTGCATATCATCCCCTATTCTTGGGAAGCGTGAATACTTCATCACTATCTTCTTTAGAGGCAATGTTCCGTGAAATTCGTACAGAATTCCTCGTGGGCTTCCCACTGCTTCACGATACACCTCATCAGCAGCCTCTACCTCGTCAACATAAAGAAAAGCCATAGACAGTTCTGCAAGAGTAGCGGAAGGAAACCTCTCAAAAGAATTACAATGGCTTCTACTATCATACGATCTCTGTATTCGACGAACGATATCGTCTTCATAGATTCTGTTTCTGAAATCTTCCCTGGCTTCCTGGCGCTTACCCGCCAGAATCTTGAGCCTGATCAAATCCAGATACGCGCCTACCATCGGATAGCTATCTTCACCACTGACTACACGATTAAGCAGAGCTTCTTCGAAAGCAAGGGCATCCTTGTACCGGCCGGAAAATTCTGCCAATTCAACCAAGTAATATAAGCTGCGCCGATCGCTACCACCATTGCGCTCGAACCGCCGTTTTTTAATTCTATAAAAGGCCTTGCAAAACTCCTGGTCTCTCGAAAGTGCTCCGTATGGATAAATAGGAACTGCAAACAAGTAGGTGCCAGCGATGGTTTTTTCGTCGTTCAGTTCTACAAGCTTCAGCGCTTTGTGCCTCAGTTTAGAGCGCTTCGTATTCACCATTAACGGTATCAGAGAAGAGACCTCTTGAGACAGAGAAGAGTCATAGGAATCAGAGTTCGCTAGGGAGAACTTGAATTCGCCCCCCATAGTCTCGAATAGTTCGTCTATCAACCGTTCGCCTTCAACAAAGTTAGCTTCTTTCAAACACCATGAACATTCTCGGGCTATGGCAATGGCAAGAGCATATTTATTGCTTGGATGATTCTGCCTAACCGACTCCAGCGCAGATTTACTCACAGCCCTGCGGATAGCTTGAAGAGATTCATACTTCCCTTCATAGCTCAAATTGGGATAACGAGTAATTTGGATGGGATCTTTAGCAATCGCGCGATATCTCTCCAAGGAATACCTCTTAACGACTTCTTTTAGCTCCTCGGGTTCCAAAACCCGACTATTGCACTTCGATGCACTGCCGGCATCATTCAAAGAACCACTATCCGAGTTGGAGTCTGCTGCCAGCAACGGCAATTCGGCAGGTAATAAGCTCACAATCGCTGCTGCCACTGTCGAAAGAACTATTCTTGTTCTGAATCGATAAAACATAAGGAACTAAATCATTCGCTTATCTTAGTCTGTGCTGCAATCGTATAATTGTTTCGCCTTCCTCGGTAGGACTCGCTAGATCGCCTGCCGTGCTCTCGCTCTTCCAATGGGCAACGATGCTTGCGCAAATCGCTTTTCTATTCAAGAACAAGGCAAAGCCAGCAATCATAATCAAGCTAGAACTAACGAAAACGGTCTTCACCAGAAAACTCTTCTTTAGCATGGCACTCACAACTCTGCTACGTCGCATCCTTGGCTTTCCATAGCCATTATAATAGAGAAAGTCCTCAAACTCGGCAATGTGAGACTCGACAGGCTATGTTCCGAATATCAGCCAGGCAAATCAAATCAACTTTCTCACTCCTGATCGCACTGATTATGGCACTACTGCCCTGCATCACAATACCGGCTCCAGCACTTGAAACAAAAGAAGTATCACTCAAGGAAGCCAACAAACTCCTGACCGACGGCAACTACAAAGAAGCGTTGTCCGCCTATAAGAAGCTAGCGGACAAAGACGGAAGCGAGTGCGCCAGGCTAGGCTTGCTATACGCGCGGATTGAGCTGTTGCCGGACGAGCTTACAGAGATTAATACCACCATTAGAGAAAGTACGATCGCTGGAACAGTCAATCGAGCAATCATACCGGCTGTTGCCTATCTGTGTATTCGGATCACCAAATTCACAGATTCACAAGAGACGCGAACAAAACATCTTGAGTCAGCATCTGTCCTCAGTCGAACCGCTCTGGAACACAATAGTGGTCTCGAACAGCCCCACTTTGTTCTTGCAGTTGCCGAGATGGAGCAAGGCCGCTCCGATGAAGCCCGAGACCATCTGGGAGAGGCTATCACCAAAGCCAAACGAAAGTATTTAAACTGGGAATGCGCCTGGGAAGACGACAAACGAATCGACTCCCTCCAGCACGAAGCGCTTTCTGCACTCATGAACAAAGACTATGACGGGGCGAAGGAGCACTTTCAGTCGATTCTGAAGCTGCTAAACGCATCGGATGTTTTCTATCCTGGCATAAACGAAGTTATCCATAAACCACCTTTTCAAAAAGAACAAGCGAATTCGCAAAACCACTTAAATCGACTCGGATGGAATCCAGCGGCACGCTGCTTCTATAAAATCAGAGATCGGCGCCGCAGGGCAGACAAAACTGCGCACCATTCCGGATATTCGCATTGCAATGACGGCACTTAATAGTATGCGGAGATTCATCGATATCCAGACTATGTGGTATCACCGGTTGTTTCAAGAGGCGATACACAGATTCTCTTATCTGCAAATCCGGTGCAAGGTCTGCCAATATCCGCCGGGCGAGATAATGATCTCGATCAAGCCCGAGCAATAAATGCTCTGTGCCGATATAAGCAAGTTCTGCCTGAAAATAGGCTTCATACCAGGCAAGCTCGATAGCTCCCGTTGCCGCTGCGGTAAAAGGAATTTCCGGTTCAACCTCGTCGTTGCGCTCTCCGACCAGATCGGCGATGGCGCCACCGACTGATTCACTCGTGACACCGGCTTCATCGAGAACTTGCCAGGCGACACCCTTGCCTAGCAGAAGCAGCCCCATCAAAAGCATCTCCGTCCCCAGGAAGTTATATCGGCGGGCTCGTGCCTCTTCCCCGGCACGAGCCAAGCTCGTGATTGCCTGTTCTGTATAAAGCTCAAACACTTCCTAAAACGCCTCCGGGCTCGCCTTCGCCACGCTACAACCCTCTAAAAATACCACGGACTAGTCCCCGCAAGATAGCGACAACACAAGCTTACAGACAGCAAATCTGGGAATAAGTAACATAATCATGAGATACACTCTGAGAATAGCCTCCTCAAAACAAACTTAAGTCCATCGAGTGAAATTCGAAATCGATACAGGAATGCTATCCAATGCAATTCAACAAGCGTCACCGCCAATGGCACCATCTTACTCTTGCAACATTAATTGTTGCGCTTATGCAAAATGCGGCACCGGCAGCCGAAGACGCAAAGCCTCCCAGTCAGGAATATCTCGACAAGATAACAGAGCGCGGCAAACAGCTATTCATCTATGACGAAGGAGCGGCGCGCTGCACTGATGCTGTGATGAAGCTAAAAAAGGTCGTGCCAAACTTAGCAGAGAACCTTGAGAAGAACTATCAGTTCTATTTAGGCAAGAAAGTCGGTAACCGCATCAAGTTCGCCTTTGGCAAGCTTAGCCCAGATGAGAAAGATTACTTGACCTTTATCGAGCCGATATTTGATCCAGTCACCAAAAACGTCATACTCCGGGGCAAGGCAGACGAAAAACTGCCGACAAGCAAGCTTGAGATAGACAATGATTACCTCCCCATGGCAAGAGCCCTGAAGAACAGCATACAAAAACTGAAAGTCGGTGGCTCCAACTACAACTATGCCGTACTTCCTGCGGACAACGGGGAGCACTTCGTCTACTTCTATCCGGGTTCATCCAAAACAGGACTGTACCTGCTCGGTGCCGACATGCGCTTTCGCGTATCGGCAGACGGGAAGCAAATTCTCGAGACCCGCAGGATGCACAACAGCATTCTGCCTTACCCCAGACCAGGGCTGCCTGAAGGAGAGATTCCAGTCGCGTCCTGCCACACAGCTATAATGCGCGATGAACCGGAAGACACCGATGTCATGCATGTTCTTATGAGATCGCCAAAAATGCCTGAGTACGTAGGCACAAAGAATCAAATGTATTTGATAAGTGTGGACGGTCAGATCGAAACGGTCGACAAAGACAAGATTTTGAAGCAACCCGATAAGGGTGATTGAAAAGAGAAATCAATTATCTGGACGGTTGACCGGCCAAATTTCAAAACTCTCAATTTGAACAACGTCGCTCGCGTTCGCGGCGAGAATTTTTACCCGCTTACCCGGCAACCCGACTCGGCAAGCCGGCAAACTGGCGAACCGACTATTTAGATACCCGGCGCAGGCGAACCCAGAATTCGGCTCCGTTGGCATCCCTCCTGGATCTGACCCCTATAGAACCGCCGTGTTGCTGCACAATCGCCTTGCAGATGGCAAGTCCCATCCCGGAGCCATTCTTATCGATGCGGTCTCTCGAAGCACCATCATGATTCGAAATTACATTGCCGACAGATTCTGAAGCTGCCAGTTCTGAAGCCGCACGTTCTGACGTTGCTCGCTCTTGAGCTGCTCGCTCTGGTTCGGCATGCTCTGAACGCAGGTCTCCGCCAAGCTGCTCAAAAGGATCGAAAACCCGCGCTTCACTTCCTGCCGGAACGCCTGGTCCTTCGTCGGCGACACATAGCTCGACCATGCTATCACCGGCGCTCGCGACCCAGATCTCGACGGTAGATCTATCCGGCGTAAATTTAATGGCGTTGGAGAGCAGGTTG
>CAZCBH010000147.1:0-9213 GCA_964496875.1 uncultured Candidatus Obscuribacterales bacterium | reverse complement strand
GGAGCCAAGTTATTCAAAATCAAAGTCACTCTCCTTGGTGTCAAACCAGAGATATGGCGGCGGTTGCTTGTCCCTGGCAACATAAGGCTAGATATGCTTCATGAGACCATTCAGTGCTCGATGGGGTGGAAGGACTGCCATCTGCATGCATTTTATATAAAAGGCACTGTATATGGTGATCCGGATAATCCTCCTGCCGAGAATTTCAAGACCGAACGAGGCACCAAGTCAAAGTTGAAATTTCTCGATTTGCAGGTCGGTGACAAATTTCTATATGTTTATGACTTCGGCGATGATTGGGTTCATGAGGTTCTCATCGAAGAGATATCGGAGCCAGAGCCGAAGCAGACCTATCCTCGTCTTATTGGGGGCGAGCGCAACTGCCCGCCAGAAGACTGTGGCGGACCTCCTGGTTATGAGAGTCTTTTGCGAATTCTTGCTGACCCTTCGGACCCTCAGTATGGCGAAACACTAGAGTGGTTGGGCGGTTCTTTCGATCCGGAGGGCTTTGACCCGAAGGCTTATCGCTTCATTCCCATGATGCTTACTTATTCGTGAGCTCCGGTTGCAGCCGGAAGAGTCGCTCGGTCGCGTGAGTGCTTCCTTGGCTATATACTAGAAGAATATTCCGATTATTCACAATATTCCCGCGCGGGAATATTGACCCATTCAGAAATATACCTCTGCTCTAAAACACCAGTTTCACAAACCTACTTGATTTTCGGAGACTTATCTATCTTTACTGGCCTCGAACACCTTCTTGCAGCCATCCCAAAGTTCATTGTGGAGATCTCGTTTCTTGTTCCAACGATCTTTGCACAGTTCTGTTTCTTTCTCGGTCAATTCACTGAGAAACGAATAGCGCTCACGAAGTCCCTTCACGAGTTCCCTTGGCTCAATCCACGCATAGTCGGCGACTTGCACTTTCAGCTTTTCCCATGAGTAGTTTTCAATTTGCAGCTTGCCTAAGAACTCAGCCGGCTCGAAATTTGTTGGGCCGTCATACATTCCTCGATCTTGCCAACACTTCAATACTGTCATAGTCTTGATCTGCGACTCATTAAAGGTCAGCTGTCCATACTGATATAAGTCATAGATGTCACGAGGGTTGTTGCGTTGAAAGGCAGCTCTAACTTTCTCGGCAGCCGACTCTTCTACTTGGAGGACTGGTACCGCTGCTGGTTTAAACTCAAGGTGCTTAAACCAGCTCTCCTCCCGCAATTCCCTGGACTCTGGTGGAAGCAGAATCGGCCGCCTGAAACTGCACTCAACTGCAAGAACATTGTCCGAGCGCCTCTCCCATTCCTCTTCTGGTCTATCACCGTACAAGAAGAAATGGAGATCAACTCTGAGCGTGTCTCCATGTACTTCATCGTCAGATAGAGACTTTACTCTCCAATAAATGTCATACATTGTCTTTTGATCGAAAGTTTCTAACAGTTTGTAGTAATACTCCTCCGCTGACAAGCCATCGTCAGAAAGCTGCTGATACGAGGCATCAACAAAATCCATGTCTCTGGAGAAGCGACTTGGTCGGCGAGCAAAAATCTTACGCAATGAGTTTCCGCCCTTGAAACACATGTGGCTGAACATGCCAGCATCACTCAAACCTTGCAGCAAATAGACCGCCATCACATCCAGTCTCACAATGCTTGCATCTTCAATTCCAGATGAGTGAACAATTCGGTTCAGAATGGTGTCCTTTATCACAATTGCTCCTCTTGTTCATTCACCTCTTCAAAGAATCCAGGAGCATTCACTACCAATCGCCACTTCTTTGAGTAATGTTGTATTGCCGATTTACCGGCAATTCTAGGAGAGAACAAGTAAGTTTTGACACCCTCGTTATTCTGTCGCAATTCCACATCCGCTTGCTGACTGAGTTCGTAACCGAAGTAATCAAGTAAGTATCCTACTTTCTTTGAAAGTGACTTGGAGCCATAGGTTGCCAGGCAGTCCAGTAGCCGTTCGACGTTGACTTTGCTCCGAGCAAGTTTCAAGATCTCCGGCAAATCGGAAATTCCCCCGCAGAGATCTGGGCGGTTTATACAATCTATAACCGTTCTCTCTACCGTCGCTACTTTAACCTCTGGTCCTCGATTCAAGGCTTCAAACCCGACATAATTGCGAGCATTGATTTTAACCAATCTTACTCTGGTAGTCCCTATCGTTCGACTGCCGCTTTTGTCAGGACTGGCAAGTATCACGGTGGGAAATACCTGTAGTGTCAACCCATGATGCTCCGCTGCAGAACCGAAAGCAATAAAACTATCAGGATATGCCTGGCACGCGACCACAAACTTGTCACCCATCGGAAATGGATCGAGTCCGGTGCGTGCGGGTAACAGTTGATACTTTCCTTTTGCCACACGGACAAGCCAGCCGGTTTCAACCAGGTCACTGATCATTTTCCTTGCGTAGCTTTCCGTTATGTCGTAGAACGCTACAAAATCGGATACCGAGAGAATCTGTCGATTCTCCTCCTCGGCGGTTAGAATGATTTCTGATAGCCTGGGATGCAGTGGACGGCTTTTTTCTTTGCTGGTTTTCTTCTTGTTCATGGTTGACATATGCTTCGTAACGCTACCTGTCAGGTAGCAGTATAGCATATTTGTCAACCTGTGGTTTGTCTTGTGTCCCCTGTGCTACTTCTTGGGTAGCACTAGGGCTCACTTCTTAACCTGTCCGTTAGATATTCCGGTTAGCTTAGCCAATAGCCACTCTCTATCATAACTTGAGCCTGTTTCCTTCTTATGCTCTTTCGCGAGCAGGACTTCCAAGGTCTTGACCTGTCGCGCTATTTATAAGGATGGCGACGCCGGGCGAGATGACGGGATGAAAAGTTTTGGCATAACCGCCGCACCATCGCCATTTGCTATTTTAGCGCGACGTCAAGACGGCTTTGTGCCCTGCTTTCTCTCATCATTCGCCAGATCTGGCTCGGCGCAAGCTCGATTCCAGGATGAGGTGTCCAGAGCCGGGAGCCTTGGCTGGTGCGGGTGAGGAAATGACTCTGTTCGCACCGATCTTTGTCTATAGGATCAAAAGCACCGAAATCGTTTCTTGTTCAATGCCGGCAGATCTTCGATGCTCAACCTGACAGGTGGAGTCGCCAGAAGTCGGGACGCTAACGACCAGCAATGCCAGGAGCCATCCGTAGCCGAGATTCATTATGAATCGACCAGTTCGGCCATTTCCGTCCATGTACGGATGAATATAGACAAACACAAAATGTCCTAAGACAGCTCTAACTTCAGGTTCTGGTTCATCTTGCAATAGCTCAAAGAATGTTATTCTGCTGTACGCCCACTAGTTTATTATGCTGTACTGTCACTAGTTTATTGCGTCGGTCTATCCTGGTAGATTCGACAAAATCAGCGCAGAGATTACTTGAACGGTGGATTATAATTTCGAGCAGCCGCCTGCATTTTCTGGAGAAATTGGTTAATCTTTACGAGCAGGAGTATTAGTCAACATTCCAGATTCCAATAGAGAAGCAGGACTTCATCCCGGATTCTGCTAATGAGCCGTTCACGAAGTGGTATTTTGGTACCGTCAGATCAAAGCCTGCATGGCAGTCCGAAGAGAACGAGGAGCATGACGAAGACGAATGATTTCTCATCGGTAAGGAGATCCGGATAGTTGGCTAAGGACAAGCACAAGAATCTTGTTAAGTTGGGAGCAGGCACTCTCGCCACTGCGTTGCTGGATCTAGCCAACTACAGCGACGATGCTGATGCCGTAGTCGAGCGTTTGCTGGCCAGCCCAAAGGAGACCGCCAAGAGCTTCAAGAAGAGGCTGTCGAGCTTCAAGCGTCGACGCCACTTCATCTCGTGGGGCGAGTCCGGAGCGTATGCACGTGAACTGGCTGACTTGCTTAAAGCACTGGAAGCCTCCGAGTCCGATCCAAAAGCTGGCGTCGAATCCGTTGCTGCGTTCTTCGAGGCAGACGCCAAAATTTTTGACATGTGCGATGATTCAAGTGGAAACGTTGGAGATGTTTTCAGATTCGATGCTGCAGATTTATTTGTCTCGTTTGCTTCCTGCTGCGAAGATAAAGAGTGGCTCTTAGAGCTTGTTCTCGCTCTCAATCGAGATAACGGTTACGGCGTTCGTGATGTGCTGTTCGAGAAGATGTCGCATTTTCTGCCTGAAGAGCTCATCCGCCAAGCGGTTGATCGACTGTGGGATCTGGCACACTCTCAAACGGAGAAGTATGAGGGTAAACATTGGCTTCATGCAATCGATGAATTGTCTAAGCAATTGAAGGACCCGCAGCTTTTGGAAAAGGTAAAACGCGCGGAATCCGATGGCGAGCTTCCGACTGCTTCAATCATTGATATTGCCAAGCTGCACTTCGAGTGCGGGGATTTGGCTACTGCGCTTACGTGGATTAAGCGCGTTCCATTGGATAAATCCTTTATGGCCCATGAGCGCGACAATCTCCTAATCGCCATCTACCAGGGACAAAACAACCAGAAGAAACTAATCGAAACCGCATGGCGAGTGTTTCGACGAGATCTCAGCGTGGACTCACTCGAGCTATTATTAAGAGTCGTTGGTGAAGACAAACGAGCTAGCATCGTGGAAGAGGAAGCAAAATCAATCTTAAAAGCTGGCGAATTTGATTCAGGTGACGCGGGCTTTCTTATCGAAACAGGTCGTGTTGATGATGCGGAAACGTATATCATCGCGCATGCAAAACAGCTAAACGGTGATTTCTATTCTAGCCTTTTGGAACTTGCGAAGGCAATGTTGAAGCATGACCGACTTGTCGCAGCCAGTGTTTTATACCGAGCTTTGCTCAATTCCATTTTGGCCAGGGCTAAGTCAAAGTACTATCACCACGGCATCAGTTATTTGAAGAAACTAGATTCGCTCGCGCCAAAAGTACGCGAATGGAAAGAGGTTGATCCTCATTCCCTTTACCTACAGAATCTGCGTCAAAAACATAAACTCAAGTCAAGCTTTTGGTCGCAGTACACTCCGCAGAAGCCGAGCTAAAGACCAATGAGAATTTTATATGTTTATGACTTCGGCGATGATTGGGTTCATGAGGTTCTCATCGAAGAGATATCGGAGCCAGAGCCGAAGCAGACCTATCCTCGTCTTATTGGGGGCGAGCGCAACTGCCCGCCGGAAGGCTGTGGCGGACCTCCTGGTTATGAGAGTCTTTTGCGAATTCTAGCCAATCCATCGGACCCTTAAGTGCTTACTGAGCATTGACCGGTTATACAGGGTAATTTGTTGATGGTATCGTCGACAAATGTCAACTAAAGTCATCTTCGTTAGTGGCAAAAATGCAGATAGGCCACCTCACAGCCACCTTACAGCTGCCTTTGTTCCGGGCGGGAGTTTGAATTACATGAAGGGTGTATACTCTTGACGTTATATGTCTTTGAGGGTATATATCAGCAATGAAGTAGATTTTTCAAAACCTGGCGCAGATGGAAAGGGGGGTCTGGGAATGAGTAAGACAAAGCCTAAGCCTGCCAGCAAGGCTACTGAGATGAATGAACTCCGGCACTTACAGCACTTCCTTACCAGAGCTTTTCCGACGGCACGAATCACTGTCGATGAACCCCTGGTTAAGGGTGGTGTTTGGTTGCTAGATCTTTTCTTGCCGGATTATCACCTTGCGGTTGCCTGGAGAAAGGATAAAGGATTCGGTATTGTCTCTAGCGATATGCATGGCTATGGTGAAGGAGCCGATGAAGTATACGATACTCTTGAGGATGCGCTACCAAGAATCGTAGAACTTGTAGCCGGTCGTCAAACCACTCCATCAGGAAAGTCGCTTGACGCAAACTGATACCAGCAATCATCGGTGATGGCATGGAGCGCGTTTGCTCTACCGGTAAACTTGAGGAAATCTTTGTGTTTTGGAAAGGCGAGAGTGCCATCGAGCACGACATTGCAGCTTCCATCATCCTGCAATCTCTGCACCACCAGCCTCTCAAGATCCGGTTGATACCCGCCGTAGAGCATTACTAGCTCTCTGTCAACTGCTATGCACCTGGCGCCGGCGACTTCGTTTTGCCAGTATTTGATCTGGTGATTCCCATCGACCCGAGCGATAGGAAAGTCGCTATAGAAGCACATCCATACTTCGTCCCGGTTGAGAGTCATGGCATAGCAGTCATCGATGGAATGCGGAGAATCTTCAAGAGGGTATTGCCAGATGATTTCGCCCTTGGTATCAAAACAATTGAGACCGGCGTAGCCCATCGGGTCATCCCAGCCGTAGTTGCCGAACACCCCTTCGTCGAAGTAACTGACCCAGATTCGTGAATCGGCAGTGGTGGCGATATCCTCGATGCCATCACCGAAGCAGAGTTCTTTTTGCAGAGAGCCGTCGGCATCATATAAGCAAGCGTTCAGCTCTCCTTTTCCGTCGGCAAATTTGCAGCGACAGGAGACCACGATGAAGCCACCATCAGGCAGGACATCCACCCGAGGGTAGGCGCTTTTCATGGTGCTGATTTCGACCTCTTGTTCTATGCCGTTGCGAATGCGCAGCATCCACGCCTTGTAGGCTGTACTTGCATGAGTCTCGGGGAAGGATACGCCGTTAGGATGCCCGAATACCGGAAAGGCACCTTTCTCTTCACCTTCGGCTACTACCAGCAAAACCAGCGTGCCGTCATGGGCGACAGTTGCGCTGATGATCTTGCGCTTCTGCAATAAGCCGCTCAACTCTACCTTCGGGATGAACTTCAGGCTAGTGGTGGAATCAGTGCTATCAGAAATCGGCGTCATTAATCGTTATCCAAATCTCGGTCTCTTTCCCTATCTCAGTTTCTCAGTTTCAGCTACAAACTGCGGCTTTAGCCGCGAACGGCTGCTTCTATGGCGGCTATGTCTATCTTCTTCATCTCCATCATCGCTTCGAAGGCGCGCTTGGCGGCACCGGTGTCGGTACCAAAGACTGCCTGGGTCAGAGCCACCGGCGAGATCTGCCAGTTCACACCCCATTTGTCTTTGCACCAGCCGCACTCGTTTTCTTCGCCGCCATTGCTGACGATGGCGTTCCACAGGCGATCGGTCTCTTCTTGATCGGCAGTCGCCACCTGAAACGAGAACGCTATGTTGTGCTCTATACCCGGACCACCGTTGAGCCCGATGCAAGGAATGCCCATGACTGTGAAGTCGACGGTTATGACGTCGCCTTCTTTGCCCGAGGGATAGTCCGAGGGCGCCCGATGCACCGCGTCCACTGACGAATCAGGAAAGGTCTCGGCATAAAATCGCGCCGCTTCCTCGGCGTCGCCGTTGTACCATAGACAAATCATGTTTTTGGCTGGTTTCATCAGGTCAGTTCTCCGTGCTTTTGTGGGCTTGCGCCCGCATCTAAATATATTGGGTTTCTACTTGGCGCCGCCGGCGTAGGGCGACAGCACTCCGTTCAGTACGCGCAGCACCGGGGTCGGCACCGATAGCTTCTCGCCGAGTTCTACCACGGTGCCTGCAAGATAGGGCAGCTCTATGCGATTGCCCTGGGATAAATCCACCTGCATAGATGCGGTGACCTCGGGCAGCAGGCTTTCGAAGTAGGCTATCTGATTGTCGAGGGTCTCGGCTGGCATATCGACGCCGGACGCGACCGCCACCGCCAGCACCTCTTTCATGGATTCTATAAAAAGCTCGCGGGTTTTAGGGTGCGATTGCACGATGCCGATGCTGCCGCGCACGCCTGCGCATAGCGAGCTCATCGCCACGAGGAAAACAAATTTTTCCCAGATGGCGACTTCGATACTGTTCGGCACCACCGCATGGATGCTGGCATTTTTGCAGGCTTCTTCAAAGCGCGCCACCCTGGGTGACTTTGTCACGCCGTTGTGAGCGAACTCTCCAAAGACCAACTTTTGTCTGTCGCCGCGCTGTTCGATGATACCGGGGGCAGTGATGGCAGAGGCGACATAGCTGATGCCGCCGACCATGTGCTCTTTGCCAAGAATCGAAGCAAGAATTTCGTCTTTTGAAATTCCATTTTGCAGCGAGATTACCGCAGTCTCTTTGCCGACCATCGGCTTTATCAACTCCGCAGCGCTTTCTGTGTCCCAGAGTTTGACACAGAATAAGACGAGGTCGACCTCGCCGACTTCCGCCGGATCATCCGTCGCCTTGGCGTCTTTTATATGAATCTCGGGATTGGTCTTGCTGACTATCTGCAGCCCGTTTTCTCTTATCGCTTTTAGATGCGCGCCCCGGGCTATAAAGGTAACGTCCTCGCCCGCCTTTGCCAGTAGCGCACCGAATACGCCACCGACTCCGCCTGTGCCCATGATTGCGATTTTCATTGCGCTTTGGATCCCTTTATTCTAGTCTGGATTTGCTTTTACTTTCCGATTTTGGGCACGGAATTCTGCTTGGTGGTGCCTCGCCTTCGAACCGGCTATTTTAACATGTTAGAGCCGGCGCCTCCCCTGCGTGCCGACAGCACCCGGAGTTGACGCCACGCCTGACCGGGTATATGAAGCAGGAAGGTTGTCACTATTAATCGCGGAGTAAGCTTCAGGGTCCCATGGGTATGGATGGCTTTTCGGTAATGATTATTCTGGTTCTCTTAGCTTTTGTAGCTGTCCGCGGCAGAGTCAGGTTCGCCAGCGCAGCCCGGCAACGGGAGTCGTTGCGACTCTGGGAGGAGCGCTGGCTTAGTCCCACCTCGCTCATAGAAGGGACGGGTTCGGAGCCCTCTCAATCGGCGCGCTGTGAAGGCGATGTTGATGTACCGGATGGCTCCGGCTTCGGCTCTGGTTCTGGCTCTGCGTCTGCGTCTGCTTCTGCGTTTGATTCTGCGTTTGATGATGGCAAGTCGCTCTGTGGCAACTGGACTGGCTCGTATAGCTACAACGACATAACGAAGTCTTCTGTCAAGCTTGAAGACGGGCAGTTTACCGCGGAGATTTCTCAGGTAGATAAGGTCATTGCAGGTCATATCACGGATGCACTCGGTGCGGCGAGTATCCTGGGTGTAATAGAGTATCCCAATGTCAGATTCGCCAAGAGTTATGAATCCTCTAATAGCCCGAGCTGGCGCATTGGCGAGCACCTGGGCAAAATCTATTATGAAGGACGGGTCAGCGCCGACGGCGAGTCAATGACCGGTGAGTGGTTTCAGTCTCCCTTCGAGCGCGGCGCTTATGCCGGCTCCTGGAGAATGGTCTTCAAAGGGCGTGAAGCTGATGAAACTGGTTTGGTGCCACGCAAGGT
>CAZCBH010000146.1:0-9248 GCA_964496875.1 uncultured Candidatus Obscuribacterales bacterium | reverse complement strand
GACTGGCTCGACGCCGGAGCCCAGGCCTATGTCCTCAAAACCGATCAATCCGCCCTCATAAGAATGGCGATTCTCATGGTCTCCCGGGGCTCCAGTGGCGTGATTTCGCCCTCTCTGCCCCGTCATCTCACCAGGCTCACCCCGGACGAGCGCATGATTCTCAGGCACCTGACCAAAAGAGGAAAGCTGCCAAAGGCCGCCGAGCGCATCGGTGTATCAGAAGAGACCCTGACCAATACAGCCAATCACCTGGCTGAAAAGCTGGAGCTCGAGTCGATAGAACACCTGATTAAATGGGCTAAAAAGCACGGTTTCTAACCAGTTCTAATTAATTAGGATTGAACATAACCAGCCCGAGCCAGAGTGCGCCTGCAATGATCATGATGGTCTCAATGGGAGTGAAGGCGGTTCTGAGGGCTTTTATCTCTTTCAGCTCTTTTGTTTCCCAGTGTTCCCAGTACTGATTGAGCCAGCTCTGGGCCACAGATACTGGTAGGACGACCAGAAGATAGAGCAGATACGCCATGCCGTTCGCTCCTGCCAGTACCAGGCAAAATGGAATGGCCATGCCTAGCACAAAGCCTGCCTGTATAGAATTGGTTTTTGCCCAACTGCTGTCGGCGCCCTTATCCGGGATCATAGCGGCTATATCCTTAAATAAGTTGGCGAAAAGAAAGAGCATCAGCACCGGCCAGGCGAATTTGAGCGCCAGAGCGACGACCGGGGCTATTGGAGTATAGCCCAACGGTACACAGAGCAGAGGCACGAAGAATGCCAGGGTTTTCAACCAGGGTCGGCTCTTGGCATAAGACTCAACCGGAAATTCATTATCGCCGGATTTTTTTAAGCCCTTTTCTTCCAGCGATTGAGCGTGGGCCTTGAGAGTGCTCCAGGTCTTGTGGAACCAGTAGATAAGATAGAGACCGAAGCTGAAAAAGCCGAGCACAGCCACGTGCCATACCGGCTGACGGATAGAATCCGGCGTCTTACGGTCTATTTCTATTGCCGGCTTTGATTCCGGGGTTCTGGTCAGGGTCGATTGAGTCATTTCTATGCTTCTGAATTTCTATACTGCTTGATTACTCTGGGATTGTAATTCTCACATGTTTCAATGAATTCGATCCTTTAATGATCATAGTCTTCTTCGATCCGGTAATCTTTTTACAAGTATATGTACTGATCGCGTTGTCAACAATTGGAGTCGGCGAAAATATGGTTAATTCAGTGGTTGTAGTAGGAAGATCCGGACGGGATCCCGAGATGCGTTATTTCGAGTCGGGCAGAGTGAAAACCACTTTCAGCCTGGCGGTGAACAGACCGACCAAGGAAAAAGAAACCGACTGGTTCGATATCGAGATGTGGGGCAGACAGGCTGAAATAGCCGGTGAATATGTCCGCAAAGGAAGTTTGATCGGCATCGAAGGCCGATTGGATTTCAACAAGTGGACCGATGATCAGGGCCAAAAACAGGTTCGTCCTTACATCAACGCCACCAACATGAGACTGCTTGGAAGCAAGCGCGATTCCGGCGGAGATATGTCTTTCTAAGACAGAAAGATGAGTTCCAGTGCGGGATTAGCCCAGCTACAAACAATAGACTATCTAATAATCTTCATCTATTTCGCCTTCGTCATAGGTGTCGGGTATCGCTTGAAAAAGCACATGGTCACTGCCGGCGACTTCTTGCTTGCCGGCAAGCGCATCCCAACCTGGGCTTGCGGTATCGCTTTTATGGCAGCCAATCTCGGCGCCATAGAGATAATGGGCATGGCCGGTATGGCTTCTCAGTATGGAATGGTGACAGCTCATTTCTACTGGTTGGGAGCGATACCGGCCATGGTGTTTCTCTCACTTCTGATGATGCCGATTTACTATGGCTCCGGGGTGCGCTCGGTGCCGGAGTATCTGCAGAAGCGTTTCAATGAGCATACCAGGGCTTTCAACGCTATCTCTTTTGCGGTCATGACCATTCTCATGTCCGGTATCAATCTATATGCCATGGCCCGGGTGCTGAACTTGCTCTTTTCCTGGGACATGAATCTCTCCATCTTTCTGGCGGCCATTATTGTGATGGCTTATACCTGCTTAGG
Organism: uncultured Candidatus Obscuribacterales bacterium; assembly: GCA_964496875.1. GTDB lineage: Bacteria > Cyanobacteriota > Vampirovibrionia > Obscuribacterales > Obscuribacteraceae > RI-106. The sequence goes on along the minus strand of CAZCBH010000146.1, from coordinate 7,158 downwards.
TGGACTGACCTCTTCTATCTATAACGAGGTTATTCAGTTCTTCCTTATCGTGGCTGGTATCCTGCCTATTACTTTTCTCGGTCTAGCCCACTATGGCATTCTCGATTTCACCAGACCGCCTTTTATCATCGCCGATCGTCTCACCATGGAGTTTTCCAATCCGCATATGGCTCATATGTGGATTCAGATGGGGGCTCCCACAAATGCTCTTGGGGTAGACTGGATCGGGCTCGCCGCCGGGCTTTTCTTTGTGCTTTCTTTCGGCTACTGGTGTACCGACTTTCTGGTTATTCAAAGAGCGATGGCCGCAAAGGATATGCGAGCCTCTCAAAGGGCGCCCTTAATCGCCGCATTTCCAAAGATATTCTTTCCACTGATTACTGTTCTTCCCGGACTTATAGCTGTGGCGGTTTTCTCCGGTGATAAATTCGCCGGGGTCAATATCCCCAATGACATGATGCTGCCCATGTTGATGGCTCTATGGTATCCCAATGGCGTGCTCGGATTGGGGTTGACTGCCTTGATGGCGAGCTTCATGTCAGGCATGGCTGCCAACGTTACCGCTTTCAATACGGTCTGGACCTATGATATCTACCAGAGCTACATAGCCGCCGACCGCTCCGACCGTCATTATTTATGGATGGGGCGCGCCGCTACCGTCGCCGGTATAGTGCTGAGTGTGGGAGCCGCCTATCTGGTCATGAATTTCACCAGCATCATGGAATACATGCAGATGGTCTTCTCCTTCTTCAATGCGCCCCTCTTTGCCACTTTCTTCCTGGGCATGTTCTGGGCAAGAACCAGTCCAAAGGGCGCTTTCATTGGGTTGGTATGCGGCACAACGGCGGCGGTTCTGCACTATTTCTTCAGCGAGGTGGTCAAAGTCTCGCCGGAATTCCTGCCACCGTATTTAGCACCGTTGGCACCGCTTGTTGCCGCGCTCAAGCCTTATCTCTCTTACCGCACTGTGATGGCGGGCAATTTCTGGCGTGCCGTTTTCGCTTTTCTAGCCTGTTTCATTATTACTGTGCTTGTCTCTCTGGTGACGAAGCCGAAACCGAAGGAGGCGCTTGCCGGGCTGACCTGGTCTACCCGGGTAAGATATGAAAAGGACGAGAACGAAAGATGGTTCTCGAACCCTTATGTAATCTCGATGGTTCTCTTTGTTTTGATTGTCCTTCTCAACCTCTCGTTTGTCTGAGTCTCTGCCCATGATCGATATTGCAAAGCCGCTTTCAATTCTTTTCCTCCTTCTGGGGGCGCTTCTTTTTTTCTATGGAATGTTCTTCACCCAGTTTGTCGAATTCCCTATCCCTGGCGGCAAAGTGCCTCTGAAGCTCAATCAACCTGTGGGGCTATTTATGTTCCTCTTCGGAGTGGTTGGCTGGTTCTTCTCCCGATATGTCTATCTGAAAACCTTCGAAGACGGCTATAACCAGAGACGAGTCGAACTCGGTCTAGCCGATGAAGATGACGATGACGATGATGACGATGATGAAGAGGGAGATGACGAAGAGTCGAAATCAGAAAATCACTCGGACGAAGCAAAATAGATAGGGACATAGTCTTTCATCGAGCTTTCTGACGCCATGGATGTCAAGCGCTTCTCTCCATAGATATTACGTGGATTAAGATTAGAAGTCAGGCTCTCGCCTTTACTTTTCTATATACAACATGCTTTTATATTAACGATCGTAACGGCTCTACTCTAATAGAGTGCCTGTTTCCCTTTTCGGTATCCGGCTCCGTCTGCTCAATCTGCTCCAACATCATGACTTTTAAAGGTCTCATTCTAGGAATATTCAGCGCATTTGCCTTCATCGGTCTCTACTTTTTAGCAGTGACCAGAATGTCCGCCGACAATGTTTTTCAGTTCGAAGAGATGCTGGGGCTTTTCTTCCTTACGCTAATCGCGGTGGGCGGATTCCTGATTATCTATGTCAAGTGCGCCGGCGAAGTTGCTTTCAACATCATGGAGAAGATTGCCGACTCTTACAACGCCGGGGGTAACACCAGAGCAGCCCGGCGTTGGTACCAGCGCTGTATTCGTTTAGATGACCAGTTATTGAGTAACACGGCAAGCCGGGTACTGGTCATGGGCAAGCTCTCCAAGATCTACGACCATGACGGCCATCCCGAACTTGTGCATCAACTCGAATTGCGCAAAGAAAGGGTATTGCGTTGCAGGCGTGTCAGGCACGGAAGGCGGACTGTTCTTAAAAACACCGTCGAGTCGAGCTGGCTCTATCGCTATATATTTGTGTTGCTCTTCGGCATCGCTGCCATCGTATACAGTATCAATAGCTCGGTACAGACCGCATCGATGATTTTTCTAGTGGGCATAGCCTTGAACGGCTACTGGCTGCATGGTTCTCGGGACGACGCTGTCTCTTGATTTCTGACTGCTTCGAGAAAGTGATTGCGTACATCCACCGCTTTGGGATGAATCGCTTTGCCTTTATCCAGCAGATGGGCGATGACCAGATCAGAGGCTTTCAGTATCGCTCCGTCTAGATCGAGTTCAGTCTCTATCGTCTCTATGTTTATGTTTGCGCCATTGAGGCATTTGCCTCCGGTAAGGGCGTTCCAGATAGGCCCGGTCAGGGTCTCTGGCCTTGATGCTTCCAGGATATCCGCTAGATATACCACTTTTGAGATCCGGGTCATGGTGGTGGAGCCCAGGGTGTGCTCGCTTATACCGCTCAGTACATCATGGTTTGTGATTCCGAATTGTTCTTGCACCACATAAGATGCCACCGGTCCATGCAGTATATGACCGTTGCGCTCGTCCATGACGCTCAACTCCATGCCGTAGGCGCGAGCCATGGAAATAAGCTCTGTCGCTTTGATCTCTTTGCACGAGTCATGCAGCCAGCAGGCAAGAAGCACCGGCAATTCATCCACGCAGCAAGCTTTTGCCAGGCGCTTGCCTACGTCGGCTACACCTTTTATGTGTTTGTAGCGCTTGGGCGTTACTCGTGAACGAACCCACTTTTTGACATCGTTCAGCTCGAGATCCGCCGGAATGCCATCTACAGGAGTTTTATCCTTGCTCTTGCCTTTGCTCATGTTTTCAGCTTCGCTTTGAAATAGCCATTTTTCAAAATCAGATCATTGACCGGATTTGGCACCATATATAATATCGATTTGTTCTGGCTGAGGCGTTCGCGGATTTTTGAGCCGGAGATAGCAATCCCTGGAAAATCTATGATTTCGATCCTGACATCCGGAAATTCCTCTTTCAGTTTGTCCGGTTCTTCTCCGATTCGAACCAGCGAACCATCTGTGTTCTCTATATATCTGAGCCTGGGGACCACTAGAATGCGACAGGATTTCAGGAGCTTGTCCACTTCATACCAGTCTTTTAGTTGACTTAGATTATCGCCACCGATAATAAGATTGATATTGGTCCCATCACCATATATGGAGCCCAGGGCGCTTATCGTGTCATAGGTATAAGATGGTCCCTGGCGCTCGAGCTCGATGGATGACGCCTCGAAGCAGGGATTGTCCGCCACTGCCGCCTTGACCAGTTCGTGACGGGCGCGACCGTCCAGTAGTTCGTCTTCGCGGTGGGGCGGGGAGGGGCTGGTCACGAAGATGACCTTGTCCAGCTTCAATTGATCCCTGGCACATTCGGCAATAAGAAGATGCCCCAGGTGAACTGGGTTGAAAGTTCCACAAAATACGCCGATTTCCAATTGCGTTGCTTCCTCTGTTTCTTTGATTTTAGCTGGTGCCGGCTTCCATAACTTTTGGAAGCTTCTCATTTTATTTTGCTCCCCGGAAATAAATTCGAGGCAGCCTGACGCGCAGCCGGCAGGCTAGCTCGTAGGTGATGGTGTCCAGTTGCTGAGCCCAGCCGGCTAGAGCAAGCGGTGATTCGGCGGACCTTTCGTCAGTGCCTATCAAGGTGATGACGTCGCCTTCCCGGGCTTCCGGTAGATCGGTTATGTCGAAGAGCATTTGATCCATTGATATAAGGCCTGCCTGGGGGATTTTTTTGCCCATGAGATAGCCATATATATTGTTGGAGAGTTTGCGCGAGACACCATCTGCATAGCCTATTGGAATCGAGGCCAGGCGGGAGTTTCGGCTAGCGGTCCAGGTCCAGTTGTAGCCTGCGCTTTCGCCTTCCGGAACCTCTACGATGCTCATTATCCTGCCCCTTACGGATAATGCCGGATGCAGGTCGAGCGACGCACCCCGGGGTCTCAATCCGTAGAGAAAAATTCCGATTCGGACCAGATCATGGTGGGTGTAAGAGAATTTTTCTGCAGCTTCGGAAGAGGCTATATGGCAGGGCAGGTTGATTCCTTTTTCTTTTAAGACTTTTATCGCATCCAGGAATCGTTTATGTTGGAAGTCAACAGCCTCTTTGTCGGAAGCCTTAGCCAGATGCGAAAAAACACTGACGGGCTCTAAGTTTGGTGAGGCTATCGCCCGCTCCAGCGCCTCACAAAAGCGCTCCGGTGCCAGCCCCAGGCGATGCATCCCTGTATCCACTTTGAGATGAATACGAGCCCGGCGAGCACTTTTGCGAGCGTGTTTCTCGACCGCGTCGAGTTGTTCTATGCTGGTCACGGTCAGATCGAGGTTGTGATCCAGAGCATCGTCCACCGCCCAGAACGGGGCCGGACCGAGAATTAAGATAGGGGTGTTTTGATCTCCTGCCCTCAGATCGATACCTTCATCGACCGAGGCGACAGCAAGCCAGGAAGCGCCCTTGGCGACCAGGATTTCAGAAACTCTCCTTGCCCCGTGACCATAGGCGTCACTCTTCACCACCGCCATGATGCCGCTTCTCGGGATTTCGCCAAGCCAGGACTTGATTATGCCTATGTTTTTCTCGATAGCATCGAGGTCTATTTCTACCCAGGCGTCTCTCAATAGGGATGATTGAGATTGTTGTCTTGATGAAACCATTACTATTTTTTTGTTATAAACCGTGATGCTGTGGGGTTTAAAAGGGAAACTTTATGCTAGCATTGCACTCAGTTCGGTTTCTCCCTGGTCTTTTGACCTTACGAGATTGGTTTCGATAATAGGAAAAACCTTTGTTGAAATCATATCCGACTGAGGAAACACATTGGAATCCCGGTATCACTTTCGTTTTGCAATCTATAAAAGGGGTGTATGAGCCTTGAATAAAGCTGAATTGGTCGATATCGTCGCAGCCGATGCAGGAACCACCAAAAAGGATGCCGAGCAGATCATCAATAAGATGATGGAGACTATTATCAAAACCGTTTCCGGTGGAGATAAAGTCACACTGGTTGGATTTGGTACCTTTGAGGCTAGAAATAGAAAAGCCAGATTGGGTAGAAATCCTAAGACTAACGAACCGCTGAACATTCCGGCCAAGCGTGTTGCCGGATTCAAAGTGGGCAAGGAATTCAGCGAAGCAGTTAACAAGCGTAAATAACTGCAAGCGCGAGGGGGTCCGTTGGAGCTACCTAAGGTAGCAGTGATAGGGTGCGGTAACTGGGGCAAGAACCTGGTTCGTAACTTTGCGAATCAAGGCGCTCTCGCCGTAGTATGCGATGCCGACACCGAAAAGTTAGATCGTTTGTCGAAAGAATACTCCGGCATTCGGGTGACCGATAGCTTCGAGAGTGTTCTTTCGGACAAACTGGTCTCAGCCGTGGTGGTCGCCACCCCGAGTGATACCCACTTCGAGCTCGCCAAGAAATCATTGCTGCACGGTAAGCATGTTTATGTCGAGAAGCCCCTGGCTCGCGACGTCAAGCATGCCGAGGAGCTAGATGCGCTCGCCACCGAGCGCAACCTCATCCTCATGGTAGGACATCTTCTGCTCTACCATCCTGCGGTGAACTGCCTGAAAGATCTCATCTCCCAGGGTGAACTGGGGGATGTTCTTTTCGTTCGCTCAGACCGGATGAATTTCAATATGTCCCGGGCTCACTGGAGTGTGCTCTGGGATCTGGCTCCCCATGACCTTTCCATGATGAGTTATCTGCTCGACTGCGACGCCCCCGAAGTGACCCGGGTAGGCGGCTGGGATACCCAGAAGGACTCTCTGGTGGATGTCGCCTATTTAGATGTGGCTTTTCCCCACGGGGACAAAGTGACACCGGGCCAGGTCCGCAACAGCTGGATCGATCCCCAGAAGATAGTGCGACTTACTGTAAACGGAACTCTGAAAACAGCGGTATTGAACGATACCCAGGCAAGCGACAAGCTCCAGCTTCATTCTCTGACACCATCGGGAAGAATGGTGGTCGAATATCCTTATTATCCCGATGTGGAGCCGCTTCATCTGGAGTGCGAGCATTTTCTGCAATGTGTGGTGACCGGAGAAAGACCGCGTACCGACGCTAACAATGCCTATCATGTCGTCCGGGTTCTCTCGGATGTTGAAAAGAGACTTTCGGCGAGGCCCAAGCTGAATGCCGGACAGGTTCTCACCAAATAAATTTTAGAAGCGCTCTGAAATTTACTTTTGGTCACGTATTTTATTTTTCGCTTCAAACTAGGTTGGAAAGAGAATATAATTGGTCTTTGCTGATTTACTGATTGAGCGAATTTTTGCGGGAGTAATTCAGTGGTAGAATGCCTCCTTGCCAAGGAGGATGTCGCGAGTTCGAATCTCGTCTCCCGCTCCATTTTTTGCGATCGTCATGAGGACGATCGCATTTCTTTTTGCAGTACGAGTACCAGGCGGGCCGTTTCTACGCACAATGGCACAACCGCCCAGATGGGGCGCTTCGCCAGCATCTTCTTGTTGGCGGCGATTCACTGACACTCCGGCCTTATACTGTTTAAACAGTTTTGATGAAAAAGTGGACGTTGTGCTCAAAAGAAAAATGCCCATCAATAGGGCATTTTGCTGTTTTCTCAACGGTTTCGGTTTTAATCAGATTTGTTTAAACGACCTAAGGGGCGGCCGTTTACTTTTGCGGCGCGTAGCACCGGCGTCTTCTTGTTGGCGTCTAGTGCCGTCTAGTGCCGGACTGGAATTTAGTTGCCGGAGTAGGTCGGGGGGCGCGTTTATCTCACGATTTGAATCAACTCGAACCGTTTCTTTTTTGGGACGCTTGTTATTGGTCGAACACCCCTGTGGCACATAATACTCAAATCCAGTAGGGGCGCATTGCATGCTAATACGGTTAAGTTAGGCACTTTTCTTCTTCGATT
>CAZCBH010000145.1:3060-9453 GCA_964496875.1 uncultured Candidatus Obscuribacterales bacterium | reverse complement strand
TTGCGATCTACCTTGCGCAGAGCGGACCGGGCATAGGCTTCTGCGTCTTCCCAGCGCTCTTCCTCTTCGGCTCTCTGGCAGGCGGCCAGGACATTGTCGATTTCGTTCATGAAACGACGTTCGAAGAAGCTGAAGTCGGCGTGGGATCTGGTTTGCGATCGGTGCCCTCCCTGTCCGTCATAGAACGAATACTCATCCTGAACTTCGTCCGGGTAGTAAGTCTGTCCGGGATGGTAGTGATAGTCTTGCTTGCGCCGGGAGTGCATGAACTTGAAGAGAAGCAAGAGCACACCGGCAGCGATGGCGACGTAGTACCAGAAATAGTCATGATGCATGGTCGAGGTTCCTCTGGAGGGCGAATCGAAATTGACATAGCAGTTGAAATACTTGTTCAGGCCAACCCTCTTGAACAGGAGAGTTTTGTCTTGAAGGAGACTGAATCTAGATGGAAGACGGTTTTTGTTTGGGAGTTTGGAAGAGATCCGAGGAAAGTTGAAAAAAGTTGAAAGGGAAATATGTGATTTCTACCTTAGGGAGATCAAAAGCCGAAAACAACAGAAACAAAGGCTTTCCAGTCCTTAAATTTCGGGCTGTTTTTTCTTTGATATTGAGGAAGGCGGCTGATATCAAGCAGGTTGATACCACTGGAAGTATTATGATATTGAGGCGCTTTTCTTTTGATTAGCTGGAGCTGACGTTGCTCGTTGCTTTTTTAGCTTTATGCAATCGCCAGTTAGCCAGGTCGAGAAGCTCGTCGACAGTTTTTCCGTCATCAGGAAAATGTGCTATGCCTGCGCAAACTCTGACGTTCTTGTCTAGATTGGGGATTTTTATCAAAGAGAAATCTAAAACCGCGTTTTTGATCTCGGACTCGGCTTCTTCTTTTAAGCCCTTTACCACGATTACAATTTCGTCTCCGGCCCAGCGGCATACAAGAGCCGATTTATGATTCAATCTTTGATGCAGGAAGGAGCTCAATGTGACCAGCACTCTGTCGCCGGCGCTGTGACCGTAAGTGTCGTTGATGGTTTTCAGTTTGGCGATATCGAGCCAGGCGAAAGTCAGATTGGTGGTGACGCTGTCCGGGTCTTCTAGCTGGGGGATGTATTTGTCATAGAGCCGGTCACGCAGGCACAAACCGGTAAGAAAGTCGCGACCGGCAAGCTCGGCGGTGGCGCGGGTGCGCTTTCCTATCGCTTTTGCTTTGTCGCCTATGCTATCCCCTTCGGAATCCAGCGATAGGGCGTCGTCGGCTCCCCATTGAGCCACCTTCTCTTGGTCGATATCTTTGCCCTTGGAGTTGAAGAGAAGAATAGCCATATTGTCCCAGCGGGATGAGTTTCTCAGATTTTTGCAGAGGTCCTGGGGGTTGATGGCAAAAAGTTCTGTATCGACAAGAACCATGTCCGGTTCGAAGTCGTAGAGAAACTCCAGCACTCGCTGGGGCCGCAAGACAAATTTCGATTCTATATTGGCGCGCTCCAGGCGGCTTGCCAGTCTGGCTGTGGACTGGGGCGATTCCGACACGACCAGGGCGCGATACTGTTCGAATGAATCCGAAATAAGTGTGCCTATGGCATTGGCCAGTTTATCCAGGCCGATAGGCTTTTGCAGAATCAGGGCACCGTTTACTTTTTCTGCTTTGATCTTGGCTGTTTTCATGCCTTCGTCCAGCACGAAAAGAGCCGGAATATTCTTGTTGGTTGAGAGACTGCGTACCTCGTTCAAAAAGGAGATCGCTTTGCTTTCACCTTCCTCGGATACGCCAAGAATTAATCCGCTGAACTCTTTTCTGGAGGCTTCAAGCAATATTTTCGACTTCTCTTTCGTGGTGACAAATTCGCAAAGCATGTTTTGACCGCTGGCGGCAATCCATTCCAAAAAAGCTTTGTCTTTATCGCAAACCAGAAGTCTCGGTTTTTTGTAGATCTCCTGGGTGGTTAACGATTCATACTTTTCGCCTGAAATAGCACGGTCGGTCATGCCACGAATACCTGCTTCGATTTTGTTAGATACCGGGTGGAAAGCTGCTTTACTTGCTGCTATCTATCTACTAAATACCCTGCGGACAGAATAATTGTTTCCTACTGGCAATTAAAATGCCAGCTGTGGCCGGGATAGGTAAAGTCTCCTTTTAAAGTACTATAAGAAAGAGTAGCAAGCTGTCAAAAAACAAAGGACTTCAGTTCGAAACTCCGAAGAGATTCAAACCGAAGTCCCCAGTAGTAGCGATTGTTCATCGAGTTTCATCCTCCAGGTGTTGGAAAGATGCAGACCGGTGGGCGGCAGAGGCTCAGGCAAAGAGTCCCTCGAGATGCTGCCAGAGGGCTTCGAGACCCTTGTCGTTCCGGTCGCGCAGCGCCGCTTCGAAGTCGGCGTATTCTTCCTGGTACATGGAGAACTTCTTCTCGTTCTTGGTCTTCTTCGAATGCTCCACATTCGCGATGCGATCACAGAGCTTGAGAAGAATCGCCGACCGCTTGGTGGCGATCTTGACGAGGGTCTTTTCCTTGCGCTCTTTGCGCGTGGCGCCCTCTTCGTCGGAGACCAGAGAGACATCTTCGACGACGTCTTCGGGGAAGCCGGCGTCGCGCATGTCGTCTTCGGTCTTGTCGGTGTCTTCGATGACGTCGTGGCCGTAGCACTTCATCAGGGTCTGGTCATCACCGAAGCCGAATCGTACGGCGACTTCAGCGACGCGGTCAAGATGGAACTCGTAGGGATGGCTTCCGTAAGTCTGGTCGCCATGAGCCTCGATGCACCATCGCTTGGCTTGTTCGAGCGTGATAGTTTTCATGGCATTCACCTTTTGGTTCAGGCTCTCGCTTGCGGCGGGAGCAAATCGTTTTGTTGAAAGTCAGCTCTCCGTTTCGATTTCGAGAGTCGGAAGAACGAACGCTCCAGCAAGCACTGGAAGCTCGAGGGCTTCTGGATGCTTCTTCTTGGTAGTGATGAATTGCTTACCGGAGAGTTATTCTGGCTCGAAATGAAATAGAGAACAAATGTCCTTATAAGTTATCAAGAACTTGTCTCGATACCCAATATCTAAATGTAACCAAATGCGCCTCTATTTTCCGGCAGGGGCAAGCTATCTGGGGTCAATTCGGCACTGATTCGGGTTATGCAGGGATCTCTTTTTCTATTACCGGGAGCTCGGTCACTTAGCGCTAGCTTCTAAGGTTCGACTGAGCTAGATTCATGCAGCCTTAGACTACCGGTCTAGGTGGTGAATACTTTGTCAGCGGTATTTTACCGGCCCTTCAAGCGGCTTATTGTAAAGCCTTTTCTGAGCTGCGCTAGGTCGAGAGATTTTGCTGTAGACCTCCTTTTGGCAATGGTTTTGAGGATCAGTGTTGAGTCGGGATGGTCGTTGATGTGTCGTAAACCCTTTTATTTACAGGGATTCAGAGCGCATTTGCTGCTAAAACCAGGCTGTTCTTTTCATTCCGTGTTTTCAGGTATCCCAGTTCCATCAAACTTCAATCCCCAGGCATTCTTCGCATAAGCAAGTCCAGATCGCGATCTGATTGTCGGAGATCCCCTGTTCGGCGTACCTGAAGATACTAATCGTTCGAAAGTCTAAGAAGTCTAAAGTGTTCAATCAGGAAAAGGAGAATCCTTTGGCCAAAGGAAGTAATCCTGGTTTCGCTCTGGGATTTGTGGTCAGGCATCCTCAGATGCATCGATGGGTCCATGTCGGCACCGTTCCGGTTGATGCCGCTCTGGGCTGGGTCCGTACTCTTCGACCCGCCATCGAGCTGGAGAGCTGGGAGGTGAAGACCGGTATCTATGTGAGTCAGGTCGACATGTTGATGCTCTACAAAGACGAAGGTGGCATCAGGCTCTTGCGCTGGAGAAAGCCGGACTAGCTTGACTCGGCAGAACTAGAAGATGAGGGCTTCCATCCGATTCCCTCTCCGTCAAACCCAACCAAAAGGAAGCTGCTGAATATGCAAAACATCCCAAGTCCGGAAGTGCTTTTCGGTGAAGTCGAAGCGGTGGTGCCCGACAACGCTGTTTTCGACGATATCGTCGCTTTTCTGTGTCGTTCTCTGGAGGAGCACAAAGAGGTGCTCCACCGGGGTCAGACCTTGCGGGTGATGGTCTCGTGCGAAACCTCCCGTGCTGATATCGAGATCATCTGTCGTCTTTTCTGGTGCCGGGGGTGGCAGACTTCTTTCTTGAGCTGCCCGCCCCATCCGCATCAGCTCTGTTTCACCCGACCGCAGTTCTACGGAATGCCCGGGCGGTACGGATCGATTCACTGAGTTAAGCAGGGAGATTGCTGAAGGAAGCGGAGACCAAAACGGTCTTCGCTTCTTTCGTTTTTGGTTCTATAAAAACTATAGAAGATAATAGAACGTATCGCTAAAAAGAAAAGACAGAAGCCGGAGACCGGCTTCTGTCCAGTTGAAACGTTATAGCGTCCCTTGATGAAGAGCCGGGCTCAGTCGCCGGTGTTGGTCTGGAAGGCGCCCTCGATCTGGTTCACCAGGAACTCACGGGCACGCGAGCGGGTCTGCTGGTAGGCGCTGCCGGCGATCGAGAGGGCGAGGTTGCGAACCTGGGCCGGTTCGTCGAATCCGTGCTTGTGCACTACATCGCGGCCGAAGTTGTCGTAGGCGCTCTTGAGCGAACGGGTGTAGGCGCCCCATTCGTTCTGCAGCCGTACCGGCATGAATTCGTCGGCGGCGATGGCGCTCTCGAGCTCGGTCAGCTTCTGGTCCATGTCATCGACAGCCTCGTAGCCGGAGACCGCAGTCTGGAACCAGCGGAAGAGGTCGGTGAGGGCGTTGAGGAAGACATCGTGAGAAAAGCTCGCCTTCGCGACCTTGGCGGTCAGGGTAGCGTCGATGGTCATGGCTGTTGCGTTGGTCATCTTAGAGTCCTTGTGGCTCGACTTGGTTTTAGTGGCAGGAGGCCCCCGGGGCATGATTCCTTACCACGGCTACGATCCGAATTGTCTTTCCATCCGGAACACAGAAACTCATCAGTCCCCTCTCTTTATCAAGGCGAATTTCGCTGCTCATTTTCAACTCCTCCGCCGGAAGGCAGGGGAGAAAGCGCTGAAAGTCGACAGGGAAAGGGATTTGAGGTGGTTTTAGTAGAGCTTCCGTGAGATGAAATAGAACAATTGGATACCCAGAAGCTAACAATCTCCCGAAAACCAAGTCATGGAAACATTTGTGAACCTGTTACATTACAGATTGTGTTTTGGAGCCGATTATTGAGCGAAAAGCGGGCTTGCCTTACTTGAGACCGGTTTTCAAACCGGCTTCGGCGGCCTCTCTGCTTTGAGCGATCTGACTTTTCAGCTCGGCAATCATCAGGGTGAAAGTCTTGCTGTCGACCCGGGCATTGGCCACATTCGGCTCAGAGTTGATCCTCTCCAGAGCTTGTGGGGCGGCCACCCGGTCGATAGCGGCAAGGTTCTCCTTCAGCCTGGCAAACTTGTCTTCAGCTTTGGCCAGCTCGACGGTGGCTTCGTCGAGATACTTGACGGCGCTTCGGAGGCTGGCACTGGCTGCAGCACTCTGGCTGGCGCTCTTGAGCGGATCGGTATCAGCCAGCTCCTTTGCTTTCTCGGCTTGAAAAGCTGCATTATCGAGAGCCATGCGCGCAAAGCCGAGGCTGCTTTCGGTGCGTGAGAGCAGGCGCTGGGTTTCGTCTTGAAGGGGAGAAAGTCCCTTGACCACATGGAGCTCTTTGAGAGCATCGAATTCGTAGGGGGCGCCGGCGTCGATGGTATAGTCGAGCGGCAATTCCGGATTGGATTTGAGCACCGCCGTAAGGGCGAAACCGCCTCCAAGAACCAGGATTGCCAGCAACAGACCAAGACGTCGCCGCCAGACACCAGTAGTATTCTTCGGTTCGGATTCGTTCATAAGTTCTCCTGGATTTAGTTTGAAATCCGGGTCGATCCGGATTGATCCGGGTTGATATTGCTTCTCCTTGCCCTGCTAAACGAGCATCAGGAACAACCCCTGAAATCACAGCAATCCCGGCGTTATCAGCATTCTCAACGATCCTCACGGATGCTGGAAGTCGCTGTTGCAATAGTCAGGGCGTGTTTTTAGAGAGGGGGCTCGCTCGTTTAAATAAACTCAAGTACAAGGTTTGGAGAACGAAAAAATACTTTCAGGTTAAAGGCTCTCTACTCAACCAGGATAAAGTTAAGTATTGTTCCGGACCTGTATGGTCCGAGCCAGAGCAACTTCAAACGGGCTAGCGCAGCTTGCGAATAGCCGGCTATCAGAACCGGCAGATTAGGCTCGGGTCGGGTGACACCGATAATGGTGTCTTTGATGAAACTTATTCGATAATGACCGGCTTGCTGCCTTTTTCCTTGGGGATGAAAGGAATATAGGAAGGACTTTCTTCGTATCTGAAGAC
>CAZCBH010000145.1:0-2960 GCA_964496875.1 uncultured Candidatus Obscuribacterales bacterium | reverse complement strand
ACCGGCGCCGCCTTTTAGAATCGAGCTGAGACTGATTGAGTGGGTATGATAGGCCGCTTGTATGCTCTCCCAGTTGAGAATGCTGTAGGTTGCGATAAGAAGCAAGAGCATGGCTCCGCCCACATAGGTGATCATCAGCTTCATCGCCGCTTTGCGCGGCGATTGTCTTGGGCCGGATTTGGCAAGAGCATCGGAGAACTTCATCATCACGGTCTCTTCTTGCTCTATTTGATGCCTGCGTAGCGCGACCAGATTGTGGACAGTGGTCTTCAAATCACCCTTAGAGGCCTTCATGCTTTCCACGTCTTCTGCGGTGAGCTCTTCTCGGCTACTCGAAATAGGGGCGCTTTTCGGCTCTGCGGCTAGCCATGTCTTAATTTCATTTCTGAACTCGCTTACTTTCTGGATGCGCCAGTCTCTGTCAGAATCGAGGGTTTCGAAAAGCAGTTTCTCGAGATCTTCTACATTGTGGAAGTCTCGTCTTATTTGAATCAGGCTCTTTGGACGTATGTTATCTCGGGTATGGCTATCTAACAACTCGTTCTCGGATTCGCCTTCGTAAGGTGCTTTGCCGGTCAGAAGGAAGTAAGCGACCAGACCGACCTGGTAGACATCGCTTGCCTGGACAATCTCTTCTTGTCTGGCATGCTCCGGGCTATAGAACTGGAGTTCGGTACTGGGAAGCGTTTCGTCGCCGATGTGTTTGTAGACTGCTTTTTTCAATTCTAGGAAGCCGAAGTCGCTAAGGAGAATGCTCACCTTTCCTTCTGATTCAACCAGGTGAACACAGGATGGTCCGAGGTTTCCGTGCAGAATGCCTTCGTTATGAGCGTGCTCCAGGGCGACGCAGACCTGGTCTAAGATGTCGGCAAACTCGTTGGGGGTTGATATGCAGATGACTTCTTCGAGAAGATCGTCGAGGGCAACCGCCATCACCCGCCTGAATATCAAATATGGTCTGCCGTCTTGTGCTTCGAGATATTCTATGTAGTCTGTGATGTGTTCTTGCTTCAGAGCCAGGTTGGTTTCGGCATAGCTCTTGAAGGCGGCATTGATCTCCTCCGAGACATAGAGCGGAGTCTTTATATAGACCTTGTCTCGGTTTTCTAAATTGCGTGCTTTGTAGGTGATGGTGCAGTCATTCTTCTCCACTACTCCGGAGATGCCGTACTTGCCGAAAATAACCTGGCCGATAAGACTGTCGGTGGTTTTGCCGGCGGTGCTCGAAGAATCTTCTTCTGCCGATGGCATCAAAACCAGGTCCGACAGGGTGCTTTTGATAGCATCTTTTACTCTGGATTTTCCGGCAGCGAGAATCTGTTTCTGGGTGGGAGTCAGCTCTTCGTTGGCTTTTATATCCGCATCGACATCGCCCGAGCTTTTCAGCTCCGGAATATCTTCACCACTGGTCGATTGTTGTTTCAGCGACATGGAAATATAAGCTAGCAAACAGTAACGATCTTGTACCACGCTTTATAAGATGCAAAGCTAAAGAACTGGAACAGCTCTTACATTTGGTTATTTTAGGATATAGCTGATAATAGGCTATCCGACAAAATCAGGAAATATATGTATTCCAAGGGTACAAAGGTTACATAAAATCAGTCAGAGGCTTGTTGTGAGAGGGTGCTTTGAAAGCCGAAATCGGTCTGATATCGTTAATTACCCTGGCTATTATCGGCATGACCTACACGGTTGTGTCGGAGCCCGAGGCTGTTTCGGTGAAAAAAGCCGAGTCCAAGCTGGAGGTCAAACGCTTCGATCCGGATAATCCTCCACCGGCGGTGAGCAAGACTTTTCACGGTGTGACCAAGTGGAAATTCGAGTGTACCTGCGAGGTTCGCTATAAAGTTCTGGAACAGTTCGATGATCCAGGGGGCTGTTTCGTTCGAATAAGAGTGACCGGCATTGACGTCGGTCTGGCGCTGCCTATTACGATGTGGATGCCGGACGACCCACCGGAGGGTCTGCGTCAACACGAAGACGGGCATGCCGAGATCTGCCGTCGGGTTTATGCCGACGCCGAGAAGTCCGCTAGAAAGATAGCAGAGAGTATGATCGGCAAAGAGTATTCAGGCACTGGTGCCACAATTGTCGACGCTTCCAAATTTGCTTCCGGCATCGCTGTTGTGGACTACGCCAACGAGTTCGAGGCGGAAGTGGCGAAAAAGTGTCAGGATATCTCGGAGATTTATGATTATCTGGCGTCTTATACCAGTACGGATAAAGCCAAGTTGGTGGATGAGGCATTCTCCGTCTACGAACGCGGTAAACCCAGGCAAGTTCCCCTTGGAGAGCAGACGAAGAGCCAGTGAGGCAGGGCTTATTTTGAATACTTTCGGAGACCGGGATCAAGATGATAATTCAAAAGACTTCGCCGGGGATGTTCATATCGCCCTGGGTAAAGCACTTCCAAAAGTTCTTATCGGTCTTGTTTTGTTCTCTCTGGCTCTAGCCTGGTTGCATCACTCTTTCTGGTGCTATGGTATCGACAAGGACAATATTCCGGCGTCTTTCTTTGACCTTGATTCCGAGTCGACTATCGGCTCCTGGTTCGCATCGATGCAATGGTTCTCGATAGCGCTTTCTTCCTTTGTCGTCTACTTTCTGGAGGGGCTTTCAGCCAGGAGTCATCCAGAGCGATTTCGGTATCGAACCTGGTGGCTTGTGACCGCTCTGGTTTTTCTGGTGGCATCGGCCGACGAGATTGCCATGATTCACGAAACTGCCGGTGAATTGCTCGGTCCCTGGTTTATGTCCCTGGGCATCGGTGGCGACATCTGGTCCTATTTCCGAGAATCGCCCTGGCTCGTATTCTATGCGCTTCCACTTTCCGGATTCATTCTCTTTACGCTCTGGTTCCTGTCAGACCGTTTGAAGCAGGTGACGAAAAGTCTTTATTTATGCGCTTCAGGATACGCTTTTTTTATCTTTGCCCTGGTGATCGAATTTGTTCAGGG
>CAZCBH010000144.1:0-9641 GCA_964496875.1 uncultured Candidatus Obscuribacterales bacterium | reverse complement strand
CCCACTCCATCTATGGAAGTTAGAAGCATGAAGTCTCGTTTTAGCTCCTCATGGGGGAGCGTTGCAGCAACACCATATTGACCGGCAGCCAGACCTAGGCGGACAATACAGGCGCGTACGCGCGCGCGATGCCGACGCCAACGTCAGAAGCCGAAGGACGGAGTGAGGATCAGGTTGTTACAGGGCTTTTCGGAAATCGGTCATATTGACGCAGTCGCTTTCTCTAGTTTCTTTCCAGCGGTCCGGGAGGAACTGATCGATCTGCGATATCGGCGTAGCCGGCAGCCTGGTGAAAACATCCTTGAAGTATTCGAAGGGATCGATGTTCAATCGGTGGCAAGTCTGAATGAGAGTCATGTAAGTCGCTGCGGTCTGCCCGCCTTCGACGGAGGCGGCAAACAACCAGTTGCTGCGTCCGATAGCTACCGGCTTCATGCCGGCCTCCACTATGTTATTGTCGATTTGCAAGTTGCCGTGCTCAACGAACAAACAGAGCGCATCCCAACGGTTGAGACAGTATTCAATCGCTTCGCCGAGTGCCGACTTGGGAAGCGCCAGAGGAGCTTGCTCATCGAGCCAGTTTTTGAGTGCCACCAGCTTTGGCTTGGAGAGGCGCTGCCTGAACGCTTTTCTCTCTTCCTCTGGAATATCTGCAGACAGCCAAGCAATGCCGGGTCTTCGATTCGATGCTCCACTGCGGTTTCGCTGCCTGCATAGGACGGTGCTTTTCGTCCGCCACCTTTCTTTTTTGTTTGATTGCCGTTCTCGGCAGTATTCAGTTTTGCCTTCTCTGCTTCGAGCTCATTCTTGCTTTCTTCGTAAGCCGCCCTGGCGCTGTCACCGAGGTCCTCGCTTGGGACATTGGCAGAGCGCTTGCCGCAGAGAGCGCGATTGTAGCGCCTGTTCATCTTTTCCAGCTCGGCGATGCGCTCTTCGAGAGAGACTACGTAAGCGAGCAAGTCTTTGATAATCCGGTGGCAACCGGCGACAGTGCGTGGCAGATTGCCGGAGTCGATAACGGGAGAAGGTGTAGAGAGGCTGCTGGTCTAAGAGCATGATACCTCCTTCAGTGCATCAAGCACTCGTACGAGGGCATCACGATTGAAGCGCTGTCCGACCCTGACTATGACACCGCTGCCGGGAGCGACGATCTCTATTTCTGTCTCTCTTTCTCCCTCTCCTACGGGCGAGATACAGGCTTCATCCTTATCCTTCACCTCGACAATAGGCACGAAGAGAGACTGCGCTTGTGCAGACCGGGATTCTTTCTTGTGCTGATACTGAGCCCTTCTCCTTGCTCTCCGGTTTTCTAAGTCGCGCTCCTTGATGCGTTTCTCCCAGTTGCAGAATAGATTGAGTTTCAATCCCTGCTGGCGACAAAACGCTGCCTGAACGCTCTGCGCTCTTCTTCCAGGAGCCTATTGTCTCTCTCCAGAAT
Source organism: uncultured Candidatus Obscuribacterales bacterium (assembly GCA_964496875.1). Classification (GTDB taxonomy): domain Bacteria; phylum Cyanobacteriota; class Vampirovibrionia; order Obscuribacterales; family Obscuribacteraceae; genus RI-106. The sequence continues at coordinate 8,203 of CAZCBH010000144.1, read as the reverse complement.
GTCTCTTTCTCTAAATCCCTGTGTCCAAATGCAGGCATACTATCTTCTTCTGACTTCTACAGTCAAAGAAACCGTCCCTGCATGACAGTAGCACCGCTTATGATGCCCTCGCTATATGTGCTTGCTGCAACGCTCCCACGACACACTATCTTACAGACATTATCGGAATCTTGGCACCACTGCCATTTGCTTGACTCTACTACCTCTAGTCATACTCATGTGGCGAAACCCAACTCAATCCGTCACCAGCCTGTACTTTGCTCCAAAAGCTTGTCTTCCGTCCAGGAACATCTTCCAGCCAAGACCTGTAATCCTCGTGACTTTCAATCCCTTTCCAATGATCAACCTTTAAGCAAATCTATCAATGGACTTCAAATACTCAACCGCAGGATGGTAATACCTGGTCTTTGCAGTTGCAAGAGTCCAGCTGATCAATTGAGGTTCTCATCATCAGAGCTGAGCAATCTTTCGATGTCAACTTCAATCTCTTCGTCATCGTTTGCCATATCCATAAGAATATGCGTACTCCGATGCAAGTGGCACCGTTGTCACGAGAACAATTATGGGACTATCGAAACGAGTCGAAGTTATTCAAAACAACCGCTTCGAGATACCCCCTTTGGACGCTGGCGAATTCTGATACGGGAATACTGATCAATTTCTCAAATTACTGCAACCCCTCATATAGCAACCCTTCTAGGTAATCAGACAGGAAACTGAGAGGCAATTTACCGCAAACATTTCTCAATAATATCGAAGCTAACACCCGGGCATCGAAACCCGGGACTCCCATCACTGTATTGATTCAGCCATCGAACTTCTTTTAGAGCAGGCCGGATGCAAAATTGACATTTTATATATACCGCTGTTACCTTAGACCAACCTTGTTGAGAATGAATTGCATTCTTGACTAGGTCAATCGTCCAATCGAAAGCTCCTGGCGAGCTTTAATACAAATTTCAGGCAACCCGGTAAAGAGAATGGTTATAAACAAGCTCGATCTAAACGATAACTCGGATTCGCTCAAACCAGACGGCGCGTCTCCTCTTAATGACCGCAACGATGCCATCTTAGACGCCATCGACGACCTGCTCGAAGTCAAATACCTTATTAAGGAAGTCGAAAAAGAAGAAAGCGGAGTCGACCAGAACGAGAAAGCCTTTCCTTATAAATACAAGAGCGCCTGGGGCAGCAGCTGTTGCGAGCGAGCCGTGCGCAGCTTGAAAGCCCGGGTTGAGCGCAATCTCGATACCCTGGAGCGGGTGGCGCGCTTCTCCAGCCAGAGCGATCTCGATCAGATTCTGGAGTCTGTCCGCAAAGACCATCTCGAAATGAAAGCCGAGCTTAGAGAAGGCTTCAAAATCAAAGGGGCGATGCTCTCGGCAAGGGACTGGCAGAGTCCTATATACGCCGCCTCCTACCCCACAGCCGGCAACAGGCTGAACCACAAAATCGAAGAGCATATCTGGGACTACAAAAGAGATGGTCATCTAGATGCGCTTGCTTACGAAGAAGCCTTTATAGAAGAATATCTTGGTCACCTGGGCTCGAAACGCATGCGGGCTTATTTAGCAGGCAGCGGCATGGCGGCATTTTCTACCGTTCTGCACTGGCTGGAAGGGGAGAGAAAAGTAGAAGGCAATGTCCTCGCCCTCACCCCGATGTATTTCGAGAACATCCACTTAGCAAGAGCCTTTTTCAAAAAGGTCTCCTGTGTCAGCCCGGAGAGTAAAGCAGAGCTGGAAGCCGCACTGGAAAGCACCAGACCTTCGGTTGTCTTCCTGGATACTGTCACCAATAGTGGTGCCGTGCGCGAGCATGACCTGGCCGCCGTATTCGCCTGGGCGAGGAGTCAGGGCGATAAAGAGCTGACGATAGTAATAGACACCACCTGTCAGCCCTGCATGCTTTTGCCCGAGAATCTGTTAAAAGATCTTCCGGCAAATATAAGCGTAATAATTGTAGAGAGCCTGGCCAAGCATCACCAGTTCGGCATGGACGCGGTCACCGGCGGCATTATCGTAATCGATGCCGAAGAGAATCTGCATAAAAGCTTCAAGCCTACAAGGGCAAGACTGGGCACCAATATTACCGACGCCAGCGCAGGCTCACTACCCACCCCCGACAGGGTCAGACTGGAGCGCCGTCTGCGCCGCCATTCCAAAAACATGGAGCGCATCGTGCGCAGCTTGAAAGCGCAAATAGAAGAAGGCTCCGGCATCATAGACTCTTTATCCTGGGTCGAAAAAGGACCGGATCAAGCACCCTGGTTTCGCAGTTCTATTATGTCCATCAGCCTCTGTCCTCAATTTCAGTCTGTGTGGCACTATCAAGAATTCGAGAACAAGGTGCACGAGCTTGCCTGCCATGCCGATCTACCGGTCGCTTTCAGCACCAGCTTCGGCTTCGACATCACACGCCTGTATGTGACAGCGCCCTCCACCGATTTCGAACCGCCCTTTTTAAGACTGTCCGCTGGCACCGAAACCGGTGCCCAGGTAGAAAAACTGGCGGCTATTCTAAAAATCGCCAGCGAGCAACTGGCGGCGTCCTGGACCCTGCGCAACAAAGTGATTCCGGCGAATATAAAACAGATAAAACTGCCCGCAGCGAAGCGGAGCGACATCGAAAATCGCCAGTATACAGGCGTCTTCGCCGGCGATCAGAGCTTGAACAGCTATCTCGATCCTAAGAGCTATCCGCCGACCCCCTTTGTAGAGCTGCCTTCAGACCTCAATCCTTTTGAAGGTGACGGGGTCCGAATCTTCACCAAATTCATGCCACTTGTACCCCTTTTCAACATCAAGTCGATACCGGCCTACTCTATGCTGGCCGGGGCTTTTGCCCGGGGTGATTTAAAAGAGGTGGAGAACATCATAGAAAGCTCTTCCTCCAACACGGTCATGTCCCTGAGCGTGCTCGCCAGACTCTTTGGCGTAGAGAAAACCAATGCCATCGTAGATCACTCTCTGGCGCCCGGTCTGGAGCGCATGCTGCGTCTTTTCGGCATCGAGATCTATAAGCATCCTTCTTTAGGTCATGAGCTCTTCGGCAAGGTGGCGCCGCGCCGGGATAGAGCGCGAGCCATGGGTGCGGAGCCGGGCTGGTACAACCCCAATCAGTATGAAAACCCGGATAATCCCGGCGGCTTCGCCCGCTATCTGGCTCCTCAAATTCTAGAGCAGGCAGGCGGCAAGCTGGATGTACTCTCTCTGGGTCTCGGCACCTGCGGCACCATGGTCGGCCTCTCCTCGGTTCTGAAAAAAGCCATCAAAGAGCTTCATATAATCGCCTGCTGTCCACGCTCCGGAGAAGCCATTCCCGGTCCCCGGGAAGAGTCTTTGCTCGGCGATGTCTCTTTCGACTGGCAGAAAATCGCAGACAGCCGTATCGACTTACCCGCTCAAGAAAGCTTCAGACAGAGTCGTCGACTGCTTCAAAGAGGGATCATGGCAGGACCGAGCTCCGGCATGAACTATTCCGGATTGCTTCAATATCTTAGCGAACTCAAAGAGAAAGGCGAGCTGAAACCTATGAGAACCGCCTTTATATGCTGCGATTCGCCCCTGCAACACATAGATGAATACTTCGATATTCTCGACGAAAGCGACTTCCCGCCTGTTCATGAGGTCGAGGCGCAAAATTCGGGAGTGAACCTGATCTAGAGCTATGACCAGCCCTCAGAACCTCACCCTATCAAAAGAACAGTGCCGGGTGGCACCGCCCCTGAAGGCACGGCTGGCGCCCTGGCAAAAGAATTTGACCCGGGCTGAGAACAGGAAGCTCTTGCAAAGCTGGCTTTCAAAAGAGGACTCTCCTCTGCATGTCTTTGTTCTCGATCAGTTTCATAGAAACATCGAGGATCTGACCGCTCCACTCGATAAGCTCGGCATCCGGGGCAAAATCTTTTTCGCCCGCAAGGCAAATAAACTGGGCTGGTTCGTGAAAGCGGCCGCTCAGGGCGGAATCGGCGTCGATACAGCCAGCGCCAACGAGGTCAAAGAGACCCTTGCCCTGGGTCTGAAAGGCGAGGATATAGTGGTCACCGCCGTGGGCAAGACCGAGAGCCTGGTTGAGCTTTCTATAGCAGAAGACTGCCTTCTGGTTATAGACAACCTCGATGAACTCACCCTTATAGAAAAAGTCTCTGCCCGGCTTGGCAAAAATGCCCGCTGTGGACTTCGCTTCTCTGGCTTCAAAACCGAAGAGAGGGTTATAAGAAGCCGCTTCGGCTTTCCCATAGAAGACGCATCTGCTCTAGTTCGAAGAGTGGCCTCATCACCTGATCTAACTCTAGAAGTCTTCCATGCCCATATAGACAAATACAGTCCCCGCGAAAGAGCCCTGGCTGCTTTTGCCATGATCGACCTGATTAAAACACTCAAAGAAGACGACATAGAGATAAAATCGATAGATCTGGGCGGCGGTATTCTTATCTCTTATTTAGAAGAGGAACGCCAGTGGCTGGACTTTCTGGAGAGTTTAATAGATTCCGTAAAAAAAATAGCGCCCTCATTCAACTACGGAAATGAAGGTCTGGGCTATTATCTGGAAAACGGAGTTTTAAAAGGCGAGCCCGATCTTTATCCTCACTATAACGAGATTCCAAAAGGCAGATTTATCGAGGCGATTCTCGAAGAAGAGAACGAATACGGATCTCTGGCGAAGCAGCTGCAGGAGCTCTCTTTAGAAGTCTCCTTCGAGCCGGGTCGGGCATTATTAGACAATACCGGCGTCACCCTCACGTCAGTTGGCTTCCGCAAAGAAGACACCACCGGCAATACCTTAATAGGCTTAATCGCCAACCGTATGAACTTAAGACCTTTTAGAGCAGAGTTCTGCGTCGACCCGATTCATTTGCCTCTTGATGCCGATTTAGAACCAGGTCCGGCTCTTGCTCTTAAAAAAGGCGCCTTTCTGGTCGGATGCCTTTGCTCGGAAAGCGATTTCATCATGCGACGCAGGCTTGCTCTTGCCACCCTACCTGCTGTGGGCGACATCTTTCTTTTCCCGAACACAGCCGGTTATCTGGCGCACCATATGGAGATTGGCACCCACGGCGGCGACCTGCCGACAAATATTCTTATAGATGGCGAAAGCCTCGCGATTCTTGAAAGGGCGTAAGACAGAAGATGACAGATCAAGATATAAACGACCGCAAAAAGAAGTTCAGATTGATAGAAGGCAATAAAGAAGCCGGCGATAATCTCCATGAACAACCGGTGGCGGTGGTGACAGGCGCCGGACGCGGTATTGGCCGAGCGCTCCTCAATCAACTCTTGAAGCGTGGTTATCTGGTGGTGGCGGTGGTTCGTTCCATAAATCACGTACGTGAGCTTTTTACTATCGACCCCAAAAACATCCTGCCACTAAGACTGGATATCACCGAGGCTTCCACAGAAGAAGTGTTGAAAGAGTTTCTCGAAGGACAGGTCGAAAGAGTCGACTTGCTTATTAACAACGCCGGCCATGGCGCCACCGGTTTCGGCATCGAAGGGCTCGACACAAAAGAGCTGGAGAAGCTTTTTTCCGTACACTGCTTCGGGCCTATTAAAGTGGTGAAAGCCTGCCTACCCTTTCTAAGAAAGTCACCACAAGCGGTGATAGCAAACATATCATCACGCTTTGGATCGGTAGAATGGGTTGCAACAGGTACGGTTCCCAACGACCAGTCGACCTATTCTTACAGAATCGCCAAAGCATCGCTCAATATGTTCACCTGCTGCCTTGCCGACGAGCTTGCCGGTGAAGGCATGAAAGTAATCTCGGTGGATCCCGGCAAGGTCAAGACCCGATTCGGTCCCATCGACGCCGATTGCGAGCCGGAAGAATCGGCGGAGGCCATTTTGAATCTAATCGACACAAATAAAGAGACAGGAATATTCAAGAACGCTAAGGGAGAAAAACTGCCATGGTAGAGAAATGTTGGGCTGTAAAAACCAAAAACGATCCGATGGTGATTCCGTCCTACGAGACGATCAGCTTCACCTTGCCGACCATGGAAAGCTGGGAAGACCTGCTTTCCGGCAAAGAGCCGGGCTGGGTCTATCTCAGTGACGGCAACCCGACCCTCGCCGCCCTCGAAACCCTGCTGGCCAAGCTCCAGGGCACCGAAGCCTGCTGGGTTACCAGCACCGGCAAATCGGCCATTGCAGCCACGTTGCTCGCGCTCTTGCAAAAAGACGATCATCTCATCCTCCTCAAAGAAGGCTATAAATCGACCCGACTCTTCTCGGAAGGCATCCTGCAGAAATTCGGGGTGGAGATAACCATGGTCGGAATCGACGAACTGGACAACCTCACAAGCCTGATCAAGCCCGGCAAAACCCGGGTGATTATGCTCGAGTCCCCGACCAATCCGATGACCAGGGTCATCGACCTGAAAAAATGCGTCGCCATCGCCAAAGAACACAACATTCATACCGTACTGGACAACTCCTGCGCCGGTTTCCATCAGCATGGCGACGTGCCGGTCGATGTCATAGTCCACAGCCTCTCCAAATTCGCCTCCGGTGTCGGTGATGTCATGGGTGGTGCGGTGATGGGCAGCAAAGAGCTGGTCAAACAGATTAAGAACGCCAATGTATGGAACAGCGACGCTCTTGCCAGCGACTCGGCTTTGCAAATATGGAAGAGCATGCAGACTTATGAGCTCAGAACTACCCGTCAGTCTCAAAACGCCCTGGCAATCGCCAGTTTTCTAGAGGCTCATCCTAAAGTAGAAAGAGTGCTCTATCCGGGTCTAGCCTCCCATCCGGATCACGGCATAGCCAGAACCCAGATGAAAGACTTCGGCTGTGTTATAGCCTTTGATGTGGCAGGCGGAGAGAAAGCGATGCGCAAAGTGCTGAACAACCTCAATTGCTTTAACATCGCCTTCGGCACAGGCTTCACCCAGTCCATCGCCAATCCGGCCTGGCTCTTTTATGCCCGCTCCTTTCCGGAAGCGCAAGAAGGGAAGTCGGCTATCAACCACAACACGATAAGACTTTCGGTGGGCATCGAGCCCGAAGCCGAATTGCTTGCTGATCTGGAGCAGGCGCTTGCCTGAAGCAGATACGGAGCTTTCGAAAGAACGGATACTGGTCCTCGGCGCCGGCATAAGCGGTCTGAGTACAGCCATCTTGCTGCAAGCCAGGGGCTATCAGGTCACTATTCTGGCTGAATATCGGGCGCTTAACCAGAAGCTTCTACCGGACAATCCGCTGGTACCGACCGACTATGCCATGGCTTCCGCCTATCCGCATAATTTGAAGGTCGAGAATCTGGACAAAATCAGCGCCGACAGCCAGCGGATTTTCAAGAATCTAGAAGATCAAAATTTTGCCGGACTGCATCGTTATAGAATCTATGAAGTCTTCGAGGTAAATAACCCTGAAGACAGCCCGGCTTCGCCGCCGTTAAATGAACATCGCATCAATTTCGAGAAATTCTCCGGCACAGAGTATGAGTTGAAAGCGGCAGGCTTAAATGTGCCGGCCCGGCCTGACGCAGGCTTGCTAGAAGGCTGGCGCTTCGAAAGTTACTTTGTCGATATGCCTTTGTACATGCAAGAGCTCTGGCGAATTTTTGAATTGAACGGCGGAAGCTATCAAGAAAGAACCATAGACAGAGACTTCATCGAGAAGCTTCCGCCGGGAGCGAGAGCAATCAATTGTCTTGGCCTTGGCAGTGTCGACTTATTCAACGACAAAAGCGAATGTCTAATCATGCGAGGCAGCCAGCTCATAGTGGAAGGTGCACCTATGGTCAAAGATGAAGACGGTATGCCGCTCGCTTACAATTACACCCCGACCAGAGAGGTTTATCAAAGGGCGGACGGTCGCCCCGAATATCTTCATTTCTTCCCCCGAGAAGACGGCTGGATTCTCGGTCAGACAAGAGAGCCCGGACGCCTTGATGAAAATAACAATTTCATCGGCGAAGAAGTGATCGGCGACCGCTTCGAGCAAGACGGATACGCGATACCACTTGCGATACCGCTTCTAAACCACGAAATACTTTCTCACTGGCAGGGGATTTCGGTAGAAGAGAGAAAAACAGTAGCCCGGGTCGGCTACCGCTACTATCGCGATCCGGAGGATACCGGTGTGCGCCTCGAGGTCGACCCTGACCTGGCCTCTAAAAACATAACCCTGGTGCACAACTATGGTCACGGTGGCTCCGGCATCACTATGTCCTGGGGCTGTTCAGCCAGAGCAGT
>CAZCBH010000143.1:0-9860 GCA_964496875.1 uncultured Candidatus Obscuribacterales bacterium | reverse complement strand
TCTTTGCCGATGGCGGGATCTGGCCCTGGGACCAGTCTTGCTACGCGCTTGCTGCCATCGATCTCTGGTGGACTCTACTTCATGATCCCACTCACTATCTAGGGCTTATATCAGAAGCTGTCCTGCGCTGTCGGGCTCCGGGGATATCGGTCATCGGTCAGTTCTTTGTTCCTTTCGGGCAATTATACGGATCTATAGAAGCGCTTCTGCTTCTCTCGATTTTTATCCAGTCCTATCTTTGTCTTTTTCTATTTGGATTAACGATTCAAAAATTCGATTCGCCCTCGAAAGGCTGTTCTTATCTAGCTGTTTTGATGCTGGCTTCCGCCCCCTTATTCGCCGATATGTCCAGAACTTTTATGGTCGAGCAGCTTCAGCTTCTGTCCATTATCTATGTCTACTGGGTGCTAATCGGATTTGACGGACGGGGAAGGTCGGCAACTTTCTGTCATCTTCTCATTGCGATTTCGCTCGGGCTAGCCGCCAAAATTTCGACTCTGATGTATTGTCTTGTTCCTGTCTGTTTTGTTCTCTATAGACTTACTCGGGGACCCCTGAACGAGCTTCTACCGAGTAATCTGAAAGAGCGTGTTCTAGCGCTTGTCGCCGTAGCCTTATTGCTGCCGGTGACATTCTGGTATGTTCATAATCTGGAGTATGTACTATTTGCTGCCCGGGATCTTTCCGTCGGCACCATGGCAGGCTACTATGGTTCGCCCGGACCATTGCCGGATAAGATGCTTCTTTGGATAAAAGAGCTGGCACGTTTCAGTCTGGTGCCTGTGATGTATTTTATTATGCCATTGCTGGCAGTGGTTCCTTTGGCTTTGAAATTTCTTAGTAGGTCAAAGAATTCTCTTATCAAAGGGAAGGAGGCAGTTCTAATCGCTTCCGTCATGCAAGCTCTGGTTGTTATTGTCGTACTGTCTTTGAGCGTTCCCGAGGACGTTCGCTATATCTATGGTATTTTGCCCTCTTTGATAGTGGCCTATGCGGTGCTAGTTTCAACTGTTCGAAATCGTGTTTTTCTAGTCTGTGCGTTCACTCTTTTTTTTATTCAGTTCATTGCGGTCAGTCTCAGTTCTTTTGGATTTCTGCAAAATGGGGAGCTTCCTCTTTTGTCCAGATATAAGAACTCTGATACCAAAATTGTTTCTTCGCCCGGGGCCAAGGTGGAAGAGTTGAAGCGGTTGGTTCGGCTGGCTGCGGCAAGTTACAGAGATGGCTATCGAATTGTTCTAGGTGTCAATTATCCATGGTTGAATCCCAATACTCTTGGATTCTACGCCGGCCGGGCCAAGCTGGATGGTCTCAATTGGTTCTGGATTGAGAGCTGGAAGGTGGATTTGCCGGAGAGTGAGCTTCCTGCTTGGTTCACTGCCGACAAGAAGACTTTATTTATCACGATGAATCCCCGGGCTATGGAAGAAGAGAAGAGTGTCCCATTCGCCAATCGTTTGAATCTAAGCGCCCTTGAATATGTAGAGACCAGGGGTAAAAGGATTTCGTTTGAATCTTCTGAGGGGATTTTGCTCTATCGAGTGGAGCATTTCTATCCGGAATAGTGAAAGATGCTATAGTTAGAAAATCGGAATGGAATTGAAGTGTCTCGTATGATTCGGTCAGCTCTGGCAACGATTGCACTCGTCTTCGTCATCATTCAGTTGATGGTGCCAGGTCTTTGCTGTTGTCAGAGTATTCAGAGTCTCGACAGGATTCCGTTGCATTCCTGTTGCGGTCGCACCGAAGTCGACAGCCAAACCGCTTTCTCTGATAATTCTATTAAAGCCGATTGTCACTGTCAGTCTCGCAGTCACCTGACTTTCTGTCTTTCTCCGAGTGTCGATGATCAAAAACAGATTATTACCTTCGCTGTCTTCAGTGACAGGTCTTTTAGACCTGTGGCTTTGCTGAATCCAGCTTCTTTTCGATTTTTACGAGGACCACCGGGTAGGTATGGTCCTAAGAAGACAAAGATATTTTTGATTTTCAATAACTTCCGCTGTTAATAGAGAGCGCTATTCCTGTTTGTCCACAGATTCGGGAAGCTCTTTTGCAGAGGAAGTTTGAACATGAAACTATTCACATGCTTATTGTTGGCAAGTCTTTTCTGGCTCACTAGTGTCGGCACATCGGCTGAGAGTGCTGAGTCGACTGAATATCATGGATATCTCATAGATCGGGCCTGCATGAAAGCGGTTCAGTCATCTGTCAATCCGCTTGATTTTGTTTTTCATCATACTAAAGACTGTGTGTTGATGCCGGATTGCAAGAAGTACGGCTTCTGTCTCTACCTGCAGAAAGAGAGGCAGTGGCTCAATCTTGATGCAATCGGCAACAAACAGGCCGAGGAGGTAATTCGGAAAAGCAAGCGAGATAGCGCATTTTTTGTTTTGATCAAAGGTCGAAAGGAGGCTGGAGAATTGAAAGTCAAAAGCATTCAAGAGGTTAAAATCGACCCGAAAGCAAGTCGGGGTGAATAGATAGTGGTTTCATTCTTCGAATCGATAAGAAAGAACCTCTGGGGGATAGTCACCCTGGTTGTTGTCCTGGCGATAAGTCTTGTGGTTGTTGATCGTTTCAAGAAGCCCGGTCAGATGACCGTGCTGGAAGCAAATGTCATGGATATGGCTGCCATGAAGCCACCAAGAGGTGCCGTGCCTGTGGCCATTGAAAAGGCCAGGCGATCTGCTATAGAAAATACTATTACCTATACCGGGACTGTCCGAGCTTTTGAAGATGAAGACGTATACCCTCGAATCACCGGACGCATTGTGAGGATGCCTGTCTATCCCGGAGACAGAGTTAAGAGAGGCCAGTTGCTGGTTGAACTCGACACCGACGACTCGGAATATGTGGCAAAGCTTGACGCCGCCAAATACCTGGGTGAGTCCAAAGTCCATGAGGCAGGCATGGCAAGGAAAGATTTCGAGCAAGCCAAGTTCACTCTCAAGGCGGCAGAAGAAGCGGAGCAAGCTGCGGCTCGCGCGGTGGACGATGCCAGGGCAAAGTCAGAGTATTGGGAGAAAGAGATAAAACGTCAGGAAGCACTCTTAAAAGAGGATGTGGTATCACAAGAAGAATATGACAGCGAGTTGGCTAGGTTCAAGTCGGCAAAGGCGCTTCTAGCCAAGGCTAAGTCGGAGCTGGATAGTTCTCGAAATTCTAAACTTGCTGCTAAAGCTGCTTTTGAAAAGGCTGTTCATCATGTCGGGCATGAGTTCTCCGCTTCTGAAGAAGCCAAAGCTTTAGAGAAGACCGCCAGGATTGTCGAGCGATATCGAGAGTTGAGGGCAGCGGGCAATGGAGTGGTAATCAAACGTTTGATCAGCCCGGGCGTTGTAGTAGAGCCCGGTATGCTTATCTTGAAGGTCGCGCATATAGACAGGGTACGGGTCCAAGCAGAGGTCTCGAATACGGATATTGACAGAATCAAGCTCGGTGATCGGGTTTATATACGCGACAGTAAAGAGGGCGAGAAAAGAAATGATCATATAACCGCTAGAGTTACTTCGATATTTCCGGCGGCGGATCCTTCTTCGAGGACCTCGGTGGTCGAGGCTCTTATCGATAATCTTGTCGGCAGGGATGGTGACAGGCAGGTCGAGAGCGCTGACCAGTATCGCTTCTTGCCCGGGCAGTATGTGGTGATGGACATTATCACCGGAAAAAGCGCAGCTACTCTGACTGTGCCTAGCAGTGCGATTTTTCATAGAGAGGGCAAACCGCACTTATGGATCGCCGCCGGTGGTGCCTCGGATAAGAAGCCTACCTTTACTTGTACGATGCATCCGGAAGTACATTCGGATAAACCGGGAAATTGTCCGCGCTGTTCGATGCCGCTTACGCAAGAAGAACTGGGCGGTCAGAAAGTGGCTCGCCTTACGGCTATTAAGGTAGGGTTGGCTAATCCGGAGCGGACCGAGGTTCTCTCCGGACTGTCTGTCGGAGACGAAGTTATTTATCGCGGCTACGCAGACCTTCAGCCATCTATGCCTGTAGTTGCTGTGAAGTGGAACGGGCAAGGAATAGAGCGTCTGCCTTTTGCCGGCGAAGTCACGAGCAATCGACTTGATAAAGGCAACAGCTGGCGCCTGGAGAAAATGGTCGAGACCATTATGATAAAAGCTTCTATTGATCCGGTGCCCCCTGTCAGCAAGAAAAACACGCTTGTCCTGAAGCTTACTAAACATGGTGGCAGCACCATTGATAATGCCAAAATTTCCGGGACCTCTTCCATGCCTGGTATGGATATGAAAGGACCATCTTTGAAAGCTGGTGGTGCTGCTGGCGGGGTCTATCGCATTCCTCTCGATCTGCACAGTGGGCTTTGGAAGCTCGATCTTGAAGTTGGCGGTATTTCGGACCAGCCACTAGGGTTGTCTCTGGACGTGGAGGTGCCTTGATTTGTCCGAGACCGGTAGCAGTACAGAAAGATCGCAAGAGAGCCAGGATGGGCGCCGTCGGCGTTTCAATATAAGTCTCTGGTCTATCGAGCATCCCTATACGATAGCCTCTTTCTATCTGGCTATGTTGTTGCTCGCCTTTATTGCCATCGGTTGGTTCATGCCCAAGCGCATGATGCCTTATGTAGAGAGCCCGATGGTGGGTATTGTCACCATGCAGCCCGGTCTCTCGGCCGAAGAGATGGAGCTCTATGTCAGCAAGCCTATCGAGGAGCGCATGGTTGATATCCGCGGAGTGCGCTATATTCGCTCCACTTCTCAAGAAGGACTGTCGATGGTCTCTCTTGAGTTTCCCTACGGAAAAAACATGCAACAGGTTCTGACAGAAGTTCAGGCACTGATGACAGTGGTTCAGGCCGACCTTCCTACAACAGGGGCCAACTTGAAACCTTCCTGGGTCTTATTGATCGATCCGCTTAACTTGCCGGTGATCTCTTATAACTTGACTGCACCCGATTGGGATCCGGTAAGGCTGCGTGAGTTTGCCGACAATGAGGTGGTCAATCGTCTGAAGAAAGTCGAGCGAGTCTGGTCCGTCTTTGCCTTCGGTGGCTATAAGCGGCAACTGCAGGTGATACTGGATAGAAATAAGCTTGCTGCTTTTGGCTTTTCTATCCTAGACGTGAAGAAGTCTTTAGACAGTCAGAATATCGCCAAGCCGGCAGGACGTCTTACCCATGAAGGCAACGAGACCATAGTCAGAATAGATGCGCTCGCCAGTGATTCTCGCCAGGTAGAGAACTTTCCTATAGGAGCCCGGGGAGATCGGGTTATCTATATAAAGGATGTCGGAGCCGTTGTCGATACCTTCTGGGAGAGGCGGTCTGCCTATCACTTTCTCGATCATGGCAAAATCAAAAACGGTATTGAGTTGAGTGTCATCCAGGAGCCCGATGCCAGCTCTCCCCTGGTAATAGATCAGGTCGAGAAGGTTGTGGCACAACTGGAAAAGGAGTACCCCGGCGTCAAGTTCGAAGCCAGCTACGATAATTCTCACTTTGTCGATATATTGATGGAGAACATGATTCACGAACTGCTCGCCGCTATCATCATGACCGGTGTGGCTGTGCTGCTTTTTCTGGGCAACTGGCGCGGTACATTGATATCTATGATCACCATACCGGTATCACTGGCTATGGCGGTGCTTCTTTTGATCCCGCTCGGCATGACCTTGAACAGCTCTACCCTTATTGGACTGCTGCTTTCAATAGGGCGCCTGGTGGATGACTCTATTATTGATATTCATTCTATCGAAAGACATTTGCGAATGGGCAAGAGTGCCAGAGAGGCAACCATAGATGGCATCACCGAAGTCCGTCTGGCGGTGGCGGCGTCTACCATCGTATTGGTTTTGGCTTTGTTTCCACTGTTAGTATGTGGCGGCATTGTTCAGGAAATGTTTGTCGGTCTTGTCTGGCCGATTATCTTTGGGCTACTTTCGTCTTTTTTAGTCTCTCTGACATTAACCGCTGTTTTAGCGGAGAAGTTCTTGAGGGCTAGACCTCAGAGTCTTGAAGCGGCAGCCGAGAATGAATCGGTTCTGGAGAATAAGTTGAGAGTTCTCATTCTTGCTCCATTTGATCGGTTCTTGAAGAGACTGGAGCAGTGGTACGGTGACTGTATCCGCTGGATGCTCAAGCACCGCTTTATAAACATGGCTCGTATATTTGCTACGGTGATAATTGGCTTCACTTTTTACAATTTTATCGGCAGCGAGATGATGCCGCTTGCAGACATAGGTCAGGCCTATGGTGTTCTAGAAGCGCAGCCCGGAAGCTCATTTGCCGAGACCGAAAAGATAGTCACCGGTGTTGAAAAAATCATGGCTCGCTATCCGGAAATTGAGCGGGTATCCACCGAAATCGGTTTCGACCCGGGTGGTACTTATTTCAACGGCTACAATACTAGAGATGCCAATTGGGCTACTTTTATGCTGACTCTGAAAGACAAGGATAAAAGAAGCAAGACAATCTGGGATGTTATCGATAGCATTCAAGCAGAGGCGGTTAGCACCATTCCTGGTATCAGACGATTTCAGATCAAAGAGATGGGATCTGATGTTATGGCCAGTTCCCAGGCACCTATATCTATTATGGTTACCGGTCCTGATATGGACATCCTCGATAAGCTCGCCAGGCAAGTAGAGGACATCGCCCGCAATACTTTAGGTATGCATCAAGTCGGCACCGACTGGGCTCTGACCAAGCCGGAAGCAAGAATTGTGGTAGATCGCCGTCGGGCTCAAGAAGTAGGTTTGACTCCGGCTCAGGTAGCAGACCAGGCGTACTATTCTTTAACCGGTGCCCTGACAGAGGAGTTTTATCGTCTGCCGAACCAGAGACAGAGAACTATCCAGCTTCGCTATGACGAGCCCCAGAGGCGGGATCCTGCCGATTTGCTGTTGATGACCGTAACCACCCCCGATGGCAAGCAGGTTCCTTTGAGCACTATAGCCGATGTTCAATACAGGCGTTCACCCAATTTGATCAATCACGATCAAATGCGAAGGGCTATCACCGTGCTTGGCTTCTATCGCATGAATGAGCCGCCATCAATGGACCTGGCTATGGATGTGATGATGAAATCCATGGCTAAGCTCAACTGGCCACCGGGATATAGCCTGGAAATGCGCGGTGATATGACCCAGATGATGGATTCATTCTCCCGGCTCTTCACCGGTCTGGCTCTGGCTGTGCTTTTTATCTTCCTGGTTCTTGTGGCACAGTTTCGGGGCTTTCTTCAGCCCTTGCAAATGATCTTCTCTCTGCCACTGGAGCTCTCCGGAGTCTTTGTGGCGCTCTTTCTGGCACACCAGACTTTTTCAAGCGTTTCGATAATGGCTATCATCGTAGTTACCGGAATGGATGTCACCACTGCCATTCTTTTGATTGACCATATCTTGCGATACAGAAAGGAAGGTATGCCCCGGGACGAAGCTATAGTAAAAGCCTGCCCCGAGCGTCTGCGACCCATTTTGATGACCACCACTATCACCATTTTGGTCATGGCTCCGGTCGCCTTTGCTCCTAAAACCGGAATCGATGCTTATCAACCACTCGGTACCGTGGTTATCGGAGGGCTTCTTGTGGGAACGGTGCTTAGTTTGTTCGATATTCCTATAATGCACGCCTATGTAGATGACCTGGTCAACTGGTTGAAGCGGAGGCGAGCTTGATGTCAGAGCCATCTTCGACCAGTCGAATAAAGCGCCGATACCTGACCTCTCTTGCCGCTCAGCTTGGTGTGGCCGGGTTCTTTATCGCCTTGATCTCTTCTGGTACTCTTTCGATTTCCGGACCGCAGGCACCGGTGGTGGAGAGACAACTGATACCATCCCGACCAGTTTCTGCTGCTGACAAGGTCTCGTCACCGGTAACCCTCGATAGCCTGGTAGCCAGGGCAAAATCCATCGGTCTTAGCAGTTTGCAGCTTAAGGATATCGAGCGGCTGCGCCTTGAGAAGGCAAAAGAACTTGCAGTTATCGATAAAGAGTTGGAGGCTGAAGTATCTGCTTTTAATCTAAGATTCAAGAACAGGGCTGATAAGGAAAGCGCCGATTTCGCCACCATAGAAAAAGCTGCAGCACCGGCCACTGAGCTTGGCCGTAAAAGAAGGTTGACTATCGATGGTTTCGATAGCCAAGCCTTCAACCTGTTAGATGAAAAACAGAAAGTACAAGCGGTGAAACTGACAGAAGAAAGTCGAGCTCTGGAGCAGGGGAATGTGATAGATGAATCCGACTAAGATCCTGACATTTATCGCCTTTACCCTTCTGCCGTTTACTCTTTCGGTATCGTCAACTGCTGGGTTTGCCCAGGATGTCGACCCGGGTTTAAGACCCCCTATAAAAGATGGCGCTGACAGAGACGCCGATGTGAAGCACACCTCGCCTTCCTCTGTTCTATCGGGAAATCCAATAAGGCTGAATGTATCCAAGGATGACCTATCTTCAGACCTACCCAGTCTGGATGAACCTCTATCTTTGAAGGATGCGGTCAAGGTCGGACTAAAGAACAACCTCGATTATCTTGCCTCAGAGCAAGAATGGTCCGGCTCTAAATACCTTGCCCGGGCTGCCCTGGCTCGCTTTGGTCCCCGGGCATCATTCTCTGTGTTTTATGCCGATTCCAGCATCAATCAGATGCTTCGCCCCATGGATGGTATCGTCAATCCTGCACCGATGCAGCCCATTGTCAGTGGTAACTCTCTCCATCTTCTCTTCGCCGGATATCAGCCTATATTCACCGGCGGCAATCTCATGGGTGGTTATCGTGCTGCAAGAGCTATCGAAAAACAATCCCTGGCGACCTATCAATCTGACCGTATCAAGGCTGCTCTGAAGGTAAAAGAGTCCTACTGGAAAGCTGCTTATGATCTCGCCAAACTTCAAGTGGATGAGGACTACGTCAAATATAGAAAGTGGAGTGTCTCTCTGGTTACGGCGCGGTACAAGGCAGGCAAAGTGCCCCGGGCTGATCTATTGAGAGAGGAAGCAGAGCTATCGAAAGCGCAGCAACTGGTCAATGAAGGTTATCGTGAATACAACACCTCTCTTCTTGATTTGAAGGTCGCAATGGGAGTCAGTATAGGCTCTCAACTTTCTCTTTCTGACCAGCTTGTTTTTGAGAAGGTTCAATCTACCTATGAGAACTATCTTAAAGAGGCGAAGCTGGCTCGACCGGAGATCATGCAAGCCGACGAAAAGGTGAAAGAAACCCGGGCAAGATTCATGCAAATCCGCAGTAAATATTCACCACAGCTCGGTCTTTTCGGTGTCGCTTCAAATGCCACTGGGCGCACTCCTGGTATCTCAGGTAATGTCAATGGTCAATGGGGAGGCACGGTTGCCGTTCAGGGGGCCATCACTCTTTTCGATTCCGGCGAACGATTCAATGAATTGCGTTCAGCCCGAAGGCAAGTTCGCAAAGCCGAAATAGATCGACGCAGTGTTCATTTGAATGTCGCTAAAGAGGTATCGCAAGGCTGGATCGATGTCGATATCGCGGAACGAAACGTCGGTCTTGCCAGGACCGAGGTTGAGTCGGCCAGAGAAGACGAACGACTCTTGTCAAAGCGTTATGAAGTAGGCAAGGCAATTGAACTTGACTACTTTCAGTCCGGAGTCAAATACTTCGAGGCGCGGTTGCGTTTACTAGAATCAATCTATGAATATCGCCTGGCGGAAGCCAAGCTGGTCTGGGCGAGCGGCAACGTTTAGTCTGAATTTATTCTATCTGCCATGCCGTTTGCGACTAGATAATCTATAAAAAGTCTTCTTACATCAGTACCTTCGGCGTAGTTAATGGGATGAAAGACCTCCACCCGATTTTCGTCCCAGTAGGCTTTTTGAGATGCGATCCTTTTTCCATCCTGGTTGTAGTACTGGACATAAGA
>CAZCBH010000142.1:4426-9881 GCA_964496875.1 uncultured Candidatus Obscuribacterales bacterium | reverse complement strand
CAAAACCCGATGCCAACTGGATTACAGAAATTGATCCTAGAGCCAAATCGAGTCGTTCCAAAAGACGAAGACGTCGCCGTGTTAGCGAATACTGCAGTGAGCTAAAGGCTAGATAGCCGTTACACCAGAGAACGAATTAAGGACATATAAGCAGAAGATTACTGCCTACGACTGGACAGGCACTACGCTGGCGACCTAGCATTTCAGCTGTACATCTATCTGCAAGTACCCGAAAACCAAGATCATGAGAAAAATTCATTCAGTCATCGTCTGTGCTGCCTTGCTGGCTTGCAATTTACCTGCCCAGGCCCTAGACAATACAGACCCCGCCGTGGAGTCTTCCCGGACGCAAACGGAAACTTCTGGACAATCGAATTACCGAGTTGATTCTGCTGACGGTACCGAGCCGGAAGTCTTCAAAAATGACAAATCAACCACGAAACGTCCTCTTATCGGACTGGCTCTGGGAGGCGGCGGCTCAAGAGGCTCTGCCCATGTCGGTGTGCTCAAGGTACTTGCAGAAGAGAACATTCCGATCGACATGATTGCCGGCACCAGTATCGGCTCCGTTGTCGGAGGTTTCTACGCAGCCGGCAAGCCCCTTGATGAAATCGCGGAGATCTTCCTCAAAAACAAATTCACAAAAGAATTCACTCCTATGCCGGCTCTTCGCATTGCCACCGAACCGGCCGAACTGATGCTTCGCCTGGTCGGCTACAAACCTTATGATGGACTGTACTATGGCTGGAAATTCAGGAAATTTGTGAGTAAGCAGCTAGACAACAAACAGATAGAGCAACTGTCCATCCCTTATGCCGCTGTCGTAACCGATGTTGTGACCGGCAAAAGCAGACGGTTGACATCAGGCGATATGGCCCTGGCAATGCAGGCTAGTACTGCTGTACCGGGTCTGAAGAAGCCAGTGCAAATTGGCGAGAAATTATACTGTGATGGTGGGCTAATTAATAACGTACCGGTCAATCACGTGCGTGAGATGGGTGCTGACTTTGTAATCGCAGTCGACATAGACGAAAAGCTCAAAGAAGAGCCGCTAACCAAATTCAAGGGACTGGGCTCGATGGCCAGACAGGCCCTCAGAATTCAACTGGCAACCCTCGACGAGCTCAGCGACGAAAAAGCGGATTTCTATATTCATCCCGATACGACCGGAATTAATCTAGTCTCTTTCAAGAAGTCTGACGGCGCACACGGAATCAAAGCAGGAGAGATAGCTGCCCGCAGAGCGATTCCAGAGATCAAGAAAAAACTCGAAGCACTGGGAATCTTGCCGCAAAGACCGAGCACCCTGTCATCTACTACCACACTCAAGTAATTCTACTGCTTCAATTCTTGAGGCTAAATTGCTGGTGACCTGTTATCTCTTTACCTGGTGTGCTACTAGCAGGCAATCTCAGCTCTTTCTGAGTTACGAAGTCGTCAACTTGATTCTCAGCAAGCTAGTGTCGAAAGGGTACTTCTTGTCGCTCCTGAATCTTGTGCAGGTCCTGTAGGCCCATTCGCATAACTCTTCGGTGGACATTTCATTGAGCTCATCTGCGATGGGATAATCTTGAAACATTGGCAATAAGATCTTTCCGAATCCATCGGTCATTAAATAGAATGAATCGCCGGCAGCATATTCCAAACCAATCGAACGCATGTGTGCGTCATTGATACTAGATGTAGAAAATAGCAATTCCGGTGACTTTAAAAACTCTCCTCGATTGTCCATCGGAAACGATGTTTTCAGCCCGTCTCCATTAACCTGTATCAGGCAACAATCTCCAGCAGCAATCGCCTCGAGAGCGCCTGCCTCAGTAAAGGACAAACCGAGAAACGCCGCCATGGCTGATGGATTCATGTCCTGGTTCTCATTGCAAAACTGTAGCCACTTTGATCTAATGGTTCCCAGATCCCAATCATTACTGACGAATGACCTTGTCAAAAGCCTGGCCCAATTCCTTGCCGAACTCGTGATGTGCGCACCATCAGCCATGGCACAACGAAAGGGCATAACAAAGTCAGCATCCTGATCCGGAAAGTAGGAGTCATCGAAGTGATGTCCCTCTATCGATACCGAATCCGACGGAAAAAGCACAGAGAAGCCGATCGAAATCATTCTCCTAACTCCGAATCCTAGACCTTCGCGGGCGAAGTCACCTCGTTACTGAACGACACTTTAGCGGTATTGCCCAGCAAAAATACCGCGAGTCTCCACCCCTTCAGTATCCCATAACGCCCTTCTATGTACTTTACCACGATGTAGAGCCTGATATGGGTGATTGTGCCGTTATCAATTGGAGCCTCGAATACATTCCAGTATTCTGCCGCTTGCACAGTAGAAAACGAGGATATGAACAGAGCCTGCAATAGACTCAAGAATTCAAAATGAATAAGCCCGGCTATGCGCAAACATGTTTCTCCTCGCCAGTCTCTTCCTCTATCTTATTCTCTGCACTATCATTAACAATGGCGCAGTTGAGAAGATTTCTGCGAGCCTTCAGACAAGCGTTTTGCCATATACAGGAGAGATCCACCGGATATGACAACGGCAAAAGCACCAGAGTGGCTTCCCGACTGGCGAGATCCCAGCCTCTATCCGAACCCGAAAGTGGCACCCGAGAACCAGTGGCAATGGGAGTTCCTCCGCCGCAATTCTGAATACCAGAACGACTATAATGCCCTCAAAAGCACAGGCAAGCACAAAATGTCGCAAGAGATAGCCGAAAAATATGGCTGCCTGGACAATAGACTGTTCGATCCTTCAGATGCCAGACACAAGATCGTAGCCGATGTAGATGAAGAGACAGCGTTTGGAATGGTGCGCAAGTTCGAGCTTAAGAAAGGCTCGCTTATCTTAATAAGCAACCTTCACAACGCACGAGAGTTCATGAATGGAGAAGGTCAAAATCAGCACGAGCATGCCAGACGTTTTAACGACCCCGAGCGATACCAGACAGTCATAGTCGATATGAGGAAGCCTCTATCTGATCAGCTGAGTGTGATAGAGACTATGCTGAAGGGTCGTCAAAAATCATATGAAGAGAAAACCCAAAACACACAGACAGCCCCGGAGAAGTTACTGCGCCTGCTGCGAACCTGGGACGCGCTCCAGACCGGCGCAAACCCGGTTGAGGTTGCCAGAGAGTTAAACGGAAAGGACCTAATAAGCGACAATATTGATGCCATCACCAATGTTGTCATGCAAGACGGCGCAGAAGCTCAGCTTCTAATTGATGGTGGCTATCTCGATATCGCTCTCGATAATACTGAAGTGCAATAATCCCAAAGCATATTGAGGCATATCAAAATATCCGGATGCATCCAGAAAGACGGAGTACTTAATTGAAATCAACCAAAAAAGTAATTCTCTATCTGATAGCAAGCTGTTTACCAGTATTGGTGAACTCTATTGCACCAAAAAGTTTGTTCGCCCAAACACAAAATCAGGGTTGCATAGAACCGCTAAGAAGAGACGAATCATTTGACCTTTCGAAAGCAGTAAAAAAGTCTAAATACATAATAATTGGCCGGTACAAAGGATTGAAAGACAACAATAGGTCTATCTCATATTTCAATCCGCCAACAGCAGTATATGAGTGCCTTCATACACTAAAGGGAGAGATGCCACTTCGTAAAACTAGCATCCGATACGAATTTCACAATAGAAACAATTCTGGCAAGCCAAAGGGGTGGAAGTTTGATTACTCTCTCCTTCCGCCAAAAGACTCAAAATGGATTCTACTGATAGATGACAAACTTGATGAGACATATGAAACATTTGGTGGGAAGCAAGGAAGAATCGAATTTAGTATCGCGAATCAAAGCAAAGTAACCGAATTATTGAGACAGTAGTATAAAGTCGATGAATGAGATGCGGGTTTTGTATATTATCCTTTTTGTCGGCATCACCAAGTGTTGACCGGCTTGAAGTAACTGCTTGCCCCAGGTTTAACGACAAAAGAAAACAATTTCAGATCAACAACTCGATGAGTTAATAGCTCAATTTCGTTCTGAACTCTACTTCAACTCTCAACGAAGCCAGCTTCTGAAAGATATCCGAATCTAACCTCATAAAATTTGTGCTCACAAAAGCGTTTGTATGCGCGTATATGGATACAGTCGCACCATCACCCTGAAGGTCTCTGATAACTTGCCTCTTATCATAAAGCTGCTCATCGAGTAACCACTTCAGATGCTCTTCAACTTGCTTACTAGAACAGTGGCTATCGGTGTAAAAGGTCCAAAGATTTGCTGAATGATGATGCTTATAATTCTCGGTCTCAACAATAAAGTCACCTTGCTGAAAGGTTTCAGTAGGTTCAATACCTATTCTTTGAGTAATCTCCTCAGAAGTAAGGCTGTCACTGCTGATCGCCAGCTTAACATAGGCTCTTCCCATAGATGAAAGTCGATCATATTCTCTCATCGCACGCGCTCTATTTAGTTCTATAGCCGACTTCTTTTTGGTCACGACAAGCACTTCTCACAATAGACTTTAGGACTTCATAATTTTACCGGCTTGGGAGCCAATCTCTGGATTTGATTGTGATTCGAAATTCAATTGACATCCCCCAGTGCATACATTAGTATGGTGTACAGATATTCCAGATCAGCCTGGTTGCGGGAAAGCGGTTTCTAACCACTTCCTGAATTGCGTTCCACGGAGGATACGCCAATGAGCGAATTGAGTGAAGGTCAACTCACCGAATTCCAGGCATTTCGCAAGGAATTTCGGCACGGAGTCTCTTATATAAACGCACGATTCGATTCTGTAGATGTAGAATTGCATGCTCTTCGCACGGATTACAGTCAACTACGCACCGATGTCGACGAGCTTCGTACTGACGTCAACGAGCTTCGTACTGACGTCAACGAGCTTCGTACTGACGTAACTGAGCTACGGACTGACGTAACTGAGCTACGGACCGATCTAAACGATGCTGTCCAGGCGATAATGGGCGGCATGGACCGCATCTATCTCCAGATTCAAGAAGACTTACGCAGAATCGAAAACAAGAACAGCTAGACGACCTGAAAGTCATCACATTCTGCCTCAGATCGAAGAGCCTTAGAAATCAGCAGTCTTAGGAGCCCGCGGGAACGGTATCACGTCTCTGATGTTGGCCATGCCGGTAACGAACTGCACGGTCCTCTCCAGACCGAGACCGAAACCGGCATGGGGAACGGTTCCATAACGACGCAGATCGAGATACCACCAGTACTCTTCCGGATTGAGATCACAGTCGATCATGCGCTCTTTCAAAACATCGAGACGCTCTTCCCGCTGACTGCCGCCGATTATCTCGCCGACTTTAGGCACCAGCACATCCATAGCTCGCACGGTCTTGCCGTCTTCGTTGAGGCGCATGTAGAACGCTTTTATCTCCCGGGGATAGTCATAGACAATCACCGGCTTCTTGAATTTTTTCTCGGTCAAATAGCGCTCGTGCTC
>CAZCBH010000142.1:0-4326 GCA_964496875.1 uncultured Candidatus Obscuribacterales bacterium | reverse complement strand
CCTTCGAGATCGCAGAAAGCCATCTCGGGCTCGATCATCCAGAACTCTGATAAGTGCCTTGAGGTGTTGGAGTTCTCAGCTCTAAAAGTAGGACCAAAAGTATAGACATTACTCAGTGCCGTGGCATAGATCTCGGCTTCGAGCTGACCGCTAACGGTAAGGTTGGTCTGACGCCCGAAGAAATCTTGCTCGAAATCAATCTCGTTGCTGTTCTCTTTGCGCGGCACATCGTCGAGGTCAAAGGTGGTCACCTTGAACATCTGACCGGCGCCCTCACAGTCACTACCGGTGATGATAGGGGTGTGGACATAGACAAAACCACGAGACTGGAAGAACTCGTGAATGGCGCGACAGATCTCGTTGCGCACACGCGCTACGGCACCAAAAGTATTGGTGCGCGGTCGCAGGTGGCCTATGGTACGCAGGAACTCAAAAGATGTGCCTTTCTTCTGAAGCGGATACTCTTTAGGATCGGCAAAGCCGAGCACTTTCACCGAGTCAGCCTTCACTTCTGTAGCCTGGCCTTTACCGGGGGACTCTACCACTTCGCCCAGGATCTCTAGAGAGCTTCCGATGCCGGCGTGGAGAATTTCGCTTTCATAATTATCAAGCTCTTTTGGTGCCACCACCTGGATGCTGTTGAAGCTGCTGCCGTCGTTCAATTCTATGAACGAGAATCCGGCTTTTGAATCTCGCCTGGTTCTAACCCATCCGCAGATCTTCACTTTCTTACCGATGCTCTCTTCGCAAAGAGCTTCCTTCACAGGAATCCGATCGGTTGTCTTGACTGTAGACGTCATCTCTTTCTCCTCAGTGCTTGCGAATCAGATACACACCATCGCGCACCGTCAGTAATACCTTCTCGACGCGCTCATCTTTAGCTACATGTTGATTGAATTCATCAATGGCAATATCGCTCTTGGCTTTCGGCTCTAGAACCGCACCACTCCAGAGCACATTGTCTACCAGAATTATGCCGCCCGCTTTCAATAAAGGCAGAACAGCCTCGTAGTAGTTTAAATAGTTGCCTTTGTCGGCATCTATAAATACCAGGTCCAAGGGTCCGGAAAGCTCTTTAATAGAATCCAGAGCCGGACCCTCAACAATTTTGA
Source organism: uncultured Candidatus Obscuribacterales bacterium (assembly GCA_964496875.1). GTDB lineage: Bacteria > Cyanobacteriota > Vampirovibrionia > Obscuribacterales > Obscuribacteraceae > RI-106. The sequence continues at coordinate 3,214 of CAZCBH010000142.1, read as the reverse complement.
TTTTCTTGCCATGGCTGCTCCTGGCGAAATAGCGCCGGGCAAGCTCCAGGCTGACCGGATTGAGGTCAAGGGTGATAAGCTCGCCGTCTTCGGGCAGCCCTTCAGCCATGGAAAGGGCGGAATAGCCGGTAAAAGTGCCGATTTCCAGAATGCGACGGGCGCCGGATATTTGAACGAGCAGCTTGAGCAAGCGCCCTTCCACCGGTCCGGTGAGCATATTGGGCGAGTCCATGGTTGCATGGGTCTCTTTCATCAAAGAGGAGAGCAGCTCGTCGTGATCGGTGGTTTTAGCAAGAGCGTACTCGTCGATGCCTGGCTCGGTCAGAATTCTCATGGGCATAGCTCCTCTAAACCTCTCTTCAACGTCCCGTATTTAATAGATTTAGAGTTATAACAGATCTGAAATAAGGCTAAAATAAATTCGCGGCAAAATTACTAATGTTCACGCAAAGAACAGCTTTGCGGTGTTAGAATAATATATTGACTGACGCGTCAGTAAACTAATCCCCAGCATAACCCGGTCAAGGCATAAACGCCCGTGAGCAGCTCAATACAGAACAAAAGAGGTCCCGGACGCCCCAAGAATGTGGAGCGTATCGGTAAACGCAAAGCCCAGATTCTGAAGGCGGCCAGCAACCTCTTTGCCGAGCGCGGCTACCAGAGCACGGATGTCCAGGAAATAGCAGATCAAATAGGCGTCGCCAAAGGCACTATCTACCACTACTTTCCAAGCAAAGAGAAGCTCTTCCTCGCTTCTGTAGACCAGGGCATGGAAGAGATGAGCGAGTTCATCGACAAAATGGTCGAAAAGATAGAAGACCCTATTAAAAAGATAGCGAGAGCGATTCAGGCTTATCTAATTTATTTCGATAAAAACCCCCAGCTAATTGAGTTGATGGTTCAAGAAAGAGCAGAGTTCAAAGACCGCAATAAGCCGACCTATGTATTGCATAGAGAAAAGAACATCCAGCCCTGGAATGAAATGTTCGAGACCCTGTCTAAATCAGGCAGACTGCTGAAACTAGAGGCGGAGGAGACAACCCTCACCATATCGAGCATGCTCTACGGGACTATCTTCACGACTTATTACGCCCACCAGGGTATTACATTCCAGTCCCGATCGAGAGAAGTTTTAAGAATGGTCTTCCAGGGCATTCTTAGCGACTCAGAAAGAAATAGAATAGACGACCTACTTGCGGAAACTCTGATATGAAGGAAACCATAGACAAGAAATTGAAAGCGGATTATAACGCCGATTCGGGGTCCCCGCCCCAAACCCCGTCTCAGTCCAAGCAACAAGACTGGGCCGGCGTCATAATAGATAAAATAGCCGGCAGCCCCGTCCTCAAATTGACGCTTATCGTAGTTGCTGTGGCGGCAGTGGTCGCGGTCGGCATCCGAATCTACACCAACTTAAAAGGGCCAGAGACCACGGCGGTAAATCAAGCAGTGCTCACCGTGGGCACAGAGAAAGCTGTAATCAGGCCCTTTAGCGAGCATTTAAAAGTATCCGGCACAATCTGGGCGCGAGACCATTTGACCGTAGGCGCAGAGATTGGCGGTCTCAAAGTAGACTCGATAAAAGCCGAAGAGGGCGACTTCGTCAAAGAAGGCCAGGTGCTGGCAACGCTTAACTCATCCATTCTAAGAGCCCAGTTGAGCGGTGAAGAGGCTCGCCTCACCAGAGCCAGAGCCAATTTAGATAAGACCATTCAACCCAACCGTCCCATGGACATAGCCCGGCTCGAATTCGCGGTGAGTCATGCCAACGCGGTCATCTCTCAGGAAGAAGCAAATGTGGTAAGAGCCAAGGCCAATTTGCAGAACGCCCGGCAGAACACGCTCAGATACAAAAAGCTGCGTACTGAAGGAGCCGTCTCGCAAGAGGATCTGGATAATCGTCAGACCACCGAAAACACAATGACTGCCGACTTAGCCAACGCCGAAGAGAAATTGAAAGCGGCCCGGTTCGCCAGGCGCCAGGCCGAAGAGAGCCTGAAGCTGGCGCGCGAAGGCGGCAGCAGAGAAGATGTAAGCATGGCCAAGGCTGACCTTCTAGAAAGACAGGCCACCATCGACCACATCAGAGCGCAGATTGCCCAGACCGTTATAAGAGCACCCGAAGACGGATGGATAGTAAAAAGACATGTGCACATCGGCGATATCAGCTCTATTTCGGAGCCTTTCTACGAGATGGTCAAGAACAACACTATCGAGGTAAGAGCCGATCTACCAGAGAATGACCTGGCCAAACTGCAACCGGGCCAGGTGGTGCATTTCGCCACCCTTTCCGATCCGCCGCATAAATTCGACGGCAAAGTCAGAGAGGTGAGCCCGATGATCAATCAAGATACAAGGTTGGCGATGGCCCGCATCGACATCCCCTTCAACGCCAAAGTCCTGAAACCTGGCATGTTCGTAAACGGATCCGTCGACATGAGCAGCAGCCCTTCTTTGACTGTGCCATCAAAAGCGGTATTAGATAGAGACGGACGGAAAGTCGTCTTTGTCTATCAAGACGGGAAGGTGTTTTCACGGGTCGTTCAGGTAGGCGAGCACGCAAATAGCTTTACCCAGATCAAATCCGGGTTAAAAGAAGGCGAAGCGGTGGTGGTCACCGGTGCCGGCTTCCTCAAAGATGGAGACATAGTCAGACTGGGTGAAGACCAGGCAGCCAAATGAACCTTCGATATATCTCAGCCTGGTCGATTAAAAATCCGATACCGGTGTTAGTGCTCTTTCTCTGCTTGACCATAGCCGGGCTCGTCGCCTTCAGCTCTATAGGCATCGATGAATCGCCTAACATAGACGTGCCCATAGTCTCTATCAGCGTCACCCAGGCCGGTGCCGCTCCGCCGGAGCTGGAAACCCAGGTGACCAGACGGGTCGAAGACGCTGTCGCCGGTATAGGCAATGTCAAACATATCATCTCTACGGTGAACGAAGGAATCTCTTCCACCACCATCGAATTCGAACTAGAGACGGATATAGACCGCGCCGTCAACGACGTGCGCAACGAGGTCTCTAAAATCCGCACCCAGCTCCCCCGGGACATCGACGAACCTATCATTCAGAGAATGGACTTCGCCGGCGGTCCTTTCGTTACCTATACTATTAAGTCGGACAAACGTAACGCCGAAGAGTTGAGCTGGCTGGTGGACGATACCGTATCCCGGGCATTGCTCGGGGTAAGAGGCGTCGGTCAGGTGCAGAG
>CAZCBH010000141.1:8635-10012 GCA_964496875.1 uncultured Candidatus Obscuribacterales bacterium | reverse complement strand
TCTCCAACATCAATTTTGACCGGGGCAGACCGGGCGACCTCGACGAAGTGATTGAACGTTGCCTTGAAAAGAATCCCAAGGACCGTTTCGATAGTTTAGAGAAGCTCATGGAGCGGCTGCAGGTTTTCCCCCGGCGCGTACAAATGCGTGTTGCCGCTGCCGAAGCTGCTCGCCAAAAGCAGAAGATGATCAAGCTGGCGGCGATTGCTGTGGTGATATTCATTTTGATTGCGATCGTTTCTATGGTGCTCTCAAAGCACTGAGTCGAGATTTTGCCCTACAGGCAAAATTAATGTAGGTTCGGGCGATGCGTACTTTGACCGGGCTGTGATAGATTGATTCCATGTGGTCCAGTCATCTTCGTTTTCGAGCCATTCCAGTTTTAATCGCGCTGTCGGTCCTATCGGGCGGCGGCACGATGGAGCCTGCCGCAGCGCGGCAAGTCAGAGACAAGAAGAAAGAGAAGAAGCATCAAAAGGAGAAGCCTGCTATCTCAAAGAAAAAGCAGGCGATGCTCTATGCCCAGGCAGAAGAGTCTTACAAGAAGGCGATTGAACTGGATTCAAAAAACGATGGGGCGATTTTTGGTCTGGCTGAGATTTATCGAAAACAAGGACGTAAAGCCGAAGCTGAGTCTTACTATGAGCGGGCTCTGGAACTCAGTCCGGGTAAGACTCACTATTTTGAAGGGATGCTGTTACTCCATCCGGAGAGGACTATATTGGGTGACTGGAATGAGTATCAGGTTTCCGAGGAGTGGATAGAAGTATATCGAGATCTTTTGATCACAGCTGGACCTCACAAAGAGCCCTATGTTCGTATGAAGTTGTACGGGATACTTCTCAAGTTCAATCACAAGAAGGAAGCGCTGGAAGAGTTTGACAAATTACCAATTGAGTTCCAGTGGATGTTGATGCCTAAAAATGGTGATTTCGGAAATTACTCAGGGGATGCCTAGGGGGACAAATGAGAATGGAGAACCTGTATTGAGCTTTCCGAAGGCTGTGCCTAAGAACTATCCATAACCCTACTTGACAACATCCCCGGGTTTGCCATACTGGAGTTCCGTTACTTCAGAGCGCCAATTACCATGTCTGTCCCTCGGGGCTTGCAACTTTACCGACCCAAAAGAGTCCATATAGAGGCTCTTGCCATAGTCGCGTTCCTTCTGGCAGATCTTTACCTCTCCGGATGGTCCCTGGTCGCTGCAACCGCCGTTATCCTTCTCTATGTCGCCATTCCTGCCGTCCGCACCATGTGGACCCAGACCGCCCTGGAGCGGGTGATTTTTCTGAAAGCCTATGTCAAAACGCCGCGCTTTCAGCGGATAGCTTTGATTCTGTTCTGGTTCCACTCCATGAGGTTTTTCCTCAACTC
>CAZCBH010000141.1:0-8535 GCA_964496875.1 uncultured Candidatus Obscuribacterales bacterium | reverse complement strand
GTCTCTTTCCCCTCATCCGCGCTGTCTTCGATTGGAGAGCCGAGCCCGAACATTATGGCGGGGGTCAATATTCGCCATCTTCCACTGGTGATGGCGTCACCGTCGGATCTATCTTTCGTTTCGGACTTTCGCGCCATAGTCGCTTCGCTCTGCTCTGTTGTAACCGGGCTTCTTCTGTTTCAGCCGATCTGCAAGCTGCATGCTTTTCTGACCTCATTTACCTGGAGAGTCATATCGGTAAAGTCTTTGCAACACCTTGTCGAGGGATTTTTGGAGGCGTTGCATCTTCCGGCGCGAAAGCTTGCTTTCCCAGAATCTCATCCCCTGGTGGGCAATTCCATAAGGACAACTTTCTGGGTTGCTTGTTGCTATCTCTTTCTATTCTGGCTGTTCGGATTCAGTGGCGGACCGCTGGGAGAGGCTATAAAAGGCTGGTTGGATTTTTCTGTTGCGGATGCCGGCTTCGGAACGGGAGGCAACAGTCCGACCTGGGCATCGCAGATTAACTTCAGGATTTTTTCAGCGTCGGTTATTGCCTTGTTGGCTACCCCGGCTTTTTCGGTCTTTTGCCTGGTATTTGTACCTTTTGCAAAACCCAGGAAGATTTCGATAAATGAAGATGGCATAAACTTTGCCCAGGGTCCCTATCTATCGCTGCTTGGGCGACAGTTTCGCTTGTGGAGCGATTTGAAGTCTATAGAAGTAAAAGTAGAGCCGCTGAAGAATTCCAAGGGTTCGATGACAAAGACCAGAACCACATTTTCTTTGCGCTTCCGCAGTGGTGGCTTTGTACGTTTCAACGGCGGGCAGATGCCGGCACCGGATTTGAAACTGCTTCTAGATGCTGTCGACCGGCATGCAGTTAACTGTGTCATTGACAAGTCGGTTTTCGAGGCTTGTAACAGGCTGTCGGAAGAGGACGAGCGCAAGAAACCGTCCGATGGCATTGTCTCGGTTGAAGATTCTCACGGGCGAGAAGAGTTTAAGTCGACGATTTTCGTGCCCCATTCTCAAGGAGAGTATTTACCCGGGACGAAGGTGCGCATTACCAGGCAGCTTGCCAGCAAGCCCCTGTGTGCCGTTTATCTGGCGCGGGATGAGGTTGGTCGAATGGTGAACGTCAAACAGTTTTACCTGGCCGAAGACAACGCCGAAACCCGTGCTTTTACCAAGATATTGAAGCGAGAGTACGAGATTTTGACAGCTCTCGATCATCCAGGTATCGCAAAGGTTTTGAATTGTTTCACGGTGGGCGAGTCGACTTATCTTTTGATAGAACACCGACCCGGAAAAGACCTGCGGGAGCTCGTTTTGGAACAGGGGTCGCGTTCGGAGAAAGCTGTTTTAGATTACGGATCGCAACTATGTCAGATTTTGATCTATATGCATGGCAGGGAGCCGGCGGTGTTGCACCGCGATCTTACCCCCGACAACGTGATTGTAGGTGAAGATGGGCAGCTTAGGCTTATCGACTTTGGCGCCGCCCGGGAATTTATAGAGGGTGTGACCGGTACTATGATTGGTAAGCAGACTTATGTTTCGCCAGAGCAGTTGCGTGGCGAGGCGGATCGCAGAAGCGACATATACAGCTTTGGTTGTCTGCTTCATTTCTTGCTGACTGGTCGTGACCCGGTGGCTCTATCGGCCTCTTCGCCTTCTTCATTTTTAGAGTGTTCCGAAGAGCTCGATGCTCTGGTTAGGGAGTGCACCGCATTCGATGCTGATGAAAGACCCCAGTCTTTTGAAGAGATACTGTCCAGATTGAACGCTATGGATAGAGGATTCAAGCTCAAATTAAAGTCTACTCTCGAGGCTGTGACAGGAAAATGAAGAGCGAGAGTTACGAGAGGAAGAGTTCGGAGAAAGATAAGTTGGCTCCAGCCTTTGTAGAGAAAGAAGCTGATTCGACCAGGCTGGTTGTTTCGAGCAAGCCGGAGTCGGCTACCTCTGAGGAGCGGGAGAACAGTGAGCAGGCAGAGAAGATAGAACAGATAGAACAGATAGAGCAGATAGAACAGACAGAACAGACAGAAGAAGTAGAAAATGTAGAGAAAACAGAAAAAATTCGGGCGTTTTTAGATTCTCTTCGTTCCAGTGCCGGTGCCACCGAGCCGGAGCCGGTCGAAGTTTCTGCAGATGCTGAACAAAGCCCGACGGCGGACAATGAAGAAAGTCAGTTGCCAGACTGGTGTCGTGCTCTTGAGGATGTTCCTGTGTCGCCTGTGGGCACTGCCCAGAGCTGGATGGAATGGTTCAGGGGACTTTTGGCTCCTGCTACTGTCATCGGTGCCATTGCGATAGTGCCTAAATTAGTATTGCTCTGGATTCTCGCGACGATACTGAAGCCCACTTTTTTGTGGTTTTACCTTCGGTGTCCTGTACACATCCAGAAAGCTATTAAGAGTCAGATTCCGGAATCTGTTCGTCAATCTGCTTTCCGCCGAGATTTGAGCGAGGGGGTGGATCAGACTTTGCCCTTCGTCCTTTTTTGGTCCTATCTCTTTTGTTTGCCATTCTCTTTCTTGTGGATATTCTGGCACTGGCTAAAGGGATTTTTGCCCGAGAGAAAAACGGATGCTGGTGAGCAAGAAGGCTTGACTTTTATTCAAAACCGTCGCTCGGAGTTGTCTCATCCGGAGAACAATTTCTATCATTCTCGCGCTTTCGGAATTACGCTTCTATCGATATTCGCTCTTGGTATTCCGGCGTTGATAACAACATCTATATATTTCGGTCTGGGTGTGGATAAAATGGTGCTCAGTAGCAGAGCTTTGCCTGTGTCCTATGCGAATATCAGACGCAGGAACACTGCGCCTCCGCCTCAACCGGTTAGATATTGGATATTGAAAGATGAGCAAAGAGCTGCTGTTCACCGGAAGAATTACGAAGATTATTTTTTGATTCATTATTATCAAGACAAAGGAAGCTTATTGGCAGGTGATGGTTCAAAACCTGCAACTACGAAAAGAGTTTTCTTTTTCTTCTACCTATATGGACTGGCAGCTGCCCTGGTAGCGGTTCTTATTCGATCATGGTTCGTTTTTCCTCTCAATTTCCTCTCTCGAGAGCATTCGGTGGAATGTACCGTCAATGGTGTCAGGCGACGAGGCAAAGACGACTGGTTGTTCAATGTGCTGACGCTCAATCAGTTCTCTACCGGAGGCGGACCGGATTCTTTGCGGTGGAGCGAAATCAAGCGAGTACGGCATCAAGAAGAAGGCTTTACCCGTTTGTATCCCCTACCGGATAATGCATTCAGCAAAGACTCTCTGACTTACAAATGCTTGAATAAGATAGCCAAGTTCATGGACGGATTGTGTCGTCAGGTAAATGTAGGCGATGATCTAATTTTGTCCTCTGTCGACCGCGGCCTTGATGGTGGTCGTAACATCAAGATCGACCTCAATAATCTGAACGCTGAGGAAAAGGCAAGGTTTTTCTACTCTGTAAGAAAGTGGGCACCGCATGTGATTATAGATGAGGATGTGCAAGAGAAGCTTTTGGGCTCTCGCGTGCTTCAAGATGTTCGCTATACACAGCTATGGTTCGATATTCTCACCGAGAAGCGTCAGCCGGAGGGTAATAAGAGTGGCTTGAACCCGTGCGATACCTTGAAAGATGGTCAATATGAAGTCGAGCAGCGTCTTCATGCCGGTGGTCAGGCGACCACCTATGTAGCGCGCCAGGCTGACGGTAGAGACTGTGTCTTGAAAGAGTACATTCTGGCTTCTTCGGATGCCACTACCACCGATGCTTCGGGGGCTTTATTAGAATCTGCCCGAGAGTTCGAAACCGAGGTCAGTCTGCTTTCTCAGTTGAATCACGCGGGCATCGTTGATCTGTATGATTTCTTCTGTGAGCAGGGACGCGTCTATGCTGTTCTTGAATATGTACGGGGCGAGACTCTCAAAGCGAAAGTAGCAAGAGAAGGACCGTTGGCAGAAGGCGAAGCCAGGCGCATCGGCGCTGCTGTCTGCGAGATTCTCGAGTATCTCCATAGCCTGACGCCTGCCATGGTCCATCGCGATGTTACTCCCGAGAATATTATGATCACCGAAGACGGTGCTGTAAAATTGATTGATTTCAGCCTCGCCGCCAGAGCCGACGGTACTCAGACCATGGAATCTTGTGGCAAGCAGTCGTATACACCACCGGAGCAATTCCGCAACGAAGTAGATCCAAGAAGTGACATATATGCCCTGGGCGCCACGCTCTATTTTATGCTCACCGGTATTGACCCCAGACCTATCAGTGTCTCTGCTCCGCAGGCTCTGGCGCCAGATGTTTCTGCGTCTTTGAATGATATCGTGAAGCAGGCGACAGCACTTGATGTTAAAGATAGATATGATTCGGTGGGTTGGATGAAGTTGGAGCTAGAGCCCGAGCCCGAGCTGAAGTTGGAGCTAGAGCCCGAGCCCGAGCTTGAGCCCGAGCCCGAGCCCAAGCCCAAGCCTAAGCCTAAGCCCGAGCCCAAGCAGGTGTCGGATGCATCCTGCGAGGTCGATTGAATTTGCGTCCTCCGGGGAATTCTTCAAAATACAGGTTCTAAGCGCAGGTGCAGAGCCACGGATGTTAACCCTCAAAACAGGCAGCCCCTATGACCTCCGACAAGGCGCTATACAGTCCCTTTGGCTTTGATGAGACCCTGGCCAAGATCATGCAGGCGCTCTCAGAGTCGGCCACAGATTCTTCGCGCTGGGAGTCTGAGAAGTTCGAGAAGCAGGGACTAATCCGCGCTACTCTTGTGACGGAAGAAAAGCTGCATCGTACTATAGTGCTCAATATCTCTGTCATCGAAACAGAACGCAAGGTAATGATCGATGAGTCCGAGCATTTTTATCTATATAAAAACGTCAGCTGGATTCGGGTCCGGGTGGACGAAGATATCTTTCCATCCTATGGTCCCAGGGAAAAACCGGAATCTATCATCGCAGCGACCCGCGCCCGTATTCTTGCTCTGTTTTGAATGTATACATCGGATCTAACGAATTGAAAAGGAATCCGACGCAAATTTTTTGGCTGTGCTAGGTTCAATTAAGAAGGTATTGATATGAAACGTGCTTTTTTGGCGATCTCTCTTATCGTAGTTTCGACACTGGCGCTGGGGGCGGCGGCTCCCACCTGCGCGCAGGTGAGATTCGAGGCGCACAAAGACTCCGTGGCAAAGGCGCCGGCTAATTTTAAGCAGCCGATTAAAACGCTCAGTAAGGACGAATTGCAGAAGTTCTTGAGCCAGCGTATAGACGGGCGTATCTCGAGTGGGACCTTTCGTGATTTCTCTAACATGTATTTCGTGATGAGCCGCATTGAAATCGGCAAATCTATTGCACTGGCTACCGATGATAAAGATGTTTCCACCGCTTTTTTAGAACCGGCCTATCCTGCCAGCTATCAGCCCACGGTGCAGGAGTTGCTGGATGCTGTGGCGTTGCAGTCCGATTCTCGCTGGGTCTACGAAGAGAAGTATCAGGTGATTTATACAGAGACTGACGAACGGGCTGCGAAGCAGCCGATGGACAGTGTGGTCGTTTTTCAGTTTTTACCCCGGGAGAAGCCACTTCCTTTTAAAATTAATACTGTAGACGGTTGGACCACCGTACCCCGCACCAACTGGATGATGTACATTCCCAGCGGGCTTCAGTGTGGGATGGACATCCACATGCAGGGCAGGGTATCTGCCGATTCGGACGCCGATCTGGCGAAGCTGCTTTCGAGAATGCCCAGGGAAGCTGCCCTGGAGAATCTACAGCGTGCCAGACCGGATGCCACCGTGGACGATCTCAAAAAGGTGAAGGTCGGCAAGTATGATGCCTACTTCTTTCAGCAGGCCTTGCCGCCTAAGGGCGCCGAGAAAGTGCGCTGGCGGCAGTGGCATTTTATGGTCGGCGATCGATTGATGTATGCCATCAGCACATTGCCGGTAGAGATGGACGACAAGCTGTATCCCGAGGTAGAGAAGATGCTCGCCAGCTTCGAGACCGTGGAGGTGCCCAAGACCAGCATGGAGGTCAAGCCCAGTACCGCCTGGCTTTTGGAGCTGGATAGGTGGGAGTACAGTTGTCGGTAACAGGCATTGTGTCATTTCACTTGTGTCCGGATTTTCTAGGTTGGCGTTTAGCTGAGTAGCGTCGTTAGAAACTCCTTCTTCCTGGACCACGTTGCTGGGCTTGTAGCGCCTTTTGATCCGTCACCGGAATGGCGGTTTCCCAGGACTTGCCGCTCCGTCTGCCGCGCATGACGTGTTCGCGATGAGATACCTTCTCCAGAAAGTTGATTCCGGCGGCTTGCTGGGCGGCGCTTGCCAGAGCCGATGCAGTGGCAGTGCTGCCCAGTTGGGCGACCACCTCGCCTTCGGTGCCGAACTCGTCTGGTTTGACGAAGAGATAGCCGCTGCTGATTCTTACGCCACGTATGTTTCGGAGCTCCGATGGGCTGCCTGTCGTGTAGACCAGCTTGCCGACCAGTCTGTCAGACCATGCTGTGGGCGCCATTTTTGCTTGCAGGATGTCCCTCTCGGTTTTTGTCGCTGCCACCACTATGACCAGGGGGCGATTGTCGCAGGCGGCGACGTTCAACCCGAGCCGCACGGTGTCCACGACCGGTAGCCAGGTTGGGCTGCCGTAGCCTCGAAAATGGGCTGCGACTTTGTCCATATAGGTCGCCATATCAGAGGCGTCCCGAAAGACCCGCATGGGGCTTCTCTGTCCATTGACTATCGATCGACCATAAGGGTCGAGTATGGCGAAAACAGTGTTTTGCAAATCGCCCTGTCCCCATATGGAGCGGAGGATTTTTGCTTCTTCAGCACTCTCGTAGGTCATTGTCCGTATGCAAACGAAATTGCGAGAGGCTTTTATTACTTCTGGCCGGGACAGGTAACTCCTGTCCATATTCTGTTTGCCCGGTCACCACTCGCCCGGCACGCCGCCACATTGCGGCGCGGCCGAGATCAGAAGAATCGGTTTTTTAGTGCGATTCGCTTCGGCGATGCCCTGTTTCCAGGTCGGGATCCAGCCTATGCCTTCTTCGACGGTGGCGTTGGCCGGAAGCGACGGCGATAGGCTGAGGAGCAAAGCGGCTAGAGAGAGCAAGAGCACTGGTATTCTCGATGATCTCATTGTTACCTCGGAGTCTGTGATAAGCAGGCGACTGATCCAATTTTTCCTGCTATGACGAATTTAGCAAATCAGTATGGAGGAAGTATGGAGGAGGTCTGGAGAGTTTAAAGAAAGCCTGACATATTTAAATGCTTATCGGTTAATCAGGACATATAGGTCATAATTGATTTAAGTCGTTTTGGAGTGATTCTGTGGTTCTATCCAGTTATATTTTTCTCTTCGCCTCTATAAGTTGATTGCGATTCAATGACTTTTAAGACAAGCACGATCTTAAAGCTACTATGGGTGGTGGCTATATTGGTGGGCGCTTTCATTGTTCTGGAGCCTCTCTTTTACGAATCTTTTTTCGGGCAGGAGCTTCTGACCCATAGGAATATGCAAAGTTTTGCTCGTTTAGATAGAGCAAAGCGAGACTATTTAATGGAGCAAGGCGTTTTGCTGACAGATTCCGATGAAGGGGTTCATCTAAGCTATGTGACAAGCTTCGTGGGCTTTACGGTGCATGAAGTCCCGGGCGAGAGATTTGCCTTTACTTTTACCGAGGATGCCGCTGCTACGAAAAAATTCAGAAAGAGTAGAACTTTTGATCGCAGAAAAGCAAATCAGGTGGTTGACCATATTTTGCCAAGACCAATAAAAGAAATGCTTTTGACCATGCTGGAGCTAAGATGAATGGGCTTCGATTTTATTAAGGTCGGGGCGTCAGCGCTCTCTACTTAAGTTCGTTGTCCGCCTGCGAATAGACCTATTATCGATATTGCAATCATATAGGCAATGAATGCGATGGTTATTGCTGCCTGGGGGATTGATGCTGCCACGACAATCAAGCTTTTTCGCGTGTAAGGCCGCTTCTTCTGTTCAAGTTGATCTAGTAACATTGGAAAAATAGCCAGCGAGTATATTGCCATGATGATGTAAGAGAGTACGAAGGCAATCCATAGGCAGGCTAGGAGAATGTTTCCTAGCGCTGGTACTAATTCCGGTATCCAGAGAAATCCCAGCGTACTGGCGCCGATAGACATTACTATTGCCACGCCGGAAGCTCTTTTGAGATTCATGGTTTGCCAGAGGGGATAATCCATAGCCCTGCCGAATGTTATTCCGAGCCTCTGGTTCAGTTTCTCGCAGTCGGCCATGAAATCATTGATTGATGTAAAAAATACAAACGTGGATACTGGTAATGTAACCATACTGAGCAGCCCTATGAATGGTATCAGCGCTTCCAAGATTAATCTCCAGTACTCAGATTGCGCTATCATCAGGCGCCTCGCTTCTTGATCACCTTTTGAATCTATCACTAGAGATAGCCGATGCATCAGATCAGACAAACAGTTGATTAACTGTTCTGTCGCCGAGGTCGACGGAGGGCTGTATTTCAATTTGGCAAATTCAAAATCTGGCCGGTCAACCGTCCAGA
>CAZCBH010000140.1:0-10289 GCA_964496875.1 uncultured Candidatus Obscuribacterales bacterium | reverse complement strand
TGCGGTGGTACTGCTTGGGCTTGCCGGTGTGGCGGTCCTTGCCGTCCACGAGGGTGCTCAGGAAAACCTCCTGCACGAGCGGGTCCATCCGGGGGAGCAATGCCTCGGGGCAGTACTTCCCGTAGAACTTCGTCGACTTCGGGTTGTCCATGAAGAGCGGGATCTGCCTTTCACAGTCCTGGCAGTCCCCCTCGAGAACGACCTCGCCGGTGAGCACTTTGCTCAGGACCTGGTTGAACCAGAAGCCCTGATAGGCGCCCGTCCAGAGCGAGAAGATGGTGTAATGCGCACGCAGGGTCCGCTCGTAGTCCCGGGTTTCCAGGAGTTTCGAGACGATCTTGTGCTCCCACACCATGTTGAACTGCTCACAGAACTTCGCCCCGTGGTGCCCGACGGGCTCCTCGAGGATTTCCAGCATGCCCTGGAGATGCAGCACCTGCCTGGCGACGGTGGAACCTTCCTCCTTCGCCTTGGCTTCCGCTGCCTCCCACTCCTGGGCGAGCCGCCGCCGGGCTTCTTGGGCCTGGGGCTTCTCGTTGCCGCTCACTTCCGTGAGGAAGCGCTTGATACCAGCTTCGGCGCCGTTGACGATGAACTCGTATCCGACACCGAAGAGGTTCTGTCTGCGGCCCAGACGCTGCCGGCCATAGGCGTTGGGGAACAGGAAGCTCTCCTGCTGAAAGCCGTTGGCGAAGGACAGCGCCTTGATACGCGGAGCGATGTACGATTCCAGAGCCGAACTCGACTGGCCCGGGGCGTACACCTTGATGGTGAAGTTGTTGCCGACCAGGTGCCCCATGCCGAGATGCTTACGCACCCGAATGGGGTCCTTGATGAAGATGCCGCTGCCCCGCGAAGAGGTCAGCTCTTCCATGTCCGGCATGCAGTTGCGCAGGACTTCCTCGAAGGTGATTTCGCCTTCGATGACGACGCGCTGTGCGGTGATTGCCCAGCGGTCCTTCAGTCCGGCGTAGGAGACCCGCACCTGCCGAGGCGTCTTGCCAAGCAGGTCGAGCATGCGCTTGATGGCGTGCTCGGTGGTCAGCCTGCACTTCACCAGCGTAACAGCGATCATCTCGCCGCTGCCGCTTTCGCAGTACGGCGAATCGAGGTCGCTCTTGGTGGTAATGTTGCACCGTAAACTAGGAGTCGATTGCTCCTCGACAATAAAATCAGATGGATCCTGCTTGATCCGAGCGCTGACGTTGGGAACGTCCGCACCGAGGTATTCGATCACGCGCCTCGGCACGAAGGAGTTGCCCTCATCGGACAGCGCTGTCTCTAGGATAGCGTTCATTGTCGCACCCTTCTTTGCTAGTGGCACCACCCGAAGATTGCTCTCTATTGAGCGAACCCGGGGGGTGACGGTGAGATAGGTTAGGTTGCATTCAACAAAACTCGAGCCTTTCGCTTGCCAGCTTGAGACTCGTTTTTTGACTTCCATAAGCAGCCGCTTGAGGCGATTGGCTCAGGAAGCCAAATTGAGCAGCGGAAGCATGCTGGTGAGGTCTGGCAGGTGGATGATGCCCATGGGCAGTTCCTCCTGCTTGTACAGCCCTTCTCTGTCGATCAGGGCTGCCTGCATTCCCACTGAGCGTGCTCCGATGCAGTCGGCTTGAAGGTTGTCGCCAACCATCAAGACCTCTTCGGGTTTCAGGCCTGTACGCTCCAGGCCATCGAGGAAGATTTCCGGTTCGGGCTTGCGGTGTCCGGACAAGAACGAGTAGACGCGGTAGTCGGCCGGGAAGAAGTCTCCCAGTCCATGCGCCGACTCGAAGATGTACGGTACCGGGAATGCCCAGAGATTGCTGATGATGCCCAGGGGAATCCCTGCGGCTTTCAGCGCATCCAGCGTTTTTCGGACGTCGTAGAACTCGGCCACGCAACCCGATTCTGCATCGAGAACCTTGTTGATGGCAGCCATGCTCTCATCGTCGAGCCTGCCGCCGAACTTGCTGGCAGCGTGCTCGGCGAACTGACGCCGGTCGGAAATATTGGTCGTGAGGCAGTGCCTCAAAAATGCGTCGTTGGGGACGAAGCCATCTCCGGCTCCTCCTTCAACGTTATGCGATACGCCGACACTGAGGGCTCTCTGCACGCTGTACACGGGCTCGCGACAGTGTGATGTGGTGAGAGTTTTCCACAGGTCGAAGAACACAAATTTTACCTTTTCCATAACGGCTCCAATATTCTTTTTGGGGCCCCCGCCGTGGCGGAGGTCCAACTGTTTGATACTGAAGCAGCTCCCCTGGAGACCAGAGGAGCTGCCGCTACACAGGCTGACGAAGTGTCAGTCGAACCAGGTGAATTCGACGGTGACCCCGTCATAGGCGGTCGCGGTCGTGCTGTTGCGCATGAAGATGCGCTTCAGCATCGAGTCGAGGTCGACCGCCACCGGAGAGAAGCCGAGCCGGAGCATTCCGCGCACCGCCTTGGCTCTCTCGGGGGACATGGCCGGATGGTTCAGCACCGCTTCCATGCAGGCCGGGTCGACCGCAGTCGAGCCCATGTTGGCCAGGTCGGAAGGCAGGTAGCTCACCTGAATCCGGTCGTTACGCAGTCTGGTGGAGAGCGAGAACAGGATGTTCATCCGCTCGGCCTCCGAGATGAGTACGTCGGCGTTGCCCTGGGCGACGGCGAAGGCGGCGCGGCGATTGTCGTCATCGGTCGGCGGGTCCGAGAACAGACCCTTCTTGCCGATGCGATAGAGACGATAGGTGCCGACCAGCGGTTCGTCTTTCGCGTAGGCGTGGCTCGTCAACTCGAGAACCAGCTTCTGAATCGCCTCGGGAAGCTCGAGGACGGGGCCTCTGAGTTCGTGGGGGATCTCGCTGGTAAATCGATTGCAGGCGATGCACAGAACCCGCTGGTCATCTCCGGGGAAG
The DNA here is from genome assembly GCA_964496875.1 of uncultured Candidatus Obscuribacterales bacterium. GTDB lineage: Bacteria > Cyanobacteriota > Vampirovibrionia > Obscuribacterales > Obscuribacteraceae > RI-106. Next base: position 7,404 of record CAZCBH010000140.1, on the reverse strand, counting down.
GAGTTGTAGGGTTCGTGAACACAGCCGAGAAACTTGAACATTGCTGCCGGGCACGAGGTGAATCCGGCGAGCGTCTTGCCAGGTTTTTCATGCATACGATTATTGCTCCTTGTCCATTTTTGGTTTGAGAAAGGTCGAATTTGCGTGAGTCGACCTCTTGAGCAAATTTCTCCGGGCGATTACAACAACATCTCCGCGTTCCTGTTCTCTATCAAGCCGTGCAAACACCTCGGTCGGGAAGACCTGGGGAAAGGGCTGGAATTGATTACTGGAACTTGGTGAAGCTGTTGCTTTCGTCCTGAGAAAAGATGGGTGTGAGTTATGCCTTCACCCTATAGATTGTGTCTCTTGGCAAGCAAGCAAAGAGTTTGAACTGTTAACTCAAGAATTCCTAAGGAGTCTCTGGGGGCTGAAAGCTCGCAAACCGCGTGCTGGTAAGGGTTGACGCAATTTGAAGGGCTGAGGCTGTGATCTTATTCTTGGTTAATTTCAGTGCTTACAATATTTGCTTTGGATCAGATTTAATCTGTCTAATGGCGTAGCGGGGTTGCGCTAGGTTCTGAGTTCTGTTTAAGGTTGCTGATTGTCTGCGGTTAAAAGCCGCGTATATTCAGTCTTTTGAAGGACGTGTTCCTGTACGACAGTTTCTCTCCCCTTGGCTGATGGATTAAGTCCCTCATATATATAAGATTAGGACTCTCAAGATAGAAGCTTTCATTAGATGATCTATATAGCTTCGCGAGGTACTAATTAATTGCTTTGCGAGGGTGCGCTAAGATTTACATAAAACTAGACTGAAGTGTGGGTAATTTTATTGTTGAAACTGCTGGTCTTTGATCTGGGACATGTGCTCATCGACTTCGAGTGGATGGAGGTTTGTTATGCCTTCTCTGAGCGCTGCGTCAGACCAACCCATGAAATTCTAGAAGCCTTTTCCAGAGTAGGCGAGCTTGGATATGAAAAGGGCAAGATATCGACGGGAGATTTCCTTGGTCAGCTAAATCAGATGCTGGGTTCGGATATGAGCGAAGCAGAATTCCGGGTTCTCTGGAACACAAGCTTCCGCGAGAATGAAGCGATGGCTGATCTCTTGGATGGTCTCAAACAGAGCTATGAACTCTGTCTGCTTTCGAACACGAATCAATGCCATTATGAATTTATTCAGGAAAGTTTCGATGTGGAGCGACATTTCGGCAATGTCGTTCTCTCCTACGAGGTCGGTTGTGCAAAGCCTGCCAGAGAGATTTATGGAGCGGTGGTAGAGCGAGTGGGGGTGCCTGCTGGGCAATGTCTTTTTATCGATGACCTGGAAATCAATGTGAGAGCGGCTATGGACTTCGGCATGAACGCCGTTCTTTTTACCGAACCGGCAAAGTTGCGTCTTGATCTAACTGCCCATGGTATCAACGTCTAGTTCGCGAGAATCTCTTGGATAACCTCACCGCGGTTAAGGTAGGGATAAGGTCCAATGAAGATTATTTTAGTTGTGTGTGTTGCTACTGAATGTGGTGCAGTTTTGTGGATGCATATTATCTAAGACAGTAAGAGTTGGATCTTCCTAAAGTGCCTAAAAATGCGACATTGCTGCCGTCCTGCTAGGTTGTGGAAAGGCGGTTTTGCTGTTTGCCATTGACTTGCCTGAATATTTCTCCTCGGGGAAATCGAAGCCGCAAGTTGAAAAATCCGAACAAAAGCTATCTAATAGTGCATCTTAGTGCTAGAAGGCTATGTGCGTATATGCCTAGGGCTATATTCGGAAAGTGTCTATCGGTGCACGGATGCACGCTTTGCATTCGGGAACAGAGTGCTATACTGCATTTGACATGACTTGCCTTTCTCCCGGCGTCATCGTATCGGACAGGGAAGATAAAAGCAGTTAAGAGCTGATCTAGAGTCTTTGACCCAGTTCATCCGACAAAGCAAGAACCGCGATGTGGGCCTCGACTCTCTAGTCTACAGGCTGTGTACCCAGAAAGCTCTTGTCGGATCATCTCCTACTCTGCTTCGTAGCATTTTCGAGCTTTCAAACAAAGAAAAAGCCTCTTTCCATATGCCGGGGCATAAGGGGGGCTGCGACTTCTATGCACCGGATTCCAGGGAAAAAAACGGCAGCGCTATCTCGGTATATGAAATTGATACTACGGAGCTAAACGGCCTCGATGACCTGTCTTGTCCGCTCTCCTTGATCAAAGACATAGAGACCGATATTGCCCTGGTCTATGGCGCAGAGGATAGTTTTATCTCTCTGGGCGGAGCTTCTCACGGTTTGCTTGCCGCGATGTTGAGTGTGGCTTCCCCGGGCAAGTTCGTGCTGGTGCCTAGGAATACGCACCGCTCTGTTGTGAACGGCCTTGTGCTTTCCGGGATGGATCTGGTCTGGTATGACCCTGTTTTCGAGGCGGATTGGGGCATCTGGGGAGCAGTGGATCTACCTGCTATAGAGGCACGGATAGCAGCTCTCGATATGTCTGCCTGTGCGGCCATGGTAGTAGTCAGTCCCACCTATGGTGGCGCCGTATCAGAGATAGGGGCGATTAAATCTTTGTTGCATGCTCATGACGTGCCTCTTGTAGTTGACGAAGCCCATGGAGCGCATTTTTTGCCGGGTGTCGGTTCAGGATTGCCCGTCTCGGCGGTGGCGCAAGGAGCCGATCTGGTCGTACATTCTCTGCACAAATCCATGCCCGGACTTACCCAGACCGGTGTCATTCATAGACCATGGGGGAGCCTGGTGAAGAGCGAGAGTGTCAAAGCTGCTCTGCGTTTGCTTACATCATCCAGTCCGAGTTATCCGATGATGGTTTCGATCGAGATCGTGGCTGGACTGGCCGGACAGGAGGAATTTCTCGCTGGTCTCAGGTGTCTTGTCGAGGAATTGACCAGGCTGCGCGAGCGAATTAAGAATCTTCCTGAAATGGCTTTGTACGAGCCTCACGGGGGCTTTGATCCTTTGCACATTTTATTCAGATCAAAGTTCATTTCAGGTAAAAAACTAGCAGGCTCTTTGGAGTCGAAGGGGGTGTTCATTGAGGGAAGCTTAGGTAATGGTTGTCTGGCTCTCGCCGGAGTCGGGACTCGAAAAGGAGATCTCGAAGTCCTGGAAGAGGCTCTTCGGTCTGTTTCAGAACTATCCGGAGAGCCTGTTGAAGAAGAGGCACAGGAGCCTGTTCGGCTCAAACAAGTGATCAATCCCCGGGAAGCATACTTCTCGGAATGCGAAATTGTCGATTACGATGCCGCAGTGGGAAGAGTCGCCGCAGAATGTGTATCGCCCTGTCCGCCGGGAATCCCGGTACTTAGCCCCGGGTCCGAGGTGCCCCCTGGGCTCGAATCGTCTGAATCTGTTGTACGGAGTGTGAGAGTAGTTAAGTCATGAATGTAACTTCAAGTACTAATCCGAGTATCGTGGTATATGAATCGAATCGGAGTAACCTAATGATTAAAAAGCAAAATTCTGAAGATTTGAGTTGCTTCCTCGAGATTCTACCCAAGGATATCAGCGCTGAATTAGGCGAGAACACCGAAGGTTTATACGAGGTCGTGATGGATCTCGGCCGTTTGCCGGAAGCCCGTTACCAGAACAGGAATGCCGTTAAGCTATCGGATAAGGTGATAACCCAGGCGGACCTCGATTCGGCCATCAAGCAGATCGGCGAGTTCAGCGGCGACAACCGGGCTGGAATCGAGCGAACCCTTCATCGAATCTCTTGTATCAGAAATCGAACCGGTAAGATAATCGGTCTGACCTGCCGGGTTGGACGGGCCATCACAGGCACAATCACTATCATTCGCGATCTGGTCGAATCGAGCAAGTCTATTCTAATTCTCGGTCCACCCGGAGTCGGAAAAACCACCAAGCTTCGCGAGATGGCTCGGGTTCTATCGGACGAGTTGAACAAGCGGGTCGTGGTTATCGATACGTCTAATGAAATCGCCGGTGATGGCGATGTCCCTCATCCCGCCATCGGTAACGCCAGAAGAATGCAAGTGCCTCACCCAGATCAGCAGCATGCGGTCATGATCGAAGCGGTCGAAAACCATACTCCGGAAGTGATCATCATCGATGAGATAGGAACCGAGGAAGAAGCCAGAGCGGCAAGAACCATCGCCGAAAGAGGGGTGATGCTGATTGGTACCGCCCATGGTAACGCTCTCGACAATCTGTTGAAAAACCCTGTTCTAGTGGATCTTGTCGGTGGTATTGAGACAGTCACTCTTGGTGACGATGAAGCGCGGCGGCGTGGTACTCAGAAAACAGTGCTGGAAAGAGCAAGCTCTCCGACATTCGAAATTTGTGTCGAGATTCTCGATCGGTCTACCCTGGCTGTTCATCGCAATGTCGGTGAAGCCGTCGACCAGCTTCTGCGTGGCTGGAAAATTCATCCTGAGATTCGTAAACGGGACGACGATACCGGAGAGGTGTCGGTAGTTCAGAATCAAGAGCCCATCGCTGCCAATGCGGACGGTTTGCAGCCCATCGCTTCGGACTGGGCCGGTCCTCGGGAAACTCAGTTAAAGGTCTATCCTTATGCGGTGAGCAAAGGTCTTCTGGAGCGGGTGGTTAAAACCCTGCAACTGCCCGTTGAAGTGGTGAAGTCTATCGATGAAGCAGACGCCATAGTCGCTCTAAAAAGCTATGCCAGAGCCGGGGCCAAAATCTATTCCCTGGCTGAAGCCAGGCAGATCCCGGTCTATGTGGTGAAGAGCAATAACTTGCCTCAGATTCAGAAGATACTGAGAGAAGCCCTCCAGATGGACTCTGAAGTCGGTGCCGTGGATATCGAAGGTGATATCGACGAAACGGAAGTCGCCCTGGAGGAGGCTCGCCAGGCTATCACCAAGGTGATGGATCGACTGGAGCCTATAGAGTTGGCTCCCCGCAGAGCCTACATAAGACGACTACAGCATCAACTGGTCGAAAGGTTCAATCTGACCAGCCGCTCTATTGGTGATGAGCCCATGCGCAGACTCAGAATTTTGCCTCCGGCTGGTTCTCAGAATAACGTCGGATATATCTAAGGCTGAATCTGGGATAAGTCCCGGTTAGTGAGCTTTTCCATGTGTTTTTGAAGGGCGGCCAGTTCCTGGAGGTTTCTCTCCAGGGCAGCCTCTATCTCTTCGATACTGCCGCTTTCGATAATAGCCCTGGTTTGTTCTTCCATTTTGGAAATATTGTCTGCCAGGGCTTGTTCCATGCCTTTCGGATGGTTAATCAGTCTCTGGGAGTCCCAGTCCAGGTTTTGCTCGTTGCCGCTCTGGTTGTCGGGGCTTTCTTTGTCCGTCATGGGCGCAGTCCATCGTGCTGGGCGGGAAGACTAATTCCCTATATACACTAATACCACAACTAAGTCTAGTTTCATCGTCATCGGGGCGCCCGAAAATAGCGCTTTTACTTTTTGCGTTTGGGCGGAGGTCCGGCACTCAAATCATGCTTTTGAACGTCATCATCCGGCTCATCCTGGTCATCTTCGTGGAGCTCATCGTCTTCCTCGGAGCCATTCAATAGAATCATATCGGATGGTTCATTCTCACTGTTCTCCAACTCTAATGGCTCTTCTGAGTTCTCATCGATGGTGGAATCAGAATTTTCATCGTCGTCTTCTTCCTCTTCTTGAACAGGCTCTTGCTCTGATTCCGGACTTGTTTCGGTCTCAGAATCAAGTGAGTCATCTTTTTCTAGAATGGTTCCGTTTTCTTCTGGTTCTTCTATCTCTTCTGAAGCCTGCTGTTCGATGATTCTAGATTCGAGCTTTACTGTCTCGCCAGATTTCATCACTTCCACCAGGTTCTCATCCAGAAGGTCGGCCAGGGGGTCATCTTCGGCAATGGCAATGGTTCCCTTGGTTTCTTCGATTTCACCCAGGCGCGGGGATATCGAGAATGCTCTATCGGCCATCTCTTCCAGTTCGTCGTGAGCTTGATCTACAGCGGATAGAACCTCTTCGATTTGCGGTTGTGGAAGCTCTTCGTTCTCTACCGTTGTAGAGTCTTCCGCCCATGGCTGAATTTCCTCTTCTTCCGGTACTTCCGGTGAAAAGCTCTGGGTTGGCGTGCGCCATATGTTTTTCTCTCTCTCGTCGAGGGGGGTCGATTCGCTTCGGGAAATTGTGGCGGATCCGGTATCGAGGGTAATGGCGTGAGACGTAGTTGAATTGGGGAGGATTGTGGTGTTGTTTATGGTGTCAATTGTGGTGTCGATGGTGATGTCTCTTTGATGGAGTGTCGGGTCTTCCATGGTGGCACCGGTAGAGTCGGTGAATTCCGGGAGTTCCGGAATAGTCGCGAAGCTTTCTTGTATTTCATAGGGTTTTAGCGTTTCAAGCGGAAATCCTTCCTGGAGTTCTTCTGTTTCGCTGATGAACACCTGAAGTTCTTGCTGCATTCTCATCAGATCGTCATCTACTTGCCTGATTTGATCGAGCAACTCCTGATCTACTATCAATCGAGCCTCTTCCAGAGCGCTTTTCAGCTCTTCTGGATTATCTATCAGCGACTCAACCTTTTCTCTTATGTAGCTTGTGGCTGAGCGAAAACCAGCCTCCCTGGCTCTGCGTTGCGCTTCGTCGAATCTGTCTTTGCTCAGTTTAATTACAATCTGATGGTCTGGCATTGCTGTTTTAGGCTCTGTCGTCTGATAGCCGTCAGGGAGGTCGGCTGAAATCCGCCAATTGCATTATAACTCTCCGGTTCAGTTTTTGTAGACTGCTATATAAAATAGTAAATGAAGCAAAAAAACAAAAGGAAACCGCCGAAGCGGCCTCCTTTTGCTCTGGTGTATCGACCGATAGTCGACTAGCCGTGGTTGGCGAAGCCGCCTTCCCCGTGCAGGCGAACGAAGGCTCGAACAGTCGGGTCCGGGAGAAGCTGGCTGTCTTCGCCCGACTCGATGAAGTTCTCGAGCATGCCGTTCACCTCGTCCATGGAGTCGATCTTCTGGGCGAGCATGGCGCAGAAGTCTGCGACTCCCAGTCCGTGCTCGACCGCCTTGCCGAAGAGGTCCATGTCGAGACCATCGACTGCGGCTTCCAGCAACACGACCAGGTCGGCGCCCATGCTCTCCAACTCCTGCGAGTCGGGATAGCGCGCACCAGTGTCTTCGCCGTGGAGGGCGAGGACGGCAGCGGTGCGGTCGGGTTCTCCGGCTGCGTCGGTGTAGCGGTAGGCGTCGAGGGCCGTGGCCGCCATGGTCGATTTGAGGTCTTCCGGAGTCCAGCCGAGGCTTTCGTCCAGGTTTCCGTCTACCATCTTGATGGCTTGCATTGCGTCTTTCATGTTTGTTTTCCTTTGCGTTAGTAAATTGACGAGTCTCCTCGCCGGGTTACCGAAGTGGTTTCCCCAGCCGGCTCCCGTACCAGAGCCGACCAGCACCGGACCACGGTTCAAGTTAGAACCGCGACCCGGCCT
>CAZCBH010000139.1:8859-10559 GCA_964496875.1 uncultured Candidatus Obscuribacterales bacterium | reverse complement strand
ACATTTCTCTACTTCTGAGCTAAGCCTTCCCCATCCGTGTTATTCTTGACAATCTACAAGAGACTCGAATAAGGCGTTGGAATTAGAATACGAGGATCAACCCACATACAATCATGGAAACTAGCTCCAAGGACAACAGCTACACTGTCTCCGAAGGCGGAGACTCTAAAAAATCATACACACCGAATCAAGAGTCAGAAATAGAACAGTTAAACAACCGCATCCATAAACTGCATATGGAGCTTACAAAGCTGCGCGGCGAACTTGCTTCTATCCTTCTAGATACGCCTCAGAACGAGCCAACAATCCCGCGCGCCGAGTTGGATGAAGACCTGCAAAAACAGGTCCTTGCCCTGACCGAAGCGATGCCGCACATGGTCTGGATTGCCGACTCCGAAGGCAAGACCATGCATGCCAATAAGCGCTTTCACGAATTCAGCGGTCTCGATGAGAACAGCGATGACGGCTTCGCCTGGATAACCAATCTGCATCCCGAAGATCTGGAGAAAGCGATCAGGCTGGGCAACGAAGCGGCGCTCAGCAACAGCCCCTTCAGCATGGAGGTGCGCTGTCTCGACAAAGAAGGCAAGTACCGCTGGCACCTGATGCACTCCATCCCTTTCTTCGACCCCAGCAGCCAGTCGACCAAATGGTTCGGCACCACCACCTGCATCGACGAGCAGATTAGCGCCAGAGAAGAGTTGAAGCACAGCGAATACAAATTTCGCACCCTTGCCGATGCCATTCCGCAAATAGTCTTCATCGCCGACGCAAACGGCATGGTGCAGTTCTGGAATCACCGTTTTTACGAATTCAGCGGCTTCACCGAAGAACAAGGACGCATCGACGCCTGGCAGCTGCTCATCCACGAAAAGGACCGGGACGCTTATTTAGAAGGCTGGGAAAACGCCGTCGATAGCGGCGACACCTTCGAGACCGAGTTTCGTCTGAAGCGCGCCCTGCACAGAAAAGCGAATACAGAGATTAAACATCTCTGGCACCTGGCACGGGCAGTGGCGCTACGAGACATCAACGGCGAAATAGAATGCTGGTTCGGCACCTGGACCGACATCAATATTCAGAAACGCGAGGAATAATCCGCGCTTAGAAGGCGCCACCTGCCTTGCAGACGAGGAAGAACATCCCGCCGAACAAGAGCGAAAAGGTGACGATATAAGGCGTAAGATTTCCGGTCTTGTGGATGGAATTGTAATTCTCGAACATCAGGGAACCTCCTTGCCTGGCGACCTTGGTCTTTTCAGGCACTTTTAAAGTGCTAAAAATCAAAACACAACAGACTAGATAGACGCAGGACAAGGGATACAGGTTCCCGGGGCTAGAAAAATTATTGGCAGGAATTCAGGAATTCAGAACTTCAACCCAGCCCTGAAAATTAAAAGCCGAAGCTGCCGCCGGCGCTGCGCAGGGCGGCACGGATGCCCATGTTTATGCCCTGTCTCAAAATAGAGCCGAGGATGCCTTTCATTCTGGCACTCGATTGACCGGGTATGCCGGTGGAAGGCGCCGGAGTGACAACAGGATCGGGACTCGGAGTGACAACAGGATCGGGAGCCGGGTCACCAGTATTCTCTGGTGACATAAGAGACGCAGGCGGCGTCGAAGACACAGGGTCCATGCTGGACGGCAGAGAAGAGATCGACGGAGCAAAGGGTATGGAGCCCGGATCTGAGCCCGGATCT
>CAZCBH010000139.1:0-8759 GCA_964496875.1 uncultured Candidatus Obscuribacterales bacterium | reverse complement strand
GAGCCCGGATCTGAGCCCGGATCTCTGTCAATATCTGAGCCTGTATCAGAGCCATAGGCGGAACCCTGGTCCACTCTGCTTATGCGTGCGCTATCCGATGATCCGGCTCTTCCGAGTTTGCCCTCCAGAGAAGCCACCGCTTCGCGCATCTCCAGGTCGTCGGGCTTTACTCGCAACCCCAGCTTATAATGCTGCAGCGCCATACTGAGCTCACCGCGCCCTTCATATAAAGCGCCCAGATTGAAGTAGCCATCAGGATTACGAGGGTCCAGATTAATGGCTTTATTGAAAAAGCTCTCAGCCATATGAGTATTGCCCTGGCCGTGCATCTTGGCACCATGCTTGAGATACTCTTTAGCCAGGGAGATGTTCTTGGCGCTCTGAAATGCGTCAGAGTTCTTAGAACTTCCCGAGGCGCCAGCCGCAGTTTTAGCCGAAGATTTAGCTTGAGATTGAGAATTACTGGTATCGAGCTGAGCCTTCATAGGCGGCAGCAACACCGGCAGCTTCTCTTTGCCCTGGGTTACAGAAAGCGCGGACTCGCTGACAGCTTTGGCTTTTGTCGCCGCCGCCGCCCCCGGCGAACCCACAAGATCTTGCCCCTGTACGGGTAACGACGTGGCAGTCGACACGCCGAAGCCGACCGTGACCACGGTCGCCATAGCCGTCAAAATCCGCAGGGATATGCTGGTGCTGTTCATGTCCACCAATGATAAATCCGGACACTGACAATATTCCCTTCGATAACGCCAGGTTAACCGACAATTAGGCAGGACCGCCCCCTCATAATTATGAGAACGCCCGACCTCAGCGCTTAAAATTGCTCTTGGCAAAGTCCGCCGCGCCCATGCGCTTCACCGAGCTGCCCGGCAGGTGTTTCTCTGTCATAGCCCGGTTGATGATGGTAAGCGCATCGCCAAGCTCTTTTACAAACTGCACCGACGAGAACCGCCCCCGCCTTATGCTCTCATCCACCTCGAACCACTCGGGATACTCCCGGACCACGTCCTTAGCCACCGCCGCAAACCGGTTGGCGACGCCCAGCACAATGGCATAAGAGAGATAGCGGAAGAAATCCTGCGGGTCTTTTCTGACGATAGCCTCTACCCGCTCTTTATCGCCATGGGCGAGGAAATTGCGAAAGTTGACAATCTGCTTGAGCGCCCTGGTCCCGGGTGCGCCCAGACGCGGCATCGCCGCCGAGGCGATAATAATGACAATCCCGGAAAATATGATGCCGCAGGCGGTGGAGAGCCCCCCCGCATGCGAAGTCGATGCCGCCATCAGACACAGCCCCAGCGTCAGCACCAGGGCGCCTACACTGACGAAATTGCGCCTGTCTGTATTAGGATCCCGGGTAAAATACCCCCCGCTCAGCAAACTCTTATAGACCCGGGTTTTAATCAAGGGCAAATACTCTATGAAACGCCCGCGCAGACCGGATATATAGGTGGTGCCGGAGAGCCCGAACATAAAGGTGAGCATCATCTTCTCGTGGGGTTTGAGCTCGCGATCTGTAAGCGGACGAATGAGAGTGAGCTCGTAGTCCCGATCGCACAGATAGAGCAGCCCGTTGTAAGGCAAAATCCTTATCTTTAAAAAGCCCCGGGCGGCAAGGTCGACGACGGTGGCGCCGATATCGGAGAGGTCGCAGCTTTCGTCTATGAGGGTCCCGACCTCGCAAGGAGTAAGATATTCGGGGGGTCTCCAGGAATCGATACCATTAAGCTCGGCATCGCCGCGGCTGTTCTCGGTTTTGGCAGGACGAGCGGTTATCCACCAGAAAAGCGTGAGCGTCAGCAAGGTGCCCAGCGGCAGAACGAAGATCTGCGCCCCGGATTGTAGACGCCAGATAATATCTTGTGTCACCGAGGGCAGTATCACAGACCCCGGCGGCAAGTCGGCGAGCACGGCAAGCCCCTTGCCGCTTCGTATGGCGCGCGCGCTAAACTGAAGCTTGTCTCCTCTGGTTACCGATGGCTCATGGCTATAATTACCCGGCGCCCCCACATAAGAGAACGCCTTTACAGAGGCTGGCTTGACCCCGCGCGGCAGGGTGAGGTCGCAGGTGACATTGCGCAGATCAAAGGGCCACTGATCTCCGGTAACATCGATGAACAGCTCGGGTTTGCTCTTTATAAAATTGACGGCTCGATAGACTTCGTATTCTATTTCGAACTCATGCACCTGGGTAAGCGGCTGTTCGCGGTTGCCTATATGTATCTGCAACTCGTCGCCGGTTTTCTTGACCATAGAATAAGTGCCGGGGTTGGCATCCATGAGAATCTTATTGATTTTGACCTCGACATCATGGATTTTGGCGCCCCGGTGATAGCGCGTCTTGATATAACGAATCACCTGATTGCGCTGCCGGTCTTTGCGGAAGTCGACTTTGAAGCGTTCATAGACATTGACAGCCCCGGACGGCAGAAGCTGCATATCGGAGTGAAACTCGGTCAAAACCTCGGCGAAGGCGCTGCCGCAGCCCAAGAATAGAAACATCGCTGAGGCGGCGAGAACTGTGCTTAGGTTGTGGAGGCTTCGTATCATTTATATGTATATGTGGAGGCGCGTGTATAGAGAAATGGTAAGGAAAGGGTTCTGGGTTCGTCGCCCCATTATAAAGTAAGATGAAAGCAATGACAGGGCTTCCTCCTAGTTTCGGGGAGTTATCAGTAGAGTTAACTGTCGGCGTGGCCGTATGCGTGACTGGAGGCGTGGCCGCAAACCTAGAGTATCAATGGCTGTCGCCGATTCGGCAGATCTATTAGTAAGTAAGCGAAAACATGAAATCCCAGTGCCCAGGGCGCAAAAACCGAAAGTACCTTAGCGTTGCCGCAGCGGTGACGCTGTCTGTGGCGAATGTGGTCGCGATGGTGGCTGTGCCTGCGCCGGGATATGCCCAGGAGGTCAGCACCTCGCAGCCGATATTGAGGCTGCCGGGCTCGAAGCAGGTGCTGCCGGGTAGTGGCAGCCGTTCAGTCTTTGATCTCAGTGGCGACCGCCCGGTGTCCTCGACAGATGCCGACCCCAGTGCAATTCGTGGCCGGGTGCAAATGCCGAATCTTCTGGATGGCGAAGCGCGCTGGACAAAAGACCATCGCCTGGGCGTCGAAGCCCTGCGTCAGCATCAGTTTGCAAAAGCAGAAGAGCTGCTGCTAAAAGCCGTTCGCGAGGCGAAGCGAAAGATTTCTAAGCACGATGAGCTGATAGAGACTCGTCTGGTTCTCGCCCGGCTGTATCTAAAGCAAGAACGCTTTCACGAAGCAGAGTCTATATATGATCAGAACCTGGGTAAGATAGAAAGCCACTTTGGCGGCGAATCGAAAGAATATGTCGAGGCGGAAATTGGCTTGGCTAGATGTCTGGTCTCTTTTGGAAAAGAGAAGGCGGCTCTGGTGCATGTCAAAAAAGCCGTCAAAATCCTAGAGAAGAAACGCGATACTGATAGCAAACTCTTCGGCTATGCGCTAGAGACCCTGGCATTAATTGACGCGGGCAACGCCTGGTACGAGGACGCGCGCCCGCTCTTTAACGAGGCGCTGAAGATATTCATCAAAGAGCCGGGCTACAAGAACCTTGACCTGGCAGAGATTTTGCGGGAGCAAGCGCTGTTTTATCATCGGCGCGGAGAGCGCGACCTCGCCTTTCAGCTTTATGAAGAGTCCTACAAAATCAAAGAGCGCGCCATAAGAGTCGCCGAGCCGGCAAGCTTGTCGGGACAGGTGCGTTTTGTCTGGGAGCCCGGGTCTACTAGAGCAAAAGAGATTATCGACACTGAGTTTCCATTTCGCTATCTGCAAGCTGGCTCGGTGCGGGTTGCGGCGACGGTGATAGATCTCTGGGAGTTGCTGGGTGTGCTCATAACTGTCACCAATGTCAGTGACCACCAGCAAGAGTTCGAGCTGGGCAAGGCGACCTTGCTGGAACTGAATACGGTGGGCGGACACGTGGTGCCGAATGAGGTGTCACCGGTGGACCCGAAGAGTATCGACCGCATTCGGCGAGAGCGGGTGATGTGGGATCTGACTCATACACGGCCGTGGCTGGCGAATATTCAGAAGACGAGGACGGTGAGGGGATTAGTCCCGCCCTATGGTCACGACCTTTTCCGTGGACCTAATGTTTTTGGGGTTTATCGGGAATGGAAAGCGGTTTCGCATATAGTACCGGCAAGAGTAAGCGTGCATGATTCGAGAGAGGGCCTGCCTGGTGCCCCTGGTGGTGGCGGCGTGACACTGCCCGGGCTGCTGCGGGAAGGTGGGCATTCAGTGCAGGATCATGTGCCGGTTTTTCTGGAACCCTATGAATCGCGGACCGGGGACTTGTTCTATCTAAATCCCCGCGACAAAGACGTAGTCCTTAAGGTGCCGGTCGGCAACGCCGTCTTCGAGATTCCTTTTCATACCAGGAAGTTGAAGATTCCGTAGTCATCACGATATAACTCGTTAATTTCATCTCGAATAGAACATCCAAACCTGAAATGTTTTACGAATTACTATATCAATAACATAGTAATATTCCGACTATGTCTAAAAGGTTGAAAAGAACGAAGCCATACAAGGCAAAATCGATTGTTGGGATCAACCGAAGCCCAACTGGTTCTGATTACTGTTTCTGCAGAAGCGGAAAGAAATACAAAAGCTGCTGCCAAAGAAAACTAGTAGCTTATAGTCCGCAATCAAACAGCTCGATGAACTTCATTAATATAGCCGGGATAAGCGTTCTTAGACCTAATTCAGTCACAGAGAGAGAATTAATCGAGAAGGCACAAATGTATCTGCTGGAGGAAGTAAAGCCAGGTACATACGTAGACTTCAACTCTATTGACACAATCTTCAAAAGACAAGTCGACTTCTTTGGAGATTATTTTGACGCTCTGATACCAAAACTTGCATCAAGAGATTTCATGGAATTCTTGCTCTGGCAATACGACCAAACAGGAATTTTGGACGAGTTAAAACATAAAGGGAAACTAGAATTCCAAGCTCTGGCGGAATGGGCCAAGATTGGCCCTACGTTTAGGCGAGCTCTTAAATATATGGCAGAAAGGACAACAATGCTGTCTCCAGAAGCCTTAGAGGACGTAAACAAACAGGCTATAGTAAAAGCATCTGATGAAGCACTGATCTGCGCAGAAGAACTAATTAATTACTGCATACTAAGTGACCAAACTAGACTATTTCATGACAAATCAGTAGTAGTTGTTCAGGAGAATGGAGTTATCAACCATTCGATAATGGATCAAAGCATATTGACGATAGAACAAAGAGAATCTCAATTTGCGAATGACAAAGCAGAAATCTATGATACACCCGATTTCCCTTCAAATATTGACCGGCATGCAGAGTTTTTAGACGATGCCTTGAAATCCACTATTGGAAGCTCCTACAAAGAAGCATTCCAGGTATTGAGAAGACTCCAAACTGGCGTAAATACTTTGCATAATGGATTTCCAGTTGTTTTTGTTAGGAAGAGTACCGTAGAAAGCAAACTCGCAGAAATTTTTGGAAAAACCACAAAGGAAGTAAGCAGAATTTTAGATGGCTTTACACTGACAAAAGAAGATATGCTAAAGGAAGGTAGAGATTACTGGAATCCACAGTTGCATTACCGCTCCTTTAGAAGAGGAATGTTCCTACTACCCCATTCTACCGGTCCTCACTTTGCTTGGGGCTCAAGCCTATTCAATGAGGCCTTCCTTATTTTGCTTCATGAAGTATCCTACGGGCAATTCCCTAATGAATGGAGATCTAGCCAAGTTAATACTAAACTTGGTGCACTAGTTGTAGAACAAGGCAAATGGTATGAGCAGCAATGTGTGAAGCAATTGCAGAAGCTGGGCATTGTGGGAGTCTGTTCTAGAAGTTCAATTGGCTTAGGAAAAGACGCTATAGAAGTGGAACCAGGGGAAATCGATTTCTTAGGTGTTTCGACCACCGACTCTTCAATAATGGTCTTAGAGTTTAAAATGCTACAACACGGAAGTGAGCCAAAGAAATGGAGAAGTTCCGTTGACAGTTTTATCGTCGACAAACAAAAAAATGAATCGTTCGTCAGCAAATTGACCAAGAAAGTGGAATGGATTCAAACAAATTTCTCAGCGGTTCGCAATGCGCTTCTTAGCGAAAATGTTCCAGTAGGTAATCATGTTTCGTATCTGGATGTTGCCTTTATTACGTACGCTCCAGAGGTAGCGTCGTACTTCGTAGATAAATACCCTTGCGTCTCGCTTAATGAATTCGTGAACGACTACAAAAATACTGGACATTGGCCTTACCACAAGGGAAGATTATGTATTAAATCAAGTTGAAAAAATACATTGACAAAAATGTAGCCGATTAAGAATCAGACTAATTTCAGAAGAAAGTCTGAATTGACATACCTGAATGACTGCGGCACCACAAAATCAGGATCAATTTCACGCGGTGGTATCGAGTTGGGCAAAACCACCATTGATGCCATATCAACCTCGATTGCATAAGCAATCTTGCTGCCCTTAAAATACTCACGATATTCAATTTCTGATATTCCGGCGTGGAGCTTCTTGTCCTTCCACAACTGCTTAGGAGTGGATTTTTCAATACGCGTAACCTTAGCAAACGCGACAATCTCTTTTCTAGGATAGGTAGCATAAAGAATTACATGAGTGGTATCAGGAGAGATGGGCCTTCGCCTAAACTCGTACCTCTTTGTTCCGTCTATAAAACGGTCCACATATTTAGGTTTTATGGGCAAGAATGCAATTTTTGAATGAGATGCTTTGCATAAGTTGCTCGAATTGTTCATGTGACATTTCTCTGATACTTTGTATCGGTCCATTTACACCAATCTGTTCTAAATCTCTAGTCGATATTCTACCTTCAAAGTGTACTGCTGATCGAAACAAAATGACAAGGCATCCATTTTTTGCAAGCCGCTTTATCTCTTCGATATCATAGACGGTCCTTTTCCTCACCCTACTAAATATCTTGTCCGCATCTTTCAGCTGCTCTGCCGACTCAACAACTCCTATTGTCGTAATAACCTTGGCGTCCTTAGATCTATAAAACAAAAGAATGTCGCCTCTATCGATTTTACTGATGTTCGATCTACATATGTAAGCGAGTTTAATTGCATTACCGGGAATCTGCCCAAAGTCAACATTCAAAGGCAATTGAAGCTGCGTCACGTCTGTAGGAAGAGACCAGTCAGGAAACAGCATCTTATGAAATTCCGGAACGATCGGAACAATGAACTTTCTAACCTCTGGCAATGCTTGGATATGTGGTGAGAACATCCGGTGATAAAGAAAGGGATCCGAAACTGCGTTCGGCGGATTTACTGGCTGACTCTTCACGAAAACCATATCTAGATTAGGGTCTACACCAAAATTCTGAAAACCAAAATCTTCGACTAACATCTGTAAATGCTTCTGAGTATCTTTCATAGTCAAAAAGATGCTCGTAAATCCATTCAGCGCGGAATAACGAATTGCCGCTTTCAAAAAGAGTTCTCCAATCTTTTTCCCCTGATGCTCGGAAGAAACTTTAAAGGTGCACAGTTTAAGTGACTTTCCGGCCAATGCTTTCGAATCATTGGTAACTATCTCATCCTCACACTCTTTTATAATGCATAGAGCACCTACAGCGGTATCACCACCTCGATAAATCCATGCCTTTCTTCCGGCCCTACAACATTTTTCAATGAACCAGTTATCAAATCCGTGATAGTCCTCTCTGAGAGAATCGAAAAATGGACTACTTAACTCATCTCGAATTTTATGGACATATATTTCTTCGATATTAGGAATTGATATCGACCGGGGCTGCAGTTCCAGATCAAAAGAGTATATGGCTTGCTGAACATAAAATACTCTGTCGGAAATACCAAGCTTTTTAGCTTTACTGTGAATACCATGATCTTCGGTTATGAGAATGTCGACAGCATCTCGATATACAGCACAAAGAAGCTCGCAATCAACTCGATCATTGTCTTTCGCGGTTTGAATGCCATAGGTTCTATCAAATACTTCAGAGCAATCTTCAACTTCTTCCAGTTTTCTATATTTCGCCAACTTTGAAAGACTGCTTTTCTTTCTCGTCTGGTCTCTGTCTCGCTCAATGTCGTCGGCGATGGATTGATGAAGCAGGATCTCTGCTTCTCTTTGAGTCAAAATCTCCAACAATTTGACATATTTCGACTGGAGAACATGCTGATCTTCCAGAGCGATAAAAATGTTTGTATCAAATAAGACTCGCATTATGCTTGCTGGCTCAAGTCAAAGTACTGGAAGCATCCATTCTATTTGATTCCTCATCAAATCGTACAGATACATTTAAACAAGCTGACAAGTCCTTCGGGGACATCCACACCAGCCAAAACACATCACATATCCATAAACGACTCAATCTACTCGTAGTTTCTCGACCTGCTGCAGCTATTCGCGGAGACCGGGCATATAAATCTGTGTATGGCATCGCCCTTGGGACTAGTCCTCGCAGGGGCTCAAGACCATTTCGGAATCCCGGATATCCATTTGTATTCGTAGTAAGGTTTTCTGTGGATGCACAAAAGAGAGTTTCGAAACTGGCGAGAGCCATTACTATCTGTAAGAACGAATAAAGCAATCCTGGTAGCGCTGTCTGCACTGGCTCTATCTCTACTGCTAGCAACCCAGGCGCACGCAGATACGGTAGAAGATCAGTACCTTCCGCTCATCGAACGATACGAACAGATCGTCATGGGCAGGACCTATCCCGCCGGTACTCCAGAGCAGA
>CAZCBH010000138.1:0-10913 GCA_964496875.1 uncultured Candidatus Obscuribacterales bacterium | reverse complement strand
CTTCTTGTCGCTTTTACTATTAAGTCATATAGTAATATACGTGGTCAGAAAACGGGATGATAGAAATTCGCTCTGGGAGCAGAATTCCCTCATCCCGCAGGAAGTGAAGGCGGGCACCACCAACTGTCAGTAGTGCCCGCCTTAGGGTTGAATCAGCTAAGTTCAGCCGTTGAACTGGCTCTCGAGCTGCGCCTTGAACTGCCGGGTCCTGCTGAGCAGACCCGTGAGTTCGTCGGCGACTTTAATAGGATCCGAGGTCATCTCGGCATCGATGGCGGCTTTCGCCTGTTCCAGTTCGGCGTACTTCTCCTGGAAGGAGGCGAAGTCATCACCGGCCCGGGCCTTGATGTCGTTGATCACCGCGAAGCTGTCCTTGAGCTGCCGCGACTTCTGCTGGGCATCTTCCATGGCCAGCTTGATTGCGTTGAGCTGCCGGTTGGTCTGGGCGAAGAGAACGTCCATGGCGCTGAGCAGCTCATCGGGCTTGTATTCGCTGCGTTCCACCAGTCCACCGAAGAGAGTCGCCTCTTCGATGGGCAGCTCTTTGCCTTCCACCACGATAACCGTGGAGGTCAGCATCGCCTTTGCTTCTGCCAGACCGCCCGGCGAGAAGACGCCGCCCTTAGCCGCCTTGGCGTTGGCTTCGGCGAAGATCGCGTTGGCTTTGGCCAGTCGGCTGGAGAAGTCGGCGAAGAGCTTCACCGCGTTGGTGAACTGCTCCAGGGTGGTGCCCTTGAGCATCTTCTTCCAGTCGGACTGCTGGCTGAGGAAGCCCATGTAGCCCTGGTGCAGGCGGACATGAAGAGCGTTGGCGGAGTCCATCATGGCTTGCCAGTTGCCCGCCACCTTGTCGTAGGATGCCTTGAGTTCGTCGTAGCTTGCTTTGCGCTTCCGGTAGAAGAAAGCGCCGGCGCCCAGAGCCACCAGACCGATCAGGATGAAGGGGCTGATGCTCCAGAAGAAGCGCTGGCTCTTCACCGATTCGATGCTGGAGTTGGCGTTCTGGACGATCGCCACGAAGGCGCCGTTCGGGTCGTGGGGCATGTACTTCTTGATCGCCGCGTTGACCGGTCCGCTGGGGCTGTTCAGGTCGGCGCTGGTGAGGTTGTACTGCCTCAACTCGCTACCGGCATTGACTGCCACCGAGCCCTGGCTGGGGTCATCGGCGTAGCGAAGCCAGAGGATGACCAGGAAGCGGTCGTGGGGAAAGTCTGCTTGCCCCTGCCACCGCAAGACCAGATCGTTGACCCTGCCCACCGCCGGCACTGCTCCGCCTTCGGTGGTGCGCTCGATGGCGACCACATAGACCGAGATGCCATGCTTGTCGCTCACCGCCTCGAGCTGTTTGGAGAGCCCGGGCAAGTTGACCGGATAGGAGGCATGATTGGCGAGAGCCGGATCGACATAGACATGCTGTCCGGCGTCGAACTTGGGCTGCCAGCCGGCGGACTGAGCCGATGCCGGCAGAGCCATGAAGACCATCAGGACGAGAGCGACAAGGCCCAGTCCCAGTTGATTGATACATCTGGACATAAGATTCTCCTGAGTTCGAGAGAAGATTATTGAAAGGCGAGGTGCCGATTCGGGTCGACGAAGGCTTTTAGCCTCGGCGCGCCCGTGTCGATCACCACCTTCGCCCCGCGGGGAAAGGGATGGCAGATGTGTTGCCCGTCTACGAAGACGAGACCGTCCATCATCTCCGAATGGACGACGATGGATTTGTCCGACTCCACTTCCCCCTGTTCGTAGTAGGTCTTGCCGGGCTCCATGAAGGCAGCCAGGTTGTGGTATTTGAAGCCCCGTGCAGAGGTCTTCATCAAGGTCCCTTTCGCCGAGCGGTTCAGACCGGTGGTGCCGGCGGGAGTGGCGACGATGAGACCGGAAGATTTTTGGAGCACGGTGAAGATCTGGCCTTCTTTGTCCGTGAACTCCATCAAATACCGGGTGGTGCCGGCAGGGCTGCGGTGCGAGATGAAGACTTCATTCAGCACCGGAACCGGAAGTTCGACCCCGTCGAGCCTGACGCGAAGTCGGGTCAACTCGATCGGTTTCTCTTTGCCGGCGAGGATGCGGTTGAGTAGCTGCTCGACCGAAGTTCGATTCACCCGGCAGAAGTTGCCGAAGCTCGATATCGGAGCCGAGTTGACGCCCAGGACCGGTACATCTGTGAGGATCGAATGCGAAGCATCGAGGAAGGTGCCGTCACCGCCGACGGTGATGACGAGATCTTCTTTTACCTCGAAATGCTCGCCGGGAGCACGCTTGATGCAGCGGGCTTCGACGCCTTTGTCGAGGAGGATGCTGGCTACTTGCTCCAGGGTTTCCCGATGGAGCCTGTCCGATTCCATAATCCGTTCGGCGCTGGGGTTGCTCGGGTCCAGAGCAGAGAGCAGTCTTTCGTCCCCGGACTGTTCTGCCAGGGCGCGGAAAGTCTGCTTGACGATAATCAGGCAAGAGGTGATGCCGCCTGCCTTCTTGCGTTTTTCTGTCACTGTCATAGAAGAGGGTTTCCCGTATGGAAGTTCAGAAACGTCGCCGATTCAGGTGGTTCGACAGCCTGAACACGACGACGGAACAGTTCACCGGAAGCGATGGGAACAGCGCCATGGTGTGGCTTCTGTACCGCGGCTCCGGTTGATACTCTCCGGGATGGTCCGGAGGAGTATATTTCGAAAGTAATTTCAGATTGGCTTTTAGGGCTCTTTTTCTTGAAACGGAAAAAATGAAAACAGGATGCCCCATGCTAGGCAAGAAAATGGTTGTCATGCAATACTTCTTGGCACCTGTTACCAAAACTTGAGATATATAAAGCTTCAGGATTCGGAAAACACTTACAGAGTCATAGTATATATTTACATTGACAACCTGGCGGGGCTAGCGGAGCACCGAGCAGGCTAGCTCTGCAGAGGTGTTTTGCCGGTCTCTCCTAATTCCCGTAATTCGATGGTGGAAACTCCGTCAGCCAATTGGGAGGAGCCAGAATCAAAATTGAGAAAGAGTCCTGATCAGATTCTATGCACCGCTCTGGGAACGAGTTCGACCTCTTTCAGATGCAGAAGTATTCGCTCCGACAGTTCCGGATCTAGAATCTCCAGAGACATCGAACAGACTGCTTCGGATATCGATGGCGGGGTAGGGGTTGGACGAACCAAGATGGAGTTTCGGTCTAGCTCTTTTACCGACTTTTCCGCGGCAAGAAGCTTGTGTAAAGTTTCGAAGGTCAGAAGGACTCTTGTCATCAACGATACTGCCGGTTCAGGAAGTGTAAGACCTCTGCAAAAATAGCATGTCAGGAGGTTTTCGGTGGCGCTATATCGGGAAAGTTAGATATAGGTAAAATGTTGGGTAAAGCTAGCGCAATGCCTCCGAAACACGCTTCCACTCTTGGTTTTCCGTGTTATACTACTCGATAGAAAGAAGGGATTGAAATGCATTACTACCTATGTCCACGTTGTAATTTCAAGATCGCCGAGAAGAAGCGATTGTGTACTACGTGCGGCTATAGAATCCCTAAACCCGACAGTGTAGATCAATCAGAAGCAAGCTCCGGTGCCGCTAAGCGAAGCAACATCCTTTCACGTTTCTTCGGCGTGCGTGCCGAGGAGAACAAATCGGGCGAATCCGGACAAGAGAAGCCTGCACTGGGCTAATTCTTTTTCTTGTTTAGATAGAGCGTTTCGTAATTCCAGTAATTCGCGAACACTTTACGCACATAGCCTCGTGTTTCTCGAAACGGGATGTTCTCGACGAAATAGTCCATATCCTGGACGCCGGAAGCTTTGTGCTTGATCATCCAGCGCTTCACGGCGTTCGGACCGCCATTATAAGAAGCAACAGCCAGCATGGCATTGCCTTCTTTGCCCCGCAGCACATAACCTAAGTAAGCGCATCCCAGCTTGATATTAGTCTCCGGCTCGAAGATCTGTTCCGTTGATGCCAGGGTGATACCATTGTGTTTTGCCACCCCATAGGCGGTGCCTTTCAGCAGTTGCATCAGTCCCATGGCGTTGGAGCGACTGCGGGCGTTCGGGTCATAGCGCGATTCCTGACGAATTAAGCCATGAGCAAGAAGCGGATCTACGCCGTGCTTTCTTGCTTCTCTGTCTATATCGCCAGAATAGGCCAGGGGATAGGCGAAGAACCAGAAAGGCGTTCTTTCCGGCTTACCCTTCAGTTTCCATGCCACCAGTCCAAGACCCCTCAAAACTTGACCGTTCTGAACCATGAGCCAGCCTCGGAAGTATTTGGGAGCCGATGAAGGCAGCAAGGATAACGCGGAATCATAATCTCCCAGCCATGCCAGCGCCGTGGGCAGAGTGCCTGCCTGCTTGCTCATCTGGCTCCAGCTGAAAAGTTTTGGTGGAGCCGGCCATTGCCAGTTGGTGACAGGGCTGTGACGCTGGGGATGGATATGCCACATTCGATCTGCAACGATTTTGGCTGAAGGATCTTTGCTTTTGCGAATCAGAGAGTTCAAATGCTCTACACGGTGTTTTGAACGATAGCCGTAATAGCTGAGGGGATAGCGCTCGCTGGTGGTTTTATAGATGTTGATCGCTTCGGAGCGGTGACCGGTTTTTTCATGAATTTTGCCGCTCCAGAAGGCATAGAGCGGAGCGAGTTCACTGTTGGGAAACTTCTGCACTCCGATCACGCATAGTTTTGCAGCCTGGGTGAGATGGGCGCTGTGCGCCTTGCCTTTGGTGTGATAGCTTGCTTCGATATGGTGCCATATGAGCCACCATAATGCGTCGTCGACATGGTTCGAGGTCGGATAACTGTCGACTATTTTTTTGTAAGAAGAATACTCCGCATTCTTGTCCCGTTTTCCGATATTCCAAAGGATTTCATCCTGCCCTTTGACCGGCAAGAGGGCGAGCGCTTTCCAGAGGGTGAGAGCTTCGGCTTTGGTCAGTGGTTTTGCCAGTTCGGTGGCGGCGTTAATAACGAGAGAGTTCTTCGGATCTGCTTTGACAATGGATAGATATTCATTGACGGCTTCTTGTTTGGCTCCGGTGCGGGCCATGCAGATGGGGCGCAAAATATGACGATTCCCCGATTTTGCCCACTCGTCCAGGGCCATCTTCCAGAGCGTGTGCCGATAACAAGCATAGGCCATCAGGTTGTGATCGTTTTGGGTGAGGCTGATTTTTGGCTGGGATTCGCTCGGATTGTCCGCTGCTGTGGTATCAGAATCGGTATCGCCGTCGGCTAACTCTTGCAGGGTTCGTACTATCTCTGGTGCGAATCTTCCCCCGGGGCTTTTGGTGAGATATTCACGAAACTGCGCCAGGGCGGCATTGTAGTCTTTGTCCTGCTCCATGGCGATTCTGCCAAGGTAGTAGGAAGACCCGACGGCATAGGCAGAGGATGGAAAAGATTTTCTGATCAACGACAGGGTCGAGCGTACTTTTTCATGGTTCTGGGAGCGAAAGTAAGACTGGGCGAGCGCGTAGAGAATGCGGGCATCTATCTGCTGGTCAATTGCCGAGGCCTTGGTCTCTGTCGATTTTTGATTGATTTTTAGAGCAGCGACTCTTCTTGCGGCCGGGTCAAGAAAAGACTGTAGCTTCTCTTCATCATTGACCTTCTCTAGAAGCTCTGCTGCTTTCAGTCTGGCGAAATTGCCGAGGACCTTATTGGAAAAGGCGGCACTATACAGATCGGCTGCCTGTCCCAGGATCTGCGGGTCTTTTTGACTATTCCGGCTCAAACGTAGAGCGAGGATGTAAGAGGCAAGTTCTCGGTCTTCCTGGCTGGAGGCGGAGCCCTTTTTGATATTGGAAAGAGTCTCCAGCGCCTCGTTTTCGCTGCCATTGGCGAGCAGTCCGAGCGCATTGCGTAAAGAGACCGAAGCACTGAGAATGCCACTTTCCGGTGGTGCCAGATTAGAGAGGGTTGGAGTCTCGGTCGCTCCGGAAGGAGAGGCCGCCGGCGTATTGGTACAGGCGGTGCTGGATGCGACGAGCAAACTTATAGAAACTGCTAGGCTAAGGAATTTACTCACTTAAAGTGTCGATAGGCGTGGCGGTTCCGGAAGATGGAATCGGCTGGTAATTTTTGGGCATGGAAGCTATGCTAGCATACCGTTCAGGCTAGAGCCCGGACAATCATCAAAATGCAAACAAACAAAATCTATCTGGACAACGCCGCCACCAGTTTTCCCAAGCCCCGACCGGTCATCGATGCCCTGGTGGAGTATCTCGAGCATGCCGGGAATCCGGGCCGGGGTGCCCATGCCGCTTCTCTCTATGGCGCCAGGAGAATAATGGAGGCGCGCCAGGAAATAGCCTCTTTCTTTGGCATTGAGACTGAGGAGCGCTTGATTTTTACACCAGGCTGCACGGCTTCGCTGAATGAAGTGATAAAATCGGTACTTGGTGATGCCGCCAGTGGTGACTGTGTGCTCACCAGCGGCATGGAGCACAATGCGGTGACTCGTCCGATAGAGCAGATGGTCGCTGCTCGCGGCATCGAGCACATAGCTCTCAATCCTGACAAAAACGGTCTGTTAGACCTGTCGGAACTGAAGAATGTATTGGCGCAGAGACATAAAAAGATCCGGCTTTGCGCCATAGTCGCCGCCAGCAATGTCACAGGACGTGTTTTGCCTTTCGAGGCTGCAGCCTCGCTGTGCAAGGAGCACGATGTCCCATGTCTGGTTGACGGAGCGCAGGTTGCAGGAAAGCTGCCGATTAATCTTTCCCGCACAGATATCAGTTTTTTTTGTGCCTCTGGTCATAAGGGTTTGCCGGGTCCGCCCGGAGTCGGTCTTCTTTATGTCGCTCCTGATTTCGATTTGCATCCGTTGATCGCAGGGGGCACCGGTTCGGGTTCGGAGAGTTATGGAATACCAGCTTTCTATCCTGATCGCCTCGAAGCCGGAACCATGCCCGGTCATGATATTCATGCTCTAGCGAGAGCGGTGCGATGGCTGCAAGAAAAGGGCTGTGAGACTCTTTTGAAGCAGGAACTGGCGTTGAGTGCGGATTTCTTGAATTGGGCCGGAGAGAGGGATGAAATCGAGATTGTCGGCATTGTGCCCGGTGAAAAAGTGACGGCAGATTCACCTCTTCGCATGCCTCTAGTCTCTTTCTCTGTCAAAGGAATTTCGCCGCAAGACCTTGCCGATCGGCTGGATAGCCAGTATTCGATAGCGGTGCGGGCTGGTTTGCATTGTGCAGCCCAGGCGCATAAAAGTCTTGGTACGATTGATAAAGGCTTATGCAGAGTCAGTTTCGGCCCGCAGAATAGCGCGGCGGATCTGGAAGCTCTGAAAGTGGCGCTTCAGTCTGTCATCGAGTCGATATAGTCGATTCCGTAAGCCAACATGAAAAGTAGAATAGCATTCGGGTTATATAAGCTATACTGGCTCGTTTTTAGGATTCAGTCAAAATCGGGAGAGCAAAATGAGTTCCACCGTAAACAAGAAAAAGGTAGCCGAAAAGTCAGTCGAGACATATACAAGATACGCGACTGAGAGAATAATCAGAGACTACCAAGAGGTGGATGCCGATCTTCTCCAGTCAATTATCAAACCGAAGCGTCAGATTATAGTGGAAGTGCCGGTACGGCTGGATGACGGAACCTATAAGACTTACCAGGGATATCGCGTGCAGCACAACGATGCCCGGGGACCTTTTAAAGGTGGTCTTCGCTATCATCCCGATGTTGATCTGGAGGAAGTCAAAACCCTCGCCTATCTGATGACTTTGAAAACCGCGGTGGTCAATGTCCCTTTCGGTGGTGGCAAAGGCGGTATCGCTGTGGATCCTCGCAAGATGAGCGCTCGGGAAGTCGAGATTCTGACCAGGAATTTTACTTATTTGCTGGGTACCACAATCGGTCCGGAGAAAGATATTCCTGCTCCCGATGTAAACACCGGTGGTCAGATCATGGCCTGGATAGTGGACGCCTACTGCCAGAAGTATGGCCAGAAACCAGGTGTGGTAACAGGTAAGCCCATTGAGCTTGGCGGTAGTCTCGGTAGAGACGAAGCCACCGGCCGTGGTGCGGTATTGATGGCTCGGGAAGCGGCCAGGGAGATTGGTCTAAGTCTGTCCGGTGCTAAGGTTATCTTCCAGGGCTTCGGCAACCTGGCCTCTTTCGGGGCCAGGATTGTAGAAGATGAGTACGGCTCGGTAGTGGTGGGGGTCAGTACTTCCAAAGGCGCTATCTATAATCCCAAGGGTTTCAGCCTGGCGGAAGCGGAAGCTTATTACCGCAAAAACGGTAATCTAAAAGGCTTTGTCGGCGCCGAGTGGATGACCAATGAGGAGCTTCTCGAGCAGAGTTGCGATATCCTCATTCCGGCAGCGCTGGAAAATGCCATCAACACCAAGAACGTAGACAAGATCAAAGCCAGGATTATTTCTGAGGGAGCCAATGATTGTACCCAGGCTGATGCCGATAGGATCCTCAAAGAGAAGGGCATCTTCGTGGTCCCGGATATTCTGGCTAATGCCGGCGGTGTGATCGTCTCTTATTTCGAATGGGTGCAGAATTTGCAGAACCATTACTGGGAACTTGAAAGGGTTAGAGCCGAGCTCGAACAGATAATGGTCAAAGCCTACGGTCAGGTTTCTGCCCACTCTAAAGAGCACAAAACCAGCTATCGGGAGTCCGCTTATATGATCGCGCTGGATAGAGTAGCCAAAGCGATGGCGCTTCGCGGTGGGGTTTGATCTTCAAGGTTCGCGTGAACTCTCGCACGATCTACTAAATACAGTTGAGTCAGGTAGAAATGCTTCTTGCCTGGAGATTTAATTCGTTCTCTTATAGGGCAGACGCTTTGTGATCACTAGTCTGGATGTATCAATAATTCTCCCTTAAATTCCAAGCAAGAGAACAAACATCTAACAGACGGCCGAAAGTAGTTAATGGGCGAAGTATAGGCAGCATCGTGCTGCTTTGCTGTCGTTCGCCTTCGCTGCACCAAAGCCGAATCTCAAAGGAGCAGTGCCATGAAAACCTTGATAAAAAAAGCCTTACAGGCTATCAATCGTAAACTGAACCGTCGGCAATGGGCTAAGCGAACTCTGGTTGTCGGTCCCGAGCAACCGGTGGATGGAGACTCCGTC
The DNA here is from genome assembly GCA_964496875.1 of uncultured Candidatus Obscuribacterales bacterium. Taxonomy (GTDB): domain Bacteria; phylum Cyanobacteriota; class Vampirovibrionia; order Obscuribacterales; family Obscuribacteraceae; genus RI-106. The sequence continues at coordinate 1,833 of CAZCBH010000138.1, read as the reverse complement.
GCTTCGACCAGGGCCTTGATTCATTTCCTTCGCAAAAGCGGCAAAGAAGCCTACACCTTGCCGACCCGCAGTATGTTCCGTACTTTAGACTGGATCCTCACCGAAGCAGAGTTGCATCCTTCTTTGCTTGGTATGGTTGCCCCGGATCTTACTTGCGATAATCTCGAAGCCGCCTATCAAACCTTGCTCTTGGCCTGGATTCCCGATGAGATCGTGGTGGTGGATGGCAGACCGGAGCGTATCGGTTTTGCTCCGGGAAAAGTGCCCGTTTATACCATAGATCACCATGGGGATGATTTCAGGGATGACGGTGAAGCCTTTTTCAAGAGTGCTCCGTCGGCAGGCTGCCTTTTGATGGAACGCTTCGGTATCTATGAACCGATACTGGCAGTATCTATTCTTACCGACACCTACTGGCTGCGGCAAAATCAGCCCGCCAGTGCAACCCGATACCTTGCTGCCTTGACCGAGCATGGCTTGACCGATGAGCTTCTGGAGTACTATCAGGCTCGTTTGATCGACCATAAAGAGCCTCGCAGCCTTTATGCTCTTAAGAATGCCGACATCCGCTTCAGTGACGATGGTGAGCTGGCATTTGTTGTTCTTGCCGATGCCGACCCGGTATCGCATCGCGCTGTTGCCGCCCAGCTCAACTATTACAGTCGGCATTCCTGCACTGTAAGGGGTGATGGCTATGTCTCTTTCCGCTCATCCGATCCTTGTGTCGATTTAAGACCGCTGGCGAGGAAGTACGGCAAAGGAGGTCACCGCAGACAGGCAGCCGGGCAGGTGGATCCTGGCGATCGCTCCGGTATGGAGAGGCTTTTCCAGGATTTCATCAATCTGGTTGCTGAAGACAGAAAGCATTGTTCCTTGAAGGTAACCTGATTTAGTCAGTCGGGTGGTGTTTTTTTTAGACGTTAGCGCTAGCTGCAGTCAGGACTCGATTCTGATCGGGCTTCATGGTCGGAGTCGAGTCGAAAAGCCTGGTGATATGGCAGTAACTGCTTGTAAAGCAAATTCTTTTACAAGCCTTTATTGGCCAGGTTGTAGAGGCTGTGCAAGAAGGAGATAGCTTTTCATCATCTTCTTATCGGAATCGAATCGAATCTGATCTCACCGCACAAGACCTAGCAACTACAAGAGACGCCGCCGCATTTCACTGGAATTTTTCCGGTCGGGGTCTCTGATCTTTTGTGCTGTTTACAAGTATGCGTGATGGAAAGCTTCCCAAAACCCAATCGTGGAGACACAACTTTGACCGACACTGCCACCGCCGTGACCCTGCCCGAGATGCAGTCCTCCTTCGGGACCATCACCGCCCGCATCCAGGCCATCCAGACCGTCCTCACGGAGAAGATTGCCGAAGGTCCTGCCGCCGCCCAGACCGCCCGCCTGGTCGCCTTCGCCATGGCAAAGCAGGCCTACTCCATGGCCGAGCAGCTGGGCGAGAGCCTGCAGTACCTGTCCAAGCCCGAAGCCGATGCGGCCGACGCAGACGACGAATCCGCCGAAGGCGGTCTCTTCGAGGCGCTCATCGAGCTGGCCGAGGGTGTCGCCGAGATGATGGCCGAACAGTTCGGCGTCCAGCCGGAGGCGATCCAGCCTTTCATCTACGAGACCTGCACCACGATGATCCCGGTGATCGAAGGACTTCTGGACAAAGCGGAGTCGAAGCTCGCCGACGCCGACCGGATCGCCGCCGAAGCCGCCTGAATGCTCTGATTGACGTCAACAGCCCGTCGGTTATGGTCGCCGGACTGTTGATGCCATGAAATACGGCTGGAAGACTCGGGTTTCGATCCGGGCTCTTCCAGCCTCTTTGACTTACTT
>CAZCBH010000137.1:0-10954 GCA_964496875.1 uncultured Candidatus Obscuribacterales bacterium | reverse complement strand
TGATGGAAGTACTCTATGCCACAGGGATGCGCGTCAGCGAACTCTGCAGCTTGAGAGTACAGGATTACAACGAAGAAGCCATGGAGATGCGTGTCACCGGAAAAGGTGGCAAAGAGCGCGTGGTTCTTCTCAACCAGAGCGCTAACGCCTGGCTGAGAAAGTATCTCCACGAATTCTGGCCAAAACTGGCCGGTGGAAGAATTCCCCAGCCGGAAAGCCCGCTCTTCGTGAGCAGGCAAGCCACCAGGTTGTCATCCAGATCCGTCCACCGCGTGGTTCTCAAATATGCCAAGAAGGCGAGAATCAGCAAGGCGATCACCCCTCACACCCTCAGACATACCTTCGCTACCCATCTACTGGAGGGCGGCGCCGATCTGAGAGTAGTACAAGATCTGCTCGGTCATACCACCATCAACACGACCCAGATCTACACCCATGTAAGCCTCGAGAGACTGAGAAGAATCTACTCGGATACTCACCCGAGAGCTTAGTTCCGGTTCCTTCCATAATCGGAAGAATATAGATGGTATTCGAAACGCCGTGGCTAGCCATGGCGTTTCTTCTCTTGAGAAGCCTAAAAGGCTGCCACCAGATGCGACTTCAATTAAATTCAAAAAAACTTTTGAATACGAGTCATCGGCACTCGGCAAAATATATAATCAGATAGTACTCGCGAGATCCAAAAACCTTGATGAACTGGCAAGAATACAAGCAGAATATAAAAGAAGCGATTGCCAGGGGTAGTCTCGACGAAGCCGAGTCTCTGCTTTTTCAGGCCATAGACTTTCTCAAAAACAATGACGGCTCGGTGGAGCGAATCACCGTCTGTCTCGACCAGCTCGGCTGGATCTATATCAATAGAGAAGATTTCGCCAAGGCATCAGAACAGTACAAACAAGCTCTACAGCTGAAAAGAGACGCCCTCGGAGAGAATCATCCCGTGGTTGCTCGAGCCTATAAGAAGATGGCCACTGTCTCTTATATGATGAACAACTTCGCGGACGCAGAAAGATACGGCAAAGAAGCTCTCAACAACTTCCGCAACAGCCTTGGCAACGATAACGAAGAGACTCAACAAACCCTGAAAGACGTGTCTGAGCTTCTGCGCCGACTGAACCGCAATGTGGAGGCCGATATCATCGAGCGCTCCGGTAAACCGGATAAAGTCGAAAAAACACGACGAGAAGAGGTCCAGACCTTTTTGAGAATCAGCGTATGTCAGACCTGCGAGCTGCCCTATGATGGTGAGTCCTGCCCCAGATGCAGCTCTATCTGACCGGCTGAGCCCTGATCCGTATGGATAAAAGTTCTGAATCCAGAGACGATGTGCTCGAGAACAAGTATAAAATTCTCGAAGAGCTCGGCAAAGGAAAAACCAGCACGGTTTATCTCGTCGAGCATCTCTTTTTGAACAAGCAGCTTGCGGTAAAGCTTTTCAAAGACAAATACTGGGAAAATCAAAAACGCTTCGCCAGGGCCCAGCGCGAAGCGATGACCTGTGCGGCTATCGATCATAAGAACGTGGTGAAAGTCTTCGATTTTGGCGTCACCGAAGATGGTGCCCCGTACATAGTCCAGGAGTATATCAGCGGCACCAATCTCAAATCCCTGGTAGAAAAATCAGGGCCGCTCCCCCTCGACAGAGCCCTGCCGATTTTTAAACAGATAGCCCGGGGGCTCAATTGCCTTCACGAAAATCAGGTACTGCACCGCGATATCAAATCGGAAAATATCGTTATCACCCGAGACTCAGCAGACAAAGAGGTAGTGAAGCTCATAGACCTGGGCATTGCCCGCCTCGAAGACAAGGACGGCGCGATTCAATCGCTGACTCAATCAGGCTCCCATATAGGCAGCCCCTATTACATAAGCCCGGAACTGTGTCATGGCGGCGAAACGGACAACCGATCAGATATATATTCTTTCGGCTGCGTCATGTACGAGGTTCTCTCCGGCGCACCGCCGTTTAGATCCGAATCGACGCTGAAGACACTCGAGATGCACCTCAAGGAAGAGCCGGCTTCTCTGGGGTTGAAGGGGGTACCAGAAGAGCTCGATAGAATGATCTTAAAATGCCTGGCCAAGAAGAAAGAAGATCGCTTCTCCGATTGTATACAGATTTTAGAAGAGCTCGATAGAATCTCGGGCAAAGACGAATCTAAGCGAAAGGGCGGCAAGCGAAAAGTCCGTCGAAAGACCACATTCATCATCACTGCCCAGTCCATTCTAATTGTGATTCTGCCCCTTTTTACCTATCTGTTCTTAAAGACCCAGGACGACAACAAAGACAAGCGCACCAATACGGACAAGCACTCGAACAGAAACAAAGCTCTCAGCAAATTCGAAGAGCGCTTCGCTGCCACCACCGAAGGGAGCATGCTCAGCAGACTCACCATCCCGATTCGCTCGGCAAGATCATTCGACCGGGCCCTTGATCTTGCCATCAAAGATGATGCCGCGCCCGAAGAGATCTGCTCCATCGCCGAGATGCAATGCTACATGTTGCAGCCCTTCAAAAACTGGGTCCGAATCAATCGCATAGCCGAAAAAATTGCTGCCCCCTTAAAAGAAGTAGAGGCAAGAGTGGATAAGGATCCCGCCTACGCCAGGAACCTGGGAAGCGTCCCCCTTCTTTATTATGAACTGGCCGATTCCTGTATAGAGCAAGAGCGCTTCGAAGAAGCCTCCGGCATAATCGAGCGCGGTTTCAAAGTGGTGTCAAAGCATCCCGATAAAAGGGTACTCGAACCGCTTCTCAAAACAGAAAAAGCCCTCTGTCTTTCAAAAATCGGACAATACGACGCGGCTATCACCCTGATTAAAGAGTCTGAAAAAGAATTAGACAAAACCGTAGGTCCCGGCCACTTCCTGGCGCTTAGAGCCATGCTGACCGAAGCCAAGCTCCATGAAGCGGCGGGTAAATCGGAAGAAGCTCTTGCTGTCATCGAAGCAGCCCTAGCCAGAGCGGAGAACAGCCCCCTGGGTGTGAGTACTACCCATCTGCTCGAACGTAAGGCAGAACTTAGCGCCAAGTTAAAGAATGGGAAACATTCTAAAAAATCTACAGAAGGAGCCCGGTGAGGAGGCTTGAAGCTTCCTAAATGAGAGCATTAGAGGGTAGAACTGGGCTATAATTGCTTAGAATCTGAATGTAGTCGGAAAGCGGAAGTAGCCGGTTTGGGCAAGCGTAGATCAGTCGCCAGAAAGAAAAAAGGAGAAGGAATTCTCCGGGGTCTTTCCACGATCTTCAAAGTCTGCTTCGTTCTCTTTTGTGTAGCCCTCGCCTGTGGTGTGGGCTATATCGGCGCCTATCTCTGGGGAGAGATGCAGGATCTGCCCGATGTCACCCTGGTAGAAAGGTACGAACCTATAGAAGCGATTCAGATATTCGATAAATTCGACCATCTCGTATGCACCGTGGAAGGTGATGAAGACCGCCGGGTGATACCACTCAATCAGGTATCCACTCAGATGCAACAAGCTATCCTTGCCGCAGAAGATCACGATTTCTACGAGCATAACGGCATCAACATAAAAAGTATTCTGCGGGCGATGCGGACCAATATCAAAGCCGGTCACGTTGTGGAAGGCGGCTCGACGATAACGCAACAGCTCGTGAAGAACCTGTTCTTCACGAAAGCCGGGCGAACCTATGATCGTAAGCTGAAAGAGGCTTATATGGCCTACAGCCTGGAGAGCAGGTACGACAAAGAACGCATTCTCGAAATGTATCTCAACCAGATCTACTTTGGAAATAACGCATACGGCATAGAGCGAGCCGCCAAAAGATACTTCGACAAAAGAGCGGCAGAGTTGAATCTAGCCGAATCAGCCTTTCTTGCCGGTCTGGTCAAAGCGCCTTCTGATCTGGGTTCGAAGAAAAGCAGAGACAGAGCCTTTGAACGGCAGCGGGATATCCTGGCCAAGATGGTCGAATACGGCTACGTTACACCTGAACAAGCCAAAGAAGCCAAAGAGCGAAAACTGGTATTTAAAAAAGGTCGCGACCCGCTTCAAAAGTATCCTTATTACATAAGCTATGTGATGGAATTGCTTCGGGAGCGCTTCTCCCAGGCAGAGCTGCGCCGCCAGGGCTTACACGTATACACCAACCTCGACCCGGTCGCCCAGGCGCTCGCCGAAAAAGTTCTCAACGAAAAAATTGCCAAAGCACCAAAAGGAGTGAGCCAGGCGGCCCTGGTATCGATTTCGGTCCAGGACGGCTCTGTTATCGCCCTGGTGGGCGGTGTCGGAGATTTCTGGAAAAACCAGTTCAACCGGGCCACCCACCCGCACACAGCAGGCTCCTCATTTAAACCATTCGTCTATCTGACAGCATTTTTGAGGGGTGTCTATACACCTAACACCATAGTCGACGACACCCCCCTGGTCATAAAACAGAAATGGGGATTGCCGGACTATGCCCCGAAAAACTTCGACCATAAATACATGGGCAAGATTCCGGTACGCAAAGCCCTGATGTTCTCGAGAAATGTGCCTTCGGTCAGAACCGCTCAATTGCTCGGCATGGAGAGCATAGTCGAGACCGCCCGCCAGGCCGGCATCACCTCGAAGCTGGACCCGAATCTGTCGCTTGCCCTGGGGAGTTCGGCGATCTCGCCCCTGGATATGGCCAGCGCCTATTCGACACTAGCCAGAGCCGGAGTAAAGATTCCGCCTCAGATATTGAGAAAAATCGAAAACAACCGTGGTCAGGTGATAGAGGTTTTCGAACCTAAAGTGGACAAAGTCTTCGGAGTAGAGCCTGTCGCCAGACTGGTATCTATCCTGCAGGATGTGGTTCAAAAAGGAACCGGTGTGGGAGCACGCCTCAAAGACCGGCCGGTAGCAGGCAAAACCGGTACCGCCGACGAAGGAAGAGACATCTGGTTCAACGGATTTACACCGGATCTGGTCACCATAGTATGGGCCGGCAACGACGAAAACAAACCTATCAAAGGACGCGCCATTACCGGTGGTGGTCTAATGGCTCCTATCTGGAGAGAATACATGGAAGGCTATTATTTAGCCAGACCGCATCCGGCAGGCTCCTTTATAGCACCGACCCCGACCATGGATGAGCCGCCGGACGCAGTGCAACCGTCAGGCAACGAGCAACTGGCAGGCGCCGGCTCGGCAGAGAGCAAACCGGTAGATATGGAGAGCGCCCCGGAAGAAGAGGACAGCCATATCAAAGAGACCAACCCCAACATTCAACCGCCGCCCCTCGACCCTCTGCTCTATCCGGTGGGCGCATCGAATCAAGAACAAAGTCAATTTCAGCCGGCTCCAAAACAGGCTCCGGCGTTTGCGCCCGCCACCGGTAGCGGTGCGCCGCTTCCCGGCGGCACCCAGACGCCCCAGCCGGCTCCGGCAAGGGTAAAAACAAACAAAGCGCCGTCTCCGGCGCCGGAAGCCACCCCTCACAACGACTCTCTCCTGGATCTCTAATTCGCCCCCTGTTGACAGCCCCCATAAAAGCTGATTCTCGGCAAAAACAAGCTAAACTAGACTTACAAAATCTCCGGGAATAGCAAAAGGATATATGGAATCGAAGCTCATGGGCCTGGTTGGCTTTGTCGCCATCCTGACAACAGCCTTTCTTATGTCGAACAACCGCAAGAAGATAAACTACCGGCTTGTCCTCTCCGGACTCGCCCTGCAGCTCACCATGGCTATCTTCGTGTTAAAAGTACCGCTTGGTCAGGAGATTTTCCGCAACATCGGCGACGCAATCACAGCCCTTTTGCACTTCTCTGACGAAGGTGCCGGATTCGTTTTCGGTCCTCTAGTGAAACAACCGGAGAAGCTAACCGAATTATTCGGCAAAGGTGCCGATTATATTTTCGCCTTCAGAGTGGTGCCCACGATCATCTTTGTCTCGAGCCTGGTCAGCATCTCTTACTACCTGGGCATCATGCAGAAAGTGGTCCAGGTGGTAGCTAAAGTGGTATCAATTATCATGGGCGCCTCAGGCTCGGAAGCGTTGTCTAATGCCGCCAGCGTCTTTGTCGGTCAAGTCGAAGCCCAGCTTCTCATCCGTCCGTATGTAAAGGGCATGACCATGTCGGAGCTGCTCGCCTCCATGGCGGGCTCCATGGCCTGTGTGGCAGGCGGAGTGCTTGCCGTATATATAGGTCTGGGTATCAAAGCTTCTTACCTTCTTACCGCCAGCATCATGGCCGCTCCCGGCGCTCTCGTTATAGCCAAAATAGTCTATCCGGAAACAGAAGAATCCCAGACCCAGGGCGAAGTCAAAATAGAGGTCAAGAAAACCAACGTCAACATCATCGATGCCGCCGCCCATGGTGCCTCGGACGGCATGCGCATCGGTCTAAATGTGGTGGCCATGTTAATTGCCTTTATCGCTTTGATAGCCCTTGGTGACGCCTGTGTCGGCATGGTCGGCTCCGCTCTGGCCAATATGGGGATGAGCCTGAGCAATGTCGGCGTTGATTTAGCCCATCTCAAACTACAAGACATCTTCGGCGCCATCTTCGCCCCGATAGCTTTCTTGATGGGAGTACCCTGGCAGGACGCCCATACCGTTGGCGTTCTCATGGGCAAGAAAATAGTAATCAACGAATTCGTAGCCTATTCCGATCTCTCCGCCATGCTCAAGGGCACCTCCGATATCACCATGGGAGCCAAAGCAGAGACGATAGCGACCTTCGCTCTTTGCGGCTTCGCAAACTTCTCCTCTGTGGCGATTCAGATAGGAGGCATCGGCGAAATCGCTCCGTCGAGACGGGAGGATCTTGCCCGACTGGGCATCAAAGCCCTTATCTGCGGAACTATGGCAAGCTATCTGTCTGCCACCCTGGCGGGGCTATTGATGTGAGCTTCAAACTTTCTAAATTCGTCGGTCCCATTGTCTGGAGCCTGGTGGCTCTGCTTGGTGCCTATGCCCTTTCGGTAATCGCCCTGGTACGGGGCGAATCTATCAACGCTATCTGGCTGGTGATTGCCGCAGCTTGCTCCTTTGCAGTCGCCTATCGCTTCTATAGCAAATTCATCGCCGAAAAAATCTTCGAACTGGATGATTCGAGAACCACCCCGGCGATAGAGCTAAATGACGGTAAAGACTATGTTCCCACCCATCCATTCGTACTCTTCGGTCATCACTTCGCCGCCATCGCCGGAGCAGGGCCATTAGTAGGACCGATTCTGGCAGCGCAGTTCGGCTTTCTGCCCGGAACCCTATGGCTTATCGTCGGGGTTATCTTGGCAGGCGCCGTGCAAGACTTCGTCATCCTCTGCTGCAGTATGCGCCGAGGCGGCAAATCTCTTGGACAAATGGCGAAAGAGGAGATCGGACCGGTAGCCGGCATAATCGCCCTCACCGCCATTTTGTTGATAATGCTCATTTTGATAGCGGTACTGGCGGTGGTGGTGGTCAACGCGCTCAAATCGAGCCCCTGGGGAACCTTTACTTTATTGATGACCATACCGATAGCCCTTCTGATCGGTCTATATATGAGGCTCTTGCGACCGGGCAAGATTACCGAAGGCACCATCATAGGAGTGGTGCTCACCATAGGCGCGGTGGTCGGCGGACAGTACATCGCCGAGAATGCGGAGCTGGCTGGAATCTTTACCCTCACAGGAGAGGAGCTTGCTGTTTCGGTGATGATCTACGGCTTCGTCGCCTCGGTATTACCCGTATGGCTTCTGCTCGCCCCCCGAGATTATCTATCGGCATTTCTTAAAATCGGCACTATAGGCTTGCTTGCCCTCGGTATTCTCTTTTTGCGACCGGAGATGCAGATGCCGGCTCTGACGATTTTCACCAATGGAGAAGGACCGATATTCACCGGCGGCATCTTCCCCTTCTGTTTCATCACCGTAGCCTGTGGCGCTATATCAGGTTTCCATGCCCTTATTGCTTCGGGCACCACCCCGAAGATGCTCATGGTCGAATCTCACGCGCGCCCCATAGGCTATGCCGGCATGCTCTGTGAAGCGGCCGTGGCGGTGATGGCCATGGTGGCCGCCTGTGTCCTCGAGCCGGGCATATACTTTGCCGTGAACAGCCCCCAGGGCGTGGTCGGCGCCGATGTCGCCCAGGCAGCAGCTCATATTACCGAATGGGGTTACGCGGTGACACCGGAGGCGATGTCGGCATTAGCCGAAGAAGTGGGAGAGTCCTCTATGTGGGCAAGAACCGGAGGCGCTCCTACCCTTGCCGTGGGCATGGCCCATATCTTTGCCCAGAGCCTCAAGTCTCTACCCGGCCAGGAGGCAGCCATCGCCTTCTGGTACCACTTCGCGATTATGTTCGAAGCGCTCTTCATACTGACCTGCCTCGACGCCGGAACCAGGGTAGGACGTTTTATCGTCCAGGATTTTTTGAGACTGCTCTGGAAGCCCCTGGGTCGAACAGACTGGTACCCGGCGGTTATATTCAGCTCCGCCTTAGTAGTAGCAGGTTGGGGCTATTTTCTATACCAGGGCGTAATAGATCCCCTGGGCGGTATCAACTCTTTATGGCCCCTCTTCGGCATCTCGAACCAGCTTCTGGCGGTGGTGGCACTTTGTGTCGGCACCACGGTGATATTCCGCATGGACAAAGGCAAGTTAGCCTGGGTGACGATACTGCCCCTCACCTGGCTGCTCGCGGTCACCACCTCGGCGGGCTATCTTAAGATCTTCAGCGACTCTCCTAAGCTGGGCTTCCTGGCCCATGCCGAAAGTCTGAAACAGAAGCTCGCCGCCCCCGAGCTTCCCCTTGCTGAAGCAAGCAAACTGAAGGTGCTTATCTTCAATGATTATCTTGATGCCATCCTTGGTGGTATCTTCATAGTTCTTGTTTCTATAATTGTCATAGACTCGATTAGAGTATGGATAACGAAGCCCCCCAGAAACACGGATGCAAACGGACAATCAGACAACGACGGCGGTCTGTCCGGTCCTATAAAATGTTGTTGAACTAACTGAATATATATTGATGGATAAGGAAAGCAAGAAAGAAGAGATAAGCAAGTACCTCGATGTCGCCATCGAGAGCGAGCTTGAACCGGGCGAGGAGGTGCTCTGGAAGGCACAGCCCGACACCACGGCCATGCCCTTTCAGCTACTGCGCATTCCTCTATTGTGGCTGATCGGACTGTTCATCTACTCTATAGGAACAATCACCGACCCATCTTCCTACGAAACCAACGACTACTTCCAGGCTGTGGTCTTCGTCTTCATTTTGATAGCGATCATGGGCATAGCCGAGATCATCGCCATTCCCATACAAGCCAGGAAGTCCATATACGTGGTCACCAACCTGCGCACCATTTGCATTAAGCTGCGTGGTCGCTTCGGTCATAGCCCGGAAAACGACTATCAGGGAATCCAGCGCAGGGTAATTCGTCCGGAGAAAAGCACGCTCTTTCTATACTGGGCTTATGTAGTCCCTTTCCAGCTCATTTTTATCTATCTGATCGCCGATGTGGTTATCAAAATCTTCGAGGATTTCAACTATCTCTGTTTATTAGGATTCTCTTTCTTACTACTAGGGTGGCTTTACCAGTGGTATCAAGATCTGAGAATTCCACTACCTCAGTTTCGCGACTGCCCCAAAATGCTCGCGTACATAAACGAATGGCTGGCTTCGATAGAATCGGTACCGCACAATGATCTGAAGCGAGTCATTCTGCACGGCGGCAAGAAAAACAACGGTGACATCTTTCTTCTATCCGGAGAAAAAGGCTGTATGCGCATCAAATCAGCGCCAGAAGCAAAAGCGGTCTTCGATATTTTGAAAGAACGGCAAAAGACGGCGAAATCAGATTCAGATTCAGAATCAGAATCAAAATCCTGAGCCTGAGCCCGAGTCGAGAATCAGGAGGCATCACCGTTGAGAACAGCGGTTTTCTCTTTGAGCCAGTCCTCGGTCTCTATGACATTTTCAGCATAGGGCTTCACTATATCCTTGACCTTGTCCTTGTAGACTTCTTGTCTTAATCTCAGTCGTTCTTCGCTTTCACCACGCAACCTCTGGGAAGGCACCATCCCCGAAGTGGCCATCAGAACTTTCTTCAGATTCTCCATAGCTTGTTCATGGGCTTTCTTCGCCACCGCCCAGTATTCCTGGGCTCTAAAAACATTGCGCTGTCCGGTCGATCGATAATGATCCAGGCTGACCCCGAGTTTATAGCCTGTGACCAGCTCCGGCAGGGGTGGAAGCTTTGCTTTGATCTCGGCGGCGATGGCGTCTTTCTCTTTTAAGGTAATCTTCTTATATGGGTCGCCGGACAAATCAATAGGAGTGTTCGACGCTGTTTCAAATTTAGAACCGGAGCCACTGTCGCTTTCTGTTGTGGTAGTTCCCTGACACAGGTCGACAACCCTTGCCGAGTACCTCGCAATAAGACTATTGGGAGCCAGCTGAATCACTCTTCTATATTCATTTAAAGCCTCATCACGACGATTTATCTTTAAAAGGCAATTAGCATAGTAATAGTGAGCATCGGCCGAGGCAGCATAATTGCCTATGATCAGCCGCTCCAAAATATCGGAGGCCTGAGAATAATGCCGGGTCTTGTAATAATGAACTGCGACCCGAAAATCATCAACCCCGGAACAAAAGGTCGAGCTAGCCAGTAGACTGAGCATTAGTCCGCACTTCAATGGCATCGCTTCAGTTCGAATCTCCGAAGTTATAAAGCCATTATATATTACCCCAGAAATTTATCGAGTCTATCCCTTCCGCCAGGGAATCGACCATGCCACCAGACACAATCTCTCGGTCGATGATAGCTTGCAGCAACTGGGCTTCGGACTGAAGCTCACACGTATGAGCAACAAGGACAATCCTTGCGCAGAGAATCATAGAAGCCACTTCGACCTGCTCAAGATAGAACATCCCGAATATGCAGGAGTTCAGGCGCTCTATAGAGAAGCAGTCTGATAGGCGCCTTCAGTTAATGAAACCCCGAGATTCCTTTCTACATCCCGTTATCCAGAT
>CAZCBH010000136.1:0-11009 GCA_964496875.1 uncultured Candidatus Obscuribacterales bacterium | reverse complement strand
GTAAGCTCCCGCGACTATCAGAAGCACGAAAGAGATGCCGGTCTTCTCAGTGATCAAAGCAAAAGACATCGCCCCTATGCCGTTGAATGCCGAATTAACTCCCCACATCCAGGCGACAGCCTCCTGATGCTTCTCGCGAACCATCGCCATAGCCGTAGGAACCGAAGCCCCTACCACCACCGCAGAGCCCAGAGTCACGCAAACTGAAATCGCTACCCTGTAAATCATAGGCAACGCCATGCATGATTTAACCAGAGGCGGAATAGCCAGAAATAGAACAACCAGCACCAGCGGCACCACTAAAGAAAAAAGTAAAAACGTGCGCCGGTTCAGCGGTAAAACTTCCGCAAAATAACTCCCCACTCCATAGCCGATCAAAACAGAGACCAGGACCACGCACATAGAATACATCGGACCACCGACGAAAATTGTCAGCATCTGCATCAGGGTCAACTCATAAAGAAGAAAAGCAGAGCCACAGAGGGCAAAATAAAAGCTCGGAATCCAGAGTGAGTTAGACATCTTGAGACTGCCTCGCCGAGTCAGAGGCAGCGCCATCAATACCAGTGCCGCCAGCACAGCAAACGCAAATAAATAAAGAGGTCTTTCCTGGATATTGGCCCTGGTCCAGTTTCTGCCACCATAGAAATATGGTCTGTCATCCGTAACCGGAGTTATCTCCTGGGTATAAGCGTTGGCTACCGAATCTCTTTTGCTCCTGTCGGCTCTTCCAAGGCGTTCAAAGATTTGCTCTGACTGATGTCCGGAGAAACCGGCAGGATCAAGCGGATCGAACAAGATAGCTTTATCCGTCTCTTTCGCCCAGCGGCGGACTCTGATCATCTCGTCTTCGGTAAAAGGGATCTTCTTAATCAAACAATCGCACCATTCGCCATCGGCTAAAACAAGTAACTGCCTGCCTGGCTCGGAGACATTCTGACTGTCGAGGTACTTCAAGAATGTGTTGAACTGCCGGATGCCCGTAGAGGGCGGCTCGATGCGCCAGTGCGTCAAAGAGAGCACTCCATCAGGCTTTAAAATTCTCATGAAATCATGGACGGCATCAACTGTATAAAGATGATTCTCAACCAGAGAAAGCGCGCCAGAGGTGACAGCCGTGCATGTATCGGCGGCGCTGGCTTGAATCACATCATAGTGCTCATCATCTACGGTGCTGGCATAATGCCGTCCTTCTTTGTTATAGACCGAAACCCGAGAAACACTATCTGAGCGCAAGTAACGCTGATAACTCTCGATCTCAGACGGTGACCCCCCCGTCAAAATATGCTTGTAGGTAGAAGGATTGATCTCGACCACATCTACATTTTTGATACCATAATATTTCGCTATCAATATATCGATACCGCCACCACCTGCGATAACAAGAGAAGGATTCGCGTCAGGCTTTACAACATAGGGCGAAGCCCAGAGACTGGTTCCTATAAAATGATTGTCCCTGACCTCTCCTTGCAACTTGAATTGCCTGGTGGGAGCACTGCCGTCTATCAGCACCTCACGCCCTTGATACTTTCTATCTCTCAGTCTTTGAGCGATCGTATAGGTGAACCACTGCTCGTTAGACTCACCTTCGGCGGTTATATCTATCCTCGCTATGGCGTTCCAGAAGCTTTTCTCGATTCGTTTGAAGTCTTTGAGAACGAACCTTCTAAGATCAGAATCCTTATGTGTTCTGACATCGAAGCCATACTGACTAATTGCCCAACCGGGATAAATGAGCGTACACGATACGGTAGCAATCATCAAAAGAGACATCACCCCCAGGGTCAAAGGGCTTCGCTTCATTGCAATACGCTCGAAAAGCAAAAATGCAATAAAGGAAAGAACGGCAGCAAGACAAATAGTGCCGTACCCTCCAATCGCTTCAAGAATAAAGGGGCAGAGAGCGCCTCCAAGACCGGCGGCAAGAAGGTCCCAGAAAAATATTCTGCGAACCGGAATGTCGCTGGCAGAAAGTATGTGACTTATGCAAATACCGGAAAAGAAGAACGGCAATCCGAAATTGAGGAAATAAATCGGAAAGAGCATCAATCTTGCCATCGGAGCAAGTCCAGGCATATAAGGATCAACAGGTACCCAGACAAATAGCAAGACTGAAAGCGGTAATGTCAGAGCCGATAGAAAAGCAGCAAAAGCTGTGTTGGACCAGCACTCTCTGGTATCCTGACCAAATTTGCCCGGCATCATATAGACCACCGCTCCAGCAAAGCCGAGGGCAAGAATGACGGTGCCTACAATAGCGTAAACGAAGTGATGATATACCTTGTAAGCTACGAACTTGGTAAGAGTGACCTCGACTAAAAGCCCGCTGAATGCGATAAAACAGAGCGCAATCAAGATTAATCGACTTTTCGAAGAAAGATGCGACTTCTGCAACAGCTTTGAAATTACCTTTTTTAAGCCTGCTAATAATTGAATTCTAACGGACAGAGAATCATCATATCACAGCGTAAATAGATGAAATTATCTTACCTGCTCGGCAAAGCTCAACGCGGTGGTGTGACAAGCTCGGTCCAGTTCGCCCCGGGGCTCCAGGCGGAATTTGTTCCCAGGGTAACATCGCCGGTATTATTAACCCAGTGGTATTTGGGACCATACTCAACTTGATACTGGGTTCCGGTTTCGGGATTCATCAAAGTGTCTTCATCCCTAATATAGTTGATGAAACTGCTATGGGCTCTATCAGACGAGCGCACACTGTTCATGTAGCGAGAATGTGAGGCATCCATCGCCGCCATTCTACTGCGGAAGGCTTCATGCCTGGCGTCCATGGCTGCCATTCTAGACTGGAAGGCAGCCGCCGAGCGCGCCCTTGCTGCCCGGTCATAGGCGATCCAATTTTGGGTAAACTGCACATTTTGAGCAGCCTGACCCTGGCTCCATTGCGGACTGTACTCCCAGGACTTGTACATGCGCAGAAAGACAGCCAGGGCTTCTTCTTCATAGCCTTTGACCGCAGCCACTCCGCATATTTGAGAGACCCACCACATCGTCTTGCCTTTCTTAGTGGCAGCGAGAAAGTAAGCTTCGCCTGCGTTTCCTTTGGCTGTGAAATTGTATTTGACCGACGCGGCATCGGATGCCACCACACCCTGGGTGCCGTTTATAGAACGGGCAAGATCCGGATGATGTTCTACGTTTACCAGCTCGAAAGTGTCACAGGCTTTACCCATACGGCTCTCAGCATATTGCCGGACAAACTTATCGGCGCTCTGATAATAAAGCACTTTGGTTACCAGTCCGGCGGATGTTTTGTAAGTGGCGCCGGGAGGGCAACCCATCCAGGTTAACCAGCCGGCAGGTAGATAGCGTGGTTCTATGGCACCATCACCGATAAAGATAACGATTTTCTGATCCGGTGAAACCGCCTTCACCCAGGGACGCAAGTCTACCGGCATCGGCCTTTTCATACCGCCGGTGACATTCCAACCAGCCGGCACATCGAGGCTGAAGGCGTTGAAATTGGGGTCGACGAACTTTGTGAACTGGATATTCTGAGCAGGTACATTGACCGTGGTGGCAGCCTGATTTTGATAGTCGTCACCACCATAGCCGGTGCCCTGCTGCTGTTGCTCTTGTTGCTGCGGAGCGCCGGTAATAGTGAAGCTCTGCAAAATCTGCGACATGGTCGCAAGCTCGCTCTGAGCCTTTTGATTATTTGGAATCTGAAAGACGATCAAGCTGCCGCTGGTGCCGCCGTTGCCACCAGACAGAGCCAGACCGGCGATAGAGTTAACACCACCGGATGTGGACATGGCACGCAGACCGCCACCCACCATCATCGGAGCACTCCACTGAGGACCGGGCGCATATTTTTTGAGCATGACCTGAAACAGCCCCTGGGCTTTAGGGACATCTATATTCTGGTCAGGCAGGAAGAATGGAAAGATAGAGAGTCGACTGGCATCGGGACTCTTAACCTCGATACGTCCGGTCTTGGCGTTTTGCTCCACCGTCCAGCCATTAGGATATTTCAGAGAATAGCCTGCTTCGCCACCACCCGAGACGTTCCAGGTGACGCCACCGGATTGATAGCTGTAGCTGTTGGTATTATTTGTGGTGCTGACAGAGTTATTATTGACTGAGTTGTTTTGTCCAGAGATATTGTCACTAGATTGACCACTTTGTTGATTGGGCGAATTGACCTGCCAACCCACGTTGAAATTGCTGGATTTATTGAGCGCCTCTACCGGAACCCTGGTAATCCTCGCCTCATATTGCCCTTTTGTGGGAGACTCTAAAGAAAGCACCGCGGTGGTGCCGACCGAGCCCACGATGCTGGCAAAAACCTGGGCAGCGGGTAAGCCGTCGATATTCTTGCCATCGATAGAAAAAAGCCGGTCCCCCACCGAAACTCCGGCATTGGCGGCAGGACCGCCTGGAACAATCTGGGTAACCACCAGGCGTCCCTGGGGATTCCAGTTGACCACCAAGCCCAGCGCTCCTTTATTAGAGGCGCTCTGGAAGCCATTGTTCATAGTCATTCCAGATGAGCTGGAAGTACCGGAAGAGCCGTCATAAGCATAGGGGTTCGATTGAGCCTGTGCTGTAGCTGTTCCCAATAGAGAACAAGCCACCGACAAGCCAACAGAGATTGCGGTAATGCGGCAAATAGACCGGGAAAAGATTGCTTTGTCCATCGGTTTGAAATTTAGAATCCTGATTCAGTAACCATCTAGAAGGTTCATTGTAACAGATCACCATCAGGTGGGGTCTCAGCAGCCGTTTTCCACTTAGACCAGCTTCGAACCAGCTCGCAGGCGACCTCGATCATATCCGGGTCGAACTGCAGTACATAATCGCGATACTCGGCAAATCTATCATCTATGCGCATGGTCTCCAAAATCACACAAGGACTTGATGAACCGGCAAGCAATTCGACCAGCGCATCTTGAAAGTCTGCCATGCTCGTCATTTCTGCTTCTGACTCAGTTTCAGACCCAAACTCAGACATAAATCATCTCCAGAAGTTGCGCCAAAGTTTCAAAATCCTCTCGATATTCTGCCTGAGACTCTTCATCTTCCATGGTGTAGCCTAGCCGCTCATAAATCACGTACTCGATTTCAGGGCAACGCTTGAGCGCATGGACAGCCAGTTCGAGGACCTCCTGAGGCACCTGCTCATCGTGGGTATCACGGCGGACAAAAATGCGTCTTCCCGATATAGATGGACTGAAAGATCCGCCCGATATATGAATCTCTCGCACCCTATCGAGAGGATAGGACTCTAGAAGTTCTATCGCCGGAATATTGAAATTGAGCTGCTGGCAATAGAGATTGTGCAGATCTAGTAAAAGAAATCCATCCACATCTGAAAGCAAGTGGTCGATGAATTCACCCTGACGTTTCACGTCCTCCATGCAAAACGCAAAGGCAAGGTTCTCTAACCCCACAGGGAGCCTGGTCGCTTCGGCGAACCGCTTCATCATCTCTTTTCCACTCTTCAAGGTTGCAGAATTCATCGGCACTGCCAGAGGTGCGCCATGGGCAACCGGACCGGCTTCAGAAAAGCCGAAGTGCTCTGAGGCATGAATATAATTGTGGCGACGAAACTCTTCGGCGGCTCCAACAAGCCAGTCTTGCTGCCTTCGCGAGAAGCGCACGGACAGAGGCGAGAGCGTCACCCCATGCCCTAACAAAGCGTTGGAATCACTGTATCGGTCGACAATATCCTGACACCACGGCTCTATAAAAGCGCCATTGAAAGCATTGTCGAAGCTCCATTCGACCACCTCGACCTTTCCGCTTTCAAACAGCTCTGCCGAAGCTTGATGAAAGTCCGGGGTCGACATCAGTGATAATCCAAGCTTAGGTCTTCCAGTCATTCAGTCAAATCTCGCCTCTAGCCCTATTTCTAGCCCAGACCACATAGCATCACGTCTTTAATCGGCTCAGCTTTCCACCAGACGACCCGTCCACAGCCCCCACTCTGCGGATAAAGAATCCTGTCATCATAAACTCCTACCATATTGAACAGAACAAATTTTTCTTTCTGCGCATCTTGATGCTGTCCCAACAGCGTATACCATATAGCCATATCCCGATGGGCTTTCCTTCTTAAATGACTTGTAGCAGGCAATTTATCTACTAACGCAAGAGCGCGCAGCCTTAGCTTCTCGGCATCACAAAGATCAACGTCCCAGTCGGTCTGTGATTGAGAAAGGTCCCGTTTATAGGAAAGGTCTTTAGAGCGGTCTGAAATATGAACGGGAATAATCGCATAAGATTTTGCATTGAGGATAGAAACCACCGCCTCCACCTGATTGGCATTCTTATTGAAGTCCGACTCGCATCCTATTATGGCATCATCGACGATCTTTAAACACTTTGCAGAATCTGCAGAGTTGCCGACTTCTTGAAACAGGCACGAGAGCATGAAATACAAATGCAAACTGATAAACGACTTGCCTGAAGTCTCAAGTAATAGCCGGGCTTGTTGCAAAGCCGCTTCTGCTGTTTTCTTCTCTTGCTTGTTTTCTTCTACCGTTCGAGCTTCTCGGGCGATATGTCCAGCCAGATAGTGAAGATCCACTTTGAAATCATCGGGTCGCTCAGTAAAGCGACTGTACGCGCTTCCAGAAACATATCGAGCATACTGTTGCTCCAAAGTCTCCTCATCCGTCTCTTTCAATAAGGACCTGGCTATTTGAATCAAAAAATACGTTCGCACCTCTGACGATATCTGTCGATTCTCGGCAATCTTTTTAACGAGCTCGAGCTGTCTTGCACTCACGGCACTTTCATTAGGGGCGGAATATACTGCGGGCGTACTGCTCAGTAGGCCTGCGGCCACCAGCATCGCCATAAGTGCTCTTTGTCTGGCCGATTCCTTACTAGACATAGTCTATCCCTTCGTCCTACACCTTGCCTAGCCCATACCGCAGGCTATGTGAGCCCTTATGGTCTCAGCTTTCCACCAGATCACATTGCCGCATCCGGAACTCTGCGGATAGAGAATCTTGTCGTCGTGCACTCCTACAAGGTTGAACAGGATTTCTTTTTCGTTTCGAGCCGCATCGCTCTTACCTAGTTCCTGATACCAGAGAACCATATCTCGATGCGATTTGCGCCTTAGTTGGCTTCCTGAATCCAACCGATCTGCTAAAGCAAGCGCACGCAGTTTGAGCTTTTCAGCTTCAGCAATATTCTTCTCTGCATAGCTTTTAGCCTGCTTCCCGGCTCCGGCAGCAGACGGACGCTGCCAATCTGAAATTTGCACAGGAACATAGCCATACGCCATCGAATTTAGAATAGCAACAACTCCTTCAAGCTGATTGGCATGATGAGAGAAATCAGACTCACAACCTTTGATGGCATCATCCACTCTCTTCTGGCAATATTTAGACTCTATCTCATTACCGGTTCTCCGCAAAAGATACGATGCCATGAAATACAAATTCAGCCTGGCGAAAGGATTGTCAGAGGTTTCGAGCAATGGCAAAGCCTCCTTCAGGGCAGTCTCGGCCAGGGCAGAATTGCCTCTCTTCTCTCCTGGCTTATCTTCTTTTGTTGAATGGGCTTCTAAAGATAACTGGCTGGCCACAGCAGATAGTGAGTTATTGAACGCGTCTTTTCTGCGAGAGAAAAGGTTGTAGGCGTTAGCTTCAGCATATGGTCTGTACTGTTTTTCCAGAGCCCCTCCATCCACGCCCTGCAAAGCGGACCTGGCGATTTGAATCAGATAATAAGCTCGCAATTCTGACGAAAGATTTTGATTACCGACAATCTTATTTACAAGCTCTAGTTGACTCTTACTAACAGCACCTGCCTTTGGGGCCGAGAATGCACCCGGTCCGCTGCTCAGCAAGCCACCAGCAACTAGTAGCGCCATCAGAGCTCTTCTGCGAACTGACTTTTTGCTCGACATTAGCTTCTCCTCGAATGCCATCTGACAAAACAGGTGCTCTTATTATCCCCGGAGAACCTACTAACTTCTCTGGGGTAATTACTAATTATAAAGAGGTCAAATCTGGGCGTTAATTATGCCGTACAAGAGTTAAGCCTGCTATCCTTGCATGACGATGCAAAGACTTATGGAAATTTTCTGGAATCCCGAAGACAGGCGCCTGCGGGCGGCAGTGCGGCTGGCACTTCATGCAGGTGCTCTAGCAATCCTGACGCCGTTAATTTCCAAAGTCGGCACTACTGTCATGCCCGATGCCGATATTTGGGGCGTCTCTTTGTTAACTCCTCAATGGCTCGTACTGATGACATTTATCGCGGCGGGATCTTTTCTGGTCATGTACCTTATGGGGAGGTATGTCGACCGAAGGCAATTCAGCGACTTCGGCTGGACACTAAACCGCAGGTGGTGGCAGGATCTTGTTTTTGGATTTGTTCTAGCTTTTCTTCTGATATCCATTATATTCGGGTTGGAGCTACTCTTCGGCTGGGTAAAAATCACCGGGTATTTCGTCGGCGAAGGCAATTTCGGCTCAACAATGTTATTGGGATTTTTCTTTCTTATTGTCGCCGCCATTCAAGAAGAGACCATATCAAGAAGCTATCAGCTCAAAAACCTGGCAGAAGGATTCTCCTTCCTCGGTCAGAAGCGGGCGCTTGCCACAGCCACGCTCTTTTCGTCCATAGGCTTCGGCCTCATGCATCTGTTGACACCCCACCGTTCTTTTCAGAGTATCGCCAATTTAACTGTCGCGGGCGCCGTCTATGCCATTGCATATCTTGTCACCGGTCGCATCGGATTACCCCTGGGCATGCATATAAGCTGGAACTTTTTCGAGGGCTTGTTCTATGGCTTCCCTGTGAGCGGAACCGTATTTGACACCAAGCTAATAGCTATCGAGCAGAGCGGTCCGGAGCTGATAACCGGTGGCGCCTTCGGTCCGGAGGCAGGATTGATAAGGTTGCCGATGCTCTTCCTTGCCACTGCCGCTATCTATGGCTGGACAAAATTCCAGAATCGCGACCATGGTCAAATTCCAGAGAAAGATATGACTACAGCCGAAAGGCTGTAATAAATAGATTTAGCTTCGAGGTTAGAGCTCAGGCTTTGCTGGCGCCGACCAGATGATCGACCACAATTTCTCGCCAGCTATCCCGGGCGATGTTGCCACCACAGATGACCACCGCCACCTTCTCCCGCGGCTTGAAGTTGATTATCTTTTTAGAGACAGCGGCTACCGCGCAGGCGGCTGCGCCTTCTATCAACATGCCTTCGTTTTCGAGAAATTCGAAGATGGTCGAGGCGATTTCGGCTTCATCAACCTGTACCCACTCGTCTACCAGTTCTCGAACAAGAGGGAAAGTGATGGTCTCGGCTTCGACATTACCGGCGATACCATCAGCCAGGGTCGGGCTCGTGACAATAGGCGCTATTCGTCCCTTTTGAACAGCGGTTTGCATGGTCGGTGAATTGGCGGCAACCACACCGACTATCCGACAATTAGGATTGATAGCTTTGGCGACCGTGGCCACACCGGCAGCCAGACCACCGCCACCGACAGAGAGAACGATGGTGGAGAGTTTCGGCACCCGCTCGAACATTTCAAGCGCCATGGTGCCCTGACCACAGATAACCTCGGGGTTATTGTAGGGAGAGACATAGAAACCTTTTTTCTCATCAGCCAATCTGCGGGCATAGCGCTCGGTCTCTTCCGGATCATCACCATGACGGATGACACCGACACTGTATCGATCCAGCTTTTTAACCTTGGCGGCAGAAATGGTTTCAGGGATGCAGATGGTCACTTCTCTTTCGGTGAAGAGCGATGCCTGGGCAAGACCGAGGGCATGGTTGCCGACCGAAGCTGAATAAACCTTGATCAGGCGCTTTTCTCGAGCCCAGCTCAGGGCGTTGAGAGCGCCGCGCAATTTGAAAGAACCGGTGTTCTGGAGATTCTCCAGCTTCATCCAGACTTCCGCTTTGGAGACATCACTCAGCCAATAACTTTTGGCGAGCGGTGTGTTGAGGACAAAACCTTTGACTCTTTTCTGGGCGACGAGGACATCGCTGAGACTTACTCTATCTACTATCACTGCATTCCGTCCGGATTAGGTGAAACCGCAAGTCAGTCTAGCAAGACCGGGAACAATGTTGCAATAGCGCCCGGTGCAAGCTGAATGATCAATATAAATAAGATAAGAATTGGAGCGGGTAGCGGGAATCGAACCCGCGTATGCAGCTTGGAAGGCTACCGTTCTACCATTGAACTACACCCGCACTTCCTGACCCATACTATCAAAAAGATATAGCCGAAAGCAATGCTTTTGAGGCCGGGCACCTTGCCAGGTTAGCCAGATCTATCTCTTTGCAAGCCTCTCCGGCAATTGTAATAGCGGCGGGAGGATGATAACGTTTACTACATATTTCGTTGCGACCTGGCAGAAACGTCGGGCTTGCTCATCTACAAAATCGGAAGACAAGCGCATGATAATAACCCGAGGCATTATGACGAGAGTGCACAATCCACCCAAAGACCTTGTTCCCCCTCATGTCCAGAAGCTGGTTCCTTACAAACCGGGTAAGCCACCTGCCGAGTTGCAGAAAGAGCTTGGGATTGAAGAGTTCATTAATCTAGCCTCGAACGAAAATTCCCTCGGTCCGCCCCAGACAGTACTCGCCGCCATTCAAGAAGCGAGTCAGCGTATTCATCGTTATCCGGAGGTGGGCGGTCTGAAGCTGCGCCAGGCCCTTGCCGAGCACTATAACGTCAAGGTCGAGAATGTCGCCATTGGCTCAGGCTCCGAGAGCATCCTCGCCAATACCATAAGAGCTTTCCTTCATGGTGACGACGAAGTAATCACCGCCGATGGAACCTTCATAGGCTTCTACGTGCTTGTAAATGCCCAGGGCATCAAATTGCATAAGATTCCGCTTAAAAATTATCGCTTCGATCTCAATGCTATAGCCAATGCCATCAACGAGAGAACCAAGGTTGTTTATCTCTGCAATCCCAACAATCCCACAGGCACCATTTTCGACCGGGAAGAGTTCGAGACCTTCATGAACCGGGTGCCGGAGCATGTTCTCG
>CAZCBH010000135.1:9288-11144 GCA_964496875.1 uncultured Candidatus Obscuribacterales bacterium | reverse complement strand
ACTTCGTGCCGGTTGTTTATACCGGAAAGGTGGTCGTTATTGTCGACTCCGACACCGCGGGCACGGCAGAATATGTCGTCCACGCCCTGCAAACAAGCGGGCGCGCCACGGTGGTAGGCTCGACCACGGCTGGCCAGTCTTTCTTGAATAAGCACTACCAGCTCGACGCTGTCTCGTCGGTGGTCTTTCCGGCTCAGCAACTGCTGGCGCCGGATGGAAAAGTCATGACCGCCGTGACTCCGGATCGTGGTGTCGTCATCGGTGGCAACGCCGAGAACACCGCACTGTACGAGCTGACCGGCGAGAGCTGGTACAAGCAGACCGATACCCTCTTCACCATCCTGGTTTTTGTCGCAATCAGCTTGTTTGGGCTGGTTCTCTTCGCCAGTCGGCGCAAGCCCGCAGGCAAAGGAGGGTCTGGTTCTAGCTCTGGCGTCGAAGCCGTGCAGGATACCGAAGCGGTGAATCGAATGCGGCAGATGGCCGAGTCCGGCTGTGCCGACGGCGATTGCCGCGATCAGGAAAAAGGCGACTGCGACTGCGAAGACGGCATCTGCTCTATCGATGAACACCGCCAGAAAGCGCAGAGCAAGGGCACGTCAGGCGCTTCGCCATCGAACGCCCAGAAAGCAGCGCGCTGGTGGCCCCTTGCCCTGGTGGCGTTGATGCTGTTCGGCATGTTCGTCGGACTGCCGCTCTTGAATCGCCAGGTGAACGCACCGCCTGCCGGCGCCCACAGCAAGGTGACGGTGGAGTTCTTCACCGATGGCACCGCCGGGACACTGAGCCAGAAGGCGGTTATCGAAGAGCTGTCGACGCAGTACAAGGGAGACATCGAGTTTG
Organism: uncultured Candidatus Obscuribacterales bacterium; assembly: GCA_964496875.1. GTDB lineage: Bacteria > Cyanobacteriota > Vampirovibrionia > Obscuribacterales > Obscuribacteraceae > RI-106. Next base: position 10,301 of record CAZCBH010000135.1, on the reverse strand, counting down.
TGATCGTCGACCTTTCGAAGACCCCCTCGGCTGCCGCCAAGAGCGTCAACGGCGGTGATATCCGTCAGCTGCCTGTCGTCATCGTCACAAAGCAGTGGTTCGACGCCGGCGGCAAGCAGATTTCGATGCATTCGAGCACCCGGGGTAAAGTCCCGAAGCGTGAGCTGGTGCCGATGATTGAGCGTGCCGCGGAATCAATGCGAGACGGCTGGCCCGCCACGGATATTACCCGGGTGACAAACCCCTGAGAAGTTGGGAAGGCGACGACGATTTGAGCAGTCGCCTTTCTGAAACGCAAACATCTTACATCTGATAAGGAGTATCTGAGATGACCTATGAAACCGGAGATGGTGGCACGGATCACCAGAACCAGAGCCACTTCGACCAGGTAGCCGACATGCTTCTGGCCCGGCTCGACTTCATCTCTGCAGAGGCCAACGAGGCGCAACTCTTCACTCTCTCGGGCATCATGAGCATGGTCGAGAAGCTGATGGAAGAGCGCGAAGGACTTGATGACGAGACCCGCGCCGACGTCGAGTTCGGGATCGTCAGCCAGGTCTGTTGTGTCGAAGACATGCGCGAGCAGCTGAAGCTCTGCGGTATCGCCGGCACGGTAGAAGATATGGGCGACCACGTCAAGGTCAACCTCTTCGACATCACCGCAGGCGACGCTGATCGGTTGGTTTCCACCTGTCTCGACCATGTCGAACAGGCGATTGGCAAGGGCAAGCTTCGCCCCGGCCACATCGACCAGCGCACTCGATTTGCCCGGCGCAGTAAGCTTTGATTTAGCCTCCTGCGCCCGGCGCAGTAAGCTCTAATCTGGCCACTTGCGCCCGGCGCGGACAAGTTTGATCTAGCTACCCGCGCCTCATTAAAAACTAGCTGATTCAGCTATCACGTTTTACGAGGACTCCGGCCGGTGGATAGTCAGGCGTTATTGCCTGGCTGTCCCCGGTCGGCTCCCGGTGCGATTTCATGGACCTATATTCTCGCTTGTTCATTTTGCTCAC
>CAZCBH010000135.1:0-9188 GCA_964496875.1 uncultured Candidatus Obscuribacterales bacterium | reverse complement strand
TCGGCTCCCGGTGCGATTTCATGGACCTATATTCTCGCTTGTTCATTTTGCTCACGAATCAACTATAAGGAGCAGTAGAACCGAACAATCCAGGTTTCTGCGGTTCGCGGCTTTTTGGAAGAACCGCAGATTGTTTCCATCAATACTGCCGGTCATGCCCGATGTCTCCTCAAAGCTGCCTATTTCTCTGCAGGGCTGCCTATGTTCTGGCAACACCGGAGTTGCAACGTAAAGTTCATCCATCAAGGTGGCAATTTCCAGAGATCGAGTATTCATAAGGTATTGCGAACATCGGTCGATGAGCGGACGAATATAAAATAGCAACAAAAAAGTTGCAACAGCGTAGGCAGCTTTGAAGAGAGAGTCCGCTATAAAAGCGAAAATGGAAAGATACCTGATGCCACTTTCTACAGAAAGGGGGCTATCTTGCTTACTTAAGCCGGGATTGTGCCAGGCATGATAAGATCTAAAAACCCACTGCATCCAGCACCCTCTTACTATAAATCGGAATCCGGAGACGACCCGCATTTGGCAAATCCCGCCACATGGACCGACCTGCACGAAGCCGCTCGCAAGGCTTTGCTCAATCGCGCCTATGAAGAAGCCGAGGTCCTGCTTTTGCAGTGTTACCAGGCAGCCGAGGCCGATAGCGAGACCGACCAGAGAGAGGTCATTCAGATTCTAGAACAGCTCGCCGAAGCCCAGTGGTACCAGAGCAAACTTAGGGAGTCCGAGCAGACCTGCGAGCGCCTACTGGAAGCCGCCAGGTCTATGAGAGATCCGGTGATGCGGGTCGTCTGTTTGTCTAATCTTGCCATCGTCAACCATACCCTCAATAACTGGAAGGAAGCAGAGGAGTACTATCTGGAGACCCTCAAGGAAATTCGCATTCTTCTGGGACCGGATCACTCTTATGTGACCAAGTACCGCAGCTTCTACGCCGAAATGCTCAATCAGCAGAACCGCCAGGAAGAGGCAAAGGCTCTAGGCGTCCAGCCCCGTGAGGTGACCGAGTTCGACTGGCAGACCAGCAAAGTGGTCTCTATGATTCAGGAAAGGCTCGGTAATCCCGGGCTTTCCGCCAATGCTCTCAGCTCTCTAGTGACGGTGGAGATGACCAGGGAAGAGTACGAGATGCTTTTTGAGAGCAATGCTTTGAGGGCGAAACAAGCAGTTGCTGAAGGCGATCTGCGTCTTTCCGAAAAGCTCTGGGCTTTCAACCTGAAGCTGATAGAACGCTTCAAAGAGCCTGACGAGAAGCTGATTGCTGCCCTCGACAATATAGCCGGTATGCAGTATCAGCAGGGTCGCTTGCAACAAGCGCTGGCTACTTTCGAAAAGGCTTTGACCCTCAAGAAGAGGAGTCTCGGTAAAGAAGACATTGCCGTGGCGCGCGCCATGCACTTTCTTGCCGGTGTTTATTATGAGCTTAACGATGCGGAGAAGTCTATTTCGCATCTGCGCTCAAGCGTCAAAATTTACGAGAAGGTGCTTGGTAAAGATCATGCCACCGTAGCCAGTGCACTGCATAACCTGGGCACTATCCACCATGTCATCCACCAGTACGAACATGCCGAGAGAGCTTACAAAAAGGCGCTGCATATTAAGATGCGCGTCTTAGGACCGGACCACGAAGAGACCGCGCGTCTGACCAAAAGCTATGCCGAATTGCTGGCTAAAACAGGAAGGGCAGAGGAAGCGAAAAGTTTGAATCCGGCTTTGAGCGGCTATATAACCGGCTCCTGGAAGGACGGGGAGAGTCCTCAATAAAGGCGGGTTATTTTTGTTGAGACCCTTCTACTGGGGCTGAACCGATAGTTTCAAGAGATCTACTATATCTGGTCTGGGACCGGCTATTTTAGAATCGGCTGCTGCCGCCCGCACCATTCTTACCACGTCCCATTCATAGACCTCGAACTCATGAGGCTCGCCAAGCTCGGTGAGAATTTCGGTTTTGCCGTCGGTGCGGGGCATCATCACCGTGATGCCGGAGCGGGGCACTCTAAATTTAGGGGTGACCAGCTCCATACTGAAATAATACGCGGTGGCGCCGGGATAATGCTTGCTCCAGTTGGCTTTATGATAGATCTCTAGATTGGCGATAGAAGGAGCCGCTTTCGATTCTCTGTCGAGATCCGCCAGTATGGCGGTGTTGCCTCCTGGCGGAGTGGGGCGCATGCTCCAGACCACGCTGGAGATGAAGCCTCCGTTGTGGACTATGTTGAAGAAGGCGTGTTTAGTAGAGTCGGTTTGCAGGTTCTTGCCCCAGCGAGCCGGTATTACTATATTGCGTCCTAGAACCGGGGCTTTATGCGAAAGCATCCGCCCGGGTTCGATAAGCCCGTATCCATGCCAGATTGTCCCGACAAAGAAAAGGATGGCGAGGGCATGAATCTGGCGATTTGAGATAAGAGGAGCGTGATTGACTGATTCTGATGCCGATTTCGATTCCGACTTTAATTCTGATTTTGATTCGGGCTCATGCTTCGACTGCATCTCCATCTTCGGCTCTGACTTCGACTGCATCTCTAGCTCCGACTCCGACTCTTTTTCCCCGATTGCTTGGGGCTCGATTGTGTTTCTTGCTTCGATGCGACGGATGGCTATTACCAGAAGATAGATTAGTAATCCAAAGAAGAAGACACCACAGTCTTTGAGAATTTCGCTGGAGCGCAGGAAGGCTTCATGAGAGGGCCAGAAATAATTGAATACAAAGAACGACCCGGCTGCCACCGCCGATGCCATCAACCAGCGCAGGGTGCTGCGCCGTTCTGCCCAGGCTAGTACGAAGCAAAATAGTAAAGCTGGAATCCAATAAGAGAGATAGATAGCAAGCACACTGGCGTTGAGATTAAGCTCTATTACTGTCGGTAATAGAAGCGCTTTGACTTCGTTGGGCAAGGGCAAGTCGACGCTGGTTTTTATAAAAGAGGAGAAGCCGCTTGTGAATGCCATAGTCGAGAATATAATAGCAGATGGCAACCTGCCCGATGCAGCAGCATTGGTCTTTTTGAGGACATATTGAGTGACCAGCACCAGGGCACCGGTGAACATTGCCGATTTTAGCAAGAACCAGGAGAGCGGAAACTGCAGCAAGGGTAGATTGGCCATGCCATATTCAGTAAGCAGGGTATTCTGAGTGTTTACCAGCTCGCTAAGTTTAGCCGGAGACCAGCCGCACAGAGCCAGTTTTTCAAGTATGGTGAAGGGCAGAGTTAAGACCGCGCCCAGGCAGAAGATACCGAATATGGTACTTAGTTTGAGCGGTAACTCTTTGAAGCGCCGGGTGGCGAAAACATAGAGAAAGTAAGGCAAACCGACATCGATGATGCCTCGGAACATGATCAAGAAGATCTTGTTCATTATGTTGAAGTCTTTGAGGGCGCTGCGGGCGTGGATCTCGCAGAGACAAAAAAGAAGAATCGCTCCATATATAGGAAGGCGCCCCGCACTGGGAAAGAGCGGGCTGGTCTCGAGGCTCATTTTTAGGCCGACCCGGTGAAAGAGCCACAAAAGCCACACTGAAAAGAAGCCCAGCAGTATAAAAGAATGGCTTGGAGTACGGATAAAAGAGAATTGCTGGAAGTTATACTCGTATATAAGAAAGCCGGAGAGGATGGTGAAATAAAGCAAAGACGCCATGTTTTCGCTGTCGAGTCTGCGCTTTGCCGCCATCCACAGTATGGCGACCATCTCTCCGGCAAAGACCCAGCGCATGGTCTTTGCAGTCTGGCTCCAGTCTGCTTTTGCCCAGAGCCATTCTCTGGACCAGTTATAGAGATTGAAAAACGGAGCGGTGACAAATTCTATAAGGGTTTTGTTGCTGGAGTTGACGTCATAGACTCGGATAACCGATTCGCTCCAGGTTACGATAGTGCCTAATACTATAAGTAAGAATACTATAGGGGTAAAGGCCTTTCCGGGAAGGCCTTCTTTTATAGCTTTGGCGAAAATCTTGCTGTTTTTGAGGAGCTTGAAAATAATGCCGATGCCGATGAAATACCAGACAGGCCAGAGGTAGCCATTAAATAAAGAGATATTCGAAAGCAGATATCCGGCGAACTCGGACCAGCCTCCCCGGGCGACCAGAGTAATAAGAAAGGCGGTGTTTATGATTGATAGAAGCCATACCCTGTTGGAAATATTGCTTTCTTCTACTCTCTTCACTCTAGCTACGAATCCAAGTAGTAAGCAGGCGATGCCACCGTAGATGGGTCCATAAAGCACAGTATTGCCCATGTTTATGGCATGCAGAGGGGTGAGGGCGAGCACATAAATCCCGGCGGGGAATCCTACTATGGCTGCAGATACTAAGCCTTTTAATATGTCTTTTGTGCCTGGTTTAGATAGGGAGCGCTCGGTGAGAAAGTGAGCGATAAAGGCCCCGAGCGGCAGAAGAATATTGAAAAAAGACCGGCCGCCTAGAAGCGCCACCATACCAAAGCTTGTAGTATAGAGCACATTCAAACATACCGATAAGGGTCGGTTCGAAATGCCTGCACCGGCAAGGGCCGCTCCCCAGGCTACCGCCGTGCTCAAAAGCCAGAGGGCGACGCTCCAGTAAGCAGCAGAGCCTGTCTCTCCGGAGAGCATGGTCATGGAGACTTCAGGAAATACGCCAGCCACCGCCAGCGGTGTCAATAAGCAAAGCGCAACGGATAATATGAATATGATCCGCAGAGAAGGTACTGTATGCGCTGGTAGTTTATCTAGCTCCAACCGGTCCGACGCATAGTCTCGCCAGTAAAATCGCTGAAAGGCTTTGATCAGGGCCTCACCCCTGTCGGTCTCGGCGAAAGCTTTCCATCGTTCTGCGACTGTCGGATTTTCGCCGATTTTGGCAAATTGCTTACCTATATACTCAGCGACTATTCCTAAGACAGGAAAAAGCCCGACCAAGAAATTTCCGAACTTTCGAAGCGTGCCGATGAATCCCCAGAAATTCATCTTCTGTTAGCTCCGGCTAATGATCCGACCATAGCCTCCTGAAGCGATTTTGAATTGCTCGGGCTGTGATTTATCACTCGGTCACTTTTAAAGGGCATAGAAAGGATTCTGGTAAACAGGGGTTGAAACGCCGTCAGGGTAAGGGGTTTGGGGGTTTGATCCGTAAGGCTCTGGCTCAGGCTAAATTTCGGGTCGAGAGTGGGAGAAATACGTTAGACATCGAGTGATGTCAAGAGTATTCTATTTTTCATAAGGAAGCCCGATTAGTCCGTGAATTGAGGTGAGGATATGGAATCCAATATTTTCACAACATTCGTCCATCTGTCCAGTGGTTTCGCGGCACTGTTGGCAGTGGTCATACTCCTGCTGCCGCTTCGGACCAAGTTCGACCACGTGCTTGTCTTCGACAAGAAGGTCGGACCCAGGTACTGGGGCAGGTATGAAGGGACCAGTGACATCGAGAACGTAGGAACCATCGAAGCCAAGGATCCTTTCTATACCGAAAAGTGCACCTTCGGCAGCGCCGGGTATGCCAGCGGAAGCAAAGGCCATATGTAATTAGAGGAGAAACTCGAAATTCACATTAGATCAGTAACCGTAAATTACACCATACGAAAGGAGTAAATCTTACCGGTATTACTTTGACAGGGCGTGCCAAGGAGGGACGCCCTTTTCATTTGGGCGCTTCTTCGAATTCTCCAGAAGTTCTTTTCGGCTTTCTTTTGCGCTTTTCTATTGAAAGGCGCGGATGCCGCGGGCTTTCAATGGAAGCAAGTCGGCTTCGCTCAGGTTGGCGGAGGCATTTAGATCGATGCGATTGAGCTTCGGCAGCCGGGAGAGCATTTTTACTCCTTTAGGTGTTATCTTCGACCCGCGCATATAGAGGACCTCAAGCTCTTTCAGCCCGCTCAGGTTTTTGATATCGTTATCGTCAAAGTCGTTGAAGTTGACCCTCAAACAGGTCAGTCCGGTGAGCTGCCCCAGGGCTTTGCTGGAAACCTTCGTGCTGCTGACCGATAGATTGGTCATTTTCGGATGATCTTTGAATGCAAGCACGCTGCGGTCGGTGATATTCTCGCAGCCGGTGAGGCTGAGCACATGTAGAGTGGGGATGGCGGTCAACTTAACGACCCCGGCGTCGGTAACCCGGGTCGAATCGAGACTGAGCAGGTAGAGTTTGAGTGGCAGCAGATATTCAAGGCTTTTATCTGTGACCCCTTCCAGTCCGTTCAGTTCAAGGGCGTCGAGACCCTTGATCTCGGCGACGTTTTTCAACCCTTCGTCGGTCACGGCTGTGTAGGAGACATCCAGTTCTTTTATCCACTTGCCGCGCAGGGCTTCGAGCGCTTTATTGGTGATGGCGCTATCGGATATTTGCAGGTTGCCTTCTTTTAGACCTTTGACTCGACCGGCGATTATGTCTTCGTCTGTGACACCCTCGGCGCCGTCAAGCACGGCAACGCCGAACTGTTTGACTATATCGACATGTTTCCAGGCTTTGTGCGGATCTGCATATGGTTTGTTCATGGCGATGCCGTCGCCTTTTCTCTCTAGTTTATTGAGGCGGCTGTATAGAAAAAAGGCGAGCAAGGAAGATAACACCACCATGCCTGCAAGAGAGGCTGCGCCCAGTTTTGAAGAGAGGAAGCTGCGGGTGCGATTGGCCATGCTTTTTTCAAATTCTGGACCGGAAGCCGGTTCGACATGGAGAAACTCTTCTTCTATTCGAAAGATAGCCGCCTGCATCTCGGCGATGTCGGCGAATCTTGCCTGGGGGTCTTTGGCCAGAGCGCGGTCGATAAGGAGCTGGAGCTGTTCGACTATGATCTTGCGGTTTTCTATTTTGGGGTTCTCGGGCTCTGGGTTTTCTGATTTTGAGTTCTCGGGTTCTGAGGAATCTGGTTTGGAATCTGCCGCTTCGACGGTATCGGCGAAAAATGAGTCATTCTCTAAATCAATGAAATCTAAGAGCGGGCGCGGCTTTTCGTTGATGTGCTTCTCTATCAAAGCGAGACTGGAATCTGCCTGGAAGGGCAGACTGCCGGTCAGTCCTTGATAGAGCACACAACCCAGAGAATAAACATCCGACCGCGGCGTGGCTTTGCCGCCTTTGCCAATCTCTGGCGCCATATAGGCGGGGCTGCCGACTATTGCCTGGCCCGTACTTTCGAAGCCTTCTTCCGCCGTCTCTTTTCTCATATGGGCGATGCCGAAATCTATGAGCTGCGCCTGCAGGCTGGTGACCCCGGCATTGTCCGTCACCGGGCAGAGCATAATATTGCTCGATTTTATGTCCCGGTGCAAAACCCCCTTTTCGTGAGCGTGGCTGAGCCCGCGGCATACCCCGCGAATAAGCTCCAGCAGCGTGGGGAGATCTAGCCTGTCTTCCTGACGCCGCCCGGCAAGCGCGTCTTGCAGGGTCTGACCGTTTAGAAAGTCCATGACCATATAGGGCTCGCCACTTTTAGTAACCCCAAAATCAAGCACGCTTACAATATTGGGATGGTTGAGCTTGCCCGCCGCCCGCGCCTCTTTTTGAAAGCGGACCAGTTTCTGGTCTTGCTGCAGTTCGGCTGGCAGCACTTTTATGGCGACGTTTTTGTCCAGCACCGTGTCCTCGGCGGCGAAGACAAGACCCATGCCGCCCTGACCAAGCAGTACCGGAGAGCTATATCTCCCCAGCAAATCCACCGGAAACTGGTCTTTTGTTCCTGACATTCTTCTGATTTTACTTCAGATGCAAGGCGATGACAGCTTCATATCAATTTCGAATCTTTTTCAGATCAATTTCAGATCAATTTCAGATCAATTTGTATTCTCTATCGTTGGCTTTGACCCACAGCTCTTTGGGACCACGCAGGGCGAAGGGCATGCGGATTTTTACATCTTCGGTTTTGAGGGCGATATTTGGCAGCCGCTCTAATAAGGCGCTGATGGCGACCTCGCCTTCCGCCTCTGCCAGGGACGACCCCAGGCAATGGTGGATGCCGTGACCGAAGGCGACATGCTTTTTAGTATCACGGGTGATATCGAATTTGTTCGGCTCTTCGTAGGCTTCGGGGTCTCTATTGGCGGCGCCCAGCATCAAAACCAGCATGTCGCGCTCTGCTATCTGCTTGCCGCGCAGCTCGGTCTTCTCGTGGGCGAGACGACGGACGAGCTGCACCGGGCTCTCATAGCGCAGGGTCTCGCCGATGGCTCCTTTTATAAGCTCCGGTTTTTCTTTGAGCAGGGCAAGTTGATTAGGGTGGCTCAGCAAACAACGCACGGCGTTGCCTATTAGATTGACCGTGGTCTCGTGACCGGCGACTAGAATGAGGATGCAGTTATTCAGGAGCTCGTCTTCGGTTAGCTTCTGACCGTCCTCTTCGGCGGCGACCAGGGCAGAGATGAGATCGTCCTTGGGCGACTTGCGGCGTTCGGCGACCAGGGGACGCAGATATTCGATTATCTCTTCGGTGGCTTTATTAGCCTTCATCATGTGGCTCATGCTGACCGCAGGCTCCAGGGTCTCGGTCATGGACGTGGACCATTTGTGGAATTTGTCCCGATCGGTGGCAGGCACCCCGAGCATCTCGGCGATGACTGTGACCGGCAGCGGGAAGGCATAGTCGGCGACCAGATCGAACTCTTCTTTGTCCTGGACCTGATCTAGCAAATAGTCGGCAATCTCTTTGATGTGGTCGCGCATGCCGGCGACCATAGAGGGGGTAAATGCTTTGTTCACAAGAGAGCGCAGGCGGGTGTGATCGGGCGGGTCCATGTTGAGCATCCACTTCTTGCGGGACTCGGTCAGCTTGCGGACGGGCGGGATGAATTGAGCAAGCGGGTTGACCTGCTTCCAGCGTTGCAGCCCTTTTTCGTAGGTGAGGGTTTTCAGGATGCTATAGACATCGTCGTAGCGGGTGACTATCCAGTATTTGCCGGTTTCGCTCCAGAGAACGGGGTCTTCCTGGCGCATTTTGTCCAGTGTAGGATAAGGGTCCTGGAGGAACTCTGGGCTGAGGGGGCTCATGGGATCGGCTAGTTTGGTCGACTGTTTGGACACTGTTCTACTCCCGTCTTTTGTTGCTTATGCTCTGACCGTTTTACTGGCTGTGTATTTGTCGGTACTTGTTTCTGTATTTGTGTCTCTACTTGTTTCTGTACCTGTGGCTCTGGCCGTGGTTGATGGGTCGATATCGCACTGATATATAGTCCGGATAGTGTAGCCGATGGCATGCGGATCTTGGTTAAATGGG
>CAZCBH010000134.1:0-11367 GCA_964496875.1 uncultured Candidatus Obscuribacterales bacterium | reverse complement strand
AGGTCCAGTCGACCATGTGGCTAGAGCAGCATGGCGACAAACTCCAGGGTCATGGAGTCGACCTGAACACAAAAGAGCAATTCAAAATCGAAAAAGGCTGGTACGCCTATCCGAAGGTGACTATAATCCGCAAATACCCGGCGATTAAATCTGGCAAGATAGCCATACCGGAGCACACTATGACCTTCAAGGCTGAGGTCGAGTGGGTATCGGACAAAGAATATTCCGGTCCTTACATGCGGGGCAAGACCGATGGCGGCGGCAACTGGGAAGCGCAACTAGTTAGATAACGCCAAGCTTTTTGCCGACCTTGGAGAACTTGTCGATGGCGACATCGAGGTCCTTAGTAGAATGGGCGGCAGAGATCTGGCAGCGCAATCTAGCTTCGCCTTCGGGCACCACCGGATACCATAGTCCTTTGACATAGACCCCTTCTTCAAGAAGCTCATTGCTCATATCTTGAGCGGTCGAAGCCTCTCCTACCATGACCGGTACGATCGGATGATCACCTTCGAGAATGGTGAAGCCTGCGTTCTTGATCTCTTTTCTGAAGTAGGCGGTGTTATCGTGCAACTTCTGTACAAGATGATTGTCCTCTTCCAACATCTTGAAGGCTTCCATGGAGGCGCAGACAATCGGCGCCGGAACAGTGTTGGAGAAAGTATAGGGTCTCGATTTCTGCCGCATGTAATCGATCAATTCTTTTTTACCTGCGATGAAACCGCCGGCGGCACCACCGAGAGCCTTGCCCAGAGTGCCGGTTATAACATCGATTTTGCCATGGACACCACAATGTTCCGGAGTACCACGTCCGGTGGCACCGAGCACACCTGTTGAGTGAGACTCGTCTACAAAAAGCAGAGCGTCATTCTCTTTTGCTATATCAACGAACTGTTTCAGATCCGCCGATTCGCCTTCCATACTGAAGACACCATCGGTGGCGATAACACTCATCCGATAATTCTTGGAGGCGTTTTCTTTTAGCGCTGTCTTGAGTTCATCAAGGTCGTTGTGTTTATAGGCCTTCAGATCGGTTTTCTTAGTACCTTGCCGGACCAGCCTGATACCGTCGATGATGCTGGCATGATTGAGCTGATCACTGTAGATGATATCGCGATAGTCTTTGATACCCAGGTCACCGGTCATCAGTGCAGTGAAGAAGGCTTCATTAGCGGCGAAACAAGAGCTATGAAGAATAGCCGCTTCCATTCCGAGGAAAGAGGCGATTTTCTCCTCCAGCTCCAGATGGATTTTTTGAGTGCCGCATATGAACCGGACCGAAGCCATTCCATAGCCATAACGATCCAGACCATAAGAAGCTGCCGCTTTGATGCGGGGATGATTGGCGAGACCGAGATAGTTGTTGGAAGCCAGCATCACACAGATTTTGCCTGCAGCATCGACCACGGCTGCCTGATCGCTTTCTATCGGCACTTCGTATTTGAAAGTCTTGTTGCTCTTTGCCGCTTCCAGATCCCTGGCGATGGCGGCATAGATCTCTTTGGGACCCATGGCATTGGCACCTCGGCCTTCTTTACTCTTGACGGCGGAATCGCTGGAAGCTTCGCTCATGTATCTCTCTCCGGTTAAATAATTGGATAGTCGGACAGTCGGCAATTTAAGAACTTTACTGTACCGAAGAGCGGCAAACACCTGTCAAAATACAACAGAGATCTTAAAGATCTCCGAGCCCGAAGTATGACAACCGAGCCTATACCAATCTATTTCTTGGCGTCTTCCTTGCGGGCCAACTTTTCGGCTCTTGTCTCCAGGCTGTCCGCTTTCCTGGACAACTTGGTGGCTTCCTTATCTTTGAGTTCCGTATCGAGCGAAACATACGCTCTCAGGTTCTCGGCAGCCTCATCCAGATTTGCAGATGATTGTGGTTTGAGCTTCTCCAGAACCGTAGCCAGTCCCAATCGGGCGGAAGTCAGCCTCGGCCAGGTTCTGACCGCAACGCGATACTCTTGAGCGGCCTTGTCCCAGTCTTTCTTCTTGACCAGAGAATCTCCCTTCTGAACGCGATCTTCGGCAATCCGCCTCGATTCTTTGATCACCCCGAGAGCCTTTTCTATGCGTTTCTTATACGTTGCCGCTTTTTCTTCGCTCTCAGAGGCTTTTTCAAAGGCAGACTTGGCATTGTCCAGATCTTTGAGAATCAGCGCCGTATCTCCAAGGGTTAAGAGCTCTTGAATAGAATCGGTTTTCTCTATCAAAGCGGCCAGTTCCAGACCGGCTCTCCTCAGGTCTCCTCGAACGAGGAGCATCTCGGAGAATATCAAATGTTCGGAGTTTGTAGCCGGTTTATAGTTCTCGAAAGATTCCTTTAAAATGGCTTCGAGATCGTCACCATTAACGGTATCAATAATTATTTTGGCCAGCTTGCACTCACCCTGGTCTTTTTTGCTTGCGGTCGCCTTATGGATGAGTAAACGACTCTCTTTGAAATCGTCTGAAGCCATGAATACATCATCACCCCCGGTGCTATCCGCTTTACTCTTACTCTTCAAATAGACCGCTCTGTTCAATCCGTGCACCGCTTTGATATTATCCGGCTCTTTGCCGAGCAGCTTTCGGTAGGAATCCATCGCCTCATCGAGATGACCGAGTTTCATGGCAAGAAATGCCCGACGCAAGCGAAATTCAGCCTGATCCGGAAAGGCCTTTATCGCTCTATCCAGATTCTCGATGGCGGCGGTAAGCTCTTCGTCGTTCTCTTTGACCTCTGCAATTCCAAGATAAGCTTCCACAGTTTCCGGATTGATTCTAAGCGCTTCTTGATAGTCCCGGATAGCATCATCACTTTCGCCGAGCGCGGCGTGGACATTGCCGCGAACCAGATGGCCCGGGGCGCTTTCCTGATGTTGGGACAAAGAGGTATTCAACTCTTTCAGGGCCCTTTCATAATCTCCTGATTGAAAATAAGCTCGACCCAGCCCATAGTGAGCAGTCGAGTTGGCGGCATTCGCTTCGATAGCTTTTTTAAAAGACTCTTCGGCAGCCTCGATATCGTCTTTTCTAAGTTGAACCAGGCCAAGCCCCGAAAGGGCTTCGGAGTATTTGGGGTCGATTTTTACTGCTTCTTCATAGGCGGTGAGGGCTTGATCCAGCTCTTCTCTGGTGCGATATAAATTGCCCATAGTAAAGTACGCTTCGGGCATTTTGCCGTCAATAGCCAGGCCTTTTTTGCATTCTTCTAAAGCCTCTTCGATGATCTTGTCGCGATTGGCTTTGATACGCGGATCGGATGACTGCAGGCTGTTGTACATCACCACTGCCAGCCCGGCGTGGGCCATGGCATTATCCGGTTTCATTTTCAACGCCTTTTCGAATTGAGCCCGGGCGGCGGGCAGCTTGAACTGTTTAGCCAGGGCGAGACCGAAGCCGATGGTGGCGGGCAGTGAACTCGGATTGGTCTTCAACACGTGATGGTAGAGACTCTCGGCGTCTGAGAATTCGCCTTTTCTCATCAACTCATCCGCCACAAGGATCTCCGGCTCGATTACCACAGCCTCATGCTTATCTTCAGGCACCGCCAAAGACGTAGGAGCGGAAGCAGGCAACACCGGCTTCAACTCGACAGCCGCAGCCTTGCTTTTCTTGCGGCTCACCCTGGCGTGACAGGCCGCCAGGTCGAGATCACCAGAGGGCACAAGTGAACCGAGAACAGAGACGAAACAAAGAAAAATCTTGCCTTTTTTCGTGGTGGCGGCTGACATAACTGACTCCCCTGCTTCGCTCGAATCTCTTCACACGAAATCATATTGGACCCCTGGAGCTTCAGATTATCACCCACCGGGATAATCTTCCGAAAGCCCCATATAGGAAAACTTTTCATAGATATAGATCTCTATCATTAGATAAGATTTAGCCCGATCCTCTTGTCAACCCCTTGTGTTCACGAAGACATGCCCTTAGCATAGATTTCACCCACTTACTTATCGGTCACCGGGGTATCCGAGATGAATCTGTTTGACGTGCTGACAAGAAAAGCACGAAGAGCGATGGCTATCACCATGAGCCTGGCGCTCACGGCTCCTATCTTCGCCATCGACTGCCAGGCACGCCGCGCCTACAGCTCGGTGGCAGGCAATGTGAATCGCCCGGTAGAAGTGGCTCCCTATGCCGGCGGCAGAAAGGCCGGTCCGATATTTGATTGGTCCGACCTGGTCAAGCTCGAGTCCGATACCGATGCCCGTGCCGATCTCATTAAAAAGGCAGCCGAAGGCAATGTGGACAAAGTATTCGTCTTAGGCTGCATGTTTCTCTACGGAAAAGGTGTAGAGAAAAGCCCTTACAAAGCTTTCGAGAACTATCGCTTCGCCGCTCAAAAAAGCGACGCCAGGGCCCAGAACAATCTCGGCTATCTGTTCCTCGAAGGTATCGGTGTCAAGAAAGACCTGAAACAAGCTCTGAGCTGGTTCAAGCTCTCTGCCGACGCCAAGAACCCTTACGGCATCGCGAACCTCGCTTATATGCAGGAACACGGTCTTGGTACCGCACCCAATAAGGAAGAAGCCAAAAAACTCTACGAACTGGCTGCTTCTCTGGGCAATAAGACCGCCCATCAGAATCTGTTGATGATGAAGTTCGAGGCCGCCCGCAAGCTGCAGCCTGTCAAAACCGGAACAGAATCCGCTATCGCCCTGGTAAAAAACTCTCTGCCGGAAAAGCCGAAAGAAACGGGACCGGTCCCGGTCGAGACCGAGACAAACACAGCCAGCGCGACTGAGCCAGAGAAAACAGAATCTTTATCTGCGGGATCGCCTACCCTGACGGCGATTCTTAATCGACTGAGCAAAGGCACCGAGTCGGAGCAGCAGAAAGAAGCACCAGTGGAGAAAGCAGCCACGCCCGTGCCGGCGGAAGAGCCCAAGCAAGAAGTAGCGCTCAAAGCGAAAGAAGATGAAGAAGAAGTAGAAGTAGAAGAAGTTGTAGTAACCCCCGCTGAAGAAGCACCGGCTGAAGAGCAGGAAGCAGCCCAGAGATCGGAAGAAATTGCCGAAGCGGAAACGGAAGCGGCTGTGGTATCGCCACCGGTGCCAGAAGAGAAGGTGGTCAGCCAGAAGCCTGATCCCCTATCGACTCCGGTGATTCTTCCAAACAAGGAAGAGAGCAAAGAGACTGTTTCCGAGCAGCCCCAGACGGTAGAATCCCGCAAGCCTATAAGAGACAAGTGGGCACTGATTGTGGGTATAACCGACTTTCAAAATCCGAAGATTCCCAACCTTCGCTATTCTAGTAAGGATGCCACCGACTTTTATAACTATCTGATTAAGGAAGGCAACTTCGAACCAGACCATGTCAGGCTGCTCTTGAACGAAAAAGCCACCCAGAGAAAAGTGCTGTCCGAACTGGGTTCCAAATTCCTGGCCCGGGTGGTGAAACCGGACGACCTGGTCGTGCTCTACTTCTCCACCCACGGCAGCCCCGCCTCGCTCGATCCTCGGGGAAGAAACTATCTTGTCGCCCATGACTCCGATCCAGAAGACCTGTTCGCCACCGGCATAGAAATGCAAAAACTGCTCGAATCGATTCAAGGCAGGGTGCTGACAGATAGGGTTCTCCTGGTTCTGGACGCCTGTCACAGCGGCTTTGTCGATCCACATTCAAAAGGAATAGCCCGCACCGCCAACTTCAATGTCAACGAATTGTTCCAGGGCTCCGGTCAACTGGTTATCTGCTCCAGCGCTCCCGACCAGAGAGCCTGGGAATCGACCCGCTACAGAAACGGGGTATTTACAAAACGCTTTCTAGAAGGCCTGAAAAAACAGGGAGAGACGACCCCCCTGGTTCAGGCTTTCGATTTTGCCCGGGAGAGAGTCCAGGACGAAGTCCAGGAAGACCGCCCCGGTGCGGTTCAGACACCGGTATTGAAAGGAAAATGGTCCGGCAAAGAGCTGGTGATCTCGACTCCGGCGGCAGCACCGCAGAAGGTGCCCGCATCGGTGGTGGCCGATTTAGGGCCGGATTCCAGAGTCGATCTATTGGCGCTGAAACCTGAGACTCTTCAAGCAAAAGCGGTGCTACCCGAATCCAGCCCGCCTGCCGAAGAGAACACCATTAAGCCCGTTGTAAGCGCCGAAGAGAAGAAGGGAACTGTCTATCTCGATTCTCAATTCTTCAGCGTCAACGGCGACGCCAGACATCTTGTCCGGGAGTATCATGACGCAATCCGGAGTAATCCAAGCGACTCGAAGTATTATTATCTAAAAGCAAAAGCTTTGATACAGCTATCCGACTGGCATAACGCCATGCTCTGCCTCAACGACGCCATTCAACTCAGTCCGAACCGCGCCACCTACTACCTTGCCAGAGCCTATGTCTATTGCAAGAGCGGCAAACGAGTACTGGCGGAGCAGGATCTAAGTCAGGCCAGGCTCTATGATCCACGCCACGGAAATATCAAATTACCGGACTGAAGTTCTAAGTGAGAATCAAGGTTCGAAGACCAGCTTCATCTCATCGCCTGAAGAGAGCAGTTCGAATGCCTGTTTATAGTCCGTCAGAGAATAGGTCTTGTCGGCGATTATTCGATCCAGTTTGCTGGGGATATTGAGCTTCTCTGAATGCATCAGACGAAGCATGGTCTCCCAGGTGTCGAACATCTTGCGTCCGAAGATTCCTTTGACCGTAACCCCTTTCCAGATAACACCATTGGCAATATCAAAACCATCGAGCGGTTTTCTGGTGATACCAAGCAGCAATACAGTACCACCGTTGCGAACAATTCTGAATGCGTCCCGATAGGCGGACGGTGACCCGGACATCTCGAGAACCACATCTACACCATTGGCCATGGACTCCAGTTTATCGACCTGCTTATAGAAATCGGTGGAGCCCGAAGAGACATCGAAACAATAGTCGGCTCCAAACTCTTCTGCCAGCTTGAACCTGCGATCGACGTCCTGGGCTTCCGTCAAATAGATACGACCGGCTCCGAAGTCGCGACACAGAAATGCCGCCATCAAACCCAGGGGACCGGCACCGAGAATGGCCACCGATTTGCCCCGGACATCAGCCTCATAGACCGTATGAACAGCGTTTCCGAAAGCATCGAGCAGAGCGCCGATGCGAGTGGGAATACGGCTGGTATCACCGGCTTTACCAAGGAGGATGACATTTTTATAAGGGACGGTGACATACTCGGCAAAACAACCGTCGAGGTGTACACCTTTTACTTTCACCCGGGTGCAGATATGCTCATTACCCGTACGGCACTGAAAGCAATGACCGCAAGAGAGATGCATCTCGCAGGTGACATAGTCGCCCGGAGCAAGTCGAAGTTGCTCGGGCACATCGCTGAAGCGGTCGGGTCCTACCCCGGAACCCAGTTCATCTACTATTCCGCAAAACTCGTGACCGACAATGATAGGAGTGTAAGAGTTCTCGTCCTCGGCATAGCGAAGCATCTCCCGTCGTATGCCTTCTGAAGTCGAGCTGTGATAAATGCTCTTGTCGGTTCCACAGACCGCAGTGGCTTTAACTCGGATACGAACCTCGTCGGAGCCCACATCAGGCAGAGCGACGCCGGACTTTAGCATTAGTCCGTCTTTCTCCAGGGATTCTTTGACAAGACAATTCATGCCACCTGAGCGCTCTTCTTTTTTTGAGTCTGGTGAGTTCAAAACCTGGCCTTGCATCCCTTCTGGTCCTCGCGACAACCTGGAGTAATTCCGAAAAACAAACTATAGAACGAATCAGATTGAATCAATCTCAAATAAATCAAATCTCTTAATCAAATGGATATTTGTCGTCTTAGCATTTGTTTAGTTGCCAAGAGAAGGGATCGATGACTAAGATGGAGGAGCGAGTAAACAATTTCTTTATATTTTGAATCCAAATCCAAATCCGAATCCGAATCCGAATCCGAATCCGCATCCACATTCGAATCTCCATCCACCATCCTTATTTGATTTGAGAAGAGCCATGAATAACGAACCATCTAAAAACGAAATAGAAATAGAAATAGGAACAGAAATAGATATAAACTCAACATTGACCGCCATCGACAAAGCCTTCGAAGAGATTGCCGAATCTTCGATTGTCAAAATGATCATCACCGGTAGTGGCGGTCCGGAGAACAACGAAATAACCGAGCCGGGCCTTAGATTCGTCCGATTCTTAATGGCGAGAAGTGAATCTTATTCATCAGGGATTCTGCCCAACCTGAAAGATTTGCAGTGCATACACGAGCTGGCTCGAAACTTCATCAAACAGGCAGGCACTCCCACCCGGGCACTGCAGCTGATGTATCAGAACTCCTGACGAGATCCAAGCCAACTCTTCAAATCAACGGCCATGTCGGCCGCACTCGGGTATCTCGATTCCAGCTCAAAAGCACCGGCTTTCATGATAATCGCGTCGAGCCCGTCATCCGCATCCTCTCTATAGGCGGAGACGGGCTCCATTTCCATAGGCTTCGGATCGACGCCGGTAAGAAGGTAGAACATCGTGCAAGCTAAAGCATATATGTCGCTGGCGGGACAAGCCACTCCCCGAAACTGCTCCGGCGGCATATAAGACTGCTTGCCTACAATGGTGGCAGTTCTCTGGACAGAACTCTCTCGGGCAACCGTAAAATCCAGGAGCTTCACAGATCGGCTGGATTCATCCAGCATAAGGTTATCCGGAGTCAGATCGCGATGTACTATTGGGCGCTCTCTATCATGCAGATAGGTCAGAATACCGGTGACATCCAAAGCGATTGCCGCTACCGCTTCCGGTGCCATGACTCCTTTCTCCTTGACCAGTCGACTCAATGGAAAACCGCTAATATACTCCAGTACAAGATAGCCGCGATGGTCTTCGACAAAACAATCATATAGCTTGACGATCCTTTCATGATCAAGACCGGAGAGCATCTTCGCCTCTTCGGAAAGCTCATTGTATTTTCTCTTCTCCAGCTTGTTCCCTCTGTAAACAGGCATTACATACTCTTTCAACACCACCTGATCAATACCATCGGGAATATTATCGAGATTACCCCTGTCTCTATCTACTTTAGCCAGATAAGCTGTGCCCTGACCGCCACCGGAGAGGGACTCGACTATTTCATAACTGCCATCCTGCAAGATTGCTCCCGGTTCAAGACGACCTCGACGCTGGCGATTGGTAGGAGCAGAAAAATAATGCAGCCAGAGATTGGTGTATCTCGTATCGAGTTTGTCCGGTCGATGGACCTCTTCTATGCCAAAATTCAAGTGGGCATGAGAAGCGCTGCTTCTAACTACAGAAAAAAACTCTTCTTCGTCTACCCAGGCAAAGGCGTTCTCCCAGCGAAGCTGATAAGCCTTCTTCTGAATGGTATCAATCACTAGATAATGGCAGGGACTCTTTGAATGATTCGATTCAGACTGGGGTACCGCCTCTACAACGGTGACATGGTTCCAGGAGAGGAAATAGGTCTGGGCGATATCGAATTTGCCGGCACCCAATCTGATACCGTTTTCGCTGCACTCGACTATCTTGAGCTCATTATCCCGGGCTGTTTTTCTGGAGCTGAAGGTTACACCGAAAGAGAGGAAGACTATTCCTGCGAGAAACAGGTAAAAAAGCAGGTCACGATGCGGGATATGAGAGAAACGATCAAGAAAGGAAGTTTGATCGAAAGTGAAGCAGAATACAAAAAACAAGACCAGCACGACCATAAAAATCTTGAGCAGATATTCGAGAGTAGCAGCGTCGACGAGCAGATCGCTACTCTTGAGAGTGGTTACATGTCGGCGACTGGGACCGATATACTTGAGCGGTAATCTCGAACTCAATTTGGATGTCACCTCGCCTGCAATAAAGCCAGCCGATCGAGCAACTCTTCTACCCCGGTCAGCCTCACCTCCGGCTTGACCGCTGTACAATCCTTGACCAGATCATTCATCTCTGCACTGACATAGGCACCGGCTTCCAGGGGATCACTGACGCTGAAAGGGGCCGGGTCCCGGGCGGTAAGTACAAAAAAGAGGGTGGCGCCGAAGGCATAGATATCCGACACCAGCCTGGCTTTGCCCTGAAATTGCTCTAATGGAATATATGCCGACTTGCCCACCACAGTGCAGGTGGCGGTGCCCAGAAAGTTATTAGCGGCGCCGAAATCGATGATGCTTACCGAACCGTCTTTACGGATAATGATATTGTCGGGGGTGATATCACGATGAATCACAGGCGGATTCAACTTGTGCAGATAAGATAGAGTGGTGGCTAGTTCCAGGGCCCAGCGCAAAACTGTTGTCTCTTGCTGTTTTCCAAACTCCTGCACATAGTCACGTAGGGTTCTGCCATCGAGATGCTGGAGCACCATATAGTGCCTGTCCTGTTCGACAAAATAGTCATAGACCTGGGCGATATTTCGATGCCGTATAGAACAAAGCAGCCGCGCTTCCCGTTGAAACATTTCCACCGCCTTGTCCCTGGCCTCCTCGTCGGCGGACTCGGGCAGGACCGATTCTTTCAAAATAACCAGCTGATTGTTCTGTTTCTCGTCTTCAGCCAGATAAATTGCGGAAAGCCCGCCGAAGGCAATTTGCCCCAGAACTTTATAATTACCCTCCTGCAGAGAATCTCCACATTCGAGCGGTGTGTAGGCTGTGGTACTGTATCTGGAGTTCAGCTCCATCTCCCAGATCTTGGTAAAGCTGAGAGCGGTCCTTCTAGAACCGGCATCGGAAGGGGCAATCTGAATCTTAGAGCGCTCCATAGGGCTTGCAGAAACAGCTGAGAGCAATTCTTGATGGATAGCCTGATTATCCCGGGCTTCACCGAGCAGATCGCTGAAATCGGAACGAATTTGAATATCGGGACGATAAGTGTTTACCAAAAGAACGAAACGCTTTAGCGCACTGCGCGAAAAGCCGTCCACATCCAGTTTTACATAAGTGTTGTCTCGAAAACCGATCAAAATGCGATCATCTTCCAGAGAGTTGCCTATCATATTGGCGAATCGCACCGCCGAAATTTCTGTCCAATGACGCTCCTGTTGAAAGTTCAATGAGACGGCAAAAGGAGCGGGGAATGAAATACCGTGTCCATCGACCTTGAGGGTTGTGTTTCGATAAATCAGCGCCATTACCAGATAGCCGAGCCCCAGAGTAAATATCAATACAACCCCGGCCACCAGCATCATTTCTCTCGCCATGATCAAGCAGAGCAGAATCAGACCGAAAGCGATGATCACAGCGCCCAGGTTGTCGTCGAAAAAAGAAGCGATCATACCGATCAGAATACTTCCGGGCGAGTTGCCCAGAGGATGATTGTATTCAATCAAATACTCGACATTGTCGGCTTCGATTTCGTCGAATTCCTCGAAATCGGAAGGAGCTGTTTTGGATTCGGCGTCACTGTCCATTTAAAAGCAGGTCGATTTCAGATACT
>CAZCBH010000133.1:0-11411 GCA_964496875.1 uncultured Candidatus Obscuribacterales bacterium | reverse complement strand
CCGACCACGATCACGCCCATGTAATCGTCTTAGGGCTAGACAAAGAAGGGCATAGAGTCAGGTTCAACAAAGACGACTATCAGAAATTACGAGAGCTAGGAGACAACTACCTGGAGCGGAATCATTACTATGACCGGTATTTAGACCGGGAGATAAGCGACCTATTGAAAGAGCCTGATTATAGATTCACTGTCCATGACCGTTTTGACGATGATGTAAGCAAGATGTTCAAGGACGATGGCAACCGAGATTTCAGCAAACTCGACCAGGGGCAGGACAAAGAGAAGGACAAGGATAAAGATCCCTTTCGTGACATGGAAGAGTGGAAGCGGATTGACGAGGATTTCAAAAAGTATTTCCGAAACCTGGAGAAGACCACGCTTTTAGATAAGGGCTTCAATCAATACGTGAAGGAGCAGCAAGGGCGCTTGTCTGCCGAACACGGGCACTACATGGCCGCCATGGATATACAGCGCCTGGAGCAGTTAGCCGAGAAATTCCCGGAACGAGAAGAGCACTTAAGAGAGCTTATTTCTGATATCCGAGAATTCGACCGGGAGCAGTGGAGAGAAGAAAGAGGCCATGAAGACATGGACGCCATCTTGGGTTACGACACTGGGCCCGAGAGGGGGAAAGATATAGAGAAAGAACAAACGATAGATGCCGGTCAATCAGTCATGGAGCAGATCCTAGAACATCGCCAGATGGAAGACCTGACCCGTGGAGACGAGGACCAGGAGAGGCAATTAGATGATGACGCATTTGGCAGAGGTGAGAGGTAATGCCAACCGCTAACGGGTTTTTAGATCTACCTGTGCCACCCGAGAAGGTTGCAGAGCTGGCACGTACAGCAGTAGCTAGAGGCGGTTGGAGAATAGATTTTGTCAATACGGAGCTATGCGAGCTAGCCGCCAATCAGGACAAGCGAGAGCGTAAGAAGCGGGTCAACTGGCAATACTCCTATCACCTGGTAATTCACTGGGAAGAAAGTCAGACCGGCTCACGGATTGAAATCATCGTAGATGAGAATAACTACCCCTGGTCGATTCACAAGTGTCAAGAAAAGCTCCAAGAGCTAGCCACAGTGATGACCCAGGCCGCCAGCCGGTATGAGAAAGTCAAACAGAATGAGAAGCCCCGGACGAAGTACGGATCGGCTCGGTGGGGAACCCTGGAAGACATAAAGAAGGCTGGCTACTGGGGAGGCTTCAACAACAGCGGTAGGCTGCTCTTAAGCCCAGGAGAGGACCAAGAATACGTCTCAGCAACAGAAGACGACACTATCAAACATGCCATTGTGGTAGGTCCGACCGGGACCGGCAAAACCTCATCGATATTCATCCCGAATCTGATCAACCGGCATCAGAAAAGCGCCCTGGTGACAGAAGCGAGAGCCGGTAACGAGCCACCGGATTTATTCTGGAAGACTGCAAAATATCGGGCGATAGTCGGCAATCAAAAGATCTACCACTTCGATCCCGATAACCTACGGTCAGTCAGGATCAATCCACTCGATAGCGTGAACTCTTACTCTGATGCTCGAAACCTCGCCCAGCTCATCGTAGACAACACCACCGGTAAAAACAATTACGGGGATGATGTCTGGCCGAAGTCCGAGGTAAACATGCTGACCACCTTGATAGGTCATGCAGCAGCCCAAGATCTCCACCTTGGTTATATACGGGCATTGCTCAGAGAAGGGCCGGAAGGCATGGGGGAAGTAATCGCCAAAAGCCCAATAGAGCAAGTCAGAGAAGACTATCGAGGCTTCATGAATACATCTCGTGAGGGCTTCAGATATGGTGTCATCGCTAGTTTGATAACAAGGCTCGGCATATGGTCAAGTCCGGTGGTAGTGGCTCTTACAGAAAAAACAGACTTCGATATAGATTCACTGTTTAAGGATAGATTTACTTTCTATCTGTCGGTACCTGCCAATAAATCCTATCTAAAGCCCGTGGCGGCGCTCATCTTTAACTACCTGCTAGGGCACATCCAATCACACAATTTTGCTGATCCGCCATTTCTGGTACTGGATGAATTCACTAATTTCGGCATGATACCTGACATAGAGAAGAAGCTATCAATCATCAGGCATCAGAAGATTAGCTTCATGCTTGGCTTTCAAGACTTCGCCCAGTTAGAGAGCGTCTATGAAAGGAAAGCGGCCGAGAACATACGGAAGCAACCTAGAACCCGTATTTTCTTCCGACCTGCCGACTACGAGCCAGCGGAGGCGATCAGCAAAATGGCAGGTAAAACCACCATATTCGACAGAACCATGACGAGCAGCGGCCAGATCCAGGAGCGAGAAACCGGGCGCTGGTTGATAGAGCCATCAGAGGTCATGAACCTGGACGAAGACAAAATCATTGTTTTCACTCCCAGTACGCCGCCTTTGATGCTTCCTAAATTCGATTGGAGGGACTTCGAAGAGGCTACACAATTCCCGCCTGATTGCGGCCCGGAATTGGAGATTGACGACCAGACCATCAGAGAATGCAGGCGGGCTAAGCGTAAGAAAGAATGGCAGAGGGCTTGGGAAGACGAGAAGCGCCAGGAGGAAGAGAAAAAATCTGATCGGGGGAAGGCTCCTAAAACTCCTTCTGGCTCCGGCAGTAAGCAAAACCAAGGCAAGAAAGACAATCAAAAGGAGTCGGCAGGAGAGCCGGAAGCCGACCTAAAGAGGAAGAAACAGAAGCCCCGGAAGCAAGACCCGGAGCCAAAACCGAAACCAGAAACCAAAGACTTAGACCAAGAGAAGGAGAATGATCGAGATGACCAAACAGACAAAGGCAGACCGCCTAGAGACTTTTGAGGTAGTTCATCATGTCTTGGGCTAACGTGTGCGCCATACCGCTTTTTCTAATCATCATACCTGCCACGCATCACTATCTAATGCCTTATATCCATGACAGGCTCTTAGTTACCGGTCTTGGAATATCGATTGCTTTTTGTGCTTACTATGTCACGAAAGGCATAGACAAATGGTTAGACCAAAAACGTGACAACCCCGAACCCTTTGAGGTTCCGGTGAGTATGGATGATGCTTACTCGGATATTTTGGACGTGCTAGAGAATCGCCACGTAGGCCCGTATTTCTGGCGCATACGCTTCAAAGATGAAGAGCAGATGCAGATCCAGGGCATCTTAGACTTTCAAGAGCAGCACCACATATTAGGTCATCCTCCGATGATGATGCCTCGCCAGATGATGGTAAACATCACCTTTGAAGAGATAGAGCAGCCCATTAAGACAGAAGAAGAGAAGCAAAAGGAGGAAGCCGAAACCCTGGCGAGGGGCTACGCTAAGTCGGTTAACCTCACCAAAATCAAGCTTGAATGGCATGTAGACTCACCGGGAAACCGGACCAGATGCAATGAAATCATCGAAGACCACACCAGGGAATTCAAGAAAGCCTGCGGCCTTCATATCGTCGAGACACGGGAAGAAGAGAGCATTTTCATGCCGCCGCCATGGGCGCTCATTTTCCTGGCTGGCATGGTCTATTTCAACTTCCAGCAGTTCGAAAAAATCGAAACCCAGAAAGCCAAGGCTTTAGAGGTTCAACAGCAGCGAGAGAAACAGAGAGCAGATGCCGAAAAAGAACGACAACGGCAAATCGATGAATACGAACGAAGGCGCAGACAACAAGAGCAAGAGCAGCAAGAACAGATCCGGCGATACAGGGAGAAATACAAAACCGATCCCCAGCAGGGCAGCGGCAACACTTATACACCGAAGATCCACGACTACAACCAACCGAAGATCAACAATCCGTTCTCACCGGTATTGACGCCTCAGAACACCAGCCCATATCAGTTGAAGCCAAAACCGGACCCGAAACCTCAGAGGCAATGGCAGAAACCATCTACCCTGGACCCGTACTATAAACCACCCAAAAGCGGGAACTAGACATGGTTTTTCTGTTCAGGGTATATATGTCCTATGGCAAATGAAGTCAACGATGGAAGCGATCAGGTTGAACGAATCAGCCGGGGCGACCGCACATCTGAAGGAACTTCAAGTGATGCTGTGATCAGCGGAGACCGGCAAGACCACCAGGCGATGCACAAAGAAGCATCAGAGAAGGGCAAGGACTGGAAGACTCATTCAGACAACGATGATGATCAATCCATGCTCGCTATGAAGCCCGGCGAAACCAAAGAGCAGTACCAAGCCCGCCTGGAACAACGGCAAAGACAAGAAGCCGAGAAGCCAAAAATAGACTCTTTTGGTATCGATTTCGGTGACGGCACTGTCGAGACTGCTAAAGGCAAAGTTGCTAAGCCTCATACACACGAGTTTTTCGAGGCGAAGGTCCAGGGCGCCATGACTGCTTTTCAAAACCTTGACCAACAGCCTAAATATCAGCCAGACCAGCTCATAGCCGCTAATATGACTAACCCGCCGATGATCCAGTCAGATGCCACCTTGCCCACTTCTGAGACTCCCACAGAAGAAGAGGTTTCCGAAACCAAGATATCCCACGGACTACCGAATGACTATGATGCTCATACTTTCTTTGAGTCAGGTGAAGCTCTTAGACCGGCTGTAGAAGCTGGTGTTGACCTCTCGGGTAAAGTCATAGAGAACGTAATCGAAAACGAAAAACTGCCCATCTTTCCTTATCGTGGTCTGGAAGATGCAAAACTGGCCGAATGCACAAAGGAAAACCCTAGAGCCTGGGATGATGCAGCCAGAGCTTTCCCGCAATTGACCGACCATCTCAGCATCAGTCAGTTGGTTCCCCTTATGAAAGGGCTTGTTCGGAACGAAATTCATTACTATGACGAGGCTGATATAAAAGACGATAATGCGGCTAAGCAGGGTAAATCCAGTGGTGTAGGGACATTGGGTTATTCACAAATATCTATCGAAGGAGTTCAAAAATTTGAGCAAAAATATCCACAACTCAAGAGTTTTCTAGAGAGCAAAGGCTATTCCGGTCCTGGACATGAAGGAAAAGCTTTAGAAGACCCTTCATGTGTGCCTATGATAGTTGCCGCTAAATTGGCTCAAATAGCGGATCTATACTCTGTATCTTCAGACAAACTCACCCTTTCGAAGAAGATAGAAATCACTCCTCAGTCTCTGGCTTATGGCTATAACGCTGATGTTTACTACAATCCACGAAATCATGATGATCCAGATTTTCACTCATTTACTATTCCGAAGGCAAAGGAGCTAGAGCAACTAAGAGGTTACGAAAAAGCTTATCCAACGAGTGATGAAAGAGCGCTTAGGAAGTCTGCCCATTTGAGGCATGTTGAACAACAAATTAGAGAGATTCATTAGTCTTTGAACTGACTGTTTTCTTAGACCTTTGAAGAGTTGCTCCAATTGCTGAGCCTGCTATTAATCCACCAAAGCCCCACCAGAAAGACTTTTCTAGTCCTGTCATTATTGATTGCGAAAACATTTCAAATTCTGTGATGTCATGCTGAATCCCTATGTCTCGTTCTCTTTCAACGCCATTTGAGATGTTTGTGTATGCAAGAACGAACCAATACGCGAATACCAGGAGAAAAGGAGTCAGACACGCAAGAATGGAGCAGACGAAAATCCGCTTAGAAGCCTTGTTTGTCTCTTTTGTTTTCACTTCTTCAGTATAAGATGAAAATCTGAGCGGGATCGAGTCGATTAGGCTACCCCAATATAGGCTGTCCTATACGAAACGGCACCGCTCTTGATATCACTCATTATCGGACCAAGTAAATATATCCCTTGTATGTCTGATTGGCTCTGGTTTTCAAGGGATTTTACGGCCGGATGAAACATAATTTTTATTATCAGCCGGTGTTGAAAAAAGTTTTCCGCTAGCCGTAATTCGGGTCCATCAATTCGGTATACCTGGCTCTTACGACCTCCACAAGCTCCCGCCAGGTCTCATCCGCTTCCTTCTCTCGGCCAAGACCGTCATAGAAGAACCATAGCTCTATCAGGGCGCCGCCTGTAATTCCACTGTCTGGCCCAGATTCCCTTTTTGCTATCGCTACCGCCGTTCTATACGCCCGCTCCCCCTGGTCCTCATTGCCTTCTTCAAGAAGCCATTTAGCAAGCTGGATGTAGAAATCCACCTTCTTCTTAGTCTCTGTCTGACATTGCTCTGCTTCCATTCAATCATTAGAACATAACTTCCAAAATACTGAAATACTCCCCTTCTGTATGCTCTCCCGTCGGCAATGATGCCATAGACGATAAGCCGACAAAATAGCACCGTTTCTCTTATGGGACCTGAGAAACGAGCTATTAGAAACCTGGCAAAACACCTACGCCATTATCGCCTTGAGAAAGGATGGTCTCAGGATGAATTCGCCTACCAGACTGCCTCTGATAGAACCTACATAAGTGACATTGAGCGAGGTTTGCGGAATCCCTCTCTTAAGACCTTGGCTCGATTCGCTGATGCACTTGAGGTATCTATCGGTGACCTCTGTGATCCTGATTAATGCCTTCAATTATCGGACTTGACCAAGTTGCCAAGCTCGACCAATCCCTAACCAGGTCGTAGAATTGGCACTATGAGCAATACCATTGAAAATTTTGATGTTCCCGGTAACCCTTCGACCGAAGGTATGGAAGACCTCTTTCAAGGGGAAAACCTTGACGTTACCCAGGCATTACCACAAGAAGTTGAAGAGGTTACCGAGAGTGAAACCGAATTGCTCTCGATTGCTGAAGCTTCTAGACTAAAAAACATTCCGTATACAACTTTCTATAAGCAAGTAAAAGCCGGAAAACATCCAACTGCCACTGATTCAGATGGCAAACTTTGTGTTGTTATTGACCGGAAACCTGGTGAAACCGATCAGGCTACCCAAAGGACAGAAAATCTTTCTGGTGAAACCGAGCATGTAACCGCTAGCGTGTCCGGTGTTACCGAAAGCATTACCTCTGGTGAGAATCCCGGTAACCCGGCGAAACACCTTGATGTAATTCAGCAGTTGAATGAAAAACTCATAGCCGCCAGCTACAGAATTGGATATCTTGAATCTCAAGTGAGAGAAAGAGAAGGCGACATCCAAGATCTGAAGCTATTAACTGACAGATTGCAAAAGCCCACAAGATGGCAGCAATTCGTCAGATGGTTCATGGGCCGGTAGTCTTTTTAGGTAATCCAAACTACAATTACAGAAACTGAATTGCACCATATATAGTGCATTTATGTTTGAGATATCGGAGGGATATAGGGTAAAAACCAAAAGAACAGCCTGAAAGGCTGTCCTAATGTGCGAAAAGCAAAGATCGAAGATCCTTGCCCCAAGCAACACAGATTGTAGATTTCAGAATTTCGTTGGCTGCGGCTTTCTGAAGATACGAAAAGTGTACAGGGCGATAGATCTCCGGTCAAGTGTGCCTGCCAATAGAAAGGGGCAACAAAGATCGGCAGAATGCCCGCACTGATGGCTCTAGAGAAGCCGGAGCGGTACGACCAAATTAATGATTTATCTTCACCATCGACGATGGAGAGGAATTTTTTGGCTCTTTATCCGCGCCGGGATATATACATTCAGAAGCGTCCTAATCAGAAGAAATGGACCCAGAATAAGAGGCTATTACAAGACTTCCAGATATTGGGAGTTATTGAAGATGGCGGCCGGGGCTTGTTGCGTGGCTGCTATTTCGGAGAACTAACTAAATTTGCCGTGCTCGATATCGATGCAGGAAGCAGGTATCACAGCCACCAGGAGCTTCAGAAACTGAAACTGATCCTGGCTGGCGTTAACCTATCAGGTATCACATACGGCAGCAGTGAATCAGGCGGGTGGCACCTTTATTTACCACTCTCTGACTGGATTTCGAGTAAGGAAGTAGAAACCGGTCTTAAGCAATTTTTGAAAATACGAGGGTACGAGCTCAAGGGCGGAACCCTTGAGGTCTTCCCCTCTGGGAATGCCTTAAGACTGCCTTTACAGCCTGGTTTTGCCTTCCTCGATCAAGATACTGAAGTCGAGGCTAGAAGAGACGAGCTTACTAGAGATGTAGCCCTAAGGCGCTTCCTAACCGATTTCCAAAGACATGAAAATGACTGGAGCGAAGCGGAAGCCCTTATAAACTCGGAACTGGCGAGGCATAGAGACGCCCAGGAGGCGAAGCACAAGGAAGCTATTTCTATCGAAGGGTTTGACCAGCTCTATGACGAGCAAGGCAAAGATCAGGAGCGGTGGGAGCTTGGCCAGAAGCTATGGAAAGAAGGTCTTTTAGAGAGAGGGCAAAGACATGACGGGGTTTTGGCGGTCGGTCATTACCTCTGGTACGGAGACCCAGACCGGGGAGTACCTAGCTACCCTGGCAACAAATATGATCGAACAAGAGCAAAAATCATTGAAGCCTGGCTTGAGAAAAAGCATAACGGGCATTGTCGTCATATCAATGAGGGCCGGTGGGATGTTGTCCGAGAGCAGATAGCAAGGGCGACCGTGTGGCGTGAGAAATCGAAGCCGGTAGTACGAGAACCCTACCCACTGACAGAACGCCTCTTAAAACGGCTCCTAGAGGTCTATAGAAATTCAGGCCAGCTATGGGAGGTGGCCCGGTTGGAAGCCGCTAATAATTTCAGAGAGGAAGAAGCTCGAGCACGGATAGCAGATGCCGTTAAATGGATCGTAGAGAACCAAGCTCCCCGGACCATCTCTGAAGTCGCTCGGGTAGCCGGATCGAACCGACGGACTGTCAAGAGGCATATTGACCTCTTGGGAATCTGGCCCAGCGTTTATATAACCGGGGGGGTACGGGGGGGATTTCCCGCTCCTGAAGTTTCCGCCGGGGTCGATCAACTTTTTTCCGGTGGATTTGATCCGGACAAAAAAAATTACTCTTCTTCGGCTTCTGAGTCAGACACCTTGACCCTGGCCTCTCAGCCCGACGGCCTGACTGAAGAAGGAGAAAACAAAGAAATTCCTTTCGGTTTTTTCGAGACTCAAGGCGTCTTATCGGCTTTTGTGGTTTTGCCAGCCGAGGCCGAGCAGAAGGAACCAGAGGTAGCCCCCCTTCCATCCTGCCTGGCACAAGAGCCTATCAGAGCGCCCCAGTGTCAAACCCATGACTTGGAGGCTTGGCTAATCGGTTTGACACCGGGACCCGAGCGCTCTGATATTCAGGCAGGAACGGCAGGGTGTACGGGGGGGATTTTTCTATGCTCTTCGACCGGCGTAGTTGGCCAGCAATCAAACCTAGTGCCTGTTGATTTTACTGCCGGTGTCATCCTGCATAGAAAGCCAGGCCGAAAGACTCAAACCAGCTATAGACACCTGATCGCTGTTTGTTTGTGTGCGTCAGGTGTTTGTTTCTTTGCAGACAAACACAGGCGTTTTAGAAACGTATTTCTTCCAGACCGGCGAAGTGGTCAGAGAAATTGGGGCCGGGGACCGCCTTCTTGGAGCAGATAGAGGGGCTTATGTAGGGAAGCTGCGACCAGGGGCAATAGGATTTGGCAAAAGCTTACTGCGTTTGGCTTTCAAGCCTCAGAAAATTTGGAATTCGATGACCGGAAAAATTTCTTACTTCGCCTGGAACCGGAAATTTTGGCGTCCAGGACCAACGAACTTGTAGCGTTTGAAGCATCGTTGTTATGCCAATCTTCGTAGATTGCCAGTGCCATTCTTAGAAACGGAAATCCGCGCTATTGGGCCTTATCGCAGCTTCCCTACACATACCCCATAGACCCGTGATAAGTTAAGAGCAGGAGACTGTTTCGGAGAACTCAGCCATGACCCGATTGACCGGCTGGTTCTACTATGACCCTGACAAAAATTCAGTCACTTTCGTTGCCGACAATCCGAACCTATACCCTGTCTCAAAAATCGATTGGGAAATCTTGCAAGACCCTACAACTAGGCAGGCTTTTATCGATCACTTCAAACCTTCGCAGCACCGGAAAGATGGACGGGTCAGAGCCTTTGCCGTGGAATGGGAAGAAGCCGAAATCATTGCCTGGCTGGATGTTTACAAGTTCGGAGACCCAACCGGGTGATCACGAAATGACCGAAAGGATGATGCCTTCTATTCAGATTCCGAGTAAAACTCAAAAATAATACGTTGTTTGACCGGAGTCCCAAAAAATGAATAACGCCCCCCTTGTTTTGATTGTTGACGATATGCCCATCAACCGCCTGGCATTGGTGCTACTTCTGAGAAATAGGGGGTTTGCGACTCAAGAAGCCTGTAATGGGATTGAAGCGATTGAGAGGCTGAAGACAAGCAGCTATACCGCCATCCTCATGGATTACAACATGCCGAAGATGGACGGACTGGAATGCACTAAACAAATTCGGGAGCTTGAAGCGGATAAAGGTAAGCACACTCCGATAATCGGAATGACAGCCAGCAATGAACGCAACATTGAAGAGCTTTGTATTGGTGCAGGCATGGATAGCTACCTAACCAAAGACAGTAGTGATCAAGAAATCGAAGATGCAATAGTGGCGGTTTTATCAAAGTCCGCAGCCGCTTAAGCTTGAAGACTCCTAACTGCCTTTTATGGGGAAGTCGAGTATCTGTGCCGGTCCTGCTGGCAGGTTGCTAACGCCTTGTTCAGTGAGCAGGGAAAGCAGTTTAGGAGCCTCATCATAGAAGTGCTCAGCTAGATCCATAGCTTCCAGAGGGTCACCGCCGGTCAGCTCAAGGCAGGCGATCATGAGAGCGGTTCTAAGCCTGGTTGAATCGACCATGGCACTCTCAATGAAATTCCGCTCTGATTCGGTCAGTCCCTTTTTCTTACGTTTGCTGCTGCTCAAGGCAAATTCCCTCATCGAAGTCTGTCCCGATTATGCCTCGGTGCGGAAGAAATTTGACTGTGCAATTCCCTAGAGATCTTTCAGTCGGTCTGTTTTTTTTCAAAGAGAGCGGTCTGTAATTCAAGCCATTTTTCCTCGGCTTCCATGACCTCTTTGAGCAGCTTGGATCGTGCTGTAGACGATTTGGCGAAGGCTTGCCTTAGTGGTCCGGTCATGCCTTCTTCGTCATCTACTCTGGGCAGATTGTCTAATACTTCTCGTTGCCAGTCCTGATGGCTAGTGATGTCTTCACGGACATTGCCCAAGAATTCCTCAAGCGTGGTAGCTTTGATGGCTTCTGGGTTTTCCTTCATGGCTTCGAACATCTCAGCCAGTTTCTGAGAGTAGAGATTGAAGGTATCTTCAGAACCAGAGACGACCTCAGCGGCTGAGTTATAGTTTCGCATCTCGAAGATGAGCATTTTTACTAGGCTTTTAGAAGCCCATCGGCGCTCTGACATAGGGTGTAACCTCCTGAATCGAGAGTGATGATTATACCGTGAGACTTCGCTAGATGGCTGGCTTACGCCAGCATGAAAGGAGCGGCGAAGGGCACGCAGTGACCGGAGACTTCCGCTAAGCGGTTTACCGCTACGACACCCCCAGAGCTTGATTAGACGTGGAGGCGAGGTA
>CAZCBH010000132.1:9095-11432 GCA_964496875.1 uncultured Candidatus Obscuribacterales bacterium | reverse complement strand
CTTGTGAATCTAATGATTTTCATGACCCTAAAATCAGAGGAAGAAGAGTATAAAATCCAGGGTGAAAAATCACGCCGCCCAAACCCATTCTGGAGAGAAAATCCATGTCGGCAGAGAAGAATCTATTTGGCGGGAAGCTTACGAGCATCAAACAGATTCGCGAGCGGCTCGAGGAGCTAAGCAAAAGCAAGCCAAAGCTGCCCGATGCCGACCGCCTGCTTACCATTTACAAGTATCATACCGATTTCGACCAGGTACTTCTATTTGAAGGTGACACCACCATCGACGATGACCTGGTTATCGACACCGACCAGAGTTGGGTGAAGCGCAATAAAATATGCGCCGTTGTCTGTTTCGGCAATTTGACAGTTAGCGGAGACATTATCAATAACGACGAAGCGTTCTGGCCCTTGCTTGTGGTGGAGGGCAATCTAAAAGTCTGCAATATGCTCAAAGGCGGTCTGCCCTTGCTTATCTGGGGCGATCTCACCGCCAGCGGCTATATAATCCCCGAGTACAATGACGGTCCCATTAGAGTGGGCGGTAATCTGAGCTCCGCCGGCTATGTTCCGCGCTGCAAAGACAGAAAAGAGGCAAAAGGTCATGTGGTGCTGGGCAAGGTATCGGGTCTGGTGCTCGATGCAAGAGATGACCTCAGTTCCGAGGATATGCACCGGATGGTAGTCCCGGAAGCCATGAACCATGGCTGGTTCAATCTTTATACCGTCTTTGAATACGGCAGAGAAGGCAAATCTATTTGGCGAGAGACACCGCTCGACAAGAAAGTGGTAGAGCCGGATCCAGAGCTGGAAGACTTCCTGGCAAATCCAATAGTAGAAAGCGCCGACCCGACCGGTAAAGGAACAGGAAAAGAAATCGGTACTCTAGAGAAACCGGATGCGGTGCTGCCTGTTATAGAAAAACTTATCAGAGAGAAAATCGAATTCGATCCTGAACGTTATTCTTATCCGGAAAATTTCGCCGAATTCGCAAGAGCCCAGCTCAAACAATACCCCAAAGACAAAGTGCTGGTCCTACCGGAAGGGACCACCCTGGAGTCCGGGTTGACTCTGGATTGGGAGGAAGACTGGGTCGAAAGAGAGAATATAATCGCTATCTTCTGCGCCGGAGACCTCGTGGTCAAAGGCGACATCGTCAACCGCACCCTGGAAGGGGGTGTGATGTTGTTCGTCGCAGGAAATCTAGAAGCCGAGAACATCTTCAAAGCCGGCGCAACGCTGATGGTTCTGGGTGATGTCAGAGCAAGGGGGATAGTCGTTGGCGAATACAACGACGGGGTGACCAGAATTGGCGGCGATCTAGAAGCCGAAGCCTTTCTACTTTTTGACCATGACGGCTTTGTCCGGGGCGACATCCGGGCGCTTTATCAAAATGACCATGAAGACGGTGACTGGCGCAGCATTCTAATGCCGGGGCTCTTTGACGATGAAGAAGAAGATTACCCGAACGTGGGCAAAATCCAGGCATTCAAAAAACTGGGCCGCAAGATTTTCGTCTGACCGCCCGCTACAGCCACTACGTAGTTTCCCCCCTTACGTCACGTTCCCGTCACGTTGGAAATCGACCATAGAGAAGTCACCAGCCGGTGGCTTTTCCGCATCAGGCATCACTGAGCATTCTCACAAATCCAATTAAAACGGAAGGTACTATAAAATGGCAGACGTAGTCAACGAAGCGAAAGAATCCAAACCGCAAGCTCCCAAGCCCGAAGGTCTTATCAATCAGATAATGCCGCTCGAGCCCGGCGGTTCTGCCACCCCTTCCCGTTCGGATGCTACCACCGGCACCGTCAAAGACGTACCAGCAAATGTATTGAATCCTGACGGCACCCTCGATATGCCCTCTATCGAAACCAAAGGCTGGGACCCAGGCGACAAAAACAAAGAGGGTCTGAGCGAGACCCAGCAAGAGCTGTTGAAAGCCGCAAAAGAGAACCTCGGCAAACCGATGTGGAACTTTGGACCCAATGCGAAGGCGACCATGGAAGGCAGACTGGGCGGTGCGACCTCGGTGGCTCATATAGCGGACCTCGCCGGAATTCACAACCTCGACAGCGCCAGCGTCGTAGGTGTCGCCCAGGAGTTGGCGGCTGAACAGGGTTATCGAGCCAAGCCTCTTTCTATGGGCAAACCCGGCGATTTCATGATCGACTTCGAGCGTCGCAGAATAGGCATCATCGGCGAGAAAGGCAGCATGTACCATATGGGCAACCACGGCGGTCAACACGGAATCTGGAAACAGATGCCTCTGACCAAGAGCCCCTCGGCCATAGCCTTTTCGAAAGACAACTAGAGACAACTAGAGACAACTAGAGAC
>CAZCBH010000132.1:0-8995 GCA_964496875.1 uncultured Candidatus Obscuribacterales bacterium | reverse complement strand
AGACAACTAGAGACAACTAGAGACAACTAGAGACGACTAAAAGCAGACAAGGACAGATTTAGACAGATTCAGTCTTCCCAGCTAATGCCGGTGCGATCCGGGGTGGCGGTACCCATGTATCCTAGTTTGTCGTTCGAAACTTCATAACGACCGGACATAGTCTTTTTGAATGTGGTTATAGTATCGTCGGGCCGATGCACTCTTATGAGGCCGCCTTCGGTGACCACTTTACCTCTGGTACCGTTGGGATATTTGATGATGTAGTCATCTCCGGCAGCAGGGATCATGACAGTGCCGTCGAAGATGCTGCCTAAGACTCGAAAACTCCTGTCCGGATACCGCCTCAAGGTCGCCTGAGAGCCGTCGACAAACTGATATTTGAGCACATCGCAGGGTTTGCTGAAGTCAGGATGGTCCTTTTCATAGGGGTCGATATCCTGAACCGACAGGAACATGAAAAGGTCCTTGCCAAAATAATCGGCAGACTTGCCAAGTTCTGTTCCCACGCCCTTTATGAATCTTCGCACCGGTTTGCGTTTCTGTTTCTTCTCAGATTGGGGCTTCAGGCCAAGCGGATCGTCCGAAGCCACTTGCTCCGCCATCCAGACATGCTCGGAAGAAGCACTGTCCTTCGAGGGCTCCGGGGCATCTTTTGCCTGAACGGGCGCCAGAGCAAAGCCCGTGACCAGTAAACTAACGGACAACAAAACTAACGGCGCGGGTCTGAAAGACATGACTTCAACCTCTTCCTCAATAAGTCGCGAAAGGACATTCTACTGGATTTTAGAGGCTGACAAATCAGAAATCACTAATGGGCACCGGCACCGTCCAGGGCCTGAGCGGGCTTTTTCATGAACAGTACCGCCACGGCACCCAGAGCAAGCAAGGCTGCCAGACAGAGAAAGATGTCATTGAAGGCCATCACATAGGCTTCGGCGCGTACTCTTGTGGCGAGCAGAGAAAGAGCCTGCTCCCGGGCGGACCAGGCCATGGACCCAGAATGGTGCAAATTTGCTGCCGCTTCGCTAAGCCAGGCTCTGACACCGGGGTCTGAATAGCTGAGATGTTCATTAATTCGAAAAGAGTGAAACTGTTCTCTCTGTACTACTAAGGTCGAAGCGAGGGCGGTGCCTATGGAACCACCCAGATTGCGCATCATGTTAAAAAGAGAGGAAGCCGAGCCGGCTTGCTCCGCTTCGATACCGACAGTGGCGAGGGCGGAAAGAGGCGTGATGATAAAAGGCAAACCCAACGCCCTTATCAACATAGATGTGACCATCTGCTCGCCGGCGAAATCGTGGGTCATAAATGCGTTAACGGCACAGCTCGCAGAAAAGAGCAGCAGTCCGATAGAAATAAGATAGCGCGAATCCAATCGCTTCATCACCCAGGGGACAAAGGGGGTGATGAAAAGCTGGGGCAGACCGGACCAGATCATGACCTGACCTATCTGCCAGGCGCTATACTCATGGACCACGGCAAGATAGAGCGGTATCAAATAGACACTGCCATAAAGAGCCATGCCCAGAATGACGCTGCCGGCGGTGCCGATGCCGAAATTCCGGCGGGCGAAGAGACGAAGATTCACCAGAGGATACCGGGCGAAAAGCTCCCAGACTAAAAAGAAAAGAAGACAGACAAAAGCGATGGCGGCGGCGATGCGAATCTCTTCGGAGCCGAACCAGTCTTTGCGCTGACCTTCTTCAAGGGCGTATATTAAAGAACTCAGACCCAGAGTCATAGAGACTATACCCGGGATATCGTTCTCTTTCAGGGCAGCCAGATTCATTTTTGAAGCAGGCAAAGAATATAGGAGCATACCGGTCAATATCACCCCCGGTATCAAATTGAGATAAAAAATATAAGGCCAACTGAAAGTGTCTGTTATATAGCCGCCGACGGCAGGACCGATACTTGGGGCAAAGACGGCAGATACACTGAAGATAGCAAGCCCTATGGGCTGTTTTGTCGGTGGCAGCATTCTCAAAATAGTCCAGAAGCACATCGGGATGAGCACACCACCGGTAAAGCCTTGCAATCCGCGAAAAGCGATCATTGTAGGAAGGTCTCTGGCCATACCGCAGAGCATCGAGAAGAGCACAAATAGAGCCGCGTTGAGGACTATATAGATTCGCGGCGAAAGCACTTTGGAGAGCCAGCCGCTGAGAGGGATGGTGACGATTTCGGCGATAAGATAAGAGGTCGAAATCCAGCTACCCTCGTCGACACTGGCGGCCAGACCGCCCTGGATGTCGCGCAAAGATGATGATGTAATCTGGATATCGAGCACCGCCATGAATGCGCCCACCGAAGCACCGATTACGGCAAGCCAGCTCTTTAGCGGTACCGCTTCGGAATCGCTAGCCCTGTTCGGGCTGGTGTGGGCAAAACCACCGGTAGTGGAGGCACCGGCGCTCATTGCCGGATGGCAGCCACATGCTGCACCGGTATGGTGCCTTTGATATTGACACTGGTGACTACAGATAGGCCAGGCACTATCCTGTCTTCGAATCCAGCTATAGAAGCGGGCTCAAAGAGGATCTTAACCGGAACGCGCTGGACTATCTTTGTAAAATTGCCGGTGGCATTATCCGAAGGCAAGAGGGCGAAGCTGGCTCCTGACGCGGGCGCGAAACTCTCCACTCGTCCTATGAATTTATGCTCGGGCAGAGAGTCTATCTTGATTGCCACTCTTTGACCGGGATGCATAGCCTTTATCTGGGTCTCTTTATAGTTGGCCACCACCCAGGCATCATCGGAGACTACGGTCAAGAGTGGCTGTCCGGGCTCTATCCTGTGCCCTTCTTCCACGGTCTTCTTGCCGACACGGCCGGCGGCAGGTGCGATAATCTTAGTGTAAGAGAGATTGAGTTCAGCCTCTTTCAAAGAGGCTGCGGCGGCAGCTACGGCAGCCATATCTGTTTCGTATTGATGCTCCGAAACCCTGGTCTGGACGGTGCTGGCCCGGGCAAGCTCAATTTGTCCCCGGGCTCTGGTCAAAGCAGCTTTGCCGGAGAGCACCGACTCTTTGGCTTGATCAAGTCTTTCTGTGGCTTCTCTGATGGCATTACGGGCGGCATCACGGTTGGCGACTGCCACCTGATAGTCCCTTCGTGCCCCGTCCCTCTCCATGGTGGTCACTGCCCCTTCTTTTTCCAGGGCGATATAACGCTTATAGTCTCGGGTAGCTCTCTCAACCTCGGCTTCCCGGGCGGCGAGATCTGACTTTGCCTTGTCTATGCCGGCTCTGGCTTCGCGCACACTGGCTTCGGATCTGGAGATTGCCGCCATGGCACTTTCGATGCTGCCCCGGGCATCTGTGTCTTGCCCCCGGGCAGCGGTCTCTTGAAAGGTAATTGAAGTTCTCGCCGCACTGGCTCGGCGCTCTGCCTGTTTGAGACTGGCCAGAGCCTGATTTACCTTGACTTCGAAATCCCGCGGGTCCAAAGTAACCAGGACCTGACCTTTTCTGACATGCTCATTATCGTCGACCAGCACTGTCTCTACCGTGCCCTGCACCCGGGAACTCACCTGATGCAGATGACCTGTGATGTAGGCGTCGTCGGTCTCTTCATGGCTGGCAATATGGTCGAAAGCCTGCTTTCCATAAAGTCCCCCCAGTGCGAGAACGACTAAAACGACGAGCGACAGGGTCAAACGGACATAGAGTATTGGTTTGATGCGAGGTCTACTTTCATCTTGCGGACTCGAGGCAACCGCTTCCAGGGGATGAACGACCTCGAGAGGCGGGGTGCAGTTGCTTTTGTGCTGCTTCTTGGCAATCTGGGAGCATTTCATGACGGATACCTTAGAATGAAAAACGACCGGACACGCCGAAGGTCAGCCTGACCGAAAGCCAGGAGTCGGCGATTGTTAAATAGTTGATGGAGCCAGGGGCAATTCGAGAAGGTGGGTTATTCTCGAAACCTCGACTCTACCAATCTAACGCTTATAGACCGATTGGTCCAATACGCCTTTCTTATGAAATCCATAGGCAGCACCTATGATAAACTGAATGATGGCAACCACCCGAAATTCTCAAATCCCAGGAGAGGCCAGATTGGAATTAAGACATCTCAGATACTTCATAAAAGCGGCGGAGCTGCAAAATTTCACCCGAGCTGCCGAAGCGTTATATGTATCCCAGCCGACGCTCTCGGTCCAGATCCAGCAACTGGAAGAGGAACTGGGCGCAGAGCTGTTCTCCCGGTCCGGCAGAAGCATCAAACTGACCGAAACCGGCCAGGTATTTTTGAAAAGAGCGAAGGAGGCGATTCGGTCTCTAGAGATAGGCACTCAAGAAGTGGACGCCCTCAACTCTATCTTGCGCGGTCATCTCCATCTGGGCTCCATGCCTCTCTATGGCAGCCGTTATGTAAGTGGCTGGATTTGTAGATTCAACTCGCA
The DNA here is from genome assembly GCA_964496875.1 of uncultured Candidatus Obscuribacterales bacterium. Lineage (GTDB taxonomy): Bacteria > Cyanobacteriota > Vampirovibrionia > Obscuribacterales > Obscuribacteraceae > RI-106. The sequence goes on along the minus strand of CAZCBH010000132.1, from coordinate 4,588 downwards.
GTATCCTGGGGTTGAGATAAACTATAAATCTCTGGCTTCCGAAGATCTGGAAGAAGAGGTCCTTTCAGGAAGGATGGATCTCGGCTTTACCATTGTGCCGCCCCAGCATGGCGAGCTGCACTACGATGAGCTTTTTAAGGACGAAATCGTCTGCGTGGTATCAAAAGGACATAAAGCGGCTGACAAGAAAAAGCTAACGGTGAAGGATCTGGAGGCACTTCCCCTGGTGCTACCCTCAGAAAGAATTTCGGCCACTCGCTTGCTCGGCAACTATTGCGAAGAGCATGGCATCGAACTGGGGGCGAGTATGCGATTCGATGATGGTCATGCCCTTTTATCCGTCCTCAAAGACAGCCGCTTCGCGACATTCTTACCCCGGGGAGCGGTACAAAACAACGAGGAGCTGGTTGTGATGAGCATGCCGCCCCCAGGAATTCCGGTCTCGGTGGGTCTGATCTGGACCAATTTAAGCCCTTCGACTAAGGCGTTTCTCGAACTGGTGGTAGAATTGACAAAAAATGGTTTGAGCGCATGAATACATCAACTAAGAAGACACTGCTACTGGCAGCGATGGCTATAACCATTGCCACCATCGGCGGCCCTGAACTATGGCATCCTGTGCTGGCCGAAGCAGACCCAGCCGAAACAGCCAAGACAATGAGTCCGGCGGATTTTGTCCAGCAAAGAAGCGCTCTGTTAGAAAGATTGCTGGTGGCGAAGCGTTTCGGAATAGAGAGGCAAGACTTCGAAAAAGCCCTGGAAAAAATAGATACGCAGTACACAAAATCAAATGATCTGGCGGAAGCATCAAAAAATCTGAAATCACTAGCAGACAGCCTGGAACTGCAACTGAAGATGAAAATCGATAGCGAACACGCAGTTCAAGCCTCCGCAGCAGATGCACCGCCCCTCGACTGGCAATCCTACGCCAGACAGCTCAGTCGGCGCATTCCCCGCAGCTGGTATCCGCCCAAATGTTGCCCGCAAAAGCCTCCTTCCGTCAGCTTCGAGCTTCATCCCGACGGCACCGTCAGCAATATAAAATTGCTTTCTCCTACCGGCAACAAAGAGATGGATCTCAGCGTCGAGCGCGCCGTCAAAAATGCTTCGCCTTTTGCGAAGTTCTCATCAGAGAAGCCATTCGAAAAGGTTATTTTTCACTTCGACATAGGACGACCGAACAAAGCCGAATTGGTGCGGTGACATTGCAAATTCAAGACTATTTATCGCGTTCGCGATAGGCTTTTAACCAGTCTCTAATTCTAAAGTCCTTACCAGGACGCAGATGACTGCCATCGACGTTTTCAGCGCCGAAAGGCGGCTGCTTGCCACCGTGACTGGTGTATGCCCAGCGTGTCATATCAGCGGCTTCTCTAGGAGTAATCACACCCATTCTAAGAGCCGAGCCCAGCATGTTGGCATAGTAAGCGTTGCGCACATCGCCGGGATTCTTCTTGGGATTGTCAATGATTACCGCCTCTATGTCGGCAAAGGTCTTGTTAGTGTTGTATGAAGCCAGAAGAAACTCTCGGAAGTGGTGCGTGATGGTATCACTGCGATTCTTGTCGGCGATATTGGTGTTAAAGCCCTCGGCACCGCGCTTGTCCGAGACTATAGCTTGATAGACAGTCTCCAGCGCAGACCCGGCTATATGGGGCCCACCGCCAGCCAGCTCTCTGCCCGCATCCTTGAAGAATCCCATGGGCTCTTCAGACATGACCAGCCCGACATAGTTGACAAACAGTTGTTCTCTACCGGTCTTCAAAAAATTCCAGCTGCCGGGCTCTCGTCCATATTTTTCGGCCAGCTTCACGGCGTTGTCGAGACTGTTCATCATATGATCCGCCGGGCTTATCTTGCCGTCCTTCAAATCTATCAACGAATCTAAAGTGAGACGATACATCTCTTTCTGGTCTTCGGGAAGATTCTCTATTTGCAGCTTCTGGGTATCGGTAAGCAGCTCATGACCGGTCTCTTTAGCCAATTTATTAAAGTCGTGGATAATCTCTCGTTCGTCATCCGAGGCAAACTTGTCGGCAATCCAGCCTCTTATAGAATGCCTGGTGTTGGTGCTTTCCGAATAATCGACCGCTTCGCTGTCTTCCGATTGCTCAGCCAGTTGCACAGTGGGTAAGGCGCCCTGGGCTTCCAGCGCCTTCGTATCCTCGCGCTGGCGTTCTCTAACGCCGTTCCCAGAGCCGAAGATAGAAGAGCTATGCTCATTTTGAAAAGCAATCAGGTTGACCTGGTCGTCAGCCTTGACGCCATCATTGCCTTTTCCGCCCTTATCCTGGATATTTTCAACCACGCTGTTTGCTTTCCCAGAGTTACAGCCCTAGAGGTAAATTGAGCATCCTTTTAATATGCCCAGATCCCCGCAAATCAAGCCCTGCCTTCATAGAACAGGAACCTGCTTGCATTTAAACATCGGACAGATCAGTCTCTATCCGATTGCGATGATTTTTGGACTTTTGAATCTGGGCTTTCGAAAGCAGCCTTGCTAGAAAGCAGCCGCGCCGGCCTCTGCCACCGCCTGATCCTGTTCACCGGAGCCGCCACTGACACCGATACTACCCACAACTTTGCCATCCTTTTTCAGCGGGATGCCGCCGGCGAAGATCATGATCTTGCCGTCATTAGAGGCATGGATACCATAGAACTGCTTATCAGGCTGGGCATGCTCAGCCAGATCCTTGGTGGCGATGTCGAAGGCTCTAGATGTAAAAGCTTTCTTCATAGAAATATCGATACTGCCTATCCATGCGCCATCCATTCGTACATGTGCCACCAGATTGGCACCGCTGTCGGCTACGGCGATGTTCATCGGCTGGCCTATTTCGGCAGCTTTCTTTTCTGCGGCTGCTATGACTCTTCTAGCGTCTTCCAGGGTTACCATCTTGAATACTCCTGCTCTGTGGGAAAGCTCTACTAAAAAAGTGAGATTAGCACGGCAATCTAAATACTGAGTACTGATAACTCTAAAAATGTAATCTACGCAACATTATTCAATACGTAATCACCGGGTAGTAAGATTCCACGAATAAGCAACAATTGACTAATAGAATATTGCACGGTCGGTGACCACCCAAAAATGGTTTGTCTCTTGTTGTTTGAGGGCATGTAGTAATGGATAGTTGGGCGGCTTCGGGTAATTTGGTTCTAAATAACAGTCCCTCCATAGTAAAAGGGCAATACTACACTCCAAAAGCAGTGCTGGACCCGGTCGCCGGGTCTAAAGTGATTGCCGACGGCGTAATCGAGATTGTCGGGCGCGACCTGACCGGTCGCATGGGCGTCAAGAACAACGCCATAATCACCGGCGCGGTCATAGACGGCACCGGAGAGACCGGCACAGCGGCGGTTTGCCGCCTGCTGCTTCTGCCATTCGGAAACTACACCTTTCGAAGCGCCGTGCCCAGCGACCATCTGCATCTACAACAGGACCTAAACCTTACTTTTGAGGACGCAAAACGCTTTCTAGCCGGACCTTCTTCCATCGGACTGGCCGTACCGGGCAAAACCACCCTCAATAATCTCAAGGCTCTGACCGGAGAAGAAGCCCTCGATATGCTCTCCAACGAGAGACTCACCGCTCCGGTCCAGGACATGCAGCCAGGCTCCGAGGAAGGTCCTGACCTCACCTGGAACCGCTCCAATTTCTGCGACGATTACAGCCGCAAAGAGCACGAACGCGCCGAGGCCGCCAATCTAGGTAAGACCGAGTATATCGACGACTGCAAAAAACTGGTTCAGGAAGCAGAAAAGAAACGGGCCCAGACCCTGGAGATCCAGATAAAAGAGCAGGTCGAACAGCAACGAAACACCATGGTCGAGAAGCCCGGTCCGCTGCCCAAACGTCAGCAGCAGGCCAAGCCCATGGATGTAAAAATGCTCACCCTCGGCGTCGTCGCCTTCCTGGGCATCACCGGCGCTTCCATGGTCAGTGACTATCTAATAAAATTACAGCACGGGGTGGCTTACGTGCCGCCTGCGCCCAAGTCTGTCGGAGAGACCCTCGAGGATGGGCGCAAAGCGATAGAGTACAAGCCCGAACCAGAGAAAGTACCGGAGGGCACCACCGCCCCCTTCGATCTGCCGGCCGGCGGCTCCAACACGGCACCGCCCGATGTCAATCATGATAAAGCAAAAGACAGTCAGGATGAACCACCGCCGATTCAGACCACAGACCCGCTCATCTCCCAGAGCATAGGCGCACCCACTTCATCTCAACTGGGCAACGAAGAGGTTACTCGCTGGGTGAGCGCGGTCACCAAAAATCCCCAGGACCCCGACGCCAGACGAGAGCTTGCTCAGGCATATTTAATGAAGGGTGATACCACCGCCTCGATAGAACAGTTCTATTCGCTTATGAAACTGCGTCGAGTAGAATCCGACGAGATTATCGGCTACTCCAACAACTTGATGGTCTTCGGCAACAAGGAACTGGCCAGACAGTTTCTGACCAACATTCTGCGCTCAGACCCTGCCCGTACCGAAATTCGTAATCGTCTAGCTGAGATGCACTAGGCGCTCTCACCTAATCGCAGACTTCAGTCCAGCCCGCCCGAGCTGCTGATTTTGGCAAGCA
>CAZCBH010000131.1:0-11436 GCA_964496875.1 uncultured Candidatus Obscuribacterales bacterium | reverse complement strand
GGAGGCACGAAAGGAATCGGCAAAGTGGAGATTCTATGAAGACCTCAGCCACTTTTTGCCGGATGTGGTCAATTCTTTAAGCTTGCAGGCCATACAGGGTAAGGTGGCCAGCCCAGCCGGAGCGATTCTGAGGATCAAAAGCCCTTATCTGACCACCGGCTCGGGTTTCAACTGGACCCTATTCAAAGGCGGAGAGCGCATTTTTCAGGCAAAAGAAGGCCGACATCGAATGAAAGCCTCTGCCCATGCCCTGAAAGGAAGCATCAACGATGTGCTTCTGCAGGCGACCAGGCTTTATTATGACCTTGTTTTGAATGACGCACTCTTACAGATCCGGGTCAAAGCGGTGGAGGAATCCAAAGCGATTCTGCAGCTCAACGAAGACCTCTTCGCCGAAGGCGTTGCCACCAAACTGGATGTCCTTCAATCTAGGACCCAGCTATCTCGCGACAGGCAGGCTCTTGTTTCTCAACAGATTAAACGAAGACAGTCGGCGGTCGATCTGGCCACCGCCCTCTATCTCGATCCGGCAATCGATTTGAATGTGCAAGATAGAACAGTCAGAAAGATTCGCTTGATAGCCCAGACAACAAAAATCGGAGCCCTGATAGGCACTGCCATTAAAGAAAGACCAGAACTACCAAAAATGGAAGAGCGCAGACTGGCGGCATTGCAGTTGCGCAATCGCAGTAAATCAGCCTTTCTGCCCAGCCTCTCTTTCAGCGGAGCGGTAGCCGGCACCGGCGCCGATATCGCCCGGGGCGACGGACTGCAACAAATTCCGCTTTCTTCGGTGACCAGCGCCGGCTCCACCCTCACTCCCAGTATCGCCGGCGGTGCCAACGCTCCGCTTGCCAACGGCATAGGCGGCGGCAGAAAAACCTTCGATATGCGGGCTCTATTCGTATTGGGAATGGACGTCGAATGGACCCTGGGAGGACTGGGCGTCACCGACACGGCCCGGGTCAAAAGAGCGGGCTACGTAGCAAGAGAAGCTCAGCTCGCCTACAACAAAGAGTTAGCCAAGGTCTATCAGGAAGTGAGAAACTCCTATAACCATGCCATCGACACCGAAGCCCTGGTGAAAGAGACCACCTCTGAAGTGGACTCCTCGGAAGAAGCACTGCGCATAGCCGTACTACGATTAAAAGAAGGTCTCGGCACCCAGACCGACATCATCATTGCCCAGCGAGATTACACCCAGGCTCTTATCAACAAAGTACGGGCGATCATAGACTATAACCAATCCCAGGCCCAGGTTCTGCACAGTGTCGGCGCTATTTCCTTCAATACTCTAACCAGGGGATTCAGACCCGGCAACAAGAATTGAACAGGCTCTACTACCTATTCTTTTTGAGAAAACCGGAAACTTTGACCTTGAGCCAGTTGACCACCAGATAGATAACAGGGACGACAAGCAGACTCATAAAGGTGGCGACGGTCATACCTCCACAAACAGCGGTACCAAGGGAATTGCGACTGGCTGCACCGGCACCGGTGGCAAACACCAGGGGTAGAATCCCGATGATAAAGGCAAGAGCGGTCATCAAAATAGGACGAAGTCTGAGGGTAGAAGCCTTGACCACCGCGTGAGCGGTCGACAACCCGGCGTTGTCGCGCAGATGATTGGCGAACTCGACAATCAGAATGGCGTTCTTACTGGCCATTCCAATAAGCATCACCAGACCGACCTGGCAGAAGACGTCATTTTCCAGACCGCGCATCAACTGAAACGAGAAGGCGCCGAGCACCGCCAGCGGCACGGATAGCATGATAATAAGGGGGTCCACATAACTTTCGTACTGAGCGGAAAGCACAAGATAAACAAAGATCAATCCCAGAATAAAAATATAGACCGCACTGGATCCCGCTAGAATCTCCTCTAGAGAGACGCCGGACCATTCATGGCTCATGCCGGTGGGCAGAAGCTGATCAGAAAGGCGGTCCATGGCGCTGAGAGCCTCTCCGGAGCTCTTACCCGGAGCAGGGTTGCCGTTTATCTCGGCGGAGCGAAAAAGATTGTAGTGCGAAATAACCTGGGCGGTAAGCCCTACGTCTTCTTTTAGCAAGTTTTCCATCGATACCATCTTGCCGTCTCGTGATCGTACATAGTATTCGAAGATATCGGCTGGTCTGACTCTGTATTTGCTATCTGCCTGGACATAGACCCGGTAGGTCTTATTCAAGAAGTCAAAATCGTTGATGTAAGAAGAGCCGGAAAGTATCTGAAGCGTATTGAGCAATTCTCCGATGTCTACATTCAGCCTCTCTGCTTCATCCCGTTTGACAATCAAACGCAGCTGCGGTGTCTGGGCGGAGAAGCTGGTGAATAGCCCCTGTAGACTGGGGTCCTGATTGCCTTTGCGTACAATCTCCTGGGCCATGTTGTTGAGATCCTGGATATCCGAGCCGACCAGATCTTGCAGTTCGAAAACGAAGCCACCAAAACTGCCCAGACCTTCGATGGAAGGAGGCAGGAAAGGAACCACCGAGGCACCGGTGATGCCCATCAGAGGCTTGCGGATCTTGCCCAGGATGGCATGCACAGTCTGGGATGGGTCCTTTCGCTCTTCCCAGTGCTTGAGAGTGGTGAACATGATTCCGAGGTTCGGTCCGTTGCCCTGGAAGCCGAATCCGGCAAGCCCCGTGACCGATTTGACCTCCGGTATCTCTCTTTGAATCGCGGCTGCTTTCTCGATTATCTCTGTTGTATACTCAAGCGAGGTTCCTTCAGGCGCCCGGATCATAGTGAAGAAATAACCCTGGTCCTCATCGGGTACGAAAGCGGTGGGAAGCAGCTTGGAGATTCCATAGGTAGCCCCCAGGCAGAGTACGAACAGTATCATTATCAGTGGTGCCATACGCAGACACCTTACCAACACTTTCTTGTATTGCCTGGTGAAATAGTTGATCAGATCGTTTATCTTCTTGAAGACGATGAATTGCTTGGCCTTATCTTCATGCTTGAGCCAGAGCGCGCACAGTGGAGGGCTGAGTGTCAGGGCATTCACCATGGACAGTGCCACAGAAACACTGATTGTTATAGCGAACTGTTTATAGAGCTGCCCGGTGGTACCGGGAAAGAACGCTACTGGAATGAAGACGGCAAAGAGCACCAGGGTGGTTGCGATGACCGCGCCGGTAATTTCGCGCATGGCTGCAAAAGCGGCGCTTATCGGATTCATCCCCTCCTCATCTATTAAACGTTTGACATTCTCGACCACAACTATGGCATCATCGACCACCAGACCCGTGGCCAGGGTCAGTCCGAACATGGTAAGGGTATTAATGGAAAAGCCCATGAGCTGCATAAATATGAATGTGCCGATTAGAGAAACCGGTATGGCGATGGATGGAATAAGCACGCTGCGCCAGTCTTGCAGGAAGAAGAAGATAACGATGATTACAAGAATAATCGCCTCTATTAGCGTGTGAATCACCTCTTCGATGGAGGCTTTGACGGCGTCGGTGGTATCCAGGGCGACATCGACTTTCAGGCCGGGAGGGAAGTGCTTGCGCAGGCGCTCCAGCTCTTTCATCACTCCTTTGGAAACCTCGACGGCGTTGCCGCCCGGTCGCAGATAGACCACAACCACCACCGCGTCTTTGCCGTTAAAAGCACCGTTGGTATCGTAACTCTCGGCACCTAGTTCGACTTTGCCCACATCCTTGACCTTGATCAGGGTACCGTCGTCAGAACGTTTGACGATCATATTGGAGAAGTCTTTGGCATTCACCAAGCGTCCCATTGCCCGCAGATTGATCTGGTACATCTGCCCGGGAGGCGCCGGCGCCCGTCCCAGGTCGCCTGCTCCGACCTGTTTGTTCTGGGACTGGATAGTACGGGAGACATCGAGCGGAGTGAGCTTGTACTGAGCCAGCTTCTTCGGATCGAGCCAGACCCGCATGGCATACTTGCGCTCACCGACTATGTTCACATCTCCGACGCTGGGCAGACGCTTGAACGAGTCCTTCAAATAAAGATCGACATAGTTGCTGATGAACTCCGGACTGTAAGTACCATCTTCGGAATAAACCCCCAGCACCATGACGATAGAGGTGGAGACCTTTTTGATACTGGTGCCTGTCTTCTTCACATCCTCGGGTAGCTTTCCCTGCACCGCCGCTACCCTGGTTTGAACGTCCACCGCCGCTAAATCTATGTCTCTTTCCAGATCGAAGGTGCAGATTATCTTGGAACGTCCGTCGTTGGCGCTTTGAGACTGAATATATTTGAGGTTGTCCGCACCATTGATTTCGCGCTCCAGAAGCTGAGTAACCGAAGACTCTACCTGCTCCGAATTGGCACCGATATAGGTGGACTCGACACTGACCTGGGGCGGAGCAATCTGCGGGTACTGAGCTATGGGCAAGAACGGGATGACGATGGCTCCCACCATGGTCATGATGATGGCGACAACGGTGGCAAAAACAGGTCGCTTGATAAAGAAATCAGAAAGCAAGGCTAGTTTCTACTCCTCACGTTCCGAACCAGAACCAGATCCCGGACTGCCGGACTTCGGGCTTTCGACCACGGCAGCACCATCGGATAAATTTTGGATGCCGGAAACCACCAGGCTTTCACCTGCCTTCAAGCCTTTCTCCACAAGAATTCCATTATTGCCCTGGAGCGGTCCAAGCTCCACCGGCTTCTGCCTGGCGATACTCTTTCCGCTTTCGCCTTTCTCGACGGTATAGATAAAAGACTGACCACCCACCATAGCCAGTGCCCGAGTGGGAATCACTATCCCTCTGGACCGGCCCCAAATAACCCTGGCGGTAACATTCTGGGCCGGACGCAACTCATTGCCGGTATTCTCGAAAAGAGCCTTGACCAAGACCGACTGAGTATCTTTATCCACCACCGGAGAAACATAAAAGACGGTACTATCACCAATTCTGGTATCAGCGGAATCAAGCAACTCGACTATGGTGCCATGCTTTATTTTGGCTGCCTCATCTTTGGGAATCTGAATATAGGCTTCAAGAGGTCTTGCCTGGCTGACACTGGTCAGTTCACTCTGGGGGGTTATGTAGTCACCCACTTTCACAGGGACATTACCCAGGGTGCCATTGAAAGGAGCGCGAATCTCGTGATAGGCAAGCTGCTCTTCTTGAGCTTTGACTGCCGATTTACTGCGAGCCATCTGTTTCGCCGCCGACTCCACGGCAGCCTTTTGAGACTCTATCTGGGCTTCCAGGGACTCCGCATCGGCTCTCTCTACTTTCAGGCTCCTCTCTTTTGACTCCTGCAACTGCTTGGACACAGCCCCCTTCGCAAGCAAACGCGTGTATCGCCCGTACTCTTTTTCGGCGAACTCTACTTTGGCGGCTTCACCCGAACGCTGCGCTTCGAGCGCTTTCAGCTTCCTGACCTGGGCATTGTACTCGGCTTCGGCCGACTGAAAGTCTGCTACCTTAGTCTGGACGTTTTGCTTCTCTTTAACCGGATCGATCTCGATAAGCAGGTCTCCCTGCCGAATAAGATCTTCGGGATTTTTTAGAATCCGCACCACATGCCCATCTACCCGAGAATGAAGGGCGACGGTTTTGCGGGAGTCCATTTTAGCCACATAGACAGAACTGTCTTCCACCGGACTGAGACGAACGGCTTCAGCCACCACCGGATAAGCCCTGGCTCCGCCTGCATGGTCCGCTGAATGCTCTCGTTCTCCTTCTTCCTTGTTCGAACAAGCAAAAAGCACAAAGACGCCCAGGGAAAGGACAAAAGCGGCGAAGGTTCTGTTCGGTACTCTCAAGATGGCTACTTCTCAGCTTTCTGAATCTTCTCAATCCCATCTAGAGACTGGATGAAAATCGTTCCGCCGGAATCCTTCTGGTTCTCTTCGATAGAGCCTTTGATCAAGTCTACGATGTCCCTGCAGTGATCGTCATCCACAGCCACTTCCACTTTCACCTTAGGATTGAGATGGCCGAAAAGATCCACATCTGCCGATAGATGCTCCTTGCCATAACCTTCTACCCTGGAAACGGTGATTCCCGAAACCCTCGCTTTACGCAGAGCTGTTGAGAGCCGCTGAAAAGCTGTCGGTCTGACCAGGGCGGTGATTAGCTTCATAGCCTGGAGCGTACCGCCTTTATTTACCGGATTTGCCTTTCTTGAAGCGGAAGAGTCCTTTCTTCTCGGTCTTCTCGAAACGCTCGTCGTCGACATCTCCACTGACTTTACCGGAAGCACCGGGCATCAGCTGTGCTTCGGTGAGCACCTGACCGGTGAACTCCTGGTGGAGTTCGACCAGGAACTCGTCACCGGGTCGCACCAGGGCCTCCTGCCCTTTGGTCACTGTGTCTTCGATGATCCAGGAGCCCGGAATACCGCTGAGGAAACCCCAGCAGAAACCTTTGATCCTGCGATGGGGGACATTGGTGCCCACCGGTTTCATGAAAGCAAAAGAGGGATTGACCGCTCCCATAACTCCGAGCGCGACAGGCATAGCGCCGAAGCTGAACACACCGGCCGGAGCGAGCGCGGCGTTGAGACCGACTCGAATGGCCTTGTACTTGAGCTGCTGACCCCAGGGACCGGTTATCTGTCCATCGTGGTTGACGCCGAGCAGACGACCTTCTGCCTTGTTTTTGACTATTCTGTCTTTACGAGCCGGTTTTGCGTTTAGGGCAATGTGCTCATTTTTCTCGTTGATAATCTCGTCGAACATGATACCCAGACAACCGGAGTTGCGATACCAGCGAGTGGGACTGACCATGGAGTGCAAAACGGTTCTGGCTGGAAGAGCATAGTCGATGTGACCGGTGACCATGCTTCCCTTCTTGGCGATCAACTTGGGACCGATCTTGAGATCGTACTTAAGTCTAGCCTGCATCACATCTCCTTTTTTAGCAGTCTTGCTGGAGATATTGGAGACCATCACCACAGGAAACTGGGCACCAGCCTTGATCCTTGTCTGGGCGTCATCGGTGGGAAGATCTTCGTAAGCGATTGTCTCTTCGACTATTTCCTGTTCATCATTATCTATATAGATTACTTCGGCGTCTTCATCTTTCTCGATATAGCCTTCCTGCAAGAAAGCAAGATCATCCTCTTCCTCTTCAACGAGGGCCTGGTCGGCTACCTTGTCTTCAGATCCGGCTTTAACAGGGTCATCTTGAGTCTCGGAGGCTTCGGTGCTGGAGACTTTCTGTTTGTCGGCAGAATCAGATTGGACTGCCTCGGTCGACGATATCTCTTCTGTCTCAGTAACAGCAGGGGAATCGGCCACAGCTTCGGCAGACTCGGATTTATCCGCTTCTTGGGTAGTTTTATCAGTAATTTTTTCCGAACTACTGGATGCTTCCGTCACCGGCTGCGCATTGGTCTCATCTACCCTGGCGGCACCATCACCGGCGTCCGCCGTCTGGTCAACCTCGGTGGTGGCATCGGTCGTGGCTGCGGCTTGCGGAGCCTCTTCCGGAGCAGCCGCTTCCGGGCTGGAATCTATCGAAGTGGTCGTAGTCGTGTCTGTGGTGCCTGTAGCGGCCGGGGCGGGTGTTGCCTCTGCTTCGACAACGGAGGAGGCGGCTGCGGTGCCGGACTCAGCCGTGGCATCATCGGGAGATTCGGAATCGGATTCAGACCATGATGCCGCCGTCTCGAGGGAGCTCTGGCTCACCTCCGGAGATTCTCCACTAACGCTTTCAAGAGCCAACGCCGGGGTCAGACTGAAAGTCAGGAGCACCTGCAATGCGAGGAAGAGGCGCAACATCTCCCCTGTGTGCTTCTTGGATTTTCTGGAATCGTTTCTTCTTATGAACATCGACTTACCACTTCTATTTTACCGGTGCACCAAATTTTAACCCATAATGTCAATATGCAAGATAAAATCCAATGGTAGTCAAGCGAGATATATACACTTGACGACAAGCGACTCCGCCAGAGAACGGCGCTCTACATACCCACGCCAAGAAGCTGGAAGGAAGCCCAGGTCCTTGGGCTGCGATCTCTTGACATTGAGAGTAACTGAGCCTGTCTCAGCGATCTGGCAGCATTAAGTCCCTGCTTTTTGTTTTTATAGAAGTTCACAAGCTCCGAGATGCGCTGTGAAGGTTCCGTCTCCCAGAGAGTCATCATCACGTTGCGCGCACCGGCGTAGGCCAGGCCGCGACTGACCATGAGCACAGCCGTTCCTTCTTGCTGATCTCCCGATAAAGTCGTCCCACTGAGAACGACCAGGTCGGAAGGAATCTTGATTCCGAAAAGACTGCCCGCAGTGGCTCCCGTTTTGCTGTTATCAGCGGTGAAGGGAATCGGAACCGCAGTCGGATCCGAATCCGTCAGGGGGATGGCGGTGGCGAAGTGTAAAACCGTCTTACCTTTAAATGCCCTCTCCAGAGATTCCAGATCTTTTTCTCCCAAAGTCGATATCGGATCGGGATGAACCACTCTGGATATCTGGCTGGTCTCGTTCTGCTCTCCTGGTGTCTCTCCAGCGGCGACAAGCACCGAGAGAGTACCGGGCATACCGGATTTGGTATCAAGTAGAGAACGCATGGACGGTGCCAGAGTAATCAAATGCTCCTCGACAAAGTACTTGTCGTTCTCGTCCACAAGTGCAGCAAAGGGCAAGTTGTACAGCACTCCATCCGGTATCACCACTATTTGATCATCAGCACTGATTGGCAGATACTTCCGCACTGATTGAGGCATAAGCTCTTTATTCAGCGCTTTCAAAGCTGGCAAATAGGACTGGCCATCACCGGTTCTTGCTGCTGCCAGCATAGAATTGATCTGCTCTTTGAGCGTACTTTCATTGACAGGCAGAACCGTGGCCGAAATACGACCGGCCGGATCCACGGTGAAAGCGATGCTGGATTTTTCGCCGACCAGATATTCGATCACAGTCATTTTTCTCTCTCTGACCGTTTTGATCACTTCGGGAATATCGGTGGGGTAGGGCGCTATCAAGCGAGCCAGGTTGCGGTTCTCCTGGGCAAGCTTACCGAAACGCTGCAACCAGGTAGTCCACTCTTTGGTCAGCTCCTTGGGAGCCGAAGACTGCTCAGCGGCATGCAGGTGAGCTCGCTTCTTCATCAAATCGAGGTAGACATCCCGATCTTCCGGCTTGAGACTGGCTCCTTTTTTCAAGGTCCAGTTGTTTATAACCGCTTCCTCTTTGAGCTGTTCAGCCACCAGAAGAGCTTGCTCGGTCATGCCCTGGGAAGCGACCAGAGCGATCAACTGCATACCGAACTCTCGGCGTGAACTGGGGAAAGTGATGTTCTCTGTCGAGGGAAAGTAGCCGGCCTGAGGCGAGCGGAAGTGGGAGAGCGCATGGTTCAGACTAACCTTGGCCTCATCTATCTTCTTCTGGGACAGCAACATCTGAGCATCCAGAGTGTACGCTCTCCAGAGAGAAGCATCGTCTTTGTATCGATCACCCAGTTTCAGGGCGGCATCTATAAAAGTCCTGGCCAGGGCCTGGTCCTGCATCTTGAGCGCCACTTCGGCTAAAGAAGCATAGGCTCTGGTCTTGGGCAGACCGTAGCCATCACCCATACCCGGTCTGGAGAAGTCGTGGGCCACGTTCTTGAGATGGCTGTAAGATTCACGGTATTTACCGACCTTGAACTCGGCAGCAGCCAGATTTCGCAAAAGATACATGTGCAGCCTGGGACGCTGGGGAGTAATCACAGCTTCTATATCCAGCGCTTTAGAAAATAATGGAATGGCTTTATATGGATTGCCCTGGGCACATTCAATCACACCAATAGCATTGGTGACCTGAGCCTGCTCGAAATACTTGCCCTGCTTCTCGAAGTAGGGCAGCAAACCTTCGAACATTTTCTTCGCTCTTTCAGATTCGCCCACCGCAGACAGTGAAAAGGCGAAGCCCAGCATCAAAAAGGCTCTGCCGTCTTTGGACATCTGTTTGTCGGAAGGGAGGACCTTGGCTATGTCGAAAGCCTTTTGATAGTTCTCCCGGGCGGAAAGATACTCTCCTAAAACGAATTGAGCATTACCCATGGAACAAAGCGCCGTGATTTGGGCATGGGGATCATCCAGACGTTCCGCCAGTTTCAATCCTTTTTCAGCCTCTTCTCCGGCAGCTACATACCAGCCCAGTTCGGTCATCATGTTGACCAACTTGGTGCGCAACAGAAGGGCGGCTATGTTATTGCCTCCCTGTTCGAGATACTTGCAGGACTGCTGGAAGAATCGCACCGCCTCTAGAGGGCGTTTATATTGCACCAGAATGGTTCCGGCAAGTTGCAACATATTCGCTGCTTCTAAAGGCTCCTTCTCAGCATTGGTCATGAGAATTTTGAGAGCCTCGTCCAGCTGTTTGGTTGCCCAGACCGGATTATCGAGACCGAAATAAGCCTGGGCTAAGGCCACTCTTGCTTTACCGAGGGCGACCCGATCGTTCACAGCCGAGAGAACCTCGATGGCGTTTTCACCAAGGTGCCTGGCTTTCACCCATTTACCCTGGGTGACATAAACTTTGCACATACCGCTCAGTGCCCGCCCCTGGCCTTCGCTGTACTTCATCTCTATAGACTTTCCATAGGCCCGCTGCCAATCTCTGAGGGCATCGTTGTAACGTCCCTGGCTGAAGAACTCCTCGGCTTGCTTGTCTAACTTCTCCACTATCCGCATGTTTGTCGGGGTTTTATCCGACTCGGCGTACTTCTGGAGTTCCTGAATGACATCGGGTCTGACTTCCTGAATCTTTGGCTGTACGTCTCCGAGGGTCTTTTTGATCGCTTCCATGGTCGACTTCTGGTCGATCATGGAATTTGGAGAGGTCAGCGGGTCAGGGGCCGTATCTTGAGCCCAGGCAGAGATACTGGTGCTGTTCACTGCCAGCGATAAAGTGGTTAACGCTACGGCGACTCTCATCATCGAGTTGTTCATAACCTGAATTTGCCCTCGTACTTGCGAAGTACCGATTGGGGAATTGGTCTATCAAGCCGGCCCGATATTTCGAAACCAGGGCATCGAGCCCGAAAAACCAGTTTCTAAGAATAAGACAAACAGACTTTTTTTTCCTCAGATGTAAACCGAGATGGGCAAAAAATAAGGTTGCCACTATTTTTCGGACAGTGGAAACAAGAGGCATCCGACCCCGTCGTCAGACATACATCAAAATGCCTTTTGGATATATCCAGGGGTTAGCTCGAATAAATCCACAACAACGAATAGACGAAACAAACCAGCCACATCGGCCTAGAAACGAGCAATCATGTTAAATCCACTTCATCCCAATCCCAAAAAACTAGCTACATGCCTCGCTTTTGCAATGTTATTCAGCGGGCTCTCAATCCTGCCCGGACAGTCCCAGATCCTGAATGGCGGAGTAAATCGCAATGGCACAAGCGGAACCCAGAAGTTCTTCGCCGCCCATCCAAAGATAAAAACAGCCGCAATAGGCTCAGGAGTTGGCACTGCAGCCGGCGCCCTTACCGGATTGATTTCAGGAA
>CAZCBH010000130.1:7855-11491 GCA_964496875.1 uncultured Candidatus Obscuribacterales bacterium | reverse complement strand
TTTTGATTTTGTATTACTATTAATTATAGTAATATATCGCCGAGAAAATAAGTGCTTTTACCTGCTCAAATTGGATATGATCTGCCTGGAATCCCGATTCTGATTACCAAATTCCAAATGACCAGTAGCGCAAGACACCGCTCCCTGTCCCTGTCGACAAGAGCACTGATATTAGCCCTCACCGCCGGAGGCACCGGCATAGCAGTCTCCATTGTGATGGGCTCAGTCTGTTTCGACATCGTAAAAGCGATTCGCTCCCAGAATGATATTGCCATGAAAATGAGCATGGTAGACAGGATCATGGATGAACAGGGAGCCAAACTGGAAAAGTCCATTCTCTACAAGATCAAAGCCAGCAAAGAGCAGCCCTACACTGCACCGTACAAAACTTCAGCGGCAATCAAAAAACTGGCCCATTTATCGTCCGGGGACGCAGAGCTTTTGAAAACCCTCAAAGAGATGGACGCCATTCAAGAGAAGTTTCAATCGGACTCTGCCAAATGGGTAGAGGCAGAAGAGATATTCACCCATGGAGATGAAACAGTAGAAGCCTATCGCCAGTCCTCGGTGCTCTGGTCCGAATTACTGGAGCTTTTAAAAACCAGAGCCAATACTACAGCGAAAGCTGTCTCAGAAAAAGCGACCGGCGCTACTGTTCTTATTCTGATTTTGATCACCTCGAACTTCGTTCTCTCTGTACTCTTGCTGAGATACTTCAGCAAATATGTCTCTGACCGGTTGCAAGTCATTTTAGATTCGGCTGCCGCCCTGGCCTCCAATCAACCGATAGAAGAGATGCTGGAGAACGATGACGAGCTGAAAAGGCTGGAATCAAGCCTGCTTGAATTATCATCCGAACTGGAGTTTTCTCGCACTCGCAAACAAGAGTTTCTTGCCATGGTCAGCCATGACCTGCGTTCACCCTTGACCATGCTGAGCGTCAGTCTAGAAATGCTTCATGAAGGTATTTATGGAAAACCTGATGAAGAGCTCAAGACCGAGATCCGATCCCAACTAAAAAACATCCAGGGGCTCATTCGATTCATATCTGACTTGCTTGATCTGGAGAAGATCGAATCAGGTCTATTGCAACTCGATTTCAAAGAGCAAGACCTTATCGAGCTGCTCGAAAGTATCAAAAAGTCACTCTCGGCGGAAGCCACCCGAGAATCATCGGTAATAGAGCTGCTCACCGAAGAAAAATCCATTACCGGCTACTGGGACAAAGAAAGACTGCAAGGGGCACTGGAGAGAATTTTGACAGCCTGCCTGAAAAGCGCCTCTGGTATTTTGAGAATCAAAGTCGAAAAAGCGCTGCCCCGCAGCGGAATCAATCTGACTATCGAAAGCTCCACCGGAAACATGCAGCTCGTCGCCCCGGATGCTGTATTCGATCGATTCTCTCAGGATTCCGAAAATATCAAAGAGCTTTTTATCGGCGAAAGACAGTCCCTGAATCTAGCTAGAGAACTGATTCGTTTGAACGGCGGAGAGATTGAATTTTCCAGTCTACCCGGATTGATTCGTTTTGCCATTTATCTTCCCATGAATCTGAGCCGCATTTCAAAAGAAAGCGAAGCCGATGAAGGAGGTGAAGAGCATGGCTAATTCAAAAAGCGGACTGTTTAGAAAGGGACTTCTGCTTCTTATGATCCCGTTTCTGCTCCAGATCGTATTCGCCTTCTGGTTCGCTCTGATCTACCTCGATGCCGCTCGCGCCCTGCATTATCAAGCGACCAGGATCTATGCGTCCACCGTGTGCTCAAAAGTCGGAGCGCTCAGTATGAACATGATGGGAGATATTTTTCTAGCCATGCATGTCACCATAAGCGACACCAGTCGGTCGGTAATGATCGGAGTGACGATCATCTCTATAGACAAGGAAAAGGAGTTCAAAGCAGCTCTGGCAGAACTTGCCGAAGTCGGAAGAGAGTTCAAAGAGATATCGAGCCGCACAAGACCACTGGTGGAAAAACTGCACAATTTCGAAGATGCGACCACCGAAGAATGTCTCTCTGCCGGAACAATCAGCAACGAACAGATAACGAACTATCTGAAGACCGGACTGGTTCCCTTGAGACGCCAGCTCCATGACACCATCGAGAGCCTCAACGATCTTGCTTCTTCACCTGCTCTGGAATACTTTACCAGAAGCGGCAATGTAGAGACGCTTATATATAGCCTGATTGCTGCAAGCGTCCTCACCAATATCTTTGTCGCCATCAATCTCTGGCTAGTGACACGCAAAACCGTCCTGGCCAACATAGAAGCAATAGACGAAAACTTTAAAAGACTGGCGGAGAATAAAGCGCTCTTGCCACCCCTGGCTAGAGAGGACGAATTTTCTCGGTTCGACAGGGACTTCCGTGAGATAGCCGATCAGGTACTGGCCATCAGACTGGAGCGCCAGCGCTATCTGGAGGTGATGAGCAGAATCATGCGAGAGCCTCTCACGGATCTGAATCGTTTCCTGGATCGTATGTCGGAAGGGACATATCTAGCGCTTACCCCAAAATCGGAAGCGATGTTATCTCGCACCACCCTTGCCACCAGACGGCTGGTGTTGATGCTCAACGAATTAATTGATTTCGAGCAAATCGAACAGGGTACATTCTCACTAGTCCTTTGTGAATCTTCTGCCGGTGCGATAATTAAAACAGCGGTCGATTGTGTTCAACCGCCTCCGGGCTCAAACATAGTGATGGAAACTCGGGTAGAGGAAGGTCTTACTATACAAGCCGACCCGGATCGCCTGACCCAGGTTTTGATCAATCTTCTGTCCAATGCGCTCAAATTCGCTCCTTCCGATTCCGCGATAACAATCTCGGCGCTGGAGATAGAAGGTACGGTGGTGTTCTCAGTGGAAGACCAGGGTAGAGGAATTCCCGAAGAGATGCTCAAAAGAATCTTCGAGCGCTATGAACAGGTAGATCAAATAAGCGACAGCAAAGAGAAAAAAGGTAGCGGACTGGGTCTTGCGATTTGCAAAAGTATAGTCGAAGCCCACGGAGGAGAGATCTGGGCAGCCAATGCCGAAAGCGGCGGCGCAATAATGTCCTTTTCGATACCGAGGGAAATCTCTATCTAAGGATTTTCTGAATCGGAGAACATCTGGGTAACAGCGATGGAGCCATCTCGGTGAATCGCCATGCCGATTCCCATGGACTTGAACGAAGGGTTCAATAAATTGGCTCGATGCCTGGAGGAGTGCATCAGCAAGTCCTCGCATTTAGCAATCAGCTCTTTGCTGGTGCTCTTGGGCTCGACCAGCATCTTGCCTACATTCTCTCCCACTGCTGCACGCACTCCTGCGGCCTTGGCTCTATCGGCAAAACCCTTGCCTTCGGGATCGTAGTGATCGGTGTAATCCCTGTTAGCCATATCCTGGGAATGACCCCGAGAGATACTCTCCAATTTGCCGCTTACTCTCAATCCTGGCAAATCGTTCTTCTTGCGATCGGCATTGACCAGCTCATACATGTAACTCTTGAGAGAACCGGTATCAACCGAGCCTACTGCTTTCCTGGCTGTTTTTGCACTATCCGGGCGCTGAAAAACCTGGGCATCTTTTGACCAGCCCATGGTCCTCTCTAAAAAAACCAGACCGCGACTGGTCTTTCTGAAAAACTGCACTCT
>CAZCBH010000130.1:0-7845 GCA_964496875.1 uncultured Candidatus Obscuribacterales bacterium | reverse complement strand
GGCAGGTAGAATAAGCCAGAGTCCTGCGCTTGCCGTCAACAGTCCGCCCCAGCTTCCTCATGATCTCGTCGGTGGCTTTAGGATCGTAAGGCACTCTTCCGCCGATGTTGATCAGGACGTCCCCTTTCTGGAGACCGCTTTTATAAGCCAGACCTGTCTCTCTGGTGCTGGTCAGGTAGGTGCCTTTGTATTCGTTGTTACCATAATAAACTTTGACCGGAATACCAATCGCTCCAAGACCATGCAGACCTTCCATCTTCTTACTGACAGGAACAATCGGGGCACGCGCGGCTTTCGATGCGCCGGATTGAGAGTAGGCAGGCATGAAGGTCGCAGCGATAAATACTATTGAAAGCGGAAGAAGCTTTCTGGCTGAAAACCGGTTTTCCAAAACAACAATCCTTATTTAATTTCGAAACAGGATAAAGATTATACTTCCTATTGTCTCAAAACAGCTTGCAACAGAGCATTAGGGAGCTAGTCCCTCTGCCTGTTCAACCAAAAGTCGAACGGTTTCTATGATATTCAATAGTAATAAAAAGCAAAAAAAAAACAGAAAGAGGAAGCCTTCTAAGGGCTTCTCTCTTTCTGCAAATAACAGTTACAGGCGCTCTCTTTCACCCATCGCTTCAGGAGTTTGTCGGAGGCGACTTATTCTCCTGTTAGTCCGAGGTTGTTCACTCCTCGGTGCGATCTTTCTTATCGGCGTCCACATCGGTTGCCGTCGGTGCCGGAGTCGGTGTTGGTGTCACCGCCTCCTCAGCCTTCTCGACCGCAGCCGGCTCCTTGTCTTTGGGCCTGGTCTTGAAGAGCAGCATCGCTTCCGCCACCTGGTCCGCCTTGCCGATAAGCATGACGGTGTCACCGACATGGAGCTCATTTCCACCGTTGGGGTTGAGAATGAGGTCACCATTGCGGGTCTGGATGGCTACGATGTAGGCACCGGTGTCGTGGTGGACATGGGTGTCTCCGAGAGTCTTGTCGATGACGGCGCAATTTTCCTCCACAGTCACCGGAGCGGTAACCATGTTGAACGGGACCGCCTGGAAAGGAGTCTGACTGGTTCTCCTGCGAAGCAGCCGGCGATTGATTTTCTCCAGCTCCGCCGCGGATTCCAGCGCGATACGCTCCACTTCCAGGAAAGGCACCTGCGCCTGTTCGAGCACCCGTCGCACGAACTCTATTGCCGCCTCTGCCGAAGCAGAAACGACGTTGTCCGCCCCGGCGTTGACGATCTGGAAGGAGTCGAAGAGACCCTCCGCACCGGCAATCACTTGAGCAGACGGGTTGAGCCGCTTTGCCACACTGGCTGCCCTGGCGGTGGTGAGCTCATCGCGGAGGGTGAGCGCCACCAGGCGAGCGGTCTTGATGTTGGCCCATTTGAGCAGCTCCTCGCTGGTGCCGTCCCCATAGGAAATCCGCTTGCCCTGCCGTGATTCTTCGAGAACCACTTTCGGATCGTTGTGGATTATCACATAGGGGATTTTCACCTTCTCCAGTGCTTTGACCAGCTGCTTGCCCCGGTGCTCGTAGCCGACCACGATGACGTGATCCTTGAGCACCTCCTCGTCGCCGGGAATCATGCCGAAGGGCTTCCGTGCTCGACCGGTGGGAAGGATTTTCTCCAACAGGTCAGCCAGTTGCGGCCCGACTGCATTCACCGCCGGTGACACCGCCATCGAGATGATGGCAACCGAAAGAAAGAGCTGATTGGTCTTGGCGTCGAGAAGACCCGCTTCCAAACCGAGCTTGCCCAGGACGAAGGAGAATTCGCTGAACTGAGCAAGGGCGAGACCGGTAAGCACCGAGACTTTGAGCGAGTGCCCGAAGCCTCGAGTAATGAGACCGGTAATCAGAGTCTTACCGACCACGATCACCGCCACACAGGTCATGATCAGAAGCGGCTGCTGGATAACCACCCGGAAGTCGAACATCATGCCGATGGACACGAAGACCACGCAGTTGAAGAGCTCTCGGAATGGCATGGTCTCCGCCAGAGCCTGGTGGCTGTACCGAGATTCGGACAGAACCAGACCGGCGGCGAACGCACCCAGTGCCATGGAGAGTCCGGCTTCCGCTGTGAGCAGAGCCGCTCCAAGGCAAATCACCGCGATGGCGACGATGAAGGCTTCACGGTTCATGGTCTGGGCGACCTCCCGAAGAAGAACCGGAAGGACATACTTGACCACTACGAAGGAGACCGCACCGAAGGCGAGAAGCTTGCCACCACCAACCAGGATGTCGTTCAAAGCGATTTCACGACCACCGAGGAAGGGGATAACAAGAACCATGGGCACGATCATCAGGTCCTGGAAGATGAGGATGGTGAGCGAGTTGCGACCGTGAGCCGAACCCAACTCATTCTTGTTGTCCAGGAGCCTCAAAACAAGAGCGGTGGAGCTGATCGAGAGCGACATGCCGATGAAGATGGCAAAGGGCAGAGACAGTCCGTAGAACTGCGCGCCGATGACCACCACGGCAATGGTGAGCCCGACCTGCAACGCACCGCCGATAACGAGAAACTGCCACATTCGCTTGAAATGAGGCAGTGAGAACTCCATGCCGAGGGTGAAGAGAAGCAGCACGATGCCGATCTCGGCAAGAGTTTCAATGACATGGACGTCGGTTACGAAACCGAAGCCATAGGGACCGCAAGCGACCCCTGCAGCCAGAAATGCCAGAACCGTCGGAAGCCGACCTGCCCGAAAGAAGACGAGCATCATGAACAGGGCGGATACGAAGATTGCCAGCAGGTCCAGCAAGACATGGTTGTAATGCATGTCCAGCCTCCTGTCTTTCGCTAAAGGTTAAGGTTGAGAGCGCCCACAAGGAACCAGCGCAAGACAACCGCACCCAGGTCCGCAGTCGCGGAGAAAAAAGCCTGGAAAAGTGCTGTCTTAAGAAGTCTTAGAGGTTTTTGCCTCGAAATACTGGTGTTGTGGAGTTGATAACTTGTTTGTACAAGAGAGGCTTTGTTACTACCAAATCTCCTGAAAGTCTTTGATCACATGAAGTAATGAAAAGAGTTGTCAGGGAATATAAGTCTATTGACTCTTTTAGCTATTTCTCAGCTCATTACATATCTTCACTGTTGTCAAGCGGTGAAAAAGATCCTGAATAATTCAGGATTTCAAGGTTGACCGAACTTAGCGCAACCAGCCTGTTCAAACCGCTTGAAAAGCCGCTTTGCCCACGCCTGACTCCTACACATTATTTCACTAAGCAAAGCAGAAGATTTACGTGACTGCCCAGTGCCATTCTGTCTTGATTGAGATACCCATCTCTCATCTGTATTTCAAAAATCCGAAAAATACTGAAACACCTTTAAAAGCAGCAATAATCGGGAAAAAAGTCATTTCAGCCAGCCCCAGTGCCGACTAACCTCAAACGGATTCGGATCCGGAATTTCCCCTGGTCTCGTCCAAGACCAACGGTAATTCCGTTCTCTGATCGAAGGCTCGATTGATTACAGTCGCAACGAACAGTCTTCGACCCGGGAGATTGCAACCAGAAGCACAGAGCATCATGCTTTCTGCTTCATTATTCGAGAGAGAGATTTACCATGACTCGAATCCTCCGGGCGATCAACACGATCATCCCATTAGTCGCAATCCTTTTCCTGATCACCTTCTTCAATCCGCTTATGGAACACATTCTGACGGATGAAATTCCAATCGTACTCTTCGCCGTTCTCCTGCTAGTTTTCTGCCTTTTGGTGATCATCGCTCTGAGAACAGCATCGAACTGGTTTCAGGCTTATCAACACCACAGAACCCTGCTCGACATAGAGATGAACCTCAACGAGCTTTTCCGTCGAATCAATCCAAATGGAGTCGATAAACGGCGAAACCGCATGGTAGAGGTCATGACCCTGGCCGAAGAGTGCAAGCAGAACAGAACCGCCAGGGTGCTGGTCAACGCCAACCACGACCGCGGCGCGTCCCAGGAGACTGCACGAGAGATAATCGACAGAGACGCGAAGGATCTGGGTTCCTTCCGCACAAACAGGCGCAGTGCCAGGATAAACGCCTATGCCTATGAAGCGCTTCTGAAAGGGCAGTTCAAGGCAGCCAGAAATCATATCCTCTCCAAACAGCTCGAAGCCTACCAAAAGGAACGAGAGCTTCCCAATATCATCCCGGCTTTGCTTTCTCTTCTGAAGCTGCCGAGTCGGATGACCGCCAGCCAGATCGAGACCGAACTGGAGAAGAACAATCCTCTGGGAGTGTTTCCCTGGAGCCTGTATCTGGCAATTCGATTCTGGAGACATCCTTCTGGGATGAGCTTCAAACAAGGTGAGAGCATCTACAAAGGCTGGGAAGCCCTTGAAGCGATGCGAAACATCTAATAAGAAGCAGAAGGGAGAACCACATTCGGTGGTTCTCTCCCCTCTCTTTCGAAATATTTTTAGTGACTCTTTTATACTAGTGCATATAATGTTTGCCTGCTTCGAACACAACTACTATGAGTTATAGTTTTTACAAAACAAAAGAGATCCGGGAGAGACTCCCGGATCGAAATCAGCTATCTAAAACTCTCTGCCTGCAGTCTCAAGGCATGCAATATTCGCAGCCTTCTCCACAACAGTTCTCACAACCGTACTGCGGAGGTTCGGGCATCTCTGCTGCGCTCAGCAATTCAGGAGCCTCCCGTCCCGAGGGCGTAAAGTACTCTTCGGGAACGGTCTCCCGGATGTTGTCCTCGACCGGATACTCCTTTTCATCCCTGGTAGTCTTGTAGTCTTCTTTGTACTCCTCTTTCTCCAGGGTTCCGTCCTCCCGAAAGTACTTGTAGAGCGTTTTGTAAGTGGTGCCCGGTCCGTCGGGATAGCGAACCTCCCGGGGTGTCTTGCCGTCCGGGTGAAACTCAATCTCCCTGCGCACCCTGGTATCACCATCATATTCGGTGACACCCTTGAGCTCGAATCCAGTGATATCCGTCCAGCCATTGCTGTCCGGCTTGCCAGAATAACGACGCGTCACCTTGTTGCCGTCTTTATCCCAGGTGCTGACGCTGGCGGTGCCGGACTGGTAGACATAACGTTCTTCGACCACCTTGCCGTTCTCATAGTATTTGACCTGGATAGAGCCCGAAGCGTATCGCACCTGCATCTCCAGGCGAATACCATCGGCAGAGAAGAAAGAGCGCTCCACCGGGCCGTACTTGCTGCGCGGTCGCACGGTGACATAGCGCAGAGTTCCATCCTCCCGGTATTCTTCGGTGGTTTCATTGCCTCGATTGTCGCGCCGGATGACGAGGTCGACAATCCCATCCCGTCCGAAGATCTGCTCTACCAGAACAAGACCTGAACGGTCGATGAAATGAAGACGATGCAAATTCTTGCCGTCCTCATAGAACAACTCCCGGCGAAAAACCCCATCAGCTCGACGACTACCGAAAACGGCAGCCTTACCGTCATTCTGAAAGGCCCTCTCGTACAAGAGCACCTTTCCGTCCTCGTCGTATACAAGCGAGATGCGGAGCTGTCGCTTGTCATCAGAGTCGCCGGCGTCTTCTTCGCCTGAAGCCGGATAGAACTGGGTGATTTTGTCCAGAGTCGAATCGGGGCGGAAGTACTTGGTCTCGGTGATTCCGTCCTTGAACTCGGTGACGATGGTTCGAACATGGGAGCCATCCTCGGCCCAGTTCACGAAACGAAAATCAATCTGCTCGTCTTCTTCAGGCAGCTCCAGCCGGATAGCATTTCGCGTCGGAAAGATTTGAGAGCTGCTGCGGTCGCCATCGTATCCACAGCCGGATACTATCGATATGGCGACAACCAGGGGAAAAATTGCATATCGGGACATGCTTGTGCCTTTTACTCTAAGGTTCTCGTTATTGGCTGTTCGAAACAGCGAAAAACCTCTTCCGGATCGCCAGGGCGACAGTCAGTAGAGGTCTCAAACGTTTAATTCAGTTAGTTTTAGAGCTTTTGCTCAGGAATCGAAAGAAGAAAAGACAATTCGATCCTATGCTTATTCGAACAAGTAGAAGAGTTAATGCTGTTTATAGAATCGATGCAGAATCAACACCGCTCCAGAACAAGCAGGGAAAGTCGAGAGCCGAACCGGTTTTCAAGATATCCATCCTTGAAAAAATTCACCTCGGCTAAGCTAGACTTTCGATACTTTCATGTTTTCAAGAGAACAATCAGAGGAATGATCCGCTTGCTCCGATAATGGTTTTGTCTTTGGATATTACGTAACTTCAAATAAAGCACCGGTTCACAAACGTCAACAAAAATCGCTCTGCGTCCCTTCAACAGGTAACTGAGAAGGAAAAACCACCTCGACCCGTACAATCATTTTGCAATCCCTTTGCAACCACTTGCCTGACATTGCCTTTGAGATCCTCTGTATCAACAGAGTAGATTTAACCATCCCTCTAAAATTCTGATTCAGGCAAGAAATAAGCCGACTGATCTTTTAACTACCGAAATACCAAATAGTCTCTTCGATCTACGCTCAGCAATTGGAGCGAGATAAGAGACTGGTTTCTTGCCGAACAGATGCAGAGGGTAGATAAAACACCAGAAAAAGAGGTGAACCATGACCGAGAAGAACAACCAGGGCCCCCCGCAGCCAGAAGATCCCCAGAAGCCGCAACAGCCGCAGCAAAACAGCTTTATCTCGCTGCTCGGCAACTTCGCTCTGGGCTTTATCATAGGCTATGTCCTGTTCAAGCTTCTGCTTGGGGCATGATTTTGAAAGAGAAACCACAACCGACGCCGCGTAGCAAACGAGAGTTGGACGACCTCAGGTTGAAACAGAACCTGGGAATCCTCTTTCAGGGAGCTATCGTAGTGGTGGTTTTGCTAATCGCAATTGCCGCCATCGGTGGTGCGCTCTAACCTGACAAAAACGATAACAAGAAAGTCTGAATGAATCAGACCACAAGAATCAGATAAGGCGCGCCTTCACTCTGCCTTATCCTGTCGAATCTTTCTGCGAGACAGACAGGAAAAGTGATTTTACGAAATCCTTTTCCTGTCTGCCCCGTTCGGCAGATTTTTCTGCAGGTTCTCTACTCATCGACGCTTGCTTCACTGTCGATACGCAATTGGATCGGGCCAGGAGTATGGCACCAAGCCGATCCGGGATAAAGGCTATCTTCATGAGAACCTTAGCCAACGTAAAACGGTTCCTGCTGATCATCGGTTTGTCCACCCTCATCTTTCAGGTGCTGATTTCGGTCATGCTCCGCAACGGCGTGCCGGTGCTTCAGTTCTTCCTCTTCAATCCTGCCGAGATGACGGATGCGATTGCGCATCTGGACCCTCTGCTGATGGTCAAGTCGGCATTCAATAGCGTCAGCTACATATTCCTCCACGGCGGCATGGATCACTACCTGAGCAACATGATCTTCTTGATCCCTGCTGCCATGGGAGTGGTCTACTTCACCGGAGTAGCCCGCGGTATCAGGTACTACGTCCTGCTGGGAGTGGCAGCCTGTCTAGCGCACTACTTGCTCGACATCCATTCGCAAACACCCATTCTCGGTGCCAGCGGATCGGTATTCGGCATGATGGGCATGTTCGTGGCCTTCCGCTTCCGCGGAATGTTCTCTGAGGTCGTCGCTCCGATAGCCACCATGGCTGCGGTGTTTTTCACCTTCAAGAGTATGGTCGAGCTGATTCTGGTTCTGACGCTGATTTTCGTCTATCCGGATAAAAGCGACGGCGTCGCCCATATGGCGCATGTCGGCGGATTTGCGGCAGGATTCTTGCTTGGTCTCTACTACCATCGCGCTCATCACTTCCGCATGCCGTGGAAGAACTGAGCAAAGAGATTCGGCTCAGGAAAGACGATTCGGCCCCTGAGGCTGATTGTCTTTCCACTTAATTTG
>CAZCBH010000129.1:0-11555 GCA_964496875.1 uncultured Candidatus Obscuribacterales bacterium | reverse complement strand
TCCGAGGCGCGTGCCTGAGAAAGCAGCTCCTGAACATCGAAGACGAGACTGCCGAGCTGGACCTGCTGTTTGCGAATCTTCTTCAGGCGAACCAGAACAACAGAATCGGGTTCATCGAGACCGGTGGTCAGGCCGGTGTCACCGTCAAGGTTGATCATCGAGCTGACCGCATTCATGATCGTCTCGGAATCCGGCTGATCGAGATTGAGCAGCTTGATGATAAGCGCATTGCCACCTTCGCTGCTAATCGGCTTGATCACCTGGGTGACTTCGTAAACCTGGTCCATGATCAGGTAGCAGATGCCGCGCTCCGGAAAGACCCCGAGGGTCTGGAGAGAACAGGTAGCGTACTTGCCTTTCTCGTCCGGAAGCTTGAGCAGAACAAGAGTCTTCATAGAATCCTCCTTCTCCATTGAGGTTTGTCCACAGGGTATACACAGGAAACATCTCCAGGAACCGGGGCAACCTCTAACCACGCGAAACCACTCAGAAGAACCGAGTCTGGTTCTCTAAAGAAGTTTGGGGCTAGAAATATACTGTGTTACTGAAGCTGTTTCTGAATTCAAAAAAATTGCAAGAAAGATATCGCTACCTTAGACTTCGCCAAAATTCAAAGTCAACCTGATTAAACAAAGCTAGCTTTGAAACCTAGCGCTAACCATAGAGCTGCGCCAGTATAAATTTTGCCAATCTAACTCTTTGAAAGCCCCGAAAACCATTGATAAATAGCTTTATTAAGAGAGAGTACAGGTCTCTTGTTACAAAAAACCTATTGTCAAGGACCTTCTATTCTTGATACAGAAAGATATCTTCCTGTTCATGTTCTTGATTCATCAAACGAACCAGATACCTGTTTTCTAACTGCATCCAATAAGCCATTCTCTGATTCTATGTCAGATGGCCCCAAGCTGCTCTGTCGGAAGCAGATCGCAGGGTTCATGGTTCGTCAAAGGCGAGAGGGTCGGCCTATCGAGGTGTTGCGGTGTTCAATCGCCAGTAGCCGACCTTCTTACATTCAATTTTTTCATACTCAAAAGGTATTTTATGCGCAAAGTAATCATTCTCACCGTGGCAGGCAAACCCGAGATCGAGGTGGAACGTCATCTCGGCCGCGAAGAGATCTCTCGCATCGTCTCGAGGCGCTACGGCTACCAGGGCATCCACATGCCCCACAGCTGGCTTGCTTTCGAGTAAGCCCCCCTCAACCGGAGAGTCCGACGTCCTGAACCGAGGCCTTTAGAAGAACCTCGGACCTGCCGCCTGGACCACCCACAATATCTACGAGGTAAGAATG
The DNA here is from genome assembly GCA_964496875.1 of uncultured Candidatus Obscuribacterales bacterium. Taxonomy (GTDB): domain Bacteria; phylum Cyanobacteriota; class Vampirovibrionia; order Obscuribacterales; family Obscuribacteraceae; genus RI-106. Next base: position 10,261 of record CAZCBH010000129.1, on the reverse strand, counting down.
AGTGCCATGATATTGATGGCGGTGATTGCAGCAGCGGCAGGACTGGGGCTCTACCTTGTCCATAAGCTGGACAGCATCAACCACCCCATGCTCGGGCTGTTCCCAATTCTGCTCATTATCGGGCTAATCGTCCTGGTTCTGAGCTTCGGGGACAGCCAGTACATCACTCTCGGTGCCAGCGTCTTCGTCTCGACGTTCTGCGCTGCCACCTGGTTCAGTTTCCGCGCGGAAGGCAAAGCTCACGAGCGCCTGGGCAGCAATGCCGGTGCCGTCGATGCCCTATCCTCCTATCCCGCCAATTCTACGGAGCGGAGCCAATCCCGGCGCCGTTCCTTCATCTGGGTCGCACCCGGAGTTCGAAAGACCTCCCGGGGTAATCTAATTCGGCTCGAAGTCGTCAACGACAAGCCGAATACTTCCTCAAGGCGAAACACTGTTACCAGGTTGACGAGCGTCAACTGACAGTTCTCGCCATTACAAAAATCGGAGCAAAACCATGAATAGCACCGCTCTAATCGTCGCTCTTCTGATTCAGCTCGTCCTCGTTCTGGGGACGGCTTTCGTGTCGATGAAGTACATCGCCCCTGCGGTGACCCGCAAGGGCTTTGGCTTCAATCGCGGCTTCTGGCCCAGCATCGCGGTCATCGCTCTGGCAATCCTCGGTGGAGGCTTTCTCTCGAACGCTGCCGCCAGGCTGCTGATCGGTGTCGCGCCGCACACCATCCTCTACTTCCAGGCGTATCCGGTTCTGATGTACGTCTGGGAGATCTTCTTCAGCGCCGTCGCCATCTTCCTGGTCGCGCGGATGATGCCTGCCCTGGTCTTCGTGAAGAGCTTCTTCACGGCAGTGATCGTGGCCGCGGTCAACTTCGCATTCTCGACCGTGGTCATGCTGCTGCTCGGACTGGCCATCAGCGGCATCATGTCCGTGACCGGCGGCTAATCCAAAGCCTCAAACGAACTTAACCCCGGGCAGACAGAGCCTGGCTCCGCGCCAACCTGTCTGCCCGGTTCTCCTCCTCGAACCAGAGAGGACATCATGATATCGAGGAAACTGATGATAGCACTGTCAGTGGTGGCTGCCCTGGGCGCCGCCGCTGCTTTCTTCTTGATTGACTTCTCCGAGAAACCGAAAGCCCGGTACTTTCCTGAAAAGATGGAATTTCGGGTGGAACTGCATGACGACGAAGCCGTGAGGACTGTGCAATACTATCCGGACGGCCTTACCCCCATGCATGCCACAGCCGACCACAAGGACGGCAAACTCTCGGAGTACTGGTACTATGAAACCGGCAAGGTTCGCGAAGCGAAAACCCTGTCGGCGCCGGACGAAGAGACCGCCAAACGGCATCTCCTCAGAGAAGCGCATGTCGCCGCCGATGGTGTCACCTATCAATCCGATGTCGAGTACTTCGACGACGGAGCGATGTGGAAAGAGACCCGTCTCGTCGGCGAAGACCGCACCGAAAGACGGGTTTACTACCCGCAATCCGGCGCCCTGCAAAGCGATCAAAAGCTGAGCAAGATGCGCGTCGGCTGGGTCAAAACCGAAGAGAAAATCTTCAGCGAGGAAGGCTTGCTCACAAGCCTGTTCACGCTTCTCGAAGACGGCTCTCGGGTCACAAAAGCTTTCGACGAAACCGGCAAGGTCACGTCGATTATCACCTGGGATCAGTACGGCTCTCGATACAAAGAAGACTGGCTCTATCCCGACGGTGAAACAGTTCGACGCCAGGTCGAACAAGCCGGCGACGGCACCGAGGTCAAAGAGAACCGCGAAGACGGCACCCTGAAGCGCAAGCTGAAGTGGGCCGGCGAAATCGACAAGAGCGGTGTTTTGATCGTCTGGCTCTACAACGAGCACGAGCAAGAATTGTTCGAGCAATACTTCATGTTTCGAGAGGGTCGATACCACATCTGGAGCATCTCGGTTCATCGCAGCGACGGCAAAGACCTTCGCAATATCTACTTCGATCACGGCAGCACCATTCCGACCTCCGATGTTCTCTATGACGAGGGCGATCCGAAGGCTCGAGATCGAGTGCTTCGCCAGTTCGACGAGAACGGCTTCCTGAAGGAGACCAAAACCTGGCGCGGAGCGATTAACGGTCTGGTAGAGTCCTTTACCCCGAAGGACAACATTCGAGTTACCGTGCCGGATGAATATCTGGTTTTCCCCACCTACGAGAACCCTCCTCAGAAGGTGCCCTACAATCCCAATCGGGGTCCCTACTGATTCCGGCGAGATGACTCGAGTTAGGAGCGCGGATGCCATCAGCCAATCGGCTGAAGGTATCCGCGTCTCCTCTTTTTTCTTCACTTTTATACTATTGCCTATAGTGTTTTTAAGAAATTTTTCCACAGTTCAACCGATTCATCGCGAAGAATGACTGTATCAGCCATAACGCTTGACATCCTTGTTGCGCACAACTTTACAGGAAGCTCGCATAGCTGGGATAGCACCACAAAAACTGCTCTCAAAATCAACCAGCTTCGCGTCAGAGGGGTAGCTCTGATATTTTCTGACTATCAGAAGTTGTTTAAGCTCTTTAACTTACCTTGAAGTCAGAACAAGAAATACACGAGATTTTCAATATTGTTTCCCGACGTTTTATTCAGTGCTTCCCGACCTTACCTGACCTGAAAACTTAGCTCTAAAAAAGCTCATGAACTCGTACTTAGTGTGCGTGGAATTTTCAGGCCCAACCTCAGGAAGCACGGGTTTTCGGAAGAGTTACAGGTGTCTCTCTTCCCGACCGCCTCCGGTCATAAACCATAACTCTGTACCAGAGGAATGAAAAACCATGTCAGACCAACCCGAAAACGAAGACCACGTCGATGGCGTTGAAGGAACTCAACCGCCCGATGTCGGCGCCTCGCAAAGCGAGAAGCCGAAGAAGAAGCGCTTTGCCTGGTTCCGCGGGCGATCGCTGAAGTTCTGGTTCCGGACTCTGCTGCTTCTTGTCCTGGCATATGTGGTGCTGGTGCCGTTCGCTCGACCGCTGCTGGTAATGGCCTGGTCGGTGATGCCGCTCATCGTTCTGCCTCTTGTCGGCATCCCGCTCGGCATCTACCTGACGCGGCGAAATTGGCGCAAGGCAGGCGTCTCGCTGGTGGTCCTCACGGTTCTGGCCACTGCAGCGGTGACCGCCGGCAATTTCACCGGCTGGTTTATCGAAAGCCAGATCGCCTCGTTCATCCAGCCCCAGGCAATCACCAAGATGCCGACGACTGTGAACAACCGCATCATCGCCCGACCCACGGCGATGCACTATGCCGAGAACTCCAACTCGGATAACCGGCTGAGAATCGGTCGCCCCCACATTCTCACCGACCTGAAGACCGATACCATGTACTGGCAGGTACCCCTGCATTACACGGTCTGGTACGGCGAGATCTTCGGCTCCTCCGGTGGCATCGTTCGAGTCAACGCGGCGGACACCGGTCAGGATGCCCAGACCATTGAGAACAGCGGCTTCCTCTTCGGTGACGAAAGCTGGGTGACCAAAGCGATGTTCGCCTGGTTCCATCCGCTCTCGGAACCCGCCGAAGTCGTCTACTGGAAGAACGACGACGGTTCCTGGTCGTTGCTCATCTCTTACGTGACCTACAAGCCGACCATCGCCGGCGTCATGATCCCCAAGATTGGCGGCGTCATGGAGATCAGCCAGTACGGCATTCCCACCAATCACTCGGTGGAAGACGCCGCTGCCAAGTTCCCCGGAGCCACTCTGCTCCCCGAAGAGCTCGGACGGATGTACGCTCAATCCTATGCCAAGTACAAGCATGGGCTGATGAACTACTTCGTCACCCAGAAGGACATCTTGATGCTGTCCGAGGACCAGAACCTCCCGGCGGCAGAAACCGGCGGCAACAACCTGCCGACCTTCCTCGAATTCGAGGGGCTCGGTCTGCAGCTCATCGCTCCCATGGAGCCGGATGGCAAGGCCAGCGCAGCCCTGAAAGAAGTGCTCTTCTTCGATGCCATCACAGGCGAGGCTCGCACCCTCGAGGTCAAGAACGACCAGGGCAGGGTCCTGAACGGTCCTCGCCAGGCTCGTACCAACGTCCACAAGGCCGACAACCAGGCCGACTGGCCCGACTTCGCGTCTCTGGAGCCGAAGCTTATTGCAAAAGGCGACCAGCGCTTCTGGCTCTTCACCGTCAACCGAAAAGGCGACGAGCAGCACGCCTTCGTGATGCTCGTGCTGGTGAACAGCTTCACCCTCGACGCCAAGAAGTTCGATTCCGATGAGGCCCTGAAGCAATATCTGGACTCGCTCCAGTAACTGCGCCGGGCAGCTTCGAATATCGCAAAGGCTCAGACCCGCAGGCATGAAAGCCTGTCGGGTCTGACGCCTGTTTTCGACCCTGGCTCACCCTCCTGAAGGGTGAGCTGCCGATGACTAATGAGGTAATAGTCGTGACCCCCTTCGAAATCTTAGTGATGGCAGCTCCGGCAATCGCGCTGGGTTACCTGGGCAACAGTCGCCTGGGAACTCGACGCTCTATGGTCGGCTGCCTCATCTTTGTTTGCCTATGGTTTTTGAGCTTCACACCCACTCCGGACAAAGCCATCGCGACGCTACTAGTGGTGGCACTGGGCTTCTGCTCCGGTTTGTTCTTCCCGCTCGCCAAGCGAAAAGCTCCAGCCGGACCGATTCGCTTTAGATACTGCCCGAACTGTTCTTCCAGACTGGAGAGCAGAGAAATAGACGGCAACCTGCTGGATGCGTGCCCGAGCTGTGATTTCGTACACTGGAACAACCCTGTTACTGTCGGTGTAATAATCATTCCGAGTGGTGACGGAATCGTTCTGGTAAAACGCGGTAATCCGCCCAAGAAAGGCATGTGGGCGTTGCCTGGGGGCTTCGGCAACCCGAACGAATGTCCGCACAACACCGCTGCGCGCGAAGCACTGGAGGAGACCAGCCTGATCGTCGAGATCGACCGCCTCCTGACAGTGACCGGTACACCGGACTGCAACCAGACAATCGTTTTCTATCTTGCCAAACCGGTGAGTGAGAACCAATCTCCGGTGGCCGCCAGCGACGCCCTGGAAGCAAAAGTGTTTCCCCTCGATGCGCTGCCTGAGATTGCCTTCGAAACTCACGCTCAGGTCATTGCGGAGTGGGCGAGAAGCCGCTCTTAAACGGATTCCTGACCAAACGAGGGAGCCTCGCGATTAGCTGTCCCAGGCCTATCGCGACGGCATCCCTTCGATGATACCTTCTGCAAGGAGACCAGATGACAAAACCGAAAATCATCCTTATCGGAATCGCTTTGATTGCTTTGTTAGTGGCTGGAAGTCTCTGGCAAAAGAATATGGCTCCGGCCAATAACACGGCATATCAGAAAACCGTGTCCACTCTGATGCCCTACTCTCCGGAATGGAAACTCCAGAATGGAGAGGCAGCTCTTTTGATCATCATCTACCTTCCCGGAACAGGAGTGGAAGACGAACAGCTCAAGCTCTTCAGCGACCTGTCAAAGAGCTATAAGGGCAAGGTCAAGTTCGCTTCGCTGGATCTCACCTACCAGCATCCGCGCTACAACAACGCTCCCTATGCCACCGTCTACGGGGTCAAGGAGTCACCGACCTATATCTTGATTCGCAAGGGTGAAAGCACTTATCACAGGCACTCTGGAGCCATGACCGCTGGAGAACTCTCCGCCTTCATCGACTTCGGTCTGACCAACACGCCGCCCAACCCTTGAATTTGAACGGAAAGAACCGTTACCAACCAATAAATTCAATCACGAACAAAATCAAAAAGGAGAAATTGAATGATCGAACGTGCAAGCGCAATCCTGGACGACCGCAAAGGCAAAACGCGCAAGGTTTTCACCTCTGCCGGCCCCAAGGACGTCTATGTGAAATTGCTGAGCGACTGTGACAAATCCTTCTCTGTGCTGATGACCCCGCTCATGAAATTCGGCTCGTCCGACTATCTGATCGAGGTCACCTTCGAGAACGGCAGCGTCACCGGCTTCCGCAATCTCTTCGGCCAGATGCCCTCCTGGGCCAACGAAACTACCGATTGGTCTCAGGTCGAATCTCTGTACGGAGCGAATCTGATCGCCTATCCGGGCATGTCGTTCTGAGATCGGATACGGTCTATTAACTGACGAGCAAGTAAGGTGGAGCGCCTGAAGCCAGGCCTCTGCTTTACTTGCTGATATGGGGAGCTTGAAATGCAACCTGAGATATCCACACTTCCCCTGCTGGAACTGGAGGCGTATCCGGACACCACGCTTGTGGTCGTGGATATGCAGACCCGGTCAAAAGCAGCCAACGATTCTGCCACCATCGCAAAGGTCGGGGCTCTGATACAGCTCGCCATCAAAAAGCGCTGGGCAATTGTTTTTCTGGAGATCAAAAACGAGTTCGAAGATTATGGACCGACCCTTCCACAGCTTCTCGCGGTGGTCGAAAACTATCCACGGACAACTCAATTGGTCAAACCAGAAAAGGATGGTTCTCATCTGATCGCGAAAGTCTGCAAAACAGCATCCTTCGACACCGCAAGATTCATTCTCTGCGGAGTCAATCTGGATGCCTGTGTAGTCTTCACAGCTAACGGTCTCGCCAGAGAATATCCTGCGAGCAATATTGACGTTGCCGTTCAGGCATGCAATTCCGAGAACCCGTTTATGTGGGATACGTGGGCAGCATTTGTTGCTCATTCCCAGATCAGACTTGTTTCTACAGGCTAGCCCTGAGTTTAAAAAGAAGATGGTCTCTACATGCTGTTCGCGCTTGAGACTTTCTTCGTTAACGATATTCCTACTATTAATTTTAGTATTATTTTCGCAAATAAAACCGATAGGTTAAAATACCATTCCGAAGATCAACCAGACGGAGTCAATGCATTGACAGCCAGACCTACCATAATTAACCGCTACCTGCCTCAGATAGTGCTATTTCTTATAGCCTTTCATCTCTGCTCCTTCCAGGTAGCCATAGCCAGTCCCTTTCGGATTTCTTCCGCCGGAGACTACCAGGTCTACTTCGCCACCACCAGACAAAACGAAAGTCGCTCAAGCACCCATCCGGTTTATAACGGCAAACGGCACATCGATCTGGGTAACGGCTCTACGGAATACGGCTTTGCTAGATTGAAACGTCCTGCATTACTCCAGAACGTAGAGGATTCTAGAAATTTTGCCGAATTCAAAGCCCGCCTCAAGATAAATGATCAAGCATGGAGCACCACAGCTGTATCCGGTGTAACCGGCATGGATAAAGCATCTTTCCAGAACACAATCAGAAACTGGAAGGGGATCATCTGTGTCTTCGTCCATGGATATGATGAAAACTTCAATGACTCCCTCAGAGACACAGCCATAGTATGCAGCGAATTAGATAAGAAAAGCAGCGAAGTACTTCCGGTTCTCTTCTCCTGGCCATCTCTCGATAAGACGACCGAATATGCCGCCGACGAAGCGAATCTAGATTGGAGTAAAGCCCCATTCCGACAGTTCATGGAAGAGATAGGCAGAATCAAGAGCCCAAATGCAAAACTATATTTAGTGGCACACAGCCTGGGCAGCCGACTGGCTTTCGACCTGACGGACAGCGCCAGTCTTAATGCAGATCGAGCGATAGACAAACTTGTACTCTCCTCGTCCGATATGGACTATCACATGGCCCTACAGAAAAAAGAATCCCTCGAAAGTATAACCAGAGACATGGTCTATGTTATGGTCTCCGACAGAGACGGACCCTTGATCACTTCCCAGCTGCTGCACGGCTCTCCACGCCTGGGACGCCCCTTTGATCCACCCAATATCTCTACCCAGAACAGCAAAGTTACAGCCTCCAAACAATCCTTCTGGAAAGGACTTTTGCAAGAGGCTGTCGATATCCTGGCACCGGACGGCAACAGTGAGAGTACTCCGGAGGTCGGCGAATGGCTCAAGAACGGCTATACGAAAGAGAGTGAATTCGGTAATCGCAGCCGTCTTTATGATGTGACCGAACTGGTTACAGCAGACCTGGGCCATCGTATAGCCTGGCCTGTAATCACTTCGCTTCTGGCCGAAGGCAACAATTTATATCCTCTGGGAACAAAAGTTGTTTATAAAAAACCGGACAGGCTAATTCTGGAACAATCTAACGGAAAGCCTTCGATTTTATTCCGCTTTCACAGAGTGACCATGGATCGATTCCGAATCGGAATCAAGTAAATTAATAGGAGTGAAGCGAGCCATATCAAAAACCGTCTCCGCTTTCTCCAATTGACCATGCTTACCCACGATACAGATAACGTCATCTTTCTCAAGCAAGAATTCCGGTTCCGGATACGTCGTCTGCTTTCCATCTCTTTTAACTGCAACTACGGTACAGCCCGTTTGCTTTCGAAAATCCAAATCAGCAATTGATCGACCGACCATCGATTCGTCATTAATCCTCATCCAGACAGTCAAGTCTTCGGCTTCGAAAAATGGCATTTGAAGAGCTGCAGCACCATCCTCCGGTTGAAAGATGCTGTATCTTCTCTTGTCGAAATCATCAAGAGCCGCCTTTATTTCAGGAATATTCACCTCAAGCCCCAAAAGGGTCTGCCTGGTAAGCTCCATGCCGGCTTCGATTTCCGGATTGACCACCGCATGAACACCGACCGCTTTCAAAGATTCTATATGTCCGAAGTCGGCTGATCGTACTATCACCTTCAAATCCGGATTGAACTTCAAAGCGGTATTCACAATAGTTGTAGCCGTAAGATGATCTCGCACCGATACCACAAGAGCCCGCGCTGAAGCGATGGCTGCACTCTCCAAAATAATTCCGTTGGCAGCGTCACCATAGACATAACGATATCCAGCCGCATCCAGTTCGTCCAGAAGGACGGCGTTCAATTCGATCACGACGAAAGGTATGGAGTATTGAGCCAGTACATGCGCCAGACCATGGCCTGAGGTTCCGAATCCGCAGAGAACAACATGACCTTCCATCTCTACTTTTCTAAGCCCTTCTTCTCCTGCTTCGAGAACTTCGTTCTCATCCCGCGTGGCAAGCAGCGTTGGTGCAATCCCCAGAATAAATGGAGAGAGAATAAGAGTGATCACCGAAGCCGAAATATAAAGGTCATAAAGAGCTCCATCGACTATTCCCAGACTCTTGCCCAGCATTGCCAGTACGAAAGAGAATTCTCCAATCTGAGCAAGACCCAGACCCACCAGAAGAGCGGTTCTCGTCTCTCTTACCGCAAGACGGGCAGCAAGAGAAGCGATAAATACTTTCACCACCAACAGTACCAGAACAAAGAACAAAATCAGGCTCCAGTTCGAGACTACGAACTGCGGATTGAGCATCATGCCGACGGTTACAAAAAAGATGGTAGAAAACAGGTCCTTCATCGGGTGAATATCGGCAAGAGCCTGGTAGCCGTATACAGATTCGCTCACCATGATGCCGGCAAGGAATGCGCCCAGTTCCACAGACATTCCCAGGCTGTTGCTGAGGATTGCCGTGAGCAGACAGATGGACATAACCGCAAGCTGAAATAACTCTCTAGAGCCCGAGCGTGCCGCTTTGCCAAGAAAAGGCGGAACGAGACGGGTCGCACCGATAACGACTATTCCTATCAAGAAGCAAGCCTTTAGCGCCGCCAGAAACAGGCCTGCTGCTATATTTTCTGCTCCGGAATTCAGTGCGGTCAGAAGAGAGATAATCGGCACCAGTGCGAGATCCTGAACAATCAAAACACCAACAAGAATTGAGCCATGCAAAGAGCTTAGCTCACCACGATCACCAAGGACTTTGGTTACGACCACAGTACTGGAGAGTGCGCACACAGAGCCAAACAGAAGAGCGCCCGCCGCTCCCGAGGCAAAACCGAGAATCTGTGCTGCAAAAAATCCGACCAGTACAGTCAGGACCACCTGGGTTAAGCCGACAAGAAAGACATTTTTGTTAGCCGAGAATATCTGTTTCAAAGACAATTCCACACCCAGCGTAAACAGGAGCAGTGCCACTCCCAGCTCAGCAAGATGCGAAACATGCTCCTGGCTGTCGATGAGCTTCAGCCAAAAAGGCCCGATCAACAACCCGGCGACTATGTATCCGGTAATCATAGGTTGTTTGAGCTGCCTGAAAAGGAAACCAGCAACTAACGCTGATAACCAGACATAAGATAGATCCCTCAAAAAACCGACTTCGGACATCTAGCAAAGAACCGCAGCAAAGACACGGATTAGGATAGCATCATTGCACCTTAAATAAGTTCATCATTACTACTATTAAATATAGTTGCAT
>CAZCBH010000128.1:2601-11614 GCA_964496875.1 uncultured Candidatus Obscuribacterales bacterium | reverse complement strand
ACACCAAGATATTTAGTTGACGCCAGCGAAGAAGGCGTGCCACCACATGCTGGCACTCAGGATATTGACATTGTGATTGACTTGCAGATTCTAGTTAACACGGAAGCCTACCACACGCTCGAAGAGAACCTTAGAAAGATGGAATTCGAACGCGCTGAAAATGATAGTGGAAAAAAGCTTTCTTGGCGATGGAAAACCAAAACAGAAGCAGATGTCACAGTTGTTCTTGAGCTAATAGCTGAATCCGAAAAACTAGGTGGCGGGAAAGTCAAGGCATTACCAACGGAAAAGACAATCTCGGCGTTAAATGTTCCACACGCATCCATGGTCTTCGACCTCCATGAAATCAAGGAAATCCAAGCCGAACTTCTGGGTGGACATGGTATCGCGACTGAAAAAGTAAGATTCGCGAATTTGGTGTCGTTTACTTGCCTGAAAGCGTTCGCTTTCGATCAGCGCAATGAACGAAAGGACGCGCATGATTTGATCTATTGCCTTGAACACGCACCCGGCAGAGTATCTGCCGCTAAGGAGCAGTTTCGAAAAGAGTTGAATGGCAAGCACGCGGAAACAGTTCGCTCGGCGTTGGATATATTGCGGAAACGATTCGCCAGCGATGAGAAAATAGAAGGCTATCAAAAGGATGGTCCCGTGGCCGTCGCCAAGTTCGAGCTAGGCGAGAGCAATGAAGAAGCAACAAAAGAGTCAAGGATTCTGCGGCAACGAGACGTGAATTATTTGATTGAACAATTGCTTGAAATCTTAAACTAAGAAAGATGGTGGCACACCGTTCAGTTTCGACGTTGGTGCCCTTCCTTGTCTATGACTCCTAATACTGTGCCACTAAAAACTGGGACGACAGAATATTGTAGTCGAGCTAAAGCCCTTGATCATTCACCGGCAGAATTCTACTTTTGAAAAAATGGTGGAGGCGGCGAGAATCGCACTCGCGTCCAAAGAAGAAAGGAAACATGCATCTACAAGCTTAGTTCTGCATTACCTCAGTCATCCCTCTGGTAATACCAAAGGAAACCGCTGAAGTCGGCCAGAACGACCAACCGGGTTCGCGATTATATCTTAGACCGTGCTATCAACCGCTAACTTGGCACGATGGCAGCCACCATGGTTGACCCGAGTCGGAGCGGGTAGCAAAGCTCCGAGCGAGTTTCCCTACTTAATCTAGTTAAGCAGCGCGGAGCGCGGGCTTAGCGCCCGGGAAAGCGATGACGTTATTATCGGCATCTATATTTGTTTGCTTGTTGATTTACGAGGGAACAGCACCCTCGACCTGCAGCCTGTGACCAAACAACCCTGTCGAATCTAAACGCCCCCATGTATGAATGGGTTCCGGTTGTAGTCTCTGCTCTTGCGATATTCAATTTTCAGGGTGCGAACCGGGCTCTGTCAAAGCCGGGAGACGATTTTATGCGCTCAATCGTCATTATAACCAATATAGATCAAGACGCCAATAGCGATGCCGTCAGGCCTGGAGAACCACGCCTATCCAACTGCCCAGCTCTTCGGTGTATTCAATCACCAGAGGATAACGCTCCACCGCCTCTTTCAAGAGCGGAAACTTCTCGCGCAGCACACCGGCACCGATGATGCGACCGCCTTTCTTCAGCATTTTCACATAGTCGGGTAGTAACGCGACGATATCCTCACAGGTCAGGTTGGAGAGTATCATGTCGAACTGCTCTTCTAAAACCGAATCGAGCGAGCCCAGACGCAAATCGACCTTGCCTTCGAGATCATTGAGTTCGATGTCGATCTGAGCCATCTCCACCGCCTGGGGGTCAGTATCGACAGCGATTACAGTAGCCTTGGGGTTTTTGAGCACACAGGCGATGGCAAGGATACCGCTTCCGGTGCCCACATCGATGATTTTGCCTTCCGGCGGAAACGACTCCAGCGCTCTCAAACAGAACTGGGTGGTGGTATGGAGCCCGGTGCCAAAAGCCATGCCTGGCTCTATATAGATGACACTGCGCCTCTCCAGAGTCTCTTTTGAGAGGCTATCTGCTCTCCAGGAGGGGCAGACCATGAACTGGGTGCCGACGCGAAAAGGCTCGAAGCCTTCTTTCCACTTGGCGAGCCAGTCTTCGTTCGGTACTTTGGAAACCCGCAGGGTTTTAAGACAGTTGGAGAGTCCATACTCTTCGAGGTGAGAGACCACCATACGCATGGTCTTTTCAGTCAGTCCGCGCTTTTCGTAGCAGCCGCTAATCAGAAGCTTCTTGTTTTCGGCGGGCTTGACCTCGCAACCGTTCGCGCCACACTGCATCAGAAGCCAACAGGCAATGTCTTCCTGGTCGGCACTGGCTTCGAACTCGACCTGGGCCCAGTCCTGGGTTTGGGTGGTGGTTTCTGACATCGTTCGCGAACTTTGCACCGCAGCCCCTGGCCAGAGCCAGGATATGAGGTTAAAGGAAAGATTTGCCGAAGGTCGGATTTGAACCGACACGAGGTTTAACCCTCGCCTGATTTTGAGTCAGGTGCGTCTGCCAGTTTCGCCACTTCGGCACAGGGCGATGTCATTTTACACTATGCACCTCTTAAGGTCATTCTTCTCGACGATCTCAGCCGGGTTTAAGAAGCTGTAATTTATCCAAGCGCTCAGTAGGTGCAGAATAGAAGCCTGCCTGCGAACGTCAACGAAAAGTAACCTCTTGAATTCATCAGCCTCCACAATGCCTACCAATTTAGAGATTATTGTCACCGGATTCGACCCTTTCGGGGAATTTTCGGTCAATCCAAGCGAAGTCGTCGCCGCCTCGATGCCCACAACAGTTAACCTAGTTGATGCTGACAAAGAGTTCCAGGCGGCACTTTCAGCTTTTACCCTCTCTACTTGTTGTACAGAATCTTGGGAAAGCCTCGAAGCCGAGCTGAAAGCCCGGACAGACCGAACGATAGTGCTGGTTATGCTCGGGCTAGCCGAGCCCCGGGGCGATATCGAGATGGAGCGGGTGGCACTTAATCTAAGAGACTACCGCTTCGCCGACAACAAAGGGCATCAGCCCCCGGTCGAAAAGATTGTCGAAGAAGCCGAGAACGCTCTTTTCAGCTTGATAGATTTGAAGAGCCTGAAGGAGAGAATAACTCAAAAAGGCTGCCCGATATCGGTCTCGAACCATGCCGGCACCTATGTCTGCAACGAGATCTACTTCCGCAGCCTTATCTACCAGAAGGAGAATCCTCATCTTTCGAAGACTCTATTCGTCCATCTGCCAGGCTCTCTGAAGGCTGGCGGCTGCTCAGACGAAGAGAAACTCTCTATTATGCGCGCCACAGTGCTAACTCTTATAGAAGAGCTGGCAAAAGAGAGCCTGCAAGAGATGGAGATGCTTGCCTGAAGGACTTATCAGAGCACATCCGGGGTTCCGCACCAGTCCGAGCCTTTGGCGGCACATTTAGTACAGGCGCCGGTTTTCTTGTCGAAATGCTCCCGGCAGACTGCCTTTCCGCACTTTCTGCACTTGGTGGAGAACTCTCCGAGCAGATCGGGCAGACCCTTAGCGAGCGGGTTTACCGGACTGCCGCAAACACAACAGGTAAAACTGATTGGCGAATCGTCGACAATAGGAGTCATGAATCTATCTCCGCTAGACGGTAAAATGTCTCCGATGTAGTTCTACTTTGATCATAACAAGAGTTGGCGAGAATGAAGAAATACCTTTTGAGTATCGACCAGGGAACCACCAGTTGCCGTGCGATTGTCTTCGACACAAATGGAGACATCGTCGCAGTAGGCCAGCGGGAATTCACCCAGCATTATCCTCAGCCGGGCTGGGTAGAGCATGATGCCGAAGAGATTCTCACCACTCAGATAGCCTGCATAAAAGAGGCGGTAGAAAAAGCCTTAGCCGGGGACGGCGATAAAGAAATCGCCTGTGTCGGCATAACCAACCAGAGAGAGACCACTGTAGTATGGGATAAAAAGACTCTGAAACCGGTTTATAGAGCCATAGTCTGGCAATGTCGCCGCACTCAAAATATTGCCGAGAGCATAAAAGACGATAGCCGATTTAGGGAGAGAACCGGTCTGGTACCGGATGCCTATTTTTCCGGACCGAAGATAAAATGGATTCTCGACAATGTGGAAGGAGCCAGAGCGAAAGCCGAAAAAGGAGAGCTGGCCTTCGGCACCATCGACAGTTGGCTTATCGCTAATTTAACAAAAGAGAAGAATCACTACACCGAAGCGAGCAATGCCAGCCGCACTCTTTTGTTTAACGCAAGAGAAATGATCTGGGATAAAGAGCTCATGAAAGTGCTCGATGTCCCAGAATCTATGATGCCTACTGTAGTGCCTTCCGACTATAATTTCGGAACGACTTCAAAAGAGCTGCTTGGCTTTGAAGCGCCTATACTGGCGGATCTCGGCGATCAACAAGCGGCACTTTTCGGACAGGGTTGTTTCGAGCCGGGTATGGCAAAATGCACCTACGGCACCGGCAGTTTTCTGCTCTCAAATATAGGCGAAGAGTTCAAACTTGCCGACGGATTGCTCACCACGGTCGCCTGGCAACAAGAAGGCAAGCAGCCGGTTTACGCCTTCGAAGGAGCAATCTTTGTTGCCGGAGCGGCGATTCAATGGTTGAGAGATGGTCTCGGTCTGATTGAGAACAGCGAAGAATCGGAGAATCTGGCCACTTCGATAAAGTCCAATGACGGTGTCTATTTTGTACCTGCCTTAGTAGGCCTGGGCTCGCCCTGGTGGAACTCTGATGTCAGGGGAACGATTGTTGGGTTGACCCGGGGCAGCGGTCGGGAACACTTTGTCAGAGCGGCGCTCGAGTCCATGACCTATCAAGTCAAAGACGTCATCGACACCATGCAAGAAGACGGCATCGATGTCACCCGGTTGCGAGTCGACGGCGGTGCCACCAAAAACAATTTCATGCTTCAGTTCCAGAGCGACATCCTCGACATACCGGTTCAACGAGCAGAGCAAGTAGAATCGACTGCCTGGGGAGTGGCCGCCATGGCAGGCATCAAATGCGGTGCTATTGACTGTGCCAAGAAACTGGCCGAAGACTGGAGATGTAATCGCGAATTCGCCCCGGCCAGAAATAGAGAAGCCGAATACGACGGCTGGAAGCGCGCCTTGAAAGGCGCCTTCGCCTGCGCCAATATCTAGACAAGATCCTCATCGTTGCTTGACCAGCCACCTATTTACATACATGCTCTCTCTGGTCCTCTTTATACGACGGGAAATCGGCATAGCCTTCTTCGTCGAAAGAGTACCAGACTTTCATGTCGGCCAGTTCATTCAAAGGCCAGTTATTCTCGAATCGCTCGACAAGATCGGGATTGCTTATATAAGGGCGACCAAAGGCGATAAGATCTGCCAGCCCGGCGGCGACATCTTCTTCGGCGCTTTCCTTTGTGTAACCGCAGTTAGCCATAAGAGGTCCTGAGAAAACCTTTCTGAATTCAGCAAGAGTCATCGGCTCACCCAGTTCATGAAAGCCGAAGGCAAGACCGTTCATAACATGCAGGTAGGCAAGACCATACTTATCCAGCTCGGATGCCACATAAAGGAAGGTCTCGCGAAAGTCTTCGGAGCCCATATCGTTGAAGACACCGTTTGGAGAAAGGCGGACACCCACCCTAGAAGCCGGGAAGACCGAGGTTACAGCCTCGACAATCTCTTTTAGAAAACGATATCGATTCTCTATGCTGCCGCCGTAGCGGTCAGCTCTTTTATTTGTTCTGGACTGTAAGAAGCAGTCTATTAAATAACCGTTGGCACCATGGATCTCGACGCCATCAAAACCGGCTTCTTTTGCCCTTTCGGCAGCTTTACGATAGTCTTCGACTATCAAGGGTATCTCCTCGGTATCAAGGGCCCGGGGTGTTTCGTAGGGCTTCTTGCCTTCAGGAGTATGAATAGAATCACCAGCCAGCTTCACCGCCGACGGTGCTACCGGCAATGAGCCGTCTTCTGAAAAATCACTGTGGGAGGCACGACCACAATGCCAGAGCTGAAGAAAAACCGGAGTATCTGTTTGATGCAGGGCATCTACAGTGAGCTTCCAACCTTCTACCTGTTCATCGTTGTATATGCCCGGGGACTGATTCCAGCCGATAGCTTGCTTCGATATCACTGTGGCTTCGGTCAAGATCAACCCGGCAGAGGCACGCTGGCTGTAGTAACTAGCCATGAGACTGTTAGGAATCCTATCGAGCCCGGCTCGGGAGCGAGTCATGGGGGCCATCACGATGCGATTTTTGACCGTGAGGTCACGAAGGTCGAAAGGTTTTAATAAGGATGACTGCGACATGCTTTTTCTCTCTTTATACAATGGTTCCAAACTGAGGCTCGCGTTTTATTGAGCACCACAGACTCATATTAGACCGGTCGTCTAGTTTCTGTCAACTAACAGATGTCCCTTCCTTTACACAAACCAAAAGGTAAAGCCAGCGGCAGGCTATAGAGACGACCTCTTGATTGTTTCTCTTCGATCTGGCAACATTCTCAAAATGAAAATCGAGTATAAATTTGCCCTCAGCGCCTCCGAGCTGGTCGCCAGAAGAAAGAACGGGAAAGTACTGCTTTCTCACAAACTGCTGCCCGAAGACGGCATACTCGCCCTGGATGAGGCCGACATCGCCACCCTTTCGGAAGGGCAGATTCTAGAAGCTTTCAACAACTATATTAGAAACATTCAGGACGCCGTCAACTCTACCCAGCTCAGAGAGATGCCCGAAGGCGAAGCCCAGATTGAGAAGGATTCGGAATCGGGCGATTGGTGCCTTCTAGGAGACGTGCTCCGCTCTGTAGTAACCTGGCAAGAAGGTAGTGGCGATAGTCCAGGAGAGTTGGTCGTGCGTGTTGACGACAATTATCTTACCGGCAAAGAATTTCTTGCCCTGATAGCAGACAAAGAAGGCTGGGGCATGCGCATCGAGTTCATGCATCCCAACAGACTGCTAAACCCGCCCGAGTCAGACCTCGAAACCCAGGACTCCTCGGAACCGGCGGATCTATTCGGTTCGTTTTGATTTAGTTGCCGTAATTCTTCAGGTTTTCCTGGGCCAGTTTATTGCCCTGCTGGGCCGAAAGCTTGAAATAGGTAAGGGCTGTGGCTTTGTCCCTGGGCAACCCTTTGCCTTTTAGATAAGCCCAACCGAGGCTGTTTTGAGCCTGGTGGCAATTTCGCTTCGCTCCTTCTTGGAACCACTGCACCGCTTTATTGTAATCGCGGGGAACCCCTTTGCCGTAAAAATAATGAAGACCGACAGCGTTGGGACAGCAGCAATGTCCCAGTTGCGCCCCTTTAGTATAGAGCTCCACCGCTTTGGCATGATTTACAGGCACACCACGGCCGGCATCATATAGAGAGCCCAGGTTGAAACAAGCCAGGCCATAATTCAAGTCTACCGACCTCGTCAGATACTCGATAGCTTTGGCTATGTCCACGGTTACGCCAATACCGTTCTGGTAAGCCGCTCCCAGGTTATTGAGAGCAGCCGCATCATTTTGAGCGGCGGCTTTTTGATACCACTCCGCTGCCTGGGGAAGGTTGGTGGGGACGCCGCGTCCCATGGCGTAACAATTGCCCAGATAGTTCTGAGCAGAAGAATTGTTCTGGGCAGCCGCCTTCTGGAACCAGTTCACCGCCTGGACATAGTCTTGCTTGACGCCCAGACTTTCGTAATAACAACGACCGAGATTGAACTGGGCAAGCGCGTTTCCTTTAAGAGCGCTTTTTCTAAAACAGTCTATGGCTGCACCGTAATCTTTGTTGACGCCGATGCCGTCCAGATAGAGCACCCCGAGGTCGTTAACGGCCATATCATAACCGCCGTCGGCCGCTTTCTTTAAAAGCTCTATGCCCCGGTTCGGATCTTTAGGCATACCCTGACCACGAAAGTAGCACATAGCAAGTTGATACTTCGCCTGGGGAATATCGAGGGCGGAAGCCTTCTCGAACCATTGAATCGCTTTCTTCTCGTCTTTGTCCACGCCCTGGCCGGCCAGATAGCAGATACCTATATTAGTCATTGCTCGGCCATTGTTCTTCTCGGCAGAACGATGCCACCATTCGAGCGCTTTTAAATTGTCCTGTGCCACTCCCTGACCAAAGCCATAGAAGTTGCCCATCTGCTTCATGCACTCGGAATCACCACTTTCTGCCCCCTTGTGAGCAAGTTCGAAAGCTTCCGCAAAACGTTTCTCTTCAGTCAATTTTTCGACTTGCTTTGCGATGCCGGTAATCGCGCTTGGTGTATCAGAAGAATAGACAGGCGTCGCTTTGGGAGAAGAGAATGAGGATGAGGGCTGGTTTTGAGAGGGCAGAGAAGGGAAGAGACTGTCACTATTTGACGGTGCTTGAATAATCCGCGGCCGCATCGGCGGAGCAAGAAGAGCCAGAGCTTTGCCTTTCCACTTACTCTTCAGGACAGGAGTCTGGGTAACTTTTCTGTCGAAACGGACTTCCTGGGCGACACTGTCTTGCAGTCCGCCGAAAGCCTGCACCAGGGGAACCTTGTCCCCACCTTTATCGAGCGTATTGATCAACTGCCTGGTGAATACACCATTTTCGTAGCGCTTCGACTCCCAGGAACGCTGACTGGCATCGGACGAGCTGATTACAATCGCTCCTTCTCCGACTATCGAATTAACATCGAAGTTATTGGTGCGCACCAGACCTTTTCCCCCTTCGGTCTGGGCAGCGCCACTGTTGCAAGCATCGAGAAGAAGAACGATTCGGTCGCAACCGGTGCGTCTTTTGACGGTATCCACCAGCATTCGCAGCTCCACACCGGTGGAGAAGAGCCGATCTACATTGGTATTATGGGCGATGAGCCAGTTTTCGTTACCGACATCCAGCTCTTTAGGGCTGCCGTGGGTAGAGACGAAGATCAAAACCAGGTCGTCCTTCATAACCCGACGGGGCAACCAGGTGTCACCAAGGGCGGCGGCAATGTTTTCGTGGGTGGCCTGTTCATTGAGAAGCGTCAGGACATGGTCCTTTTGAAAGTTGCCTTTATTCACGAGAAA
>CAZCBH010000128.1:0-2501 GCA_964496875.1 uncultured Candidatus Obscuribacterales bacterium | reverse complement strand
CATTGAGAAGCGTCAGGACATGGTCCTTTTGAAAGTTGCCTTTATTCACGAGAAACGAAGCGAAGTCCTGGGCATCTTTGGCAGAGTACTTCAAGGTCGGGATTCTAGGATCGGCAAACTTATCTATGCCGATAACAAGGGCCCATTTGTCGGCAATCGGTCGGTCGGCCGCCGGCTCTGCCGCCGAAGCCGAGTCACCTGACAAAAACTGGAGAAAAAGCGTCAAAAGAAAGGCTATCGAGACCGAGGAAGAGAGCGATAGATTGAAGATACGCATGGCACGAAATCTCAAATTAGCGAATATAAGCGGAGACGGACTCGACAATCTTAATATATAAAGGCGCCGAGGCGCTGCTGATGCGCCACAGTTGTCATACCTTTTAAAACTCTCAGTTAAATACTTACAACTCATGGTAAAAATGCTGCTGTTGAATGACAGAAGTAAATCGAGGTAAGCGGTCGTGAGACTAAGTTATCTATCTTTAATCATCGCTCTGGGCATGGCTGTCCAGCCAGCGCTGGCCCAGGACAGCGATCCCGGTGCTTCCGGAGTAATCGATGGCTCCGACGTTAGACAGTTTCTCGACTCCGGTGCCCGCTTCAATCCGACCAGGATGGAAGAGGCAAGCCGCCGCTTCGACAAGATGATCAAGATGCCGCCCCGGCTGAATCGGGCTAAGAACTGGAACGAAGTAATTCAAAGAGACCAAAACCTCCAGATAAGCCAACCGACCAACACCCAGGTGGTTCCGGGCAACGCGACTGGCGCTGTTAATGCTGTCAATGCAGGTGGTGCGGCCGGCGTTCAAAATTCTCAGGCTAATCTGACCAATCAGACTCCTCAAGAAAAGCACCGCTTGATCAAAAAAGTTGGTAGAGGTCTGGAAGAGGCCGCCGAAGTGGTCGGCTTCCCTGTAGCCGATGAATTCTTGCCCAACGACGTTGACGCCAAACTCTCAGGTGACCTGCCCGATGGTGAAGATCCAAGAGTCTATGTCCATCCCAAAGAGAGTGAAAAGGCCAAGCAAGCCCGGGAAGCTTTGCTGGAGCGAGCAGAAAACCGTGGTGCCAGCGCCGAGGACGTCATTCCCGAAGGCAATAATCAACCACCGGCGGTGATAGTCGAATAAAATATCCGGTTAAAGAAATAAAGAAAGGCTGGCTCCAGGAGCCAGTCTTTTTTATTCCTCAATCAAGAGCTTATTCCCAGGAAAGTGCTCCACCGGTTTGATAGTCAATCACTCGAGTTTCGAAGAAGTTCTTCTCTTTCTTTAGATCAATCATCTCGGACATCCACGGAAACGGATTCTTGGCACCCGGGAATTGCTCGGGCAGCCCGATTTGTCTCAGACGTCGATTGGCAACAAAGCGCAGATACTCGCTGAACATATCGACATTCAAGCCGAGCACGCCCCGGGGCATGGTATCTACGGCATAGCGATACTCCAGATCGACACCCTCTTTGACCAGGTCGATAATCTCTTGCTGGAAATCCGGGGTCCAGAGATGCGGGTTTTCGACTTTGATCTGGTTGATCATGTCGATACCGAAGTTGAGGTGCATGGACTCATCCCGAAGAATGTACTGGAACTGCTCAGAAGCACCGGTCATTTTATTCTGCCGTCCGAAAGAGAGCATCTGCACGAAGCCGACATAGAAGAAGAGACCTTCCATGATGATGTAATAGCCGATTAGATTGCGCAAGAAGCGACGATCTGTGGCTTCGGTACCGGTATGGAAGTTGGGGTCGGCAAGTTCCTGGGTGAATTGTAGTTCGAAGACATCTTTATCATGAATAGCGGGCACTTCGCGGTACATGTTGAAGATCTCGCCTTCATCAAGACCGAGGCTCTCGATCACATACTGATAAGCATGGGTGTGAATCGCTTCCTCAAAAGCCTGACGCAGAAGATACTGACGGCACTCGGGATTGGTGATGTGACGGTAGATTGCCAAAACCAGGTTATTGGCCACCAGAGAATCGGCGGTAGAGAAGAAACCAAGATTACGCTTGATGATCATTCTCTCGTCATCGCTCAGACCATTCGGGTTTTTCCAGAGTTCAATGTCTCTCGACATGCTCACTTCCTGGGGCATCCAGTGGTTTGCGCAGGCGTCGAGATATTTCTGCCAGGCCCATTCGTATTTGAAAGGTACGAGCTGATTGAGATCGGCTCTACAGTTGATGATTCTCTTGTCGTCAACATTTATTCTGGATGCGTTGAAGTTGATCTCTTCAAGACCGGTCACCCCGGCACCCTTATCATGCCCGACCGCAGCTGCAGCCGATGCGGCTGCTCTTGCCTGACCGGCCATAGGAGCGGCCGGGGTCGGGGGCGCAAAAGAGGTCTGGGGCTGCACGCTCTGGGTGCTGGTGGCGTCACCAAAATCAAGTACCATTTAATGTTCTCCGTTCTGCCTTATTTTTATTCCGTCACTAAATCTAAAACTGATTACTGGCAAGCTTCGCATTCAGTATCGTTGGGGTCGCAGACCGCTCC
>CAZCBH010000127.1:0-11866 GCA_964496875.1 uncultured Candidatus Obscuribacterales bacterium | reverse complement strand
GTGGGCGTCTGCTTTGTTCAAGAGCTCTACCACCTGGCTATCCGCCCGGGTGAGGTCCTTATAGAAAATTCGATTTTTCTCTTCTGTGCCTTTCCAGACCGGGATGATTAGATACTTCCCGTCCTCGGTGACATCGCCGCCGAAGCCCCATTCTTTTTGATCTTTTCTTTCGTAGATCAAGCAGTCGTCAGATTGCGGAGTGCCGATTTTGTGCAGGTAGAGCTTCTGGTAATAGTTCCGGTCTTTGAGAGCACCTCCTTCTTTGGGTTCGTCGTAACGACTGTAGAAAAATCCGCTGCCGTCTTTGAGCCAGGAAGCTCCTGAAAATTTGATCCACTTCAAGTGATCATCCAGATCCTTACCTGTGGCTATATCTTTGACATACCATTCTTGCCAGTCTGAGCCGGAGCGAGAGATGCCGTAGGCTAACCTGGTGGCACCATCGTTGACGGCAAGACTGGTGAGGGCTACCGTGCCATCTTCGGAGAGTTTGTTCGGGTCGATTAAAACCCGCTCGGGCTGATCACCAACTTTTATGTAGAGAACATCCTGGTCTTGCAGACCGCTGTTTTTGAAATAGAACAACTTCCCGGATTCTTGAAAGGGAACGCGGCATTTGGGGTAGCTCCAGTGCTCTCGCAGTCTGTCTTCTATTGTTTTGCGTATTGAAATGCCTTCGAGAAACTTCTCGGTGACTTGATTCTCGCTTTCCACCCAGGATTTGGTTTGGTTCGAATCCAGCTCTTCGAGCCATCGATAGGGATCCTTGACCGTGACACCATGATAGGTGTCCGTGTGATCCAGAGGGGTTGCAGCAGGATAGACAGAGGGTTTCGATTCGCCTGCCCGGCACGATGCGGCAGAACTCAATATCATAAGTGTGGCGGCAAGACAGGCTTTAAATTTTAATCTCATCGGTCTTTTTATTTTGAACTCTTTGCAAGGAAACATCGTCGAATCATTCATAGACAGGACATTTTAAATGATCGAAGTAGACTTTTTCCCTGGTTGGAAACTCCAACGTCCCGTATATTCATCTATTAGGAAATTCTGAGGGTTGTCAAAAGGGGGCTTCAAAGCTGTATAATCGATGGTCACAGGATTCTGGTAAATGCAAATCAATAGACAGTTCATCAATATTTCCTGGGGCGCGGCTCTAAAAGCTTTTGCGTTTGTAGTCTTTGTGCAGATGGCGTTCTCGTCGTTGTGTTTTGCCCGGGTTGGAGACGGTGGAGATAACCGTATAAAGGGAATTGACCCGTCTGTTCTAGAGATGGTGCACAGATTGGCTGCCAATCCGGAGCTGATGAATCTTACTTATCTTCAATATCTAATCGGGTTGCCGGAGAATGGTCAAAACCAGGCTGCTTTATTGAAGCGTAACTATAACTGGTATGAAGAGCCCAGCAGGGTGCCTGTTTATCACCTCGATCAAGTCGGACCCCAACCTGGTGTCACAACCTCTTCTACATTCACAATTAACGTTCCCGAATCGAATATCAGGGTCAAAGACGTAGAGCAGGTCTTCGGCACGCCGCACACCAGGGTCTACGATCACCAGGCGCATCCCAATCAGATTTATCGATATTCCCCGACCACTTCTCTGGTTTTCGTCGAGCCCCGCAATAGTTTTAGAGTGACCAGCATCAAGATCCTATATAACGGTCCACCTCTGGGATCACCTTCCCAGGAAGATCTGGAGAGGGCTTACAATTTCAGAAAGTCTCAGGCTTACCTTGCTGGACAGAATGGGGACTGGCAACAAGCTATTCCATGGCTTCGTGCCGATGTGGCCAAGAATCCCCAGGATGCCGATGCTCATCTCAAGCTAGCTTATGCCTACCGGCAGCATTTGATGATCAATGAATCCATTCAAGAGTACGTCCAGGTCCTCAAACTTTGCGGCGGCAGACCGGATTTGCAAAGTGCAGCCGTGGCAGGCCTTACAGAAATGAGGGTCTGGCCGGCGCCATTGCCGGGCTCCCAGCCGGCAAGCGGGCGCACTTACGTAGCCGGGGCAGGGTCGGCAGGGCAGCCCGGACTATAGGTACTGATTGAACATTTAATATTATTGGTCATGGAGCAGTGTCGAGGGCGCCCGGGTAGAACCTATGAGAGGTAAGGCTTCTGGGGAACGAATCGTTTAGATTAAATCCGCTTGACATTGCCTCCCGGTGTGGTCTAATTGATGTCGTAGTAGTGTATATACGCTTACTATCTTTACTAATCCCCCGGAGTTCCTAATGTCTAAATCCACAGCACTAGATGCTGCCCCACCATCGAAAGACACCATTAGTGAAGTTCCATTTCTTGGTTCTTCGTCCGGTGGCGATGCTCTGGACAGTACAAGGGCTCAAGCTTATGGTCCGGAGTCCCAGGCCCAGGACAATATATTTAGCAGTAGTCTCAGCATCGCCGATAGCGTTCCTCAGCTTACCCTGACCGAAACAGAAAGGGGTGTCGGCGGTTTGATGAGCGGTTCGCTTGGTGGTGTGCATCATACCGAAGTCGCTGGCAATAATGGCTTGGGGGATGGTGTTGCTTCCAGGGGGGCTGAAAGCAAGTCGGATCTTGAGCAGCTCGAGAGAGCTACTGCCATGGGGGTTCTGAGCAAAGGTGAATTCGGTGCCAAGGATGCCATTGCAGGTGCTTCCAAAGATAGCGTCATGGATGGCGTCATGGCTGCTGCCGGGGATGGACCAGGTTTGAATCATCAAGACCTTCTCACCGAAGCTAGAAAAGCCGCCGGCGGTCATGATTCTATGGTGGCCATGAGAGATGCCATGCCCGAGCATGAGGTCAGGCAGGCCGCTGTAAATCCCCATGCAATTTATCCTCAGGACTCCATACATGACAAGAGTGCCTGGGGCGCGTAGGCTGAGAACTTCCGTCAGTTAGACTTTATTTCGAAATTAGAGCGCCGTCTTCAGCGCTTGACCATTTTGGATATATTCAGAGTTACAATTCTATCTTTGGTTCATAGAATTCAGAGATCTAAGTGGAATGGTCAACGTCAACACGGCTTCTTACGGCAAAAATGCCAGGGTACTGGTTCATGGCGGAGCAGGGGCGATCAGTCGAAAAAGACTGACCGCAGCCAGTGAGAAACGCTGTAAGGACAAACTGAAACAAGCTCTTGCTGCCGGCGCCAAAGTAATAGATCAGGGTGGATCGGCTCTGGATGCTGTGGTAGCCGTGATCAAAGTGATGGAGGATTCGCCTCTTTTTAATGCCGGTAAGGGCTCCTGTTTGACCAGAAAAGGTCGGGTCGAAATGGATGCTTCCATTATGGACGGCAGCACCCTCGATGCCGGGGCGGTCACCGGAATAACCTGTGTCAAGAACCCCATCGAAGCCGCCCGTGCCGTGATGGAGCTGAGCCCGCACCTGCTTTTGATGGGTGCTGGAGCCAATTCATTCTGTCGAAAGGTGGCTAGTCAGGCAGGACTGAAAATAGTAGAGCCGGAATACTTTGTTACCGCCAGAAGTTTAAGAGGTCTGGCCCGCTTTCTAGAGAAAGAGAAGCTGGCCAGGCAGGCCGGACTCACCATATCTGGTCTCACCACCGGTGCCTCCCAGTCAGAAGGAGCATCACCGGATTTTTGTCATGAGGATCTCGAGTTTCTCAATGAATGCAAATATGGAACAGTGGGTGCCGTAGCCCTGGATAACGATGGCAATTTGGCCGCTGCTACCTCTACCGGTGGTATCACCGGAAAGAGTGCCGGTCGCGTTGGAGACTCTCCTATCATCGGTGCCGGTACCTATGCAAATAATGATACCTGTGCCGTCTCTTGTACAGGACATGGAGAGCACTTTATCCGGGCGGTGGTCGGTCATGAGGTTAGCGCTATGATAGAGTATGCCGCTTTTGATGTGAGAACCGCCGCTGAAAAGGTCGTTTTCGAAAACCTGGCTAGAACCGATGGTAGTGGCGGACTTATTGCTCTGGATGCCAAAGGAAACTATTCCATGCCTTTCAATACGGCAGGGATGTTTCGGGGAGTGGCTACCGGGGACGGTCGCTTCGAAGTGGCTATATTCTGATTTTATGTCGGTTTGGCAGTGGAATCAGAAGAGGGAGAGTAAATGGTTCCAAGATACACTCTCCCTTTGTAACAGGACTACATTCTTTGGGGATTGTGGTGGCGGTAATTTGGTTCTCTCAGGTACTCAATTCCGAAACCGGCTTATTGCAAAGCAATTGAATGTGCTGGCCAAGCTATCTCTAGATTTACAGGGAGTGCGGAGATAAGACGAATTTTGTTCTTTGACGGACCGAGTCAGAGATCTTTTTCTGTCTCGATATTATAAAACTATAAAAAATAGTAGAAATCCTCCAAAGAAAAGTCCCGCCGAATTGCTTCGGCGAGACTCGTTTTATCGATGGTCAGAGCTCAAAGGGAGGACCCCGCCGGTTAGAGCGGGGTCCTCCTGGTTCGTTTTGCTGGTGTCATCCGTGACACCAGCTCGACGTCAGGTGCCGAATCAGCCTTTCAGCTGATCCTCGATCACCTCGATGGCCCGGTTGAGCTGCGCGTCTTCCGGGCTGCCCGGCATGACGCCTTCGGGCAGGTCCACCTCGATGTGCGGGGCGATGCCGATCTTCTCCTTGTGCGCGTCACCGGCCCAGTGTCCGTTCGGGCTGAAGTAACGCAGAGAAGTGACGACCGCCACCGTACCTTCCAACAGGGGCTGCGGCGTCTGGCCGATGCCCTTGCCGTAGGTGGTCTTGCCGATCAGCGTGGCACGTCCGTTGTCCTTGAGTGCTCCTGCGAGCATCTCGGACGCCGAAGCGGACCACTTGTCGGTGAGGACCACCACCGGCTTCGTGCCGGCGAGGTAGGGATCCCGGGGCATCTCCTGGGAGAAGGTCTGCCCCGTCGCTTCGACGGTGCGCTCGACCACCAGGCGCTCCTTGGTCAGGCGATAGACCGTGGTCTGAAAGCCCTTGTAAGGGATGCGCTGGCGGATCTTGACCAGGACCCCTTCCTCGATGAAGAGGCTGAGGACCCGGAGGCACTGAAGCACCTGACCGCCCGGATTGAACCGAACACCGATGACAATCGCCTCGGCGTCGTCGTTCTCCTCGAGAGCCTGGCGCATCTCGTCCACGGTGTCATCCTGCATGAAGGTCGAGAACTTGAGGTAGAGCACCTTGCCGTTCTCGCCGACACGTTCCGGCCGGACCGCCGGGATGTTGATGATGCCGCGGGTGACCTCGAAGTCGAGCTCTTCGCCACCGCGAACGATGGTGAGCTTCACCTTGGTGCCGGCCTCGCCCGTGATGCGTTCGATCATCTTCTCTCGGGTCATGTTCTTGACCAGGAAGCGTCCGACCTTCTTGAGCGCATCGCCCGGCTTGATGCCGGCGTTGTGGGCAGGACCGTCCTCGAGCACGCGACCGATGATGATGTTGCCGTCATCATCAGCCTTGGCTTCGAAGACCACGCCGATGCCGGTCAGGGTTCCCTGGCGCTCGTCTGCCTGCTGCTGGGCCTTCTTCGGACCGAGGAAGCGGGTGTACGGGTCATCCAGGGTGGCGTAGGCCTCGTTGGCGAACTGCACCGCGTCGTCCATGGTGTGGATGCGGTCGCAGAACTTGTGCTCGAAGTCGCCCCAGTTGTCGTAGCGGTCGAGGTCGTAGGCGAGGGCGCGGGCGGTTTCCCAGGCGGCGTGATAGACGTCGACCGGGGTCGGCTGCGGAGCCTGGCGGATACCATAGATCTCCCAGGGCAGAACGATGCGCTGGGGAACGATGATGCCCTTTTGCTTGGGAAGGATAAGAGTCGTCATTGTAAGTTCTCCGGTTAGAGGTTTGAGGCGGGTCTCGATGACTGCAAGAAACCGCCGTTACAAAAACGGCTCGAAGCACCTGCTCCGAGCCTGTCTGTACACCCCGCCGTCGGGCGAAGTGCGTGCTGTTACCCTCGAATTGCCTCAAAAGTCAGAGATGACCGTTTGCCTGCAGACGCGGACGTTTACCGGTATCGAAAGATACGGTTCTGGTTCGCGTTGATTCTGAATGGGCTTTGGTTCTAGATGACCTGGTCCTTGAGCTGGTGAGTTAATTCAAGAGATACTTCTAACCTAGAGATCTCATCTATCGAAGTAAACAAGGCGCTTTTCCCAACAGCGCTCTATGAACTACTAGAGTTGAGTTCGAAAACTATGACTATTAGGTAGTTTTCGGATTAAGCAATTTCTAAAACGTCAAAGAGCTTTTAATAAATGAGAGTAAGATCTACGTGTTTACCGCTTACTTTCTCTAATTTTATAAGTTGGCCCAGCCTCACAAGCGGTTTAATCTTGCCAATATTAGAGGCTTCGCGAGCATCGAAAGCTCCTTAGCCTTCTCGACTTACCCATTTGTTAGCGCTAATTCGTGCAGGCTGACAACTGTTCTACAGTTAGGTTCCGGTTGGCAACCTTGGTCTGGCTGTAAGTGCACCCAGCCGTCTGATGCGGGGCTTTAGTGCAGAGTGTGTAGTTTCTTGCTATCGGTCTATTTAACTTCTGCAGGCAGGAGTTTCTGCACTCAGAGTTTGTAGACTTACTTCGATTATTTCTTGATTCGTTCAAAGCCGTTTAAATAGAGCTCAAATATCTCATCCACAGTTTCAGACAGGACACTATCCGAATCCGAAGATTCGCCGCTTTGGTGCAAGGTGCAATCCTGTTTTCCGTTGTCTTTCCGGATAGCAAAAAAGAGAGGAAATCGAAATGATTCAGATTCTTGCCGCTTTTCTGCTCATCGTCATCGTTCCTTTTATGTTTCGAGATTTCAGGCGTTCTCTTGCCCAGACTTTTGTGGTGCCGGAAGTGATGCCATCTGTTGAGAGGATGGAAGGGCTGGGCGAGCGAACTGGTACACGCTACTGTTGGTTCGAGATACCCAAAACCGGATTGCGTCTGGTGGCTGAGATTTCGGCGGAGAGATATGAGGCTCTCAAAACGCAATTGATACCGGCTACGGTGGTAATTCAAAAGCTTCCTTTTCTGCGGCCCGAGATAGTGCTGGTCAGATGGCAGGGAGAGAAAGCTTACGAGTCCGCCGACCATCGTCCCAGTGCTGTGTATGCGATGGTGCTCTACCTGCTGGCGGGGCTGGGCTTTATGGTCTGGTCGGCAGAGTTTGTGGCAAATGGGCAGCTTTTCCTCACTGTTTCCTATCTGTCGGCACTGTTCCTGGCAATGTCCGGCTTTGCCGCTATGGCTTGCCGGTCGCAAGAACTGTCGGCTTCTGCCCTGAGAGATGCTCCTCTGAAGTTATTCGGGTTGATACCCCTGGGGCGAGGGAGAAGCGGATTTCTGGTCGGCGCTCTGCTCTGTCTAGGCGCGACGATCTTTTTGTTTTCTCAGCTGAATATCCTCACTCTGTTCCTCGGGTTAAACGCCGCAGTTTCGTTCGGCTGTCTGGCCTATCTCGCTTCTAGGGCATAGCATTTGATTCCTGCCGGAGACGATCGCAGTTTAGATCGTCTCCGGTTGGTCTTATTCTCTTTCTTTCGATCGAATTAGTACTAAAGCATATAATAATAAACAATTGATATTATCTCTATCTTGGGCCAAAATTGAATTGTTGCTTACAAAACCCGTGACTAATGGAGCTCCTTTTGAAATTCAAGACTACGCTCAAGGTTTGCGGCTCGATGGGTTTAATGTTGATCTGTATGCCTTTCGCCCTGGCAGAGACTGGCTACCATCTCAGTCAGAGTTCCATGGGTCATGGACGGGTTCTGGATCTTTATGTTAGTCAGAAGAAAGTAAAATGGGTCAATAAAGACAGTAAGCTGTCTCTGTTTTCCCAGGCTCCCGACTGGACCATCTATGTTTGCAATGATGATAAGAAGCTTGTTTTTCCTTGCAAGGTGAAAGAGTATCAGGGTCACTTAAACTATATCGCCACTCTTTCTGCCGGAGAGGTGATACAAGAGATACCACTACGACTGGTGTCACGGGGCAGTTACTTGAACCTGCCGGCAATGGTATACAATCTTGATAAGGCCAGAATGGATGCCAAAGCTAAAAAGCAGTACTTTCGCACAGTTCAGCTGATTGAGATCAGCCCAGGCAGCGTTTCACCCGCCGCAGCGCGCATAGTTCGAAAAATATACGGTACGCCTGAAGCTCCGGGGCTTCCTGTCTATTTCGGATTCATGAGGCGGGGCGATGGAGTGAACGCGAAGAAGAGAAAAAAGAAGTATCCTGGCAGCAAAAAGGCGTCGGTGAAAACGGCTCGAAAGCTTACCGATTTTCTCAAAACACACTGGATTAAAGAAGAGACGATGCCTGAGTTTGCCCGGGGTATCCCAAGAGGATACAAGGTGGTCAAGCAAGAACAGGATCTTACCCGCAATTTGGGTGCGGAGCGCGGCATGGAGCTAATGCTGCACTGAAAAATTTTGCAGTGCGGCTTTATTTTTTGCCGCTGGGACGAGGCGGTAACACGGCCATAGATTGGATATTGCAGCCGGCCGCAGCATCCATAACCGATACCACGTCTTTCTGAAGTGCATCTTCGTCAGAATTGAGAATGAGCGGCATATCTTCGGTCTGATTCTTCTGTTGCTCCGCCTGGATGGCGTTCATGATATTGCGGGTCTCTGGCGGTTCAATAGGTTGACCATTGATGGTTATTCTGCCGTCCGCTGATACATCGGCGGTGATCTTTGGCTTCTTATCGTCCTTGGGTGGTTCGGTGGAAATCGTCGGGGGAGATACTTTCAAAACAGCCTGATTGACCAGAGGAGCAATCAGGATCATGATGACCAGAAGAACGAGAAATACATCGGTCAGCGGTGTAACGTTGATTTCGGTGAAGGTCTCACCAGCCTTACCGCCCATTGCCATAGGTCAAAGTACCTCTAAATATCTTTTTCCAGAGCTAATATTAGCGTGCTCCGCAGCAATCTGCCACCAGGAAAACCCGGGAAGTTAAGTCCCGTGTCTAGAAATTGCGATGCTCACGGAGCTTCGCTATTAGATTCTTGTCAACTAATGAGATCGGATTTGTAGATTGGTAGGGCTTTTCGGAGCCTGAAAGGTGGGTCTCAACTGAAATTAGATGTCAAGTGGTTGATTCGCTGTTATCCTCTAGATTGAGCTGGAAGCAATCGTTCTCGTAAAATTTTGATGTCTCAAACTTTTCTCTTCGTTCTAAGTAGATTTATAAGCAACAAGCCAGATAAGAAGCTCCTTTTATTTCATCCATGCGTGGCGTAACGCCTGGGTGATCGCGCCTGTCAGTATCTGGGACCAGGAAACGGTCTCGATTGGCGGTCGCAGGATGCTTTTTTCTCTTGTAAAGCAGCTCAAAATAACTAAGGAGACTGTAATATGGGAACTAAGAAAACCCCTCGCTTGGGCATACGGAAAATGCGCCAGAAGCCTAAGATTTTGATTCACGAACACCTCGACTGTTCGCTCAGACCCCGTACCATGCTCGAACTGTGGGACAAGATGGGGTTCGATCAGGCGAAGATTCCTTTCCCGGCAAACGTGGTGGGTCCCTGGGACAACGCCAAGCTGGCCGGCGGCAAAGAGCGTCGTGAATTGCGTTTGCAAGCGGTTCAGAATTACCGCAAGTTTTTGGTCGGTTTTGCCAGCAAGTCGCTTGCGAACTATGTGCAGGCAATCGTCGACCACATTCTGCCCCTGATGCAGAGCCAGCCCAACCTGCGCCGGATTACCCGTGACCGCATCGCCGATGCCAAGGCGGACGGCATTATCGGCATGGAACTCCGCTTCGCTCCTCAACTTCACACCATGGGCGGCCTCAGCCTCGAAGAGGTCATGGACGCCGTGGTCGAAGAGGTGAAGCAGTCGCCGATGCCGATCAAGTTGATCATCTGCTCTCTTCGGCACGAGGATGGCGAGATGGCAAGGCGTCTGGCTGACCTCGCTCTTGCTTACAAAGATCATGTCGGCGGCTTCGATCTGGCAGCCGATGAAGAAGCCAATCCTGGTGTCCTCGAATGGTGGATTCCGGAGGCGACTCGGGTTCGGGACGAGAGCAAGGGCTCTATCGAGCTCACCATCCACCTGACCGAGACCCGTAAGCCGACGGCCAGGGACGAGTCGCTCATCGATCAGTACGGCATTCGCCGTATCGGGCACGGAATCAAAGGCAATTGGTCACAGGTTCGTGAAGTCTGCCCGACATCCAATGTGGTTACCGGGCAGGTCGCCTCCATCGCCGATCATCCGATCGACTCTTTCCACCGTGCCGGTGACCCCGTCACCGTCAACACCGACGGTACTCTTTTCACCGAGGTGCAACTCTCGGACGAGTACATGAAGCTCCAGGCTGTCTTCGGTTGGAGCGAGGCTGACTTCCTGCAGGTGAACCTCACTGCCCTGGAAGTCTCCAGTTTCAGCTCTGCAGACAAGGCGAAGATGAAGGCGCTTCTCAAGGCCGGCTATCTGAGCTGAGTGCGCTCGACGAGCAAAAACGTTTGGTCATAACCGTTATGTGCATAGGCTAGAACAGCCTGTCTAAGTCAGGCAGGGGCGGCAATTTCTATTCTGCCGCTCCTGTCTTTTCCATTCTTCCAGAAACAGGAAAGCCAACAATGCTGTTCAAGACAGATACCCTCTTCGGTCACGTGATCGAAGATACCGATGACGGTCCAGTCTATCAGGACGACGGAAGCAAGGTGGATGGGGATAACCCCCGCCCCTGCTTTGGCTGCAAGGTCAAGATTCGGCATGGCGAGCAGGATCCCTGCATCGCCAATTTGCCCGGCACTCTGAACGCTTGCTGTGGACACGGTCGGGAGCGCACACCGGTCAGCGGAGGACTGGCCGGCTATGTGGCGCTTCGCGACGGCCGGACTTTTAGATTCTCTGGTACCGCAAGTGGTGAAGCGATTCGCGCTGCGGTCGACCTGGCAATCGCCGAAAGGGATTTGCCGGAAGGTTTTGTTTTCGACGAGGAGAAGATGTGGTGGTACGGCTTGACTGATGCCCAGGTTGCATATGTCCATGCCAACACTCGTCGCGCCATCTTCGAGGTGGTTCGCGAGGTCACTGCAGGCAAGCTCCCCGACGATTCCTATTTGACGTCTGACAGTCCCTGGTGGACAGGTCTCGACGACGATCAGAAAAGCGCCTGCTGGGCTGCCATGGGAGCGATGATGTCAACCCTGGCAGCCGAAGCCTGCGAAAAGGCCTGAGTCCCCGCGAGGAAGCAGGTACTCAAATTTGGCGAGGGAGAGTGCGATCGCGCTCTCCCTCTCTCTTTTATTCTTACTCTACGGAATTTGCGTAAGCGATGAACGACTACATACTCGTCGTTGTCGACATGCAGCCTTACTTTACCCGCAATCGAAAACTGATAGCGAGGATAAAGCAGGAGGTGCTGACTGCTCGACAGCGGAATTTGCCTATTGTTTTTCTAGAGATTCCTCATCACGAACCGGAGCCTGAGAAGCCCTATCCACCAACCTACAAGAGCATTTTGAAGCTGGTGGAAGGATACGACCGGGCGCATGTCGTCACCAAATTTGGTGAAGATGGATCTGAGAAAGTCCTGAGGGTATGCCGTGAACATGGCTATCCGGTGGGAGAACGCTTCAGGGTGTGCGGCGTCAACACGGATCTTTGTGTCCGAAAGACGGTTAAGGGTTTGCTTGGTAGAAGCCAGGCGATCATCGATGTGCCACGCTCTGCTTGTGATACCATCCCGAAAATGCGAAGGTTTTGCTGGGCTAAGTTTCCGATTTCGCCGAGGATTCGTCTTCTGGACGAGGTCTCAACGTGATCAAGCGATAGCCCTTTCAGGAAAATGCCTTAGCGGTTCAAACTGCTTAGGCTTTTCCTCTTTTATTTAAGGATATTAAAGCATATAGTAAAAATTTTGTAC
>CAZCBH010000126.1:5463-11894 GCA_964496875.1 uncultured Candidatus Obscuribacterales bacterium | reverse complement strand
CCCATGACGTAGGCAATCAGCAAAATACCGGTGGTTCCATGGTATCTGACCCCGCGCAGCACCAGAAGCCTGTGCTTTTCTGCGTCCGACATGGCTTTCTGCTTACTGAGATGCAACTCGGTTTGATCTATCCGTCCGGTAAGTGAATCTAGCTTCTTCTCATTCTCTTCATGGGTTTTCGGAACAAGTGGCAGTAAGACCGGATCTGATTCCGAATCAGCCTCTTCCGACTTAAGGTAGCCCTCAAGTGTGGTCTCGGTAACTTGCTTTCTTTCCGGCTTTTTCTTTGAATCTTTCTGTATTTCCAAATCCGGAAACCATAAGGGGGCTTCGAAGTCGAAGATGAGCCCCCGGGGTTCTGCCGGCGCCAATAGATAGTTGCCGTCACAGGATAGGACTTCTTCTTCTTTCTCCTGGGCCGGGCTGGCAGCGGCCAGCGGCATAAACAGAGATATGAACAGAAGCACTGTTAGCGGTGCTCTAGAAAAACAATCCTTCCGAAATGAGTCGACCCCTGCCATTTAGACCTTTATGCAGCGGGCCAGGTGATTGGCCGCTTTGCTTTCCAGGACCGGGACAGCCGCAAGGCAGTCTTCTTCTTTGAGGGGGCAACGGGCGGCGAAGCGGCAACCTTCATCCAGGTCTACCAGGCTGGGCGGTTGACCTTCGATGGGCTTCAGCCGTTTTGAGTCGGGTCTCGGAACCGATTCCATCAGGCCCCTGGTATACGGATGTTTCGGATTCCGGAAGATCTCTTCGACCTCAGCGTTCTCCACCACGGCTCCTGCGTACATGACCGCCACTTGATCGCACATTTCCGCCACTACTCCAAGGTCATGGGTGATGAGGAGAATCGACATATCTCTTTCTTTGCGGATTTCGCGCATCAAATCGAGAATCTGGGCCTGGACTGTGACATCGAGGGCTGTGGTGGGCTCATCTGCAATAAGCAGGCGCGGATTGCACGAAAGAGCCATGGCGATCATGACCCGCTGTCTCATTCCCCCCGAAAACTGGTGGGGGTATTCGTCTATGCGCTCAGCAGCCTGGGGGATTTTTACCTGTTCTAGGGATTCTATGGCTCTTTTGCGAGCCTCTTTGCGATCGACCTTTTGATGAAGCTCAATCGCTTCGATTATCTGAGAACCTATAGAATAGACCGGATTGAGCGAGGTCATGGGATCCTGGGGAATAAGGCCGATTTGATTACCTCGAATAGATCTCATCTCCTTCTCGGAGAGACTTAATAAGTCGCGACCGTCGAAAATAATCTCACCCGATTGAATCCGCCCCGGAGGAGGGACCAGGCGAAGGATGGAGAGCGATGTCACCGATTTGCCGCAGCCTGACTCTCCGACCACTCCCAGGACCTGAGCGGGCTCGATGGAGAGATCGACGCCGTCCACGGCTCTTGCCAGACCCTGGTCAGTGGAGAAGACGGTCTTAAGCTGCTTTATCTCCAGTAATGGCATCTATAAAATACTAAACGGTATATACTGAGTCCGAAATTACCGGCTATCATGTCAGATAGGGTTGGACAGGTCAATTATTGGCTTCTTGCAAGCCCCCCTCTTTCCCAATTCGACCCGGACCTGATTAAATAGAGTATAAGGTTAAAAGCGAATGTCATCCGATTCGGAAAAAACGAAAGATATCCACGTCCTGCAACTCCTGACCAAATTGGTCAGAGAGACCGACAGGCTGGTTCGTCTGGCCGATGATATCGACACCCATGCCACTACTCCCCAGGCCAAAGCGGCGTTTAATCTAATCGGCTCTGAGGTGGAAACCATACTCTCAGCCATAAATTCTTCTCTGGAGCCACTCTTTCGTTTATACGAGCTGGATCCCGGCATGCGCGAGCTGGCAGCCAAACGAAAAGAGAACGCCGAAGGCAATTTTGAAGGTCCGAATGTCACCGATGAGAGCTACGATGAAGAGGCTCTATGGGCTGACGTCAAAGAGAATTCCTGACCAGTTTTAATTTGAATATCGATCTGACACTGCATCTGGTAGCTCATGCAAAAATGAGAGGATGCTTAAGAAAAGATTGAGATTGAGTCTACTATGGAACAACTCAAAACCCCGACAGTCTCTATGTTCGGTGGATTTGATCGTGAGGCCGGCTGGGTCGAAACCGAAATAGAAAACTTCGAAACCTTTAGTACTTCACCCGGAGGGAATCATGAAAAACCAGGTACACAAACGAAAAAATGAATTCGATTACGATTCCTCAGACGATGAGATGATCTTCGATGCCGAAGAAGACTTCGAAATCGACGTCGATGAAGATAGTGATGATGGAGATGGCGACGTCAGATTCGCCACCGATGAATTCGAGATTTTCGACACGAAAAAGAGAAAAGCCAACAAAGAATCGAATCTGAATCTCGAGCCTGGCAAGATGAAACAGCCCGAAACCGATTCGCTCAAGGTCTATCTCAAAGAGATTGGTCGGACCGATTTGCTATCCTTCGACGAAGAGATAGAACTGGCTAGAGCCGCGCGCAAAGGCGATATCATCGCTCGCCAGCGCATCGTAAAAGCTAACCTTCGGTTGGTGGTTTCGATCGCGAAAAAATATCTCAATAAAGGTCTGAGTATGCAGGACCTTATTCAGGAAGGTAACCTCGGTCTATTGAAAGCCGTCGATAGATTCGATCCGGAATTAGGATATCGCTTCTCCACCTATGCAACCTGGTGGATAAAGCAGGCTATCACCCGGGCCCTGGCGGACAAATCTCGAATGATCAGATTGCCAGTTCATATGAACGAACTTCTGATCAAAGTCAAAAGAGCGATTCGCAAACTCAATCTGGAGCAAGGCAGACCGCCTTCTCCCGGGGAGATTGCCGATTATCTCAAGGTTGACATCGAGAAAGTTCAACTCGTATTGAACACCTCGAAGAGCCTCTACTCTCTAGATGCTTCGGTTGGCACCGAGTACGATAGCACTTTCGGAGATCTACTGGAGGACAATGTCCAACCTCTGCCCAACGAGATGACCGCAATGGGACTGCTGAAAGAGGATATTCAGAATCTACTTTCGAGTTTGAACGAACAGGAAAGAGCAGTGATCGAATTGAGATACGGTCTCAAAGGCGAAGCCCCTATGAGTCTGACCAAAATCGGCAGCGTAATCGGTGTAAGCAAAGAGAGAGCTCGACAGATCGAGTTGAAGTCCCTGCGTAAGCTGCGGAACAACAAAAGCACCAGCGAAATGAAGTGCTATATCAGCTAGAGTTGTGAACTCTCAAATCAGGAGGAGCCGGTTTCGAGCAGAAACCGGCTCTTCATGTTCTTAATGATATCCTCAAAATTTATCTGGCTTCTTAGATCGTGGAATCTCAGTAATGAAGAGGAATACGGAAACGAAACTCTTGTTCAAGGGGCACAATCGCCCTTAAGTAGTATGCCGAAAGGCTTCTATTTGAGCCATAAAAAGATTATCGTATTGATTCAGGCACAGTGGGGATTTGAATTTGTTCGCGTGGAAAGATGTCGATTTCTCTCCCCAGAAAGGCGACTCCAGGCAACTGGAAAAACTGGAAAAACTGGCAAAAAAGATCGTTTCGGCTAGCAAGCGCCCCTGGACGATCATGGAGGTCTGTGCCGGTCAAACCAGAACCATGCTCGAGCATAAACTTGATCAGATCATCCCCGACAATATCAATCTGGTCCATGGACCGGGATGCGCCATATGCGCCACCCCCCTTTCTAAAATCGACAAGGCTATCGAAATCGCCCAACAGGAAGACGTAGTTTTCTGCTGCTCCGGAGAGTTGCTGCGCCTCAAAGGCAGCCGGGTCGACTTGCTCGAGATCAAAGCCGGCGGAGCTGATGTTCGAGCCGTACCGTCACCTCTCGATTGTCTCGCCCTGGCAAGAAGTCAACCCGACAAGAAGTTCGTCTTTTTTACCATCGGATTCGAAACCAAGGCGGAACTCAATGCTTTATCAGTTTGGCAGGCTCGCCGGCTGGGTCTGAAAAATTTCTTTCTGCTTTCTTCAATCCCTCTTGTAGTTTCGGTCTGCAATAAAGTTTTGAAATCAGGACAGAGCCCGGTACAGGGGGTGCTCTGTCCGGGAGAAGTCTGCGCAGTCACCGGCTATAGCAACTATGAACGGGTGGCAAGAAAGTATGATGTTCCTATTGTAGTATCCGGTTATGAACCGGTGGATCTTCTCGAAGGGCTGCTCGCCTGTGTCAAGATGCTGGAGTCCGGCAGGACCGACATCAAAAATATTTTTCGGCGAGATGTCACCCGGGATGGCAATAAACAGGCGAAGGCTCTCATAAACGATGTTTTCGAAATGGTCGACACAGACTGGCGTGGTATCGGAATTGTAGAGAACGGCGCCTACTCTTTAAAAGAAGAGTATGCAGCTTATGATGCCGACCGAGCCTTCCCTCTTACAGTCGAATCAAGACCGGATGCGGAGTTCTGTATCGCCAATCAAATTCTGCTGGGCTTCAAGAAACCGACTGACTGTCAGGCTTTCGGTAAAAGTTGCCGTCCCAGCGACCCCCAGGGGTCGACCATGGTGTCAAATCAGGGCACATGTTTTACCTATTACAAATTCCTGCACGATCAA
Organism: uncultured Candidatus Obscuribacterales bacterium; assembly: GCA_964496875.1. Lineage (GTDB taxonomy): Bacteria > Cyanobacteriota > Vampirovibrionia > Obscuribacterales > Obscuribacteraceae > RI-106. Next base: position 7,299 of record CAZCBH010000126.1, on the reverse strand, counting down.
GATCACTAGCTCTTATCAGGGCTTGAGCGGCAGACTGTTGCCGATCACGGCAAAGAAGAATGCCACTCCTCCCAGTATCACCAGGACTTTGTTGCGAGGCATTCCGTGCAGCGCCTCCATGCCCAGCATCTGTAGATAAAGAGAATAACCGAAGACCGCCACACCGATGATTATACTGAGAATGCCGGATTGCAATCCAAGCACTATAAGGGTAACCTGGCTGTAAGCCATGACCCGAAAGTTGTCTTCTAAAGATTTGGCGCTGCCATAGAGAGTAAAAAGTTTCCAGACCATGAAAGTTGCCACCGCTGTAAATACCACAGAGGTGAAAACGAATTTTATGGTATAGAAGAGATTCAGATGGCTGAAACCGGACAGCAAGCCGCCGATTATACTGCAGGCAATCAGAAAAAGCGCCGGCTCTATGAAGTTGCCCGGCTCTGCCGACTTGGCGTAGAACTCTTTGGGATTCAGGGCCACATCCTTGGCCTGGAGCAGAAGCAACTGGGCAAGGGCCTGGGTATCCGGATCCTGAACCAGTTTCTCGAATCGCTTGAAATTGGCTTTCTTAGATCCGGAATCAGAATCTAATTCACCTTCGTCCGCACTTTCCGGATCGTCATAATCTTGAACTCCAGCCACCCCAGGACCATTCTGCTCTTTTGGCAAGAGATTGGCATCGGGTATTGCGGCAGGTTGGTTGGTGATGGTAGACCTCACCGAGGCAGTCGGCTGTTGATGGGCACCTCTTGCTTCATAGACATCGAGATTGGGCTTGCCGACCAGGGGAGGACGGGCATTGGCAGTGCCTCGCGCTTGATCAAGGCTCTCCGCCAGACTGTGAGCCTGGTTGGGGAGGCTGCCGCCATAGGAGCTGGCACCGCCCTGGGGATGCATGGACGTGGGCTGAACTACGGCTTCAGGCGTGGCTTCATAGCCAGAATTGCCGATCTGTCCCTGGGCGGCAGGATTCATCTGCGCCTGAATATGAGGGGCGATGGTCTCAGCCAGGGACTGCTCCTGAGAACGACCAGGATCGTTAAAAAAGGCGTCTTGGGTAGTGTGGTCGGCTCTTTGTCCCCGGGGCGCATTATTTCCGAAGAAGTCTCCTGATGAAGGCGATGCCGGCCTCGCAGGAGATGCTGTAGTAGGAGATTGGGCAGGAGAAGGAGCTAAATTGCCCCCTTGCACTCTTCTCTGCTGGCTCACCTGGTCGTTGACAGGCAGGTTGCTGCGGGATTGTCGTCCGGCATCACCCCCGGTAAAGCTGTCGAATCCGCTTCCACCCCGTCTTGCCTGGCTGACATTTATCGACCCCTCACTGACTGTGGTGGGCTGAACAGGAACCCCCGGCGCTCCAGCTGTGCGAGGGTCAGGGGGAAGGGCGGCACGATTTGCCACTTCTCCGAGATTGACGCTTATGGCAGGGGATTGATAGTGAGGCTGCCAGTCGCCGGGAGCTGTTTCCATTCCCTGGGGCTGAGACATGGCCTCCAGCACATCGGGATGGTGTTGCTGGAAGAAATCTTCCGGGTCGGTATTCAGATTCTCTTCTTCTTGTTCTGGCATCTGTCTCTTGGCTAAGACCTTGTCGTGCTTCTATTTTAGACTAGATGAAAAAGAATGGGCTCTTCTTTCGAAGAACCCAGCCTTTTAATATCGTCATCTATTTCTAGATTCGGTTCTAGACAGTGGCCAGTTCCTGCTCTGCCTTTAGCCAGTCTTCCACATCCTGACCGTGGGACTCGCCCCGCTCAAGCCAGAGGAAGTAAGCTCTTTCTGCAACTTGCTCCGGGCTGAATTCGGCTTTGACTGCCTTTACAGCAGGCTTTTTTG
>CAZCBH010000126.1:2418-5363 GCA_964496875.1 uncultured Candidatus Obscuribacterales bacterium | reverse complement strand
TTACCTCAGCTTTTGCCTTGGGCTCTTCTTTTACAGGAGCCGGTGCCGGCGACTTGCTGGCTGCTTTTGCCTTTGCAGGGGCTTTGGCAGCTTCGACCTTGGTCGTGGTCGATTTTACAGTTTTTGCAGCAGGTGCCGCTTTCTTAGTCGTTGTGGTTGTTTTTTTCTTAGTGGTCATTGCAAATGATCCTCCTTGGGGGAAATAAAAATTGAAAGAATTTCAAATGGTTCGGTCGATTCCTTTTGAGATCTTGGTTAGATCTCGATGCCTGCATCTCTGAGGCATTTTTTAATCGCCGGAAGTTGCTCTTTTGCTGCCTCTTCGCCGGCTTTAATACCGCGTACGGCATCATTGCCATCCGTTGACAAGAGTCCGATTCCAGTGACATCAGGATGAATAGTGACACAAGCCTGCTCGGCCATCGGTCGATCGAGGTTTCTAAGCTGCAGGGTCACTATTCGTTTGCTTACCGCCCCGACATGGCGGAAATCGTCCATGGGCACTTTTTTGAAGTGCTCATCTATGTTCACCGCGATGATGACGTCGGCACCGAGCTTCTTAGCCTGGGCGACGGGGACGTTCTCGGATATGCCACCATCAACATAAAGGTGGCCATCTATCTCTACAGGCTTCCTCAACCCTGGTACGGCAGAGCTTGCCTGCATGGCGTATCCGATGTTACCCCGGGTCAGGGAGACAACCTCCCCGCTTACGAGGTCCACCGCGACAGCCGCATATTTGATCGGGAGATTCTCGATCTTCTTTTTGCCTTGCGGCATTCTTTTGAGAAGATACTTACGGAATTTGTTTCCGTAATATAGACCGTCGTATGGATGCCTGCCGATTAATCTTGGGGTGATCATAATCGGTGCTGCGGCTACTCTCACCTTGAGTGACACGGTCATGAAGGCTTTCATGAGAGAAGAATCGAGGAACATTTCCTCAATCTCCTTCACCGGCATCCCGGCGGCATAGAATCCGCCTACAATAGAGCCGATGCTCGTGCCCACGACCATATCGAAGTGAATCTTCTCTTTTTCAAGAACCTTCAGAACTCCCACATGACCGGAGCCACGTCCGCCGCCTCCACCAAGAACCAGAGCTACCACAGGTTTACCGTCCGGTCTATCATAGACGGTGCTGTCGGTGTCGGGATTTCCTCCCTCGTCATCTTCCGAACTTTCGGCGCTCTCTTTGTCATTTGCCTTCGAAAATGACTCGTCGCCGAGATCACTTTCGTCATCCGCTTCTTCGTTCGAATCGGCCTCTGCCCTGGTCTCTGTTTTGGCGTCGACCGGAGCGTCTGCCTCTTCGTCTTCGGAAGTTTCAGAAGCCTTAGAAGAAGTCGTCTCTACCTGGCTGGTAGATTGGTCCTCTTCCTGGGCAAAGGTTGCGATGCAACTGAACTGGAAGAAGAACAGTAAAGCCAGCAATATCGAAATATGGCATTTAGCGGCTTTATCATCTTTTCTGGAAGGAGTATTCACTACATTTACCTCTAATGTAGCGCAGGTGGTTATAACCACGGACGCTGATCTCTCTTTGCGAGAAGGGCTTATTTTACCCCAGGATAGGCTCGGGGAGTAATGAAATAGCCCCTGGCGCTTAACGAATGACCTTTATCCTTCATGAAGTAGTGCTTAAGAAAGTGCGGATCGAATATGGATTGCATATTCATCGCTCTGTCGATCGGTATCATATTTGGTAGCTTGTTGGAGGCAAGTGCATCCTTCTATATGTTCTCCTGGTTGAGCCTGAGCCGATTGCAGCCGGACTCGATTTGATCGGAATGTCAGATCGATAAAAGCTGATGATAATGTCGACTGAGAGCGGAGGATGCCAAGAGGGGATTTCTATTGAAGCCGAGAATTTAGGTTGAGAGTCAAACGCAATTCCTGTCTGGCTTTCAGAAGAGTCGCAGTAACGTAGTACCAGCTTTGATGGCTAATTTTTCTTGTGCGAATGGACTTTCTGCTGCATAATGAACTGCGAAAAGAGCCATCACACGAGAGGTTTCATCACCATCCTCGATCCGTAAATCGAAACACGATCTATATACTCTGGTGATCAAATGGGTTTAAAAAACATAGTCCTGGGACGTAAAAATCAACCATTGCCCGACTTTACCGAAAGTACCGGGCGGTTACCCGGTATCGCTCTGTCTGCCGGCAGCGTACTGGAAAGAGTCAGCACCGGAGGCAGCATCTCCTCCGGCTATCGTCAGCTTGCCAAAAACACAACCCTGGCAGGTCGGGATGCTCATCGATGCTTTACCGGTGAAAGCGGACCGAAAGTTAGCTCGAGCCGACTTCGTATGGTCTCTCGCCTGCGCAAAAAAGAGCGTTTCATGATCTGGCGCAGCGTCTGGTCGGATCTTGTCAGATACTTCATGACCGGCTTCACCAGGGCAAGCTACGGGCTTTTCTTCTACCGCGATGATATTGCCGCCAGTGCTGTCCGCTTTCGCAGTCGCTAGCTTAACTATACTGAAGTCAGACTTGCTTATCTTCTGAAGCCAGTAAGAGCATCCAGCAAATAGTAGCGGACGGCTCTGAATTCCTCATACATGAGGGTTACGAGAACAGATAATGCCAGTACTGCAACCAGCGTGTAGAACATTACCGTGTACATTTTCGAGCAAATGCCTCTCGGGGAGATAATCAACAATAGTTAGAATCTCACCGAGCGGTTAATGCTCGGTTAAGGCCGAAGGCCTGTTATATGAATCCTTTTTAGTATTTTAGTGTTTTAGTATTGTTTCAGCGAATGCGAAGTTCTAGTGGTGGTCGCAACAACGGCGAACCTGGCGCATATTCAGAATATGGGTGGTTACAAGCGTCAGGTTTCCGGCGATGACCACGGGCAACTCCACCTCTTCCAGGGCGAAGTGATGGCTGAAATAAGAGCCGATCATGACCAGACCGACCCCGAAGACCATGCCGGC
>CAZCBH010000126.1:0-2318 GCA_964496875.1 uncultured Candidatus Obscuribacterales bacterium | reverse complement strand
TCATGAGCATGTTCATTTAACTGGGCAGGTTGAGCCTGGCTGGGTTCGTGATCGTGATCGTGACTACAGCAGGAACCCACTTTTGTTTCTGCTCCAATGTTCTTCTCTTCAGGCATACCGTCTTTAATCCCAGGGTTTTTAATCACAATGCATACCTTTATATATACAACACATATCAATTGGGTATTCGACAGTTATACCCTGGATGGACGAATAGCTACTTGTTGAACTTGGAGCCTTTGCCGCAGTCGCTACAGATGCCGAAAATCTCGAGGATATGTCCCCTGACCTCGAATCCATACTTGGCTTTGATTCCGTCTTCCAGTTCTTCTATAAGGCACTGGTCGAGATGCACCGAGTTTTTGCAGGCGTCGCAGACCAGATGGTGATGGTGTTCTCCAGGTTTGATCATCTCGTAACGACGCTCGCCGTCACCGAGATCGACCGCTTGCACCAGGCCCATGTTGACCAGAGATTCCAGAGAGCGATAGACCGTGGTCAAGCCCGGCGGTTTGTCCTCGGTCGTGCGCATTTTGCCGTGGATATCCTGGGCGCTAGATAGATCGTCTACCGTCTCCAGCACTTCCAGAACCTTTTTACATCCCTTGGTCAGTCTCACTTTCCGTACCCTTTTGTACTCTCTTGTACTCTTTTGTACCTTTTCCCTGTACCTGCTCGGTAAGAAACTTTGATATAAGCATAACAGTCGAGGCTCTATTATCTCATCGATTTTAACCGGACTTATAAGGGATTTAGAATCGTTTTCGGTTCTCTTCCTTCACTCTTTTCAATATTTTCTGCCATATATTTATGCGCTCAATCTTCTTGCCGGTGGCTAGCTCACTGAGCGCCAGGGAAACCTCTTTCAAATTCGAATAGCGCTTGGACGGCTCTTTTTCAAGCAATTTCAGCACCACCTTTTGAACATCATCCGGGATCTCGTACTGCCTGCGAAATCTAGCCCTGGTGTCATCGGTGTGCTGCTTGACCGCTTCTTTGAGGTCTCTGGCTCGGAATACCGGTTTACCCGTTATCGAATGGAAGAGAACACAACCGAAGGAATAAATCTCTGCCTTTTGATCCGGCGGAAGCTGATTGCACTCTTCCGGGCTCCAGTAGAAAGCGTCTATACAGGTATAGTTTCGACCTATTTTGGTCGGTTGCTTGATATTGTCCTCGCAATATCTGGTGATACCATAATTGGTGAGTTTGCCGATTGGAATTCCGTCGGCTGTATGATCATTTTCCATAATCATGAAGGATCTCGGTCTTATCGCTCCGTGGGTCAAAGAGAGCTCATGCAGAGCCTGGGCAGCCTCGCAATATTGTTCGAAAAGAGCAAGCGCCACAGGAAGATCGAGAAATCCTTCTTTTTGAATAACGTGCTCAAGGTGCCTTCTGCCGGGCGGTTCCATGAGCAGATAGAGCCGCCCTTCCTTTGTGAAACCGGTATCGTATACAGTGAGTAGATGGGGATGATCAAGAGCTGCAACCAGCTCCGCCTCGGCGATTTTTGTCGACCCTACAGGCTCCCTTTCCGTTGGTCGTTTCTCTACTTTCAAAAGAAAGCGCTTCTCTAATTCGGCATCTTTTACATAGACCGCGATGTAGTCATTGCAATGGAAGAGGATATCCTCCACTTCATAGTGCTGAGGCAACTCTCGATCGAGCCATTCTTGAACGCTCTCCTCGCGACCGGCTTCGGTGGAGATAACCGAAGGGTCTATAAGTTCCGGTGTCCCTTGGCTACCGCTGTTGTCTCGGCTAGCTCTATTATCGCTACCTCTACTGCTGCCGCTACTGTTACTTCTACGGTTTTTCGATTGACCGCATTCGGGACAGCGATCTTCGTTCGTTTCCGAATCGTCTTCCATCTTTTCTCTTGACATTGAGGCGGCAGGCATTCCACAAAGGTCGCAGGTGGCGACGATTCTTACATCCGGTGTCGGATCCGAATCTGAATTTGAATTGTCCTGGCTGTCGCTCATAACCGTAAAGATAGGTAGAACCGTAGACTGACCCTGAATTCTCTATTGATGATGATAATTTACAAAGCACAGCCAGGCAACCTCGTCCTGAGAGATAGTGCTCTTTCGTGCCTGTCGTGTCCGATATCGAGGGACTTGGCATCTTGGTGGACGACTTTGTCCTTAAAGATTGCAACCAGGGTGTACTAGATGCCGGAGAGGCATGGTAAACTTCTAAATCCTTGACGGGGGCGGTTAGCTCAATTGGTGGAGCACTTCGTTTACACCGAAGGGGTTGGGAGTTCGAGTCTCTCACCGCCCAAGTTTCTTTTTAAATTGAAATGAATTGAG
>CAZCBH010000125.1:0-11990 GCA_964496875.1 uncultured Candidatus Obscuribacterales bacterium | reverse complement strand
GCTTGCTAGTCGGATCCACCAGAGCGGCAGAGAAGCTGGATATTTTACCGGCTTGGCCCGCCAGAATCGGAGCAGTGCCACCGGTCTTCCAGACAAGCTCACCAACCGAACCTGTGCCTTTTTGAAAGGTTGAAAGGTTTACCGACAAAAGAACTTTGCCGCTCTGATCCTGGAAAAACAGATCAATGGACTTTCCATCTCTCTTCTTTTCTGGGGGCTGTGCGCCGGCAGGCAAAGTCAGTTCGGCTTTGTATACGAGGCTGCCACCATGGATAGAGTACTCGACGCTCAGCGAATCTCTATTCATGCCCTGCACATAAACCAAAAACTTTCTGGTATTCGCATTGGTGGCAATATGAGCGGGCTTGAATTTGACCTTGCCGGACAATTCTTCTAGTTTCTTAGCTGTTTCGGGCTCGCTCTTAATCTTCTCTGCTGCCTGATAGTTGACGATAGCGGCTTCTAGACGCCCTTCTTTCTCTGCTTTCTCGGCCATGGAAACTCTGACATCTCTATCATTTGGATCGAGTTTCATATACTTGATCATCCGATTCAAATTGTCGATGTTAATATCGTTGTCACGATTATAGAACACCGCCAGTTCGAGCTGGGAAATTGCTTCATCGTACTTACCTTTGTCACTGAGAACAATGGCATAGTTACTGAGCGCCGTGGACAAGTTAACCCTGGCTAAATCATAAGTCGGGTCTTCTGCTAGTACCTTTTCAAATACCATGATCGCATCGGTATAGTTTTTGGCAAGCAACTGTTTAACACCGAGGTTGTGCATATCGATGGTTCTGGCGCTGCGCCTTCGCTCATAGGCGAAACCACTGTCAGCAAATCCAATAAGCAACAGACAAGCTGAAAGAAAAATCAGAGAGAACTTTCTAAAATGGAGACGCACTTTTATTCCTCAAAATATCTATCTCTACCAATTCAGGCACTAACTGCTCTTTTTCAAAGCTTTGATCTCATCTTCCAGTTTAGCTGCTTCGTCTTTGTTGTCCATGCGACGCAAGACGTTGAGCCGGTCTTCGAGCAGTCGCAGATACTCCGGACTGTTCTTGGTCAATAGCTGCTTAACCACCTTTTCCTGGCGAGTCAGCAAATCGAGCGCCTCTTGATACTTACCTTCTTTCGTATAGAGAGAAGCTATCCAGCGCACGTCGTGAGAAAGCGACGGGTCTTTATCAGAGCAAATAGCCCGACGCATCTCAAGCGCTTTGAAAGCAGTCTTGAGAGCCTCTGTATACTGTTTATCATTGACCTGTAGGTGGGCAAGACGATTGAGAGCGCTTGCCACATCAATATGAGAGTCACCCAGAGAACTCTCCAGCAACGAAATCTCTTTCTCGACTAGATTTCTTGCCTCGTCAATCCTGTCCATGTGCTCGTAACAACGAGACAGGCGCTGCATACCACGCAAGCAATCGACGTTGTCTTCGGGCAGATTCTTGCGTCTTATCTCAAGAGCTTCTTTGTAGAGTGGCTCGGCATCACCATATTTCATCTGACGCATATAAAGATCGGCAAGGCTATCGAGGTCATCGGTCAGCTCAAGATTAGTGTTGCCGTGCAGCTTCCTTCGCAGAGAAAGTGCCGATTTAAATCTCTCTGCGGCTTCATCGAGCTTTCCTTGCTCACGATAATTGCGCGCCATCTGCTCGTAAATTTCGGCGGTTTCGTTGTGCTCGACGCCAAGGTCTTTCTTTCGAATGGCAAGCAAGCGGGTCAGATATTGATTGGCATCTTCATAAAGATGCTGCTCTCGTTTTATGCGCGCGAGCATTTCGAGGGGACGTTCGATGTCGGTCTGCCCTGTCTTGCTTTTTATATCCAGCTCTTCTTTCAATACCGCTTCCACTTCGCGATATTTGCGCTGGGACCACAGACAATAAGCCAGATCCTCCAGATTGCGCAAGGTAGATTCAGCATTCTCACCAAGCTCGCTCTTTCTTTGTCCGAGCGCCTTGCGGTAGTATTCTTCTGCTTTATCGAAGTCTCGCTTGTCTTTATACGCCCGAGCTAGATAAGTGTAGCTCCTTGCCAGGAGCGAATCTTCGGCTTTGACAGCCTGGGCTTCGTCCACCGCCTTCTGATACTGTTCTATCGCTTTATCGAAACGCTTCGAGCGCAGCGCCTCGTCCCCACTGTGGACCATATCTCGCCAGTCGCTATGACTGGCGTAAGAAGGCCCGGCTACAACAGCGCCGAGCAGGGGCAGGGACGCTGTAAAAGCAATTTGTATGCGGCGCAGCAAGGCTCTATCTAGTCCCATAACAGAATATCCTTATCAAAACGAAGCCGGCGAAAGGCTCTATCTTATCAGATAGTATCAGAGAAAATTGCGTCACCCCTGGTAAAAAGCTGCCGAGCAAAGTCGATATCGAGATGGGCAGAGCGTGCATAGCGCTCGGCTTCAGAAGAATTGCCCTCTTCTTGCAAGCGCAAGGCTCTGCCATAGTAAGAGCTGACCTGATGCAATCTTCGAACAATCCTCAGACCATCAGGGTCATTGTCTTTGATGAGCTGCTGCAGATGCGCAATTCGCTGCGAAAACTCATACTGCCTGTCCGAAATTCGACGTTCGACATCTGGCTCAGACTCACATGGCACCGCTTGTGGTTCTACATCTCCACTGAATCCGGACTCTATCAATCGGTTTGCCATGCGCACTTCCATCTTGCCTGCTCGAACCATTTTCTCTACTGGAGAACCTTCGAGGAAGTCACTTACACACTGGTTCAAAGTCCTGGTAGCCGCCACCAGATATTGCTCTGTTCTGGCTTTTGTAGGCGCTGAGGAATCTAAATGAAGGCGGCGAGCTTCAACTAAGCTATCGGCAAGATCAAGAATACGCTGAATATCCACCGGTCCATGTTCTCGCAGATAAATCCCGGCAGCCACCGTCATCGATGCCCCACTACGCACTTCCACAAAGCGAGAGAGAATGTAAAGCCAGGTCAGCCCGGCAAGGGCGTTGTTTACGCCGATCTCTTCTTTTCCACCGGCGAGATCATCGAGGCTGCGATAAAAAATACGCACCACTTCCATATAGCGCTCATGTTCCTCTCGATCCAGTTCACAGTTGGTGTACTCAATCACTGACTTGAACTGGGCGATAGACCGGGCCAGCTTCTGTATGGCATCCTCACAAGAACCGGCTTTGAAAGCTGGCTCCGTCAGCAATTCCTGGTTGGTTTTGAGATGAAGGTTGGCCACTTTCAAATAGCTTATCGCCTTCTTGCAACAACGCATCGCCTCTTCCGAGTATCCGTCCTTGAGGGCATAGATTGCTTCTTGATAAGCGTCTTCGGCGTCGTCGATACAAAAGCGCGCAACAGATTTGATAGAGCTATCGGCGCTCAATAGCTTCTGTCGTGCGTCGCCTAGCTGATTAGAGACAGTATCGGTGATTTTCGTCAGATTTGATGGCAGCAATATTGCCACCACTTTCTTCATGGTAGAGAAGAGATCATCATCGCTAGATTTATGGGACGGGCTCAAACTGCTCCCCCTCGAATCTCTTCTCTTAGTTTTATTATCTCTTCTTCCAGACAGGCAAGCTCGGTTTCGACAAAAGCTTCCCAGTCTTCGTCTGGATCTTTCAATTCGAGAAAGTTTTGATCGCCCAGATACTGCTCGGTCATTTCTGCATCGAGAATTACCCGGGCGAAAAGGGCATGAATCCAGGCGACTTTAGAAAAACGCCAGGCTCTGCCGTTTTTGGTCTCGGCAAGAAGGTCGATAGCCTTATCTAGAACAGCCTGGCTCTTCGCAATCCCTTCTGTAACAACTCTGTTGGGGTTGAATCCGGCAGCATCTAAATCCGCTTTCAAAAGCGCAATATAGCGTTGAATCGAAGCGAGCTCCAGTTCTACAGAATGGGGCTGACTTTCTGAACGACGATCCGTTTTTCCCATGGACTTCAACTACTAAAATCTAGAAACGTGACCTGATGATAAATCAGAACCCTTGACAAGTATTGATTTATAATCGCGACTTAATAATTGTAATTCTACTGGATGGCGAGCCTCACTCATAGAGGCAGGCTGCGTAGCCGAGAACCTTCTCCCCGTCTACCATTTCGGATGCGGTTGGTTTCCAGCCCAATTCCAACCTCCAGCGCAGCAGCTCTTCAGCCGAAGGCCTGTGGTCAAAGACCGCGACCGCGGTCAGCTTTCCGAGTCAGGTCGAGCCAAAAGCAAGATACCTGCCGGTACCGGGACATTCCAAAATTAAATCGTGGCTGAACTCGTCCTGGGCCATCAAATCGATAGAGCCGAATTGACCGCCACCTTCGCGAATCCAGCAGAAGAGATCCTCGAGAGTAGAGCAGTCTTCCAGCCCCACAAACATCGCCCCGGGCAGTCCACTGTCAACAACGGCGCTCTTCAATTGCTTGAGCTGTTTTCTAAAGCTTTTCATCGCCCGTAGCCACTCCTCCCAAGCACTGCCCCTTATTCGAATATAGCAAAAGCCTGTGACGATGATGCTCGAAATCGGGAATGAAAAAGTTGTATGAGGCGCACTTTCTAGAGAACTTCCAGTATCGGAATTTTGAGCCAAATCGGCTCAAATCTCCTAAAAGCTTTGCAGACTCGGTTAGAATGAACAGATTGGCTTTTGAAACAGATTCGCAGTGGAGGTGATGAGGTGGAGAGATTAAACCGAAGAGCCCGCAGAATCGAGATAATGCTGGGCGTTTCGCTCTTTACTATGTTTTCGCTCAATTTACCTGCTCTGGCTGCCGATGCGGCCAAGCCCGGTGATAACCAAACGGAAGCTAAGACAAAAACAGAAAAATCCGGACATTCTGAACAAATCGACAGCGCCGCCAAATCAGAGACCGGCGAAGGCGAAGCCACCGCCGAAGCCGAAGCAGAGAAATCACGCCCGATCCGAGACAAATGGGCTCTGGTGATTGGTATCAGCAACTTCAAAGAGAAAAGCATTCCAAAACTAAAGTACTCGACAAAAGACGCCAACGACTTCTACAAATATCTCGTTAACGAAGCCAATTTCAGAAAAGACCATGTCCGCATCCTGCTGGATGAGGACGCCACCCAGAGAAGAATTCTAGAAGAGATAGGCGACAATTTCCTGGCCCGGGTAACAGAGCCCGATGACCTGGTGGTGATATTCATATCCAGCCACGGCAGCCCGTCCCAACTCGACGCCCTGAAAAAAGCCAACTATCTTATCGCCTACGACTCGGATCCCAAAGCCCTTTTCTCGAGCGGTATCGAGATGCAAAAGGTCAATGCCATATTAAAAGACCGGGTGCGTTCCGAAAGGGTGCTACTGGTTCTCGATGCCTGTCACAGCGGCAATGTCAATGTAAACAACAACGCAAAAGGCATCTACCGGGTCGGCAACTTCGACGCCCAGGCTCTTGCCCAGGGTTCCGGTCAGATGGTTATTTGCTCCAGCGCTCCTGATGAGCAGAGCTGGGAGTCAAAGCGCTACGAGAACGGTGTCTTCACCCGCAAGCTTCTGGAGAACCTCAGAAAACACGGACCGGCAACGCCCCTTTCCGAAGCGGTCAAAGGAAGTGTCTTCGAAACCAATCAAGAAGTGAAGCAAGACTATCCGGGTATGCGGCAGAATCCCCAGGTGCACAGCGCCTGGGAAGGTGAAGACCTCATTCTCGCGGTACGACCTATTGATCCAAAACCGATTCCGGCAACGATTTTCAAAGAGCTGGAGCCGGATAGCTCGCCGGAGAATCTGCGCAAGCGTCGACACGATCAATTTGTCTATGGCTACAAACCGGTTACAGGAGACGCTCCACAGAATCTTGTCTTGACCAGACAATATTTTTCCGATGTGGAAGATCCGGAATCCGCTTATACAGCCGCCTGCGAAGCCCAGGCCGCTCACTTCAACGAGCCCGATTTCTATTATCGCAAAGCGCTGGTGCAGATCCAGCTCAAGAAATATTCCGGAGCGATGCAGACACTAAAAGGGGTGATTGTAGACAATCCCAACAAGTATGAATATTATCTGGCGAGAGGCTACTGCTTCCACAAGATGGGACAGAAAGGTCTTGCCGCCAGCGATATTCGCACCGCCCAGTTCAAGAATCCTTTGTTACCGAAGAATATCACCTTTGGTGACTAGCGCCAGAAATAATGCCAGCGATAATCCAAGCTGGCCTTCGCACCCGGTGCAAGCCTGGTGTTCCATTTAATGGAAGAAGATCCGTTGACGCTGTGCCACCAGTGGGGGAAGCTATAGTAGTTCCACCAGTAGGGATGCCGATTGCCGTTGTTCGCTTCGACTGCGTCTTCGAAGAAGTTGGTTCGCTTCACCGCGGCTCCTTCGTCGGCTCCGTCTACGAATCCAAAAAGATTTCGCTCCACCTCCAGTACCGCCGCTTTCTTAGAGAAGTTGGTTATAGTGATAGACGACTTGTGGTTGACTCGACAATACTTATCATCCTGCCATTTGACCGCGTCCGGTAGACGAGAAGTCTCCACATCGTCTCTCTTCACAGCAAAGTCGATAGCGGTACCGAGATCGAGGTCTACCCTGGCACCGCAGGCGGTATAGGTCATCAAAGACTGCCCCAAGACAGTCTCTCGACCGGTCTTCTGATCTGCCGACACCAACAGAGTTGGTGCTGTGGTAAACGGCTGTCTGCCTTTGTTTTTGATGCGCAACTTGTGCATTACCCGAGGTGCTTTCAAAAGTTTTTCATATTTGACCGTCTCCTCGTTATAAGATCTTGGCACCTCTGATGGTGCACCGAACGGAAGGTCGAGAGAGTAGACGTCTTCATAGTCGAGCTCATATCTGGCCACGGGCAAGACCATACGCTCGCCTTTGGCGAGGCTGACGTGCTCTACCGTATAGACGAACATATCCTCGTTTTTAGTCCCGGAGTCTACTCTTGTGGCATCAGAGAAAGAAGATTCATTAGAACTGTAATCGGCACCCTGGGCACCGATGGTACCGTTGGTGGCGCCTTGCAAAATCGCCGCGTTAGAGAACTGTGACGCGATAATAGAGTTGCGGTCAAGCCTGCGGACGACATCGGCGACACTGCCATTGAGAGCGAAGGGATCGATTTGATCTTTAAAAGGAAAGGTCGGCACCCCGACAACAAGATCAAGCCGAATATCTTTTAGATCGCGAAGACGATTTTCTACCGTGGCGTTGAGAAGCACGACAGCCTTTCCGTTGCCGTCGATTATCACTTTATAGCTGGGCACCCAGCGAATGCCTTCTTGAAGATAGATCATGCCCACATCGACTTTGTCCCTGGCTCCAGGAGAAGTGTCGGTTCCAGGCTTATCGCCCTGCCAGTCTAATTTGAGGGTGATCAAATTGCGAAGCTCTTCATGCGATAGAGAACTTTCCACCTCTCCTTTGAAAGCGATCGATTCTATGTTGGCAAAAGGCTCAGCCCGAAGCCCTTCTTCGGTACGGATCATGACCACATCACCCCGACGGGGCAGCTTCCTATCAGTGCGATCAGGAGCGGTGCGCTCCATCTCTTCGCTGCTTCTTGCCGGAACCGACTCAATAGTTCCTTCAATTACACTGCTCACATTATCTCTGACATCGGCTCGACCTTCACCATAAGCGACGGAGCGCGGTTTCAAAAGAACCCGGACTCGGGCGCCTATATTGCCTTCTATCAACTCGGGCACGGTCAAAGATGTGTTGCTGACACTGACTCTCCGCACACCGGCCACCGCCATAGAGAGCCGGGCTCGCCGGTCGCTCGAGAAGGGCCAGAAAGTACCGAGGACCGGTTTAGGCAAGTCATCCATGACCACGTTGCCGGCGCTGTCGGTCTTCATGAGCCCACGATGGAGCACCAGAGCGTGACCGTCCTTGAAAACCGTCACCTCTTTGACAGGAATCTCGGCAAGGCTATTGAGAGGAGTAGCTTTCTCCGCCAGAGCAGCGTTAGAGAAACTCAGCAAAAATGTCGCCGCAAGTGTTGCGGTCGCGACACCGGCAGAAACCAGCTTGAACCTTCGCCGCATTCGCCTCTTGTGATTTTTTCCGGAAGACATGATAAATCCCTCTCTAAAGCCGGTAATTATGGGCAGGATTATCTATTCTGGCTTACAAAGAACATTTTCCGGTAGAGGAAAAACACTGATTCGAATCCGGTGAAATCGAGAACAAAGGGGATCTACAGAAACCACTTGACTACGCCTTTCAAGAGGAAGAATAAAGTCAATGCTTTGATCCTCAGAAATATATAAATCGATTTGCTAAGCTGACAGGAAGCCAGGACTTATCGATAGTTTCCGAGGCTGGTTTCTCATGGTGAAGGAGGTAGAAGATGGCTACATATTCGACGAAGATAAAGGCAAACAAAGCAGACAAGGCGGAGTTTACCAACCCCTTCACCAATGAGATCTACAAAAGAGGCGAACTAAACGTCAAGGTCAATCGCAAAGAACTCGAGGGAGAGAGAGCCATGGCGATAATGAAACGCCAGACGGACCGCATCATCTCCACCACCCATCCCGATTTCCCCGCCATTATAGACCCCACTCATATAGCCATCGGTCCATTTGTGAGCGGACTCGATGACAATCTGTTTATCGATACGGTGCTTGGCGTCGGCACCAATGGCGTCTTCGGCTACAACCACCCGAAAGTGTTTCCGAGATTACAGAAATTGGGGTCGATTATTCCGGGCTATCTAGCGGCAGGTACCGACTTCTTCTTCGACAGCCGTCACGGCGCCCCGGCTGCCCAGGATCTAGCCGAGATAATGAGCGCGGAGCTCAAAGTCGCCTACGGCGAAGAGTACATGATGAACTTCGCCAACGCCGGCACAGAGTCAAATGAGAACGCCCTGAAAGTAGCCATGTTCTCCAAATTCAGAAGGGTGAAAGAACAACTCTCCGAAAAGCAATACGAGAGCATGTGCGAACAGCTCGAAATCAAAAAAGTCGAGTTACCGAATGACACCATGTGGTCAAACTATCCTTTCTTTATCATAGCCTTCAAAGGCGCTTTTCATGGCAGAACCACATCGAGCAATACCATTTCTTTCAGTAAGAGAAGACAGAAAGAAGGCTATCAATCGATACCTTATGTGATGCATCTTCCGTACAACGAAAAAATCGATTTCACTCAGTATGTCGATACAACGCCACTAAAAGAACTGATCGAGAAAAAGAATCTCAAGGCGGTTATAGATGAAGGCAAGATTCCAGCAGATCTTCTTGCCGGTATCATCATGGAGCCAATTCAGGGTGAAGGCGGCTATATAGTTCCCGAAAGCGATTTTCTAGACTGTCTCAATACCTTTTTAGGCAAATATCGCTCCCGTGGCGTGATCCTGATCTCAGACGAAGTACAGACCGGTCTCTATCGAACCGGTACTTTCTCGGGCATGCAAAACTGGTACAAAAACTATCCCAATCTAAAACCGGATGTCCTCTCATTCGCCAAGCCTCTGCATGTAGGCGGGGTCATGGTTCAGAAGCGACTGCTCAATGACTGGCCGGCAGGCAAATTCTCCGGCACCTGGTCGGAGGGCAATCTGCTCGCCATAGCAGTGGCGGTATACACTCTGGAGGAGTTGAAAAACGAAGATCCGACCCTGGGACGTTCATATCAGGAAAACTGTATAGAGGCGGGCAAATATCTGCGCGGCAAACTATCTCAACTAGCCGAAACCGTTGAGGATAATTTCCCCGGAACCTGTGCCATGAGTAATATTCGTGGGGTCGGCCAGATGAACGCCTTTGATATGCCGGATGGTGACATGGTGAACAAAGTGGTGCATGAAGCCTTTCTGCATGGCATGCATATTCTGGGCACCGGTCCGCGATCCATAAGGATTTTCGGCACCGTAGACCAGCGAGAAAGAGAAGCGGATATGATTGTCGAAGTGCTGGAAGACGTCCTTCTCAAGGTCTTGAAAGACGAAGCCGACAAGTCTTCAGAGTTCTCCACCGTTTCGGTCTCGAAAAGGTAAATGATGCCCATCGATTTTTTCAAGCAATTCTTCAAAGAGAAAGTCGATTTCTATGCCCTATTAACAGAGCAGGGGGAGACCACTCTGGCAGGGATGGTAGCCCTCAAAGACTGGATTGAAGCAGGAGCCGAAGGGCGCTGCCAGACCGTCCGAGACTACGAACACAAAGCCGACGAGCAGAAACTGGATTTGCTCGAGAAGATAACCGCGACTCTTGTCACCCCCCTCGACAGAGAAGATATCTACGATCTGTCGGATAGACTAGATGGAGTCATAAATGGTGCCAAAGCGACAGCGAGGCAAATAGAGGCTCTGGGCTATACTCCTAGAGAAGAGACTCTTTCGAATATGGCGGCGGTTCTGGTGAGCGGAACCGATGACATAGTCAAAGCGATCAAATCTTTAGAAAGCGATCTAAAAACCGCTTCGGACATTGCCTACAAACTGAAGAAGAAAGAGCGCAAGCTGGAAACTCTCTATAGAGAAGGGATGCACGAGCTTATCCAGGGTGAGGACTATAAGCATATAATCCGCAGCATGGATGTCTATCGCACCATGCTCGATACCGCACAAAAGATAGAGCTGGTAGGCAAAACCATTTTGCACATGCTAATAAAAATTCGCTGAGGTCATAGGTAAACAAGTCTATGTTCGTCTATTTCGTCCTGGCTCTAGTGGTGATTCTGGCGGTTGCCTTCACCTATACCATCGGGTTCCAGGACGGCAGCGGAGTAGCAGCAAGCGCTATCAAAGCCAGGGCCATAACAGGCAGACAAGCTGTTGCCCTGGTTTCAATATTCGAGTTTACCGGGGCGATGCTGGGGGGCTCTGCGGTGGCGAGAGCGATCAGAGATATCACCAGCTGGCCGGCAAGACCGGATCTGCTGCCGGTTCTCGCCAGCAGCTTGAGTGCAGCCATCATCTGGAACATCTTCACCCGGCGCATGGGTGTGCCGACAAGCTCTACCCATGCCCTGGTCGGAGGGATACTGGGTGGTGTAATTGCCGGAGGCGGAATGCAATATATAAGCTGGGGCAGTCCGGAGATGATCTATAAGGCCTCGGGGGTATGGAGGGTTTTACTGAGTCTCTTCCTCTCGCCCTTTGCCGGATTCATATGCGGCCTCTTGCTTTTCAAACTGTTCGCCTTCCTTCTTCAATCGGTTTCTACCAGAGCCAATAAATACCTCAACGGCTTAGAATGGGTGTTGGTGCCGATGCTCGCCTTCGGGCACGGCGCCAACGAAACCCAGAAAGCGATGGGGGTTATCATGCTGGCTCTCTGCGCGGCCGGATTGAGCCAGAGCGCGGAGATTCCACTATGGGTCCGGACGATATCAGCCCTGGCGGTCGCCTCCGGCATTCTCTCGGTCGCACCACTTATAGTGCGACGAGTAGGGGGTATCTACAAACAAAGACCTCTCCACGGCTTTATCTCGCAACTTTCTTCAGCAAGCATCGTCCTTTTCGCGTCGATAACCGGCGGACCGCTGTCGACTTCCCAGGTGGTTGCATCCTCCATAGTCGGCGTAGGCAGCGCCGAGAGAATAAAAGGGGTGCACTGGCAGGTGGCTAGGGACATAGTCAGAGCCTGGTTCCTGACCATACCTGCCGTGGCTGTGTTCGCCTGGCTGTTGCATATGCTTCTCTTCAGGCACCTGAATCTCTTTTTGTAGCGCCTTCCAGCGTAAGATCCAAAACTTAAATGCCACCAAAAAGCAAAAAACGAAGACCGTAGTCTTCGAGATTCACTTATTATCGATTGAGTTTTTAAACTCTGATAACTGAACAGCCAATTAAGACACCTGTCGCCTCGATATATCAGGTCTTCGAGTAGATGTTCAAACCTGATTACTTCTTCGGCATCGACCTGTGAGAACTGAATATTGGTCAAACACTGGTTAGATTACCAGCTCCCAACATTCTTAATGTCGGAGTTCGAACATTGAAACCGCTTCCAATGCCTATCCGAGTTCTCCCTAGAAAGGAGGTGATCCAGCCGCACCTTCCGGTACGGCTACCTTGTTAC
>CAZCBH010000124.1:0-12508 GCA_964496875.1 uncultured Candidatus Obscuribacterales bacterium | reverse complement strand
AGGAAATCAGATTGACTTCTGTTTCGCTACCACGTAGCGGAGCGGACGGACACGTCAGAACGGGCTAGATTAGTAAACAATAGGATACAAACAATTTTGCGGGATTCGGCCCTTTCGCCGCGAGCTATTTCGGTGAAGCCGATGCGCGATGGGAATCCGGCTGTGGTTTTGGGTGATTTCACCATCACCGAAGTGACCCGACCCGATGCAGCGCGGGCGGGGATGAATAGGTTCGAATTAGCCGGGCTCTGGTCGGAAACACTGAAGAGCGAACTGGGACATTTAAAGCCGCTCTATCTTCGAACCGCTAAGTTCGATGTGAAAATGTTGACTGAGCATAATGTCTTGCTTTTCATCATTCAGATTACCGTATTGCTTTTGACCGCAACTATATTTGGAGAGCTAAGTGCACGCCTGAAGCAACCTCCGGTCATAGGCCAGCTTTTTGCAGGCGTTTTCCTTGGTCATAGCGTACTGGGAAGTGTATTTCCAAACTTTATTGACTCAATCTTTCCGGTGGATGATACACAGTCTTTTCTTCTGGAGGTGGTTTCCTGGATCGGTGTTATTTTTCTTCTGATGTTGACAGGAATGGAAACAGACTTGAAGCTTGTTCGCAAAGAGTTTCGCTCGGCCATGGGAAGTATTGCGCTTGGAACGCTTGTGCCTTTCTTTGCCGGTTGCGGTTTGGCTTACTATTTGCCCGCGTATTTATTTGCCGATAGCGATAGCAAAGTTCTTGCCGGCTTATTCCTTGGAACCGTTTTCTCCGTTTCCTCAGTTCCTGTTGTGGCTAAAATACTTATGGAGATAGAGCTGCTGCGTGGCAAGGTCGGGCAGTTGATTCTGACTACTTCTCTTTGTCAGGATGTAATTGGTTGTTTAATGCTGGCTGTTGTTGCGGCTTTAGCAGATACGACCGGCGCAGGCGCTAGTAGAATTTGGCTGGCGCCTCTGGGCACCCTCGCATTTGTGCTGGTGTTGCTGGGATCTCGACCGCTTCTCTTCTCTTTGATTCGTCGTGTCAACGACAACTCTCGTCTCGAGAATCCTTTAATGACACTGGTGGTAGTGCTGTTGTTCGCCAGTTCCGCGATCACTCATTTCCTGGGTGTTCATGTGGTGCTCGGTGCTTTTGCCATAGGTGTTTTGCTCGCCCAATCTCCTATGGTTACTGAACGTGTAGTTCATCCACTACGGTCTATGACTATGAGTGTTTTCGCACCGATATTCTTTGCTGCCGCTGGCCTGCATGTCAACCTCGGCATCTTTCTAGAGTACAAACTGCTTATTGCAACGGCAGTCATAGCTTTATTTGCATGTTTGTCGAAGGTATTTGGAAGTTATATCGGATGCCGAATCGGTGGTCTTGGCCATTTTGAATCTCTGGCCGTTTCCAGCGCCGCCAATGCTCGTGGAGCTATGGGCTTGATAGTAGGAATACTCGGTTTCTCTCTAGGAATAATTTCGATAGATATGCTGTCTATAATAATCATTGTGTCAATTGTAACCACGGCAATGGCACCGCCAATGGTTCGATGGAGCATGAATAGGGTTGGCGTGGACGAACCGGAGGAGTCTTCCAGCAGTCAGGGAGTAGAGCTTTTCTCCCGTAGTTTTGTCACCGGAATTTCGAGAATTTTGGTGCCGACCGGGGGTGCCGGCTCCCAGGGCTTGATGCTGAAAATCTGTGCGGCGGTGTCGAAGCGACATCCCATAGATTTGACTTTGTTGCACGTTTCCTCCAGTGCCAGGGCACTGGATTTCGACCCTTTTAGCAATGCGAAGGAAAGTGTTGCAGGATTCCAAACTTCAGTCAGTGTGCGAAGATTGGAATCCGAAGATGTAGCAAAGGCGATTTTGGATGAAGCCTCGAAGAGCTATGATCTGGTGGTAATGGGTGCAAATAGAAACGTCCGAGAGCGCGGTCAAATCTTTGGAGAAATCGTAGACAGCGTGTCTCGTATGCTTGATTGTGCCTTTCTTGTAGTCAACAATGACAACATGAAATATTGGCCTCCAAGAAAGATCCTGGTTCCGGCAACGGGACGGAGCCGGTGTTCCCAGTCAGCCGAACTTGGCGTTGTAATTGCAGATGCGCTATCTTCGGAAGTTGTGTCTATCTGTGTCGTGGAAAAACGTCCATATGATTTTTATTACACTGTAGAGAGTTATTCTGAGTCTCTAAATGTCGCAAAGGACATCGTTCAGAATATCGCTGCCATGGCAAGTGCTTTGAATGTTTCGATAGCAACCAGGGTCACCATGGCGGAGCATGCAGGTCCGGAGATAATTCGGGTGGCAAAGGAGGAAGAGGTCGATTTGATCGTTATGAGTGGTAGCGGCCAGCCTACTGCGGCACTATTTTACGGTCAGACCACTCAGTATGTTTTCGCCAATTCGCCCTGCCCAGTTGCAGTTCTGGTCGTATAATCACTACTTTTCGGTCGTATATACAGGCTTATCCGAAGCCTGGCGTTTGTGCGAATGAGGATGATTCAAGACTGTAGTCACCACAAGAAAAATCAGGCTGAATAATATAGTGGTGAATATCAATTGGACCAGGCTGAAAGATTCGGTGCGGGGCAGGGCGTCAGCGTTGCCCGGGGTGTTTTTGGGTTTCTTCTGATTCTCGTTCTTCTCTTTCTTCTCTTTGCCAGCATTCTTCTTCTGGGGCAGAAGCGCGGCCAGAGCAGAGGCCAGCTCGGCTGCATCGCCGGGTCTTGCCGCTCCTTCTTTTTCCAGCATCAGCTTTGTAATCGCCTCAATTTGCTCGGCCCACTGATCCGGCTTGCCTTTCAACGCCGGAAGCGGTGGCGGCAGAGTTTCAAGATGCATCGCTAGAAGCTCCTCGTCGGATGGTGCCGAAAAAGGCGGCGAACCCGAGAGCATCTCGTAGAGGACACAGCCCAGGGCATAGACATCGGTGTAGGGACCTTCCTCTCCGCCCATAATCTGCTCCGGGGCCATATAGGCGGGGGAGCCGGCGAAATTGCCTGCGGTGCTCCGGACGATGCCTCTTTCGTTGGGCTGGCGGATATGGCAGAAGCCGAAGTCTATCAAGACCGGAATCGGCCCATGATCATTTTTGTCTCCGCCTTCACCCGGGGAGGCGAGGAAGATATTACTCGGTTTGATGTCACGGTGAATGATCCCGGCGCTATGAACCGGGATGAGCGCTTCCAGCAGTTGGACCGTTATCCTGACCGCTAGATCCGGATCTAGAGACCCCGCTTTTTTCAGTTTCTCTTTGAGGGAAGGGGCATCGATATATTCGAGCACCATATACGGTTTGCTCGATCTGGTCTGGCCGTAATCGAGAACCCTTGCTATGCAGTCATGATCGATAGCGCTCACCGCTTTGAGATCCCGGTGAAAGTCAGGTAGACGATCTTTATTGACCAGGTCGGGGGCGATGGTCTTTACCGTCACTTCCTGACCAAGGATTTTGTCCACGGCTTTGTAAGCCATGGAGGTCTTTCCCGAGGCGAGAACCTTGGCGATTTCGAACCGTTCGGTTATGCCCGAATTGGTAGAGGCATTGTGGGCCTCGCTTTCGTTATCGTTTTTGTTGAGGTGGCTTTGCACTTAGCTACCGTACAGAGGGCTATCTAGACAGTATATACCTCGAAAGGGTGCGAACCCCAAAACCGGTGCCGCCTTTATTGATCTCGGCGGATTCTTTGTCGGACCAGGCCACGCCGGCGATGTCCATATGCGCCCAGGGAATGCCCGGTTTGACGAATTCTTTCAAGAACATGGCGGCGCAACAGCTGCCTGCCTCTCCGCCGGAGCCGGCGTTTTTTAGGTCGGCGATATCGCTCTTCAGTTTCGGTTTGAACTCTTCATAGAGAGGCAGTCTCCAAAGTTTTTCACCGGCTTCCTCTGCGGCTTTATCCAGATCTTTTATCAGCTCGTTCGAGGTTCCCATAACTCCTGCGGCAACTCTTCCCAGGGCATGGATGATGGCACCGGTAAGGGTTGCTAGATCGATAATCTCGTCGACTCCCTCTTCGCAGACATAAGAGAGAGCGTCTGCCAGAACCAGTCTGCCCTCGGCGTCGGTGTTATTGACCTCTATCGTCTTGCCGTTCATCGCCTGGATCACGTCGCCGGGATGAAGGGCTTTGCCGCTGGGCATGTTCTCTGTGGCGGCGATCACTCCCATGACAGAGACCTTGGGCTTGAGGGTGCCTATCACCTGCATGGTGCCTATGACAGCGGCAGCGCCGGACATGTCGTATTTCATGCGTTCCATGCCGACCGCGGTTTTCAGTGACAGTCCGCCGGAGTCGAAGGTGATGCCTTTGCCTACTATCGCTATCTGTTTTTTAGCTTTGGGGGCGGTGTATTTGAGGACGATGAAACGAGGCGGCTCGTCGGCTCCCCGGGCGACGCCCATCAGGGCTCCCATGCCGAGTTTCTCTATCTGGGCTTCGGTCATAACGGTACAGGTGAGACCGGTAGCTTTGGCGACTTTCTTGGCTTCATTGGCTAGACGGGTGGGGGTCATGTAGAAAGCCGGCTCTGCAATCAGTGTTCTTGCCAGATTGGTAGATTCGCCAAAAGTCTTGCCTTTTTTGACGGCGGCGGCAAAATCTTTGGCGGAGAGGCTGAGACCACAGACTTTGAGCTCCGGGGCTTTCTCTTTTTTCTTCTTGTCTTCGCCACTGCTCTGGTTCTGGGTTTTATATTTGTCGAAGTTGAAAGAGCCCAGGGTCCAGCCTTCTACTAAAGCGCAGAGAAATTCGTCTTCACCGTATTTGGTATCGGCGCTTTTTTCTGCTGCCGCTTTTCTCTTCTTGCCGGCAGAGACCTGGAGCTTCGCCGGGCGCAGATTTATGACATAGCTGCTCTCGTTGTTGTCGGCTCCGTTCAGTTTGCGATAAAGACCGGCGGCGGCTTTACGGATGTTTTTCGGTGAGGCCTTTTCGCCGAGGCCCAGGACAATGAGGCGTGAAGATTGCAGGTGACCGAAGCCGGGTGTGGAGGCGAATTGATGCAGTTTGCCTTTGAAGCCTTCTGTCTTGAGGTGGTTCTCTACTTGATCGGCGAAGACCTTGTCTATCTTTGCGTCGAGGTGGTGAAGGACGTCTTTCACCGATTCACCGCTGTAGATCCCCACTATCAGGGCGTCGGCTTTCGATTTGGTGGGCTGGCTTATCTCAAGGCTGAATTTCATCTTCTTCGACTCGCTTCTTTAATTCCATGGGACACAAGTCGTTTATTTTAGAACAAATTCAAAGCCTTGACCTTAGTCAGCTTTGTGGATTGTAGCGATCGATTATTTTCGTGACAATGTCGTCGATTATCTTGGCGTCGGACTGGCGGCGGCAATAGGCAAGATAAGCCTCCATCCAGCGGCGCAGCTCCAGCAACACCGCCGAGACCGGTGCTCCCGATTGTTTTACCTGGCTCAGGTTGACGCTGACCCTGCCGTCGCCGTCCACATGAAAACGGCTGGCTGCCGGAGAGTCGCCGTGGACATAGTGAAGGCTCGCCTCCAGCATGGCGCGGTTGTCTTCTTTGCCTACAATCTCTTGAATCTCGAAGGTGATCTTCTGAAAGACGGTGAGGGGGCGGAAAAGGCTTGCTTTTTGCACGTTGACGAGATTGTTTTCGAGCAGCAAGTCGATAGCCCTGAGCACTTTGTAGCGGGGCCAGCGGTCGAAGACCGTGGAGACTTCCTCTATGGTGGAGAGACCGTCTATGCAATGGACCAGATTGACGATGTCCTGGCGGTCGGTTTCTGATACCGGGCTTTCGTCCAGGTAACGCAAACTCGGATATGGGTGCTGGGCAAGAAGCTGATGCCAGAGGGCGTCAAAGTTCCAGACCCTTTCTAAAACAGTGTTCTGGGCACTGGGTAGTTTTTTGAGAATCTGATTGAGCTGGTCTTGATATAGAGCCGAATCGAGCAGCATCCTGTCGAGCGAGACCGAGAGCTGGCAGTCTTCTTCGTTGAGTTCTGGCATGGAGGCTTTGTCTTTGAAGACAAAGATTCCCTCGCGCCAGGAGACCAGGAACTCTGCCACTGCGTCGAAACCTCGTAGGTTGTTCATCAGGGCATGGGTGGGCTTGCCGTCTACAAAGGACATAGCCAGGGTGTTCTCGCGGTTCTCGACGGTAAGAAGACCGGTCTTCTTGGCGGTGGCAAGCGATTGCAGAAGTCCAGCGGTGTCGATGGCGCCCAGGGAGCCTATCATAGAATCCCGCATGGTATCAGCATTTATAGAGCGGGCATCGGATTTCTGGCCTTTGCCCCGGTCGGCTCCGAGCCCGCCGTAGAGAAACTGATCATCGAGCAGGGTCTCTAGTTCTCGGGTGTTTATATAGCCTGCCCGCACCGCCAGCAGTCCTAAATAAGACTTTTGCGATTTGCCGAAACCTTCTTCTTGCTGCTGCTCTAACAGCTCTTGCAGTTGGGACTCGTTGATGATTCCGGCTGCCACCATATAGCGCCCCAACCGGAAGCGTTTGCGGTTGTGGTAACAGTTGGAGAGAAACTGGATTCGGGCAAAGAGCGGAAAGATAAAGCGCTGGGATTCCAGCTCTTGCAACATTCTCAGGGTCTCATCGAGGGGGATCTGATTCTTCGCTTCTAAAGATCTGACAATGGACTCAATCGATGCATAATCATCCACCAGTTGCAGCACCCAGTTCTGAGGCGCGGGCAGAGAGAAGTCGTCTTTGATGCCGCGGCCGGCTTCTGTCAGCACCGGAATGGAGTTGTAGAGAATATGGGTGGCAAGGGTGCTGCCGCCGCCGCGCAGTCTTCTTCGGTCTATGCCGGAGACCGTGGCGCAGACATAATCGGCTAACAAAGGATGGCGGGCGAAGATGCCGAAGGGGCTGTCGTAGACATTCATGATAAGACCGCCGGTGGTATTATCCTTGGTCAGGGTGAGGGCACCATCGGCTTTGACAAATAGAAGGACGCCGCTTGGCTTCAGCAGCCGTTTTGCGTACTGGGCGAATTTGACCATGGTCTCCATCGGCAGAGAGAAACCGGTCTGCATCAGGTCGATTATCAACCCGTCGACGGCTTTGCCCGACTCTACCAACCGGTCTAGCTGAGCTATTAGATCTTCTCGATAAGAGTAGGTGAGAAAGGTCTGAGAAGCGCCATAATAGCTCTTCTCTTCGATCAGGAACTCTTTATCCGTCTCGACTTTTCTTCTGGGCAGATTGGAGCTGGTCTGGGTCAAAGTCTCTTCTCTAAAACGAACGTGTCCCCGTATCCCTCAATAATATGCCCATTTCGCTCAGCTCTTCTTGCTGGTAGATGCCGATGCCTGGGCCGGATTCTCTTCGGTGGCAGCAGGCGGTGTCACCGGTGCAGGGCCGATAAGGGTACCCGATAGTCTTTCGGCAAGAGGATCGGGCGGGGCGATGAAGAGCCCTTTGATGGCCAGGCGTTGATAGACTTTGCCCACATCGATGATCAGGTCGTGTTTATGATGGGTGACCAGGCGGTACCGTGGTCCGCCATTCTTGGGCTGGGCCATGGCCACCAGTTTGTAGGGCTTGTCGCCGGCTTTGCCTACCAGATCGATATATTTGGGAATTGAGATCAGTTTCGGGTCGTGGAGCCAGGCTTTGGCCAGGTCGACGCGGTTGTTGCGCAAGCTCTGGACGAACTGGGTGACGATGGTGAGGGGCTGATTGGCTCCTGTGGAGCCGACCAGACTGAATTTGCCGCCATTGCTGGCCAGGGTGATTCGGTAAGAGGTGGAGTTCGGCTTGGGTAGCTTGTTGGTTTTGGCGTCCGAGGCTGAAACTGCCATGACTATGTTGTTGCCGGAGAAGCTGACTTCGCCGGAGACGTTGGTGAGAAGATAGGGGGGAATTGACGAGAAGGGATCGGTGGTCTCTACCCAGGCGCCGTTATAGGGTTTGTAGGCTTTCAGCCAGATAAGACCGTTGGCACGATTATTGCCGGCCAGAACCAGATAGCTGGGGCCGGAGGCAGTAACGACTTTTTGCACCACTTTTTTATGTTTGACCCGCACCACTTTGGTGGTGGTGGTTAGCGAACGGATTAACCTGGCGTCAGAGATATTGATCTCGGCGGGGTATTCGAGCAAGTCCGCGCCTGCGCCTACCTGGAGGACCAGTACCGGTTTCTCTTTGACGGAAGGAAAAGCCCAGGCTCTGCCGCCGCCGAGATCATAGAGCCTTACTCCTAAATCTTTGAGGGATGAATTGGTGTTTATTATCTGGGTGCCGGAGCTTTTATTTGCCGGCGCCTGGCTCAGGTAGCTCTTGAATTCGTTGATATAGCTCTGCCAGCTCTGGGGGCCCGGGGCGATTCTGTAGGCTTTGCCCAGATTCTGGAGCTTGTCATCGGCCAGGCTGGGGGCGGGAGTTTCCTGGATCGTCGTTGTGGCGCTCGGCAAAGGGGCGCTTTCCTGGGCAACGGCGCCACCGGATGATAGACCGAGGGCGAGGCAACCGCCCAGAATGTGCAGAATATCTCTTTTAAACTTCATTTGATCTCAGCTTCTTATATGGATCTTGAATCTTCACCGGATCTTATCGCAAAGTCACTGTATTAGTCAGCAATAGTTGTCATTATCGTATTTCCCGCAGGAAATTTTGCCGGGGGTGGGAATATTCCCATGGCTTCGTCTGACCAAGCCATGTACATTTTAGGAAGTTGCGCCAGAACGCAGCGAAGGCAAGAGTCCTCGGTTAAGAAAGTCGGAATCGGAAACAGGCTATGAACTTTCAACAACCACAATCAAGCGCCAATCTGGGATCGGATATGGCATCCAGCCCGGCGACCGGCAGCCACGAGCTATCCGGTGCCGGTTTTTCCGCTTCCGTAGAAGGCCAACTCTCCAGCCCGGCTGATGTTTCCAACGCCCATCAGTTTTTCAATCCTGTAGGCAGCCCGACCGACCTGTCCGCCATCAGTATGGCGCCTACCGGAGCCGAAGCCGCCGCTCTCAATCCGCTTGCCATGCCCGGTGCCGAATCCCATGCTCTGGCTGGACTGGTCGCCGGCGCCAATGAGCCCATCTCTCCCATGATTCAATTGATCTTGAAGATGCCGGGAGCCATGGGTCTGCTCAACTCTTTCTTCGAGTTCATGGCCAATTTCTTCTTGAACCAGACCACTTTCTTCGACTTGCTCAATCCGGCATTTCTAGGAGCCAACGCTTACACCGCGTTTTCCGGTGCTATTCATAATATTCCGATGAGTCTCTCGCTCTTGCCGAGCCATGCTCCGATTTTCTCGTCATTAACTTCGTTGACTTCGTTGAACGGATTGGGTAATACCATGTTCACTTCGGACATGCTCTCCAGCAAGTTGAATCTCTCCCTCGGTGCAGCACCTGGCCCGGCCATGGGAGTCAAGGATTTCGCCTCCTTTAGAACTCAATTCAATGTCAACGGTACTCCTTCTTTAAATAGACCGATGTTCGAAGGAGTACCTTCGGCTTCCGGCGCCGCCGGTAATGGTGTTCTTGCCGGACCGGGCATGACCGATATCGGCCAGGCCAATCATATAGCCGGCAGCACCAGGCTGTTTTCCGACAAGCTCGCAGGCGGCAATATCAACTCTGCCATCACCGGGGGCTCGTCTTCGGCTACCGGCAATCTGGCCAACAACATAGCCGCCACTCCCGGCAACAATCTCGTTTCGGGCAACATGAACGGTCTGAGCGCTTCGGGTAATTTCCAGGAGAGCATCCTGGGCAATGGCGGCTCGGTCGAACCTGCCGGTTTCAGCTATTCTAATAATGGCGTAAGCAGCATGGGCGATATGGGCTCAGCCTCTGATGTCGGTCCATCCGGTGCTGTCTCCGACCAGCTCGGGGGCAACCACTTGTTAGCCATGGATAATTCGGCCAAGTCTTTCGGTCCGACCATATCTGATGCCGGGGAGCGCTTGAAGTCCGCCATGGACCCAGGCTCTGCCCAGGGTGCCGCCGGTGAAATAGGCGGATTGAAAGCTAAGCAGCTTACTTTGGATAGCGTCAATAACACCGCCAAGCCCAGTGTAAACACAAGTGCGGCATCCCATGCCAAGTCGGCCAGCCCGGCTAGCGCCTCTCATTCTTCGGCATCTCATTCCCCGGCTTCGCATGCTCCCAAGCACCATGCCGCCGGTCATAAATCCAGCCACGCACCCAGAGCCCAGGCTCAGCAGCAGCATCATAAAGCCGCCTCACCGGAAGCGGATTTGACAAAAGAGGATGGTCGTCTGCTTGCCGAGAACAATCCCTCTTTAGAGATGATGGAAGGTGGAGAGGCTGCCAGCTACACTATCCAGAAGGGTGACAATCTCTGGAATCTAGCTAAACAGCACCTTGGCGACGGCACTCGCTGGCAGGAGATCTACAGTCAGAACCAGGATATTCTTGGCGCCAATCCTGATCTTATTTATCCCGGTACCGAAATAAAACTGCCCGGTCAGATAGCCGAGATCAGCCAGAATGGCGCTACCTCTTATACAGTGCAGCCCGGTGACAATCTCTGGAATATATCGAGAGATCATCTCGGTCAGGGTCAGAACTGGGGTGAGATCTACCAGATGAACCAGGATGTTATAGGCGCCAATCCCAGCCTTATCCATCCGGGTCAACAGCTCAGCCTGCCTTCTACCGATCCTTCGGCAAGCGCCACCCTCTCCAACGCGGCCAATGCTCAGCCTCAGCTTCCCAATGCCGAGATGACCACCGCGCCCACCGGTGATTCGTCCATGGCAGAGACCGTAGCCGATCCTAACAATGCTGCCGCCGGCGCAGCTTCCGGAGGAGAGCAAGTAGATATCCAGTCTTACGGTCAGGAAAATCTTCGACCGATGCCCAGCGAAGCTCCCGAAGTGAGCCATGAGTTCCTTCAAGTGGATTCGAGCGGTCAGGTCTATCAGCCGCAAATCTCTCAAGCCAAGCCTGTCGGACTGCCGGTTATCCCGGCAAATTCTCAGCCGATAGCAGCCGGTCCCGGTGCCGCCCAGGCTGCCACTATCAACAGTGGCAACAAGCCGGTGGTCTCTTCCGGTTTGTTAGGCGACCTCGGCAGCCTGCTCAATAGCGGCAATAAGTAAACAGGCGGTTTTCTTTTCAGTTGCGGGTTGCGATAAGCTCGACAAGACCGGCTACCGTGCGTTGGACATCGGCAAGGGTGGCGATCTTTCCATTATTGCAGGTCTCTTTTACCCTCTCGACATGATACTCGAGCCAGTCTATTTGGTGGTCGGCCCTGGCCGGCACCAGCCATAGAGGCTTCTCGAATTGCGCGCAGATCCTGGCCAGTTCACCTGTGCCTTTGCCCTGTATCGACTGGCTGTCTAAGAAGCCTTCTGCACCGATGACGATATCACATTCTTTTATGTGTGCTTCCATGCCGGTAATGTTTTTGTACCATTGAAAGCCGCTTTCTATGCGGGCATCGAGCGCGCAGACAAGGCCGAAGGGGACACCGCCGGCGGCTCCTGCCCCGGGCAGTTGTCTGGCTCTTCTGCCGCTTACCTTTTCCAGAATGTCGGCGTAATGCGCCAGACCTTGGTCCAGAAGAAGGACCTGTCCTTTGTCGGCTCCTTTTTGCGGACCGTAGACCCGGGCGGCTCCATTGGGGCCGCATAAGGGATTGGTGACATCGGTCACTATCTGCAAATCGATCTTCGCGGCAAGGTCGGGCAAGCCATCGAGTTCGATGGAGGCTATGTGCTCGAGCTGTTCTCCGCATGGAACAAGTTCCTGCCCATTTGAGTCCCGGAAGCGGGCGCCGAGTTCGTAGAGGATACCCATGCCACCATCGGTGGAGGCGCTGCCGCCCACCGTAAGCACCACTTTTTCCAAGCCTCTTCTAAGGACTCTTTTCAGGACCTGACCGGTGCCTCTTGTGTGGGCGGTCATGGCCGAGAGGTTCTCTTTATCCAAATGCGCGATACCGGAAGCCGATGCCAACTCTATTATCGCCGTCGTCTCTTGGTTTCCGTCTGCCTCAGGACCCTCCATCTTAAGCCAGTGGCATCGAACCGAGTCGTTCGTATCCTGGCTTAGTAGATGGATAACCTCTTCTTCCATCAGTTCGCCACCGACCAGATGGTGCAGAGATTCTACTGTGCCGTCGCCGCCGTCGGCCAGCGGCAGAAGCAGACAGGAGGCATCGGGGAGCACCTCGGTTATGCCGCATTTTATCGCGAAGCAAAGCTCAATCGGGCTGAAGCTGCCTTTGTAGGCTGCCGGGGCGATCAAAAATTTCAGCAGTATGTCCTCCGGATATCCACAGTCTTCGCTGCCTGGAGACGAGAATGCTCTACTTATGTAATTTGCGCCAGATTTCGGAGGACTCGCCCTCTCTTGGCGTTTCTATTTTATCCACCCGCCTCTGATGTCTGCCCCCTTCGAAAGCCGTATCTAAAAAGGTCTCTATAATGCCGGGGACTAGAGAAGGCTCGGTGGTTCTCTCTCCGAAACAGAGAATATTGGCGTCGTTGTGCTGTCTTGCGAGGGCGGCGGTCTCTTCGTTGTGACAGAGCGCTGCCCGGACG
>CAZCBH010000123.1:0-12809 GCA_964496875.1 uncultured Candidatus Obscuribacterales bacterium | reverse complement strand
ACGGAGCTCCTTTTCGAGGATCCTTCCTGAGGCTTTTTTGGGATCTTTTACTCCGGCCTTCGATAAAACAGTGCAGGCGCCGGAGGCTATATTGGCGAGTACAAACATAGGCAGGGCAGTTAATTCAACTCTGGTTTCTGTTATCGCCAGCTCTTTTTTGAGCACGGCCAGTTGAACTTTCAAAAATCCATGGGAGCGAACAATCGCTTTGGCTCGGCCGCTACTGCCGCTGGTGAAGGTGATAAGGGCAGGGCTCTCCTCGGTCAATGCTTTGACCGGGTCAGAATCCAGCTTTTTAGAACAGTCGATCTCGGCGCTCAGGCCCGAGAGCCTAGCCAGGACTTTATAAAAACCACTGGCGATTATCGCCCCGGGCTTTACTTCACGAAGACAGTTTTTCATAGTAGCAAGCGACATTCCCGGATCTAAGAAAAGGGCGCAGGCACCCAATTTAAATAAGGCGAGTAGATCTATATAAAGCTGTTTTGACACCGGCTCTAAGAGGAGGACGATGTCACCGTTTCCGATACCATCCTTTGAAAGTTCCAGGCTTCTTCTGTTCACTCTCTCGAGAAGATCCCCATAGGTGGTTGTGGTCAGAGTCGAATCTCTTTCGACTTCCTTAAAGACCGGTCTATCGGGAAATTTCTCGGCGATATCATCTAGTATCGCGCCGACATTAATTGCTTGTTCCATGATTCAACTCTTTTGCAAACAGGTTGTATTTTCTAAAGACTTCAATATCTCGGCTTTTGCTGAAACAGGCCGAGCGATTGTCGTTTTTGTAGAGGGCATGAATCATTCGCTTGAAGCCTTTTGATTTCGCTTTCTTGTGACAGAGGCTGGTCAGATAAAGACCGATGCCTCCAAGCTCATCTTTTGGACCGGGCACCCTTGCCAGGGTCTTGAGCACCAGGCTGTCGTTGAAAACGTTGTTCGCAGGCGCCAGCAACTTGTTCGCGATCGCAAACAAATAGCCTACAGCGATGCCGTCTTTTTCGGCGATCAGAATCAGCTCTTCGTCGACGATATCGATGATAGGCAGATATAGCGAGAGAAACTGATCTTTAGTTATCGGGCTATAGAGAAAGTTCTGGGCGAAGGCTTCTATAGATACTTTATAGAGAGCATCAAGCTCTTGATTAGCCTTTGAGCGGTCGAAGTTTCTCACTCTGATACCTTTGTCGGCAAGCTCCTTTGCCAGGCTCTCGCCTCTTGCGCAGAAGTCTTCTTTGCATGGAAGAATAGAGGAGGCATATTCGGCCACCGAGACAAATCCGGCTGCTTCGAAGTGGCCGGGGTAGGATCTATCTGTATAAGTCTCCAGGGCGAAAGCCGGCTTGTCAAAGCCTTCGGTCACCAGTCTGTAGGGGTTCCATGTATTGCCGTTTACAGGTCCGATTAGATAGCGGGCACCGCTTTCTTTTTCTGCTATGGCGGCTGCTTCGTGAAGCATCTCCACGGCAAAGGCGCCGGCGTCGGGGTCGGCTTTGTAATTGCCCAGAAAAGCGACCTTTTGACCCCGGTAGAGAGGCAGGTTCTCCAGCCATAGAGAGCAGGAACTTCTTCCTGTAACCAGGTCGATGGCTGGTTTTGTGGGATCGGCAACGGTTTTTGTGGTTGACATGATTTTTGCTGACTCCTTCAATATGGCCATTGTCTCTGTTTGGAGCGCTTACTGAGAGCCGCTTCCATCAGTTTTTCAACTGTGCTCTCAGATAAGCAGGGGCAAAAGTCCAAGCGCTGAGCCCAATGACGCAAAAGAGGCCTGCTTCAGCCAGCGGGCCGGTCTGGTGGTGCCGGCCAGGCGGTTGGCGTTGAGGAGATAGAACATCAAGGTGGGTAGAGCGATGGCGACCGGAGCCAGGAAGAGATAGAGCAGGATCATCTCAGGATTCTGCAAGAATGCCATATAGGGCAGGCAGGTCATACAGGTGAGGCACCAGGCTTTGCCCACGGCGAGGGCCAGGACCTTGAGCCTGTGGCGGTCCAGCCTCTGGTAGCGCAGGTGTGCCGTGGCGATGATGGCGGCATGGGCGCCAAAGGTGAGGCTGTAAGGGAAGAGATAGAGGCTTACTTCATTGCTGGAAGCCATGCCAGAATCGCCCCGGGCGAGAAGAATCCAGAAAGTGCCTGCGGCAGCTATGGTAAGCACTCCATATAAAGAATGCAGGTTTTTAAGACTGCGAAATCTTTTCGGCATCAGATACTTGTAGCTCAAAAACAGCGCCGCCGGGCTGAGCACAAAGAGGGGACCACCGGTATGGAAGGCAAAATACGAGAATAGCGCCACGGCCATGACGGCGCTGCCGGTGAGCGTGGATCTGTTTCTCAGGAGGACAAAGCCTAAGGCTATCAAAGCTAGAGCTGCCAGGCTCAGATACATTGCAGGCAGGGGGAGATGTTCGTGGGTGATTATGGCGTAGTATGCACCGAGGGGGATGAGCAGATTGTCGAGACCCATCCAGGATATGCCTTCGAAGAGCATGGCGATGACAGATACTATTAAAGCAAGCACTATCGCCTCTGTCGGCATCAGCATGGCGCCTGTGCCGGGTACCAGGGCAAGAACCAGGGTGGTGGTGAATGCGGTGACCAGAAATGCCAGGGAGCCTTCGGATGATTTTTGCCCGTCTAAAGTAGAGAATTTGCGACGACCGAAACGCATGCCTATAATGGCCGAGACTGCGTCGGCGTAAGTAAGGATAGCGATTGGAGCGATGAAGAGAAACGGGTCACCGTCGGCAAGCACAAATGTGAGACCCACCGCTATCGGAAAGCAGATCTCTCCCACCGACTTTCTGCCCGGGGCCAACACCACTGAGCGCCATTTGTTTTGAGAAGAGATTTTGATCGCGGCCAGAAACAAGCTGGATACTATAGAAAGGGCGACCACCGGCCAGGTCTCATGAAAGAGCCAGGGAAACGAGAGAGTGATGGTGCCCATCACCACATGCAGTGTCTTTCTGACCGCTTCTCTATCGAGATCGAATTTCGACCAGGCTACTGCCAGGATATGAATCAGGGCGGTGAGAATCGTCATGATTCCGAGCATAGCGATAAAATTATTCAACATGATGATGCTTTTATCTCGCGGTTGAAGCGGGTGTAGAAGAAGGTCTGGTCTCTAGCATAGAGATCGCTTGAAGCTTCTTGATCTCGTGTTATAGATGGAGCGTTCGACGATCTAGGAGCGAGCATGTTCCAGTAAGCAAGCCTTGCTCCTGCTCTTGCTCTGTCGTTGATGATGTCGAGGGTATTTCTGTAGGAGTCTTCGCTGACATATTCGAAAACATCGCTCAGGTTGAAACAGTCGATACTATCTGGATCGACCCCTTCGAGAAATTCTTCTAGAGATGCTTTTTTAAACTCCAGTCTGTGTGCATTGGCTTTTATCTTCTCGAAGTTTTCGTCTCTCAAAAAATATGGCAGGATCTCGCCCCGGTATTCTCCGAAGAGAATCCAGTGCAGATATGGATTTTGGGCAGGGTCTTGGATAACCAGGGCTTTATAAATAGACTCGCTCAGAAATTCGGGCAGGCTTCGGTCGACATACTTGAAGAAAGACGGATCCCGACCTAAAAAGCCTATAACCGCATTTGAGAAAAAGAGCTTTATCGCAAGACGAAAGCGAAGGTTGTTCCAGGTCTTTTTAAAAAACTCTTTTCTTTTGACATATGTTTTGGGGCTGACCAGGCTCTCGACAGAACGACGTGAATGCAGCAAGGGCAGTATTGCATTGCGAAAGATGGCGAAATAGCGCTCGAATTTGCCTGAGCCGGCAAGACCCTTCTCTATGAGGGCTTTGTTGAGGTTGAAAAATCGCACCGTATCAGGTGTCAGGTAAGGAAGCAGAGATAAATATAAATCGGTTCTGCGGTTGCTGCGGCTATATCCCAGAAGCTCCATGGTCGAAGCTCTGTCGAGATGTTCTATCGCTCTCAGCTTGAGCTCGGCCAGTGCCAGCTGAGCCGGATTGAGATCGATGGCGGTGACTTTTTCAGGACCAGCGGACAGCATAGCCAGGCTGTTGTCACCGGCGGAGGCGATAGAAAGACAGGTGTCTGCCGGTTTGATATCGAGGGCTTCTAAAAGGACCTCGGTATCTTCCCAGCACTGGGCGTAGCGGATATAAGAAAAATCCGCTCTGGTCTCTATTTCACTGGGTTTTGTTTCTTGTTTTTTCATAATACATTTATTTTGCAACAGACACAGCTAGCCCGGCGAAGCCGGGCAACAGTATCTGAACTGTGGTCTTATATTTTCGGGAGATCTCAGGCGATTTTCTTTGTTCTAGAGTCAGCGGCTCTTTCTAAGATGGTCAGCCTGCCTGTGCCCCCGTCTACTTCGACCAGGTCTCCTTCGACAAGAGCTTTTGTCGCGCCTTTCATCGAGACTATGGTGGGTATACCCAACTCCCTTGCCACTATCGCCGTATGGGAAAGCAGGCTTCCATATTCGACCACCACCGCTTTAGCCTGGGATATGACCGTTATCCAGCCAGGGTCGGTGCGTTCGGCGACAAGAATCTCATGACCCTCCATGCTCTCTTTATTGGGGTCGACCAGCACTTTTACCCTGCCTCGGATTTTGCCGGGGCAGGCTCCCGTTCCAGTAAGTGCACATCCATCGATAGAGGCAGTTGCCGCATCGCTCTCCCTTCGTCCTAGATTGGCTCCATCAAAGCAGATGATTCTATCGGGCGAAGCTTTCGGAAATGTCGCCGCTTCAGAAAGACGTGCTTCTGCGAGCGCTTTCAAGTTCGTGGTGGTGGCAGTGCCTTCCACAAAGCGAAGCACCTCTTCTACCTCCAGGAAGAATATCTCTTCTGCAGAGTTCAGATAGCCCGCCTCTTGCAGTTTGCTTCCCAGGGCTCTGAAGATAGAGCGGACGATGCCGAAGACTCTGGTTCTTTCATAGCGCAAATTCTCGCGATATTTGATTCTGGCCCGGGTCTCGTTGAGAATCGTTCTGTATAGGAAGAGCTTAAATCGGCTCTTTTTGAGCTCTTGTGTGAGCTGGGCTTCGGCCTCTTCTCTTTTAGCTTCTGCGATATTGCCATGGGTTTTATCACCAGAGTTCTCTTTTACGCTAAGTACCGATTCGAGTATCGGCTCTGGATTGTCTTTCAAAGTACGGCTCTCCAGCTTTAGTTCTCCTGCGGAGCGGTCGCCGAAACGTCTTAAATACTCTTCGAATAGTTGGTTGAAAGAACTAAAAGCATTGTTTTCTCTAAGCGCGACAAGATCTCCTTCTCTTACAGCTTTTTCCAGTAATTTATCGGCTTTGACTAACCTGGCCATTTCGTTGATCAGTCTATTGGGCTCGGTGCTGACGATGCCGGTTTCACCGCAGAGCAGCTTGTTGAAAAGCGATTCATCAGAGAGCCAGCTTGCCGACAACTTGCGGCTAAGACCGAAGCAGATCATGGCGAAGAAGTCGTTGATTAAAGGAGCGTCCCAGTTTTTGAGAAGCTCGACCTCGAGCCGGCGATAGAGTTGAGCCAGCTCCACCGCAGATAGTGCCTCCAGATTTTGCGGAATATCTTTGAGCGCAGTCTCCAGTCTCTTTTCAAAGCGTTTTATTGAGCCAGGCAGGGTGAGATAGCGATAGAGAATACCGGTAAGACTGAGGCAGAAAGAGAGGAGGTCTCCGGCTTTTTCTGATAAAGAGATATCCTTGTCCGCTTCTTTATCCAGATATTCAGGAGCAGGGGGTTCTTTGACTCCCATCATCTGTTCCATGAAAGCGCTATTGGATTTATATCCCGGAAAGAGAGCCAGGAGTCTGTACCAGTTCAAGAGATTGTAGTAGATGCGGCCGTTTATATAGCCGAGCATCTGGGGGAAAATGAAAGCGTTCTTCTGAATCAGGCTTTCTGATACTCCCATTAGTCGGGCAAATTCGAGATAGACATTTTCATAGGCTACTCTTGCAAAAGAGAAAGTCAGGGGCGTGGTGATGCCTGGATAGGACTCGGCAATATTGCTGTTGTCGAAGATATCGACACGAATATTAGAAGCGGCTTTATCAAGAGTGGTTATCGCCCTTGACTGGACTATGTAGAGGCGGTTTTCTTTAATAACCCATTCGATATCCTGGGGCTGCTCGAAAAGCTTGCCCAGAGCAAGAGCCGTCTTCTCTATCTGTTTGAGCTGAAAGCTTTTTAGATCGCCTTTCTCTTGATTTGAGATCTCTTTGATCTTGCCTGTTTTCAATACATATAAAGCCCCTTCGGCAGTACCGTCGACAAGCTTTTCGGCGGTGCCGGAGACAGCCTCTATTACCACTGACTCTAAGTCACCATTTCTAGGATCGGCTCCGAATGCCACTCCGGCAAGATCTGCTTCGATCATGACCTGAATAATCACAGAAGGTATCTCGGCGAGCGCTTTCTCGCCATTCAGTCGGCGATATCGGCTTACTCTTTCGCTATAGGCTGATCGCCAGACTTTGATCACATGGAGGGCAAGCTCTCTCTCTTTTACCCGTAAAAAAGAATCGAGCTGGCCGGCATAAGAATGCTCACTGCCGTCTTCCTGTCTTGCCGAGGAGCGCACGGCGTAACCTGAATCGTCGGCGATGGCAGCTTGTTTGAGTTTTGCCAACACTTTTTTCTGGAGGGTTTCCACAAAGACCCGGTCTTCTTCCAGCGAGGCGAGAAAAGTAGACATGGCCTCTTCATCCAGATCTTCCGTGTCGAAGGCGATGGGGGCAAGCTCCAGGCTGTTGTCACCGGATTCCACCTCCGGAATTGTGAAGCTCTCTTGCAGCGTTTCGTTCAAAAGCTCGCCGGAAAGCACCAGAAAAGGAGGGACGTTGAAGCCATGCTCTTGCATCTTCCTAAGATTCTCGGCTTTGCCGCCGTGGCAATTTTTGTCTTTCATTACAATCACCTTGGTTAAGCGATGAGCTTCAGACCCAGGGGTACGATACCCATGAGCAGATAGAGAGAGAGGGTCCAGATACCGGAGATGTTTTCAATTGCCTTAGAATTGTCGGGGCTTCTCTCTTTGATGAAACGAAGCCCGGTGGCCAGACAAAAGAGGAAAATCACCGAGCCTATGGCTGCCGCACCGAAGCCGAAACCTACTTTAGAGGCGGTGAGCACCGCAAAGACAAGCGAAGCGAACATGGTCAGAAGCCAGACGATGGTGGCATTATCCGCACCCCAGCTGGCGCTGTAAGTACCGGCACCACTGCGCTCTTCTGCGGGGGCTTTTATTTTGCGACCGATCTCGATGATCATGCCCAGTTTGAAACTGGTGCCAAAAAAGAAGAGCAGGGCATAAGAAGGCTCTGTCGACGCTACCATCCAGTGACAGGCGGTGATGAAGAAATCGGTGAAAAAAAGGATACCCATGTGGGAGAGCATATAGACAATGGGATGCTCCCGGAGCCAGCTGCCGACAAAGAACTCGTTGTGCATCAGATAGAGATAGAGCCAGATGGCGCCCAGGGGCAGTAGCAGCCTGGCTTCTAGATGCATTACAAGAGCGGCCTGGAGCACTGCCAGCCCCAGACCGATTTTCTTGAGCTCTTCTAAATTTACCAGTCCCCGGGGGACCGGTCTTTCCGGATAGTGTTCCCGGTCGAAGGCGGCGTCTTTGATCTCATCCGAGATGCGAAGCTGCATGAAGACCATAAGGGTCACGGTGAAGGCGGTGACATACATGGTAATACTCGGCAACTGGGCGGTTTCCGAGACCATATAAGACAGCGCCAGACCGGAAGCGGCAAAAGCTGCCACCAGGGGAGTGTATTTCTTGAAGGGAAATCTCTCTGCCTGATAGACAAGCCAGCGATTGCCGGTTTGGGAATCTGATCTTGTTGTAGTTGCCGTGTCCAGCATCTCGAACCTCATTGAAACAGGGGCAAATCTGTTTTTATTCTAGGTTCGGCTAAGGGCTGAGTTTTGCGGGAACAAACACTTCCTGGACTGTTCTCAGGGCTCAGGAACTCCAGGCGTCTTTTTTAGGTTTTGGAATATGACCATATATAGATTGCAGAAGACCGAGCGCAATCATATCGACCAGGAGCGCCGTTCCTCCATAGCTGAGGAACGGCAGAGGCACACCGGTTACCGGCATTATCCCCATGGTCATTCCCAGATTGATGAAAGAGTGGAATATGAACATGCACATAAGCCCTATGGCCATGGCGCTGCCTTCGGGCTCGCCTCGACAGTGGAAGGCAATTATCAGCGCCCGCATACAGATGAGCATATAAGAGAGGATCACAAATACCGAGATCTTGAAGCCGAGTTCTTCGCCTACTACGGCAAAGATAAAGTCGGTATGTCTCTCTGGTATGAAAGCGCCCTGGCTCTGGTTGCCTTTGCCCAGTCCGGTGCCGGCCACACCACCAGAACCGATGGCGATCAAGCTCTGGAGGATGTGATAGCCCGAGCCCCTGGGATCGGCATAAGGATTGACGAAACTGGTCAAACGTTTTTGCTGGTATTCTTTTAAGTGCCCCCAGAGTTCGGGACGGATCGTGCCGACTCCATAGTTGGCGCCGACCACCGCCAGAATAAGCGCGAGCCGGATGAAAAAATTCCAGTCTTTCACCCGCCAGAAAAAGAGCAGAAATATCCCGATTCCACCCAGGAACCAGTGCCACCACTGAATATTGACCGCGTTCAGAATCAAAGAAAAACCCGGACTGGTGAGCAGCACGATGTCGGCCAGGGTGGCGCCGCTCCAGTAGGCCATGCCCATGAAAACACAGGCGAAGGTCAAAGAGGTGCCTAAATCAGGCTGTTTGAATACAAGAAATGCCGGCGGGATTGTTATTGCCAGCAGTTTGAAAATATCGAAAAAACTACGAATCGGAAAGTATCTCAGCCAGCAAGCCAGGGTGATGATCACCACTATCTTGGAGATCTCCGAGGGCTGCAGCGTGATAGGACCGAGCGATAGCCAGCGCTGGGCGCCCTGGGCCGCGTGGCCTTTTACCATTACCGCCAGTAGCAATCCAAGATTACTCAGGTAGACAATCGGGATAACCCACTTCTTTGTCCAGAAGCGATAGGGGATGCGGCTGAAGGTCAGCATCAAAAGAACGCCCGCTATCAGGAACTCGAGCTGCTTCTCGTAATAGCCGTAGGTCTGCTCTGAAAAACGGAGCACGGTTAAGGACGTATAGACCAGGAAACCGGCGGCGAGAATGAGCCAGAGATCAATTCCCGAGGTCAGCCTCGAGAACCATTTCTGAATTTTCTCTACGTCGAAAGACGATGTTTTGAGGGCGGGATTCAAGTTTGAATTCAGCACTTAGACCGTGTTAGCGGAAAGTTCGCTATGAGGGATGCTCTACGATCATATTGTTGCAGATCGAACTTGGTAGTGGTCTTGTCAAGTTCAAAATATCTCGACACCACTGCCATCAACTCTTCTTCCATGCACTCCAGGCGACCGGCCGGAAGCTCCAGCCTGTCATGGGTGAGCATTGTTCTCATGCGGTCCTTGGCAGTGCTGCGCGCGTTGGACGTGCGAAACTTGCTGAACCAGCTCATTACTTGGGTCTTGACTTGCACTTTTCTGTCCCCCTTAAACTTGAGACGGACTGAAGAATTTGACCAGTCTGTTGAGCCAAGTCTGATTGAGGGCTTCGAAGTCCATTAACGGAACCTCTTCGCCTCGAAGTCTTCTGGCGATGTTGCGGAAGGCAAGACCCGAGCGGATGTTGTCGGTGCCTGAAACCGGCTCGCCTTTATTGGTCGAGATGATTATCTCTTCGTCTTCGGGAACGATGCCCAGAAGCTCTACCGAGAGAATATCGAGCACATCGTCGACACTCATCATGTCGTTGGTCTGGACCATATTCGGGCGGTAGCGGTTGACAACCAGTCTGTACTGCTCGATTTCATCCTTGCGGGCTTCCAGCAAGCCGATTATCCGGTCGGCATCTCTGACCGCGGACATCTCCGGGGTGGTAACCACCACCGCTTCGTCGGCTCCGGCGACAGCGTTTTGGAAGCCTGTCTCGATTCCGGCAGGGCTGTCGATGAGAACGAAGTCGAAGATTTTACGAAGTTCGCCACAGAGTTCGCGCATCTGATCCGCGGTCACCGCGGTCTTGTCACGGGTCTGGGCTGCCGGCAGCAAGCTGAGATTGGGGTGACGTTTGTCTTTGACCAGAGCCTGTCTCAACTTGCATCGTTCTTCCACCACATCGACAAGGTTGTAGACGACGCGGTTCTCGAGACCCATGAGGATGTCGAGGTTACGCAGTCCGATATCCATGTCCACCAGGGCGACACCGGCACCGGTGCCGGCCAGGGCCACACCCAAGTTGGCCGATGCCGTGGTTTTTCCGACACCGCCTTTTCCTGAAGTTATTACTATTACTCGACCGCTCATTCCTTTTACCTGCTTTACCTGTTTTTCGAAGTGGATACTGAATTAACGCTGGTGATCTTTACTCAAGACGCGATCTGAAGACCCGGATCTTGCCTGCCACTATTCTTGCCGTTTCCGGCCCGTGGCTTGCCGAATAGCTCAATCTCGGTTTATCCGGAGACCTGGCGATGGCATGGGCGATTCTAATTTGAATGGGTTGAAGATTAAGGGCCCGGATCTCGCAGTCGACATTGCCGCCTATTCCGGCATGGGCGATGCCCCGCAAGCTTCCCCAGACGGTGATGTCCCCTTCGGCCATCACTTCGGCACCGGGATTGACATCACCGATGATGATCAGATGACCTTTGTGGCTGACGGTCTGACCGGAGCGCAGCGTCTGGCGAAGATACATGGTGCCGCCCGGGCTGGGGCGAACCACGACGTTCTCGGTGGAGGTGAGAGGTTCTTCTTCTTCTTCTTCTACCTCTACTTCTTCTTCCACCTCTTCCTCTTCAATGGCTTCCTCTTCTTCGACCATGAAGACTTCTTCCTCTTCTTCAGAAGCCTCGATGTCGATCTCGATTTCAGAGGTCAGCTCCAGGGCGTTCTCTTCGTCCTGGGTGATCTCGTCGGTGGCTTCGACAAAGTCTTTCATGTCGCAGGCTTCGGTCTCGGTCTCGGTTTCGGCTAATTGCTCTTCGGCTTCGGTAAGGGCAACAGAGAGGCTGGCACCATCTCTGGTTTCAGCTCCGACCTCGGCTACTTGCTCTGACTCTTTTTGCAAGCTGATTACCCTTTTATTGATAGTCTCCCGAATATTCTCTTCTTTCTCACTGAACTCGGGGGCTTTTTCCAGGGTCTCGAAACTCTTGTTTTCGGTTTCGCCGTATTCTTCGCTCTTCGCCTTTTTGCCTTTGAGTGCATCGGCGACACGCAATTTGAGTTTTGCCACCGTGGAACGAGAGCGGGATTTTTTGCCGGTCTCTTCTACTTCGGCAAGATCAATGGAATCAGGATCTATATCTATTTTAGGGAGCGACATCGGTTTGCCTTCGCCGATATTGGCACCGTTTTCTATAAAGGCTATTTTGGTATCGCTATTTTTTGTATATACGGCACTGGGTGTGATACCAACCCCTTTGGCTATGGCCATTATCTGGGCTGCTTCGCCTGTGTCCATCTTGAGCTTGCCCAGATTGATAGATACTTTTAGCCCTTGCCAGAACTGGCTTGAGACTTGCAGGGTGGAGCTCAGGTGCTCGAGCGCTTCTTTGAGATTTGAACAACCGGAGACATCGATCAGAACTCCTTCATCCGGCTGGCTAATAATTGCAATTTTAGACATGCGAATCCAACTGTTGGTACAGGGGTCACTTAACGGGGGCGAAGATATGTAACGATTCGCCAATGCTGATAGTATTGTCTGTAATTCCGCACGTCAAGCCGGAAGGCATAGTGGGTGCATATATGATAGATGCAGTATTTTGATGACATATGCGTAAGGTTGTTCGATCACCCGTCCACATGCTCGATTCAGCCTTTATGAGAGTATTCAGAGAAAGCTAATAAAGGAGTAATCAAAGTATATGGATTCGGCTCATAGCGGCGGTAAGTTTCATAGAGCGCTTGGATTGCTGGATTCCACCGCCGTTGTGGTGGGTTCTATGATCGGCTCCGGCATCTTTCTGGTATCAGCAGAGACGGCAAGGAATCTGGGCTCTCCTCTCTGGTTCCTGGTAGCCTGGGTGGTATCAGGTGGACTGACGGTGCTGGGCGCTACTTGCTATAGCGAACTGGCTTCCATGTATCCCCACGCCGGGGGACAGTATGTTTTTCTTCGAGAAGCTTATGGAAAGCTGGTCGGATTCCTGTATGGTTGGACACTTTTCATG
The DNA here is from genome assembly GCA_964496875.1 of uncultured Candidatus Obscuribacterales bacterium. Taxonomy (GTDB): domain Bacteria; phylum Cyanobacteriota; class Vampirovibrionia; order Obscuribacterales; family Obscuribacteraceae; genus RI-106. The sequence continues at coordinate 574 of CAZCBH010000123.1, read as the reverse complement.
GTTATTCAAAGTGGCACCAACGCCGCTGTCGCGGTGGCTTTTGCTAAATTTCTAGGTGTTTTTGTGCCTGCTATATCCGATCGATATGCTATGTTCGGCATAGGTGGCTGGAGCTTCACCACTCAACAACTGGTGGCGCTTGCGGTGATAGTCTTGCTAACCGGCATCAATTGTATGGGGATCTCCATGGCCAAAATGATCCAGACCAGTTTCACTATAATCAAGGTTATCGCCCTCTTCCTTCTTATACTGATTGGTATTTTCGCTTTCAGCCACCACCAGGGAGTGGAGGTAAATATCGCGAGGATGTGGGAGGCGGTGGATTCTCATGGCAATGTATTGAGCGGATTCGGTCTTCTTTCGGCAATGTCTCTTGCTTTAGTCGGCCCGCTTTTCGCCAGCGATGCCTGGAACAATGTCACCTTTGCCGGAGAAGAGGTCAAGGACCCTCAGAAGACGCTGCCCCGCAGTTTGATCCTCGGCACTGCACTGGTCTGTATGCTTTATTTCCTCACCAATGTGGTCTACTTGCTTCTTCTTCCTCTCTTCGGTACGGAAGGTGGTGCCACGGTAA
>CAZCBH010000122.1:0-12986 GCA_964496875.1 uncultured Candidatus Obscuribacterales bacterium | reverse complement strand
CAAGGAAAAAGAGAAGGCAGCGCTTGGAAATAACGAAGCCTTGATGGCTATCGTGCGTTCTCGTCGGGCAGGCTTCATAGATAGATCCGGCAAGTTTTTGATCAAGCCGCAATATACCTATGCTGCTCCTTTTGAAGATGGGCTTGCCCTGGTCAAGGAGGATGATAAATACCTCTATTTAGATAAGGAAGGCAAGGTCAAGCTATCGCCATCGGCGAAGAGCGCCAAGTCCTTTTCCGAAGGCCTTGCCGCCATTAAAGAGGGCGAGAAATGGGGCTTCATCGATACCCTCGGGAAGGTAGTGATCAAGCCTTCATTCGATGATGTGCAGAGTTTTTATGGGGAGCTGGCCGCGGCTAAACAGGGTGATGAATGGGGCTTCATCGACAAGCGTGGCAAATGGCAGATAAAGCCTCAGTTCAGCTCTGTCTGGAGCGGCTTCAAAAGCGGCACCGCGGTCTGTGCGCGTGATATCTCGCCTATTAAACATTCGTTCGGCACAGTCACCAAATTCAATTCCGGCTATGTGATAGCACGTCGCTCCGGTGAAAGTGTCGATTTCGATTTGGCGACCACTCCTTTGAGCCCCGGCTATTTTTCTTATCCCGACTATCGTTTTGGGCTAATAGGCAAAGACGGCGCCACCGTTGCACCGTTTCAGTATGGCGAAATCGGCGACCTCAGCGATGGATTGCGAACGGTGGAGTCTGATGGCGGCTATGGTTACATAGACAATATCGGAAATATCGTGATCAAACCTCGTTACAAAGCGACTGCTTCGTTCTCCGATGGTTTGGGCATGGTCAAGCACGGCGAAGTGACTTCGGACAAAACCCGCAGAGCCGAAAATCTTCTCAAGCATACGGTGCCCAGCAAAGTGCGGGATCCTGAGCTGATTCGCAAGGATATCGAGGTCGCCACCGAGGTGATCAAACTCGACCCGGATAACGCCCAGGCATATCGAGATAGAGGTTATTTGCAGTGCTCATTGAAAGAGTTCCGCAAATCTATAAAAGACTTCTCCGAGGTGATAAGAATCTGTCCGGTTTCGACCGAGGGATACTACTGGCGGGGTCATGCTTATTTGCAGCTCAAAGATTACGAGAAGGCCGCTAAGGATTTTACCGAGGCGATTAAACTCAATAAAGCCGACGATAGTCTCTTTGGTGCCCGCTGTCAGGCTTTTTTAGGCTTGGGCAAGGATAAGAACGCCCTCATCGATGTCGCTCTGGCTCTGCGGCTCAACAATCAGCCTTATTATCATGGGCTCCTGGCCGGCATCTTTAAAAAAATCGGAGATGAACGCCGCTGGCTTTTCGAGAGCTGGCGCGCTCGACCGAGCATCGACGTCAATCCATGGCCGACCTGGACCGAGACCGAGCAGGATCTTCTTGCCGACTTGAAAGCAAAAGAGAAGGCTCTGGCTGAAGCCTCCAGGGACAAAGGCAGCCTGGGCAAAGAGAAAAGAATCCTTGCTCTCAGCGAGCTGGCCGATTCTGTCGATACCCTGAGACGGCTCAAGTTCAGACAAGAGAAAGTCATGGAGCTGATGCCCTTGCTGAAGCGCTCTTATGATTTGAGAAAAGAGGCGGTTGAGCTGGCCGGTGCCAATTCTAAAATCGCACCACAGATCCGGCTCAAGAACGACCTCGCCAATTCGGTCGCTCAGCTGGCTAGCTGGCAGGCAAAATCGGATGAATACGAAAGCGCAGAAAAATACACGGCAGAGGCCCTTGCTCTATCCAGGGAGATAGGCTCGGTAATGAAAGAGGCCGACTATCTCAATGACTCTGCCAGGCTTTCAATCAGGCAGAAGAAATACAGCGAGGCGGAGAAGTCTCTCAAAGAATCGCTTAAACTCTCCAATGATAGCCGAATGACCTTGATGAAGATCATTCGGGGTCAGACCCACAGTACCTATGCGATACTTCTCATCAAGACCGACAGGGATGAAGAGGCTCAGAAAATGCTGGAGGAGGCCAATAAAGAGCTTTTGATCGGCACCAAGCTGGCGTTTCTTCCGAGCCCGCCCCTGGCTGATGCTAAGACAGACGCCAGGCAGTATTTCCAGATGGGTGAACAGTGTAGAAGCATGGGTCTGATCGAGATGTCGCGACAGTACATGGAAGAGGCTGCTAAAAAGACTACGGATAAAGATCTGAAGGCGCGGGCCGAAAGCTTTGTCGAAGTCTATCTTCCTCAAGAGAAGATCGATCTTGCCGATTCGAAAGCCTACCTCACCGGTCGTACCGCCGAGGTTGCCGGTGACTTCATCTCGGCCGAGAAAATCTACAGTGCGCTTGCCGCACAAAACAGTAAGTTCTTCTTGCCCCAGGTGGCACTCGCCAGGGTATATCGAGAATACGGTGATCTCAGCAAAGCCGAGAAGAGCGCTAAGAAAGCCCTGTCCATAAATAAGAAGAGTGTCGAGGCTCTTATAGAAATGGCAAGAATAAATCAAGAACGTGGCAGAACCGGCCGCGGTATCGCTGCCATTGAACGGGCTCTCAAGATAGATCCGGACAATCAGATGGCCAGGTTCGTTAAAGACAGTATTACAAGTCATAAAGAAGGATCGGATCAGGAAAAATGACAGGAAGCCACAAAAAAAGTTCTATGGAAGTGTTTCTAGGGGGAGCCTGCGGCAGGACCACCTGGCGTCAGGACATAGCCATTCCAATACTCGAGAGAGAGAAGGTAAGCTATCACAATCCCCAGATGGGAGTGGGCGAGTGGACCGTCGATGATGAAAAAGGCGAGATGCTTACCAAAGACGAAGCCGAAGTGCTTATGTTTGTGGTAAGCCGTGAGACCCGTGGTGTGGCCGCTGTGGCGGAGGCGGCTTATTTAATCGGTGCCGATGTACCGACAGCGCTCTGTTTGCAGTTTATGGAAGCCGGTACCGTTATAGAAGGCAAGACACTGGATCAATACGAAGCCGATGATCTCAATCGCGGACGTGTCTTTCTCAAGTCCATGGCAGAAAAGCATGGTGTCCCTATATTCGATACCGTAGAAAAGTGTACAGAGTACGCGGTGGAGCTGGTCCGCCGCCAAAGAGGCTGTCTCAAGTTGGATGATGTCAGGGCGATAATCGATGATCTGGAGTGCAAGAATCTCGCTTTCAATCTAGAAGAGACCCGCTCGGGTTTTTTGCTGTGGATCTCCACCGAAGAGAAGTGCGCCTATACCGATGTCGATACCGTTCAACATGGCCGTAAATGGTTCATCGCCAGAGAACTCAAAAAGAGTGAGGTGATACAGACCATATTCAAGGCGGTGATGACCTGGCAAGAGCACGAAGCCAGAGAGCATTTCAAATACCGGGGCCACAGGATTTTCGGACCCCATTTCAAGGTGGATGAACTGGTGGCGCTCTGTGAAGAACGGAAAGAGAAAGCCCTCAAAAGAAGCTAGGAGAAATGCCAATGCAGCGGCACGCTCTTACTCTTCCCCGGCTGGAGCTTCCTGAGAATTATTCCAAAAACTCCGCAGATTCTTTTCATGCAGATGTAAATGACGCGCTCACTAAATATAGTGCGTTCTTTCTTGTCTCGAAGCACAGTCGACATTATACCGCCTCGATACTCTCGGTAGCCAGAGAACTATTCGCCCTCTCTCAACAGGTGAAGGAGAACTTCCGTCTCCTTAAGAATGAAGGGAGATACACCGGTTATTCAAATTTGAAGAGTCAAAGAGATGCCCGGGAGCAGTTTCATATTTATGCCGGTGGAGAAATGAAGCCAGGTGATTTTAGGGCTCCCAATAGAATACCGGAGGGACTCAGTCCCGATGCAAAGAAAAGTCTTGTCGCTTATTTAGAGGAGATGCATAGTCTTGGCGCTTTCCTATCTTCTATTTATAGTGGTCCTGTTTTTCCGATGGACGCTTATGACTCTTCTTACTGTCTGCTCAAGCTAATTAAATATTGCGGTATCACTACCGGTTCCGATAGCTCTTCGGTCACCGGCACTCCAGCCCATGCCGACTGGAGCTGGATCACCATAGTCTCTCAAGACCCTGTTGAAGGGCTTCAGCTATCCACTTCGGATGGTGGCTGGCAGGACGTGGTTACAGAGTCCGGGGATCTTCTTGTGCTTGCCGGGGAGCTTTTGTCTCTCGCCACCAGAGAAGCTATTCGACCGGCATCTCATAGAGTTGTGGTGCCTGATATTGTGGAGGAGAGAGTCTCGGCACCGTTTTTCTATACGCCGCTTCTGACGAGCCTGCTTAAACCTGGTCCAACTTCCTGCCAATCACAGAGGCAAGGTCGGGAAAGTGAACATATTCATCGAGTCTTCCGACCGGAAGAGGTCGAAGGAGAGATCTCGTTCCTTTCTGCCGAACGTTTTCGTAAACTTGATAATCGCTGGTGTTATCACCCTGCTTGCTGTCTTAGCTGATGTAGACACCGACTCCGCAGTGAGAGCCATGCACCACTTTTTGCACGATTTGACCGAGGAAAAGGTTATCTGTAGGTCTTTTCTCTCCGCCCAGAATTATCGCGTCGGCTCCTATCTCTTCTGCCACTTTCAATATCTCTTCGCCGGCGGTTTCGGCCTCCCTGACAAGAGTCTGGACTTCTAGTTCGTAGGCGGCTGCCAGGCTGGAAGAGGAGCTGGCAATGTCCTGGGCGTGTTTCTTCGATTCTTCGGCGTCTTTGCTCATGCGGGGCTCTTCCACCACCGACAGGCAGGTGACTTCGGCGCCGGTGCCCCGAGCGATAACCAGACCCAGTTCAAGCGCTCTTACAGAGGATTCGGAACCGGAGCTGGGGATGAGGATCTTCTTGACCGGTTTTGTACGACGTTCGCCAGGCCAGTGCAACACAAAGAGGGGCTTTCCGCTTCTTTCGATAAGGCTGTCTATCTGTTTTCCGAACAAAGAATCTTGATTTTCCTCTTTCGAGGTATTGGCCGCTCCTACCAGAATAAGGTCATAGCCTTTTTCCGACTCGGCCAGAATGTCTTCTACTCTGTCTTCTGATTCCGCGAATCTGTCCACCATGGTGACGTTGCCGTCATAGATTATTCCTCTGATATGGTCGATATATTCGTGCTGCGGGGCCGCATCCTTGGTTTTTGCCGAGGTGAACAGCGTCGCTTCTATTTTATGGTCGGCAGAGATGGCTTTGAGAATATGGGCGCTGAGATTGCCGTAGGTGCCACCACCGGTGGGGAGCAGAATTCTCTTCAGATGTCCTATGTGAGTCTTGGATTTGATCTCTTCTTTTTCAAGACGCTCTTGCTCTGCGTCGCCGACATGAACGTGTTTGAGAGACCACTTCATAAGCGGTGGCGTTATAGCCGTAGTCACCAGGGACATGACGATGATCACGGATAAGAGCTCGACATTGATGATGCCCATCGAATAGCCTAATATTCCTACGATAAGGCCCATGGCTCCAGGCGCGTTGGCTCCGAAACCCAGACAGAGAGCTTCCCACTTCGAAAGACCTCCCCAGCGGCCGCCGACGAAGTTGGCGCCAACCTTGCTGGCGCATGCAAGTAAAGCCATGCCTATGGTCAGGAAAAACAGCTTGGGATCGGCCAGCAGTCCGAGGTTGACATGCAGTCCGGCGCCGGCGAAGAAAATCGGCGCGAAAATACCCATGGTAATCACCTCGAAAGAGTGAATCACTCTACTCCTGATAATAGGAGTCTGGGACAGGAGAAAACCTACTATGAAGGCGCCGAGAACTACGTGCACCCCGACATACTGGGTGAAAGCGGCGCTGAGCAAAAGCATGACCGTGACCGCTGTCACCAGGGCTTCATCCCTCTGGATATGATCGTTGATATATCTGAGCAGGTTGAAGAAATACTTTCTGCCCAGGAGGGCGACGGCCACGAATACAAAAGTGCCTACCGGCGCTTTGAACAACTCCGGACCGAAGGAATGGGCGCTGGCTAGTGCCGCCACCAGGGCGAGGATGATACAACCGACGGTATCATGGACCAGGGCGGTGGCAAGTATGACCTGGGCCACATTGCGTCGCAGAAGCTGCATGTCCATGAGAATCTTGGCGATAACCGGCACCGAAGAGACAGAAAAGACGGTGCCTATGAAAAGCGCCACTATCAGCCTGTGCTCCGGGTTGAGAAGAAGATCGTCAGGAATTAGATACGCGAAACCGAAGCCGGTGGAATAGGGGATGATGATACCAAGGATAGAGGCACCGAGGGCGGAACGTCCCTGTTTTTTTATCAACTCTATATCTGTTTCAAGACCGGTGAGCATAAGGAGGAAGATCACCCCTATCCAGGAGACCACCTCCAGCAGATTGGCCTGGCTTGCCTGCACCGGGAAGATTATTCCGGCAAGATCAGGAAAAAGCGTTCCAAATACTGATTTGCCCAGTATTATTCCAGCCAGCATCTGACCTATGACCGCCGGCTGACCCATAGAAGAGATGATTTCTCCGCAGATGAATGCGCCCAGTAAAAGAATGGCCACTTGCAAGAGCAGAAGCAAGACCTGGTGCTCGCCCAGCATCTTGATCTCGCCTTTTTCTGTGCTTTTGTTTCTATAAATCGGCTCCAGTCGAGAGGCTTTGGTCTTTATATTGGAAGCCCAGCGGGCGGCAAGGACCTTGGCAGGGGTGCCGAAGACCTTCACATCCGCGTCCGTTACCGTGGCAAGCGTTCTGGTGCCCAGGCGAATGCAGTAGTGTCCTTCCGGGTCCTGACCGACGGCGACATCCTCCGGTTTCAACTCCGGGTTTTTTAGAATCTCGTCAATTTGACTGGTGATCGCTTCAGCCCGGTCGGAAGCCGAGGCATTGTCTGCGTCGGTGACTAGAAATGCGGCTCCGCCGCCGACTCGTACCGGGGCGTAGGTATAGGTCTCCCAGGCCATGGCGGCGCTCATAGATGCAACCAGGGCAAAAACTGCAAGGATCAGGCTGCGGGAAGGTCTCTTCAAATCGCTTTTCTTCTATTAAGACAACTCTCTGAATAAGATACCCGCGGAATCTAAAAGCTAGCGAGGAAAGAGATCCTTCTCGGTGATTATCTGCCCCTGGGCTATATCGTGTCGGGCTTTTTTTAAGCTAAATAACGCTACAGTCTTCTACATAAGGTTTCAAAGCGCGGGTCCTCATGCTATTCTTCTACAGGTCAAGTCGCAAGAGGGGTTATCAAGGAAATTGGCAGACGTATCTATGAAACAACTAATCGACGCCGGGGTGCATTTCGGCCATAGATCCAGCCGCTGGAATCCCAAAATGAGACCCTATATTTATGGCGAGCGCAGCGGCCGTCATATCATCGATCTCGCCCAGACTAGAGTCGCCCTGGACAGAGCCTGCCAGTTCCTTGAGAACATGGCAAAACAGAAGAAAAACATCGTCTTTGTCGGCACAAAGAAACAGGCGGCGGAGATGGTGGAGAGCCAGGCGACCAGATGCGGCGCCTATTACGTAAATCGCCGCTGGCTCGGCGGAATGCTCACCAACTTCGAGACTATTAGAGCCCGGATTAATCGCTTGAGAGAGCTGGAAGACTCCAGAACCAGCGGTGATTTCTATCGCATGCCCAAGAAAGAGCAGGCGGTGAAAATGCGTGAGTATGAAAAACTCAGCAAATTTCTGGGTGGATTGAAAAATATGCGTGGTCGCCCTGACGTAATCGTCGTTGTCGACCAGAAAAGAGAGAACACCGCTTTACTGGAAGCCAAGAAGCTTGGCATCACCACTTTGGTCCTGCTCGATACCGATGGCGACCCCGATGGTATCGACTATGTGGTCCCGGCCAACGACGACTCGGTAAGTTCCGTGAGGTTGCTGCTCGGTTCCCTGGCTGATGCTATCCTGCGCGGCGCTCCCGAGAGCAAAGATTCCGGCGGACAGGCTCCGGCCCAGACCCAGCAGCCGGCGCCTGCCGCTTCTGAGTTCGTCTCGCCCGCCCCTGCCGAGCAAACCCAAAGCCAAGAAAGCGAAGCCGAAACGGACGAAAGTAGTGTAGGTAGCGAAGCTTAGGCTCCGTTCACTTTCGTTCACTCTGACCTGTGCTCCTTCATCTTGTTCTCAAGTGCGGCTTCATGCTGTTAGCCATGATTCTTCTTACTGTTCCTGTGGCGGGAGACTGGAGCTGGACTCTCTGGATCTTTTGACCTTGTCAATCTCTGTGGATTTGCACAGTGTAAACCTTGTCCCTTCGTCGTTTAATTTAGTGACCGACCGAAGGAGGTGCAGGGACAATGAATCTAGAGTCGCAATACAACTCGATAGGCAGTGACGATATAACCAGGACAGATGCGGGCGCAGGTGATCGTTTCAACCTTGTCGATCTGATGGCGGAATCTCAAAAAGCCATCGCAGAGTTGAAGCTGGTGGGTGAAGGCGCTGTCGGCGGTATCGTAGACGAGTTCAATCGAGATCCTGGTAAAGCGGCTTGTGATGCCGGTCTTGCCCTGGCATCCGGAGCTGCTATCGGTGTCGGCATCGGGGTGGTGGCGGCCGAGGCTCCTTTAATTGGGGCAGCCTGTGTGGGCGGCGCTACCTTAATGGGCGCCCAGTGGCTCTGGAGCAAGGTCGACTTGAATAATCCCAGTAATATCGAGCGAAACACAATGGTAAAGCAAGCCATGGACCGGGTCTGGCAGGATCATGAAAGTCCCTGTGCTTACGAGCAGAGTCTTGCCCAGTTCAAGCGGGCAGTCGGTCCTGATGAGCTGGAGACCGCAACCGGATTGCTGGCCGGCGTCGGCGCCGCTGCGGCGGGGCGCTGCACCCCTTACGTCGTATCTTATCTACGACAGTCTCCTTTGAAAGCCCGGATCGAGTTCAATATGCTGGGCAAAGACTGGGTAAAAGCACCGGATGGCTCTAAGATTTTGCGCTCCGGCAACTATGAACCGCTAGAAGTAAAGGCTTACGGAGATGGACGAAGAGTAGTGACTGAACTCGACACTGATATCAGCACCACCACTTTTCGCGATGGCAAGCGTGTGACCGAGTATCCGAACGGGGGCAAGTTGACCAAGACCAGAGACTATGAAGAGCTGGATCTGGGAAATGGTGAGAAGTGGATTCAACGGGACGGCGCCCGGGAGAAACACAGTGTTGATGGTCGGGTAGAGATAGAGACTCTCACCGGAAAGCAAGTTGTGTCACCAGGAAAGTATGTTCACAGGCTCGATCTGGCAAGGGGAGAGAACACGTTAATAGATCCTGCCGGCAATGTGAAGACCACCAGATCCGATGGCACAATTTTGAAATACAATCTCCATGATTCGGCAAAAAGAACAATAGAGTATCCCAACGGTGACCGTACAACCTGGGACGGCAAGCAGGTTTCTATCAAGTCCAGGAATGGGGATACATACATATTCGGCGAGGTGAATTCGAGCCGTATGTGGGGCGGACGCTTCCACGGTGGAATGTAATGCCGCTGGTATGTCCAGGCTTCATCTTTTCTAATATACAAGAAGAATCGCCTCATCGGCTCATAAATAGAGGCTTTCCCCGGCATTTTGTACCTGACGGTTCGGATAAATCGCGGTAGAGACGCAGGAGTCGGAGATTTTTTAAGTTTTAGCTCTATTTAGATCGTGGTAAAGCTACAATAGAATTATATGTTTATATGGGCAGGTATTCGGAATGAGCGAGAGAGGCGAGCGGGACGAGCGTGAGGGGTGGTCCTACACCCGGGAGAATAAATTCACCCAGATGGTCGAGAAGACCAAGGACGAACGTCAGAAGTTCACCAAAGAGAAGCAGCAGCGCGATCTCAATCGCAGCCGAGACAACATCTCTGACGAGACCCTCGAAGAATACGAGAAAGTCAGTTTACTGGATAAGTCCACCGGACTTTTCAATTTCAAGACCTATATCCGCAAGCTGGAATATGAACTTAAGCGTGCCAAGCGTTATAAGCGTCCGGTTTCGATTTTGATTGTCGAAGTCGATGACGTCGAGACCTATGGCAGGCAGTATGGCTCGATGATTGTCGAGGACATGCTGCGCACCACTGCCAAGATAATCAAAAAAGCGATTCGGGATGTGGATATCCCCGGGCGCTGCAAGGACAACCGTCTGGCGGTGATTTTTCCCGAGACCTATTCATCGAGAGCTGTGGTGGTCGGTGAGCGTATTAGAGAAAGGCTCAAGTCGATGCCTATCAGCGATGAACTCAAGAGCCTTAGAGTAACGTGCTCGGTGGGCGTAGTCTCTTTCCCCACCCATGCCAGAGACGAGTTGGATTTGATGAACAAAGCAATCGAATTTCTCGATGTCGCTAAAGCCGAGGGCGGAGACCGAGTTTATAACGGTTGACTGGTGACGGGTGATATCGCTACCGGTGCTGCTTAGTGCTTAGATATCAGAAATCCAGATCTTGAAGAGTCTTCTCTTCCGGTGTCGTAGATGGAGTTCCGCCCGGCTGAGTAGTCGGCGTGGTGGTCGTGGTCTGCCCACGGGGCACCGGGGCGCTTCCCGGAGTGGGCGCACCGCCATAGTTAAGGGGCGGCATCTTGGGTGCTTTTATAGCCGGACGTAAAACCGGCTGGGGAGCGACTTCGCTCTCGGCAACGGGGGTGTTTGTGGATTCTGCCACTGCCGCCGGTGCTCTTCTCTTTTCGAATTTGTAGGCTTTATACAGTGACCCATCTATATAGACATGGAACTCCATAGTTCCGTCAGCCCGGGCCGGTGTGTCTGAGATGAAGGTGAATTCCTTGGACTCTTTTGCTTTGAGAGGGCGGACAAACTCGTCCACAAGCTTGGTCTCTTTAGAAAATACGGTCTGGAGGCTCTTGCTGTCATAAAGCTCCACCTTAAGGCTGAGCTGACCGACACTTCTTGTGCCGGGGTTCCAGACTTCGCCTGTGATCATCGGCATCTTGGTGCTCGGGTCGATGCCTATTTGAACCTGTTTCAAGGTGACTTCGGGAAGGGCGCTGGAGGGATCTATGGATCTGGCTTGTTGCAGGTAGGCATAGCCTGTCTCCGATTGACCGGCATCGAGCATCTCTTTGCCCCGGCGGGCAAGCAGTGTGGCAAGCTTAGTTTGCAGTCTGGGGCTTGCGCTCAACTCAAGCGCTTTGCGAAGCTGGTCGATGGCTAGCTCTAGCTTGTCCGATTTTTCATAAATCTCCGCGCTGGTCTCGTAGTGTTTTGGATTTTTATTGATGGCGGTCAGCTTGGCAAGGTATGCCAGGGCTTCGTCGTCTTTCTTGTCGGCGGCAAATTGCTTAGCCAGCTTTTCATAGATGGTGGCAAGGCGTGCCTCCGCCTCTCCGAAACGGGAGCCTTCTTTGAGGGTCTGGACCTCTTCCCAGCTGCGTAGAGCCTTTTCGAGATCGCCATTGTTTAGGGCTTCATCGCCGGCCATCGCGTTGAGGTCGGCCAACTCTCCCCGTTTACCAGGTATGTTTTGATCTGCCAGGGGGCGAATCAGATCAATAGATTTTTCATACTGCTTGCGCAGCCTGTAGTAATTAGCAAGGTCGGACGCCAGTTCCGGCTCGGTCGCCACCCCTTTGCCCAGCTTCTGGGCTTTGCCAATCGCTTCCCAGGCTTCGTCTACCTGGTCTATTCCGACATAGGCCCTTGCCATCAGCAAATAGGCTCTAGGATTATTAGGATCGGCTTCGATCGCCTTCTTGAGACTGGACACAGCAAAAGCATACTGACCTTTGTCCAGCTCCATCCTTCCTTTTTTGACCAGTCTGGTATCGTCCCCGGAGCGAGTCAGGAAGAAAAAGGTGGCACCGGCAGCCAGCAAAAGAATAACCAGTCCAAAGAGCACACCGGCAAAAACCGGGGTGCCGGCACGACTTTCTAGGTTGAGATTCTTAGATCTTCTTTTACTGTTCTTGCCAGAAGGAGCAGCCGCATCGGCCACTTCCGTGGTCACGGCTGCTCCTTCTTCAGGATTCGATTCGGCTTTGAGGCTAACCCCGCAACTTATGCAGGTATCGTAGTGAGCCGGGTGGAATAGGTTACATCCTGGGCAGCGCATAAACTCTCTCCTGAATCACACACTTCCAGGGTAACGCATTTCGCGTTACTTGATTTCCACCTTGGCGCCAGCTTCCTCGAGCTTTTTCTTGATCTCTTCGGCTTCTTCTTTCTTGATCTTCTCTTTAACCGGCTTCGGAGCGCTGTCTACGAGCTCTTTAGCTTCTTTCAGACCAAGACCGGTGATTTCACGTACAACTTTGAGTACGTTGATTTTCTTTTCGCCGGCAGAATCGAGAACGACGTCGAATTCGGTCTTCTCTTCTTCTTCAGCGCCGGCGGCAGCACCACCACCAACGGCTATTGCAGCCACGGGAGCGGCAGCGGTAACGCCGAATTTTTCTTCCATTTTGGATTTCAGATCAGCTGCTTCGAGCAGGGTCAAAGAACCGATTTGTTCCAGCAATTCATCTACAGATAATTTTGTAGCCATTTTTCAACTCCTTAGTGTGATTAGCTTGAGCTTGCTTCGTTTTTCTTTGCGACTTCTTCGGCAAGTAGAGCGATGTCTCTGATTACGGCTTCCAAGAGTCCGGCTATGCCGCGAGCTCCGGAATCCAGACCTCCCATGATTGAAGAGAGAAGCTCTTCTTTCGTGGGAAGTTGAGCGAGGTTTTTGACCTGCTCAGCATTCAGGGCCTTGCCTTCGAGAACTGCACCGCGGATGGAGCCTTTCTTCATCTTCTTCAGTACGTCCACAACGGTCTTTGCCGGTTGGGCAGGATCGTCATAGCCGACTACAAAAGCTGAGGGCCCCTTGGCCAGCGTATTCAGCTCCTTGTATTCAGTACCATCCACGACTCTTTTGACCAAAGTATTCTTGGCCACTTTCATACGTGCATTGTCCTGTCTCAAGGTGCTGCGAAACGCTGTCATCTCTGACACGGTTAGTCCTGTCAGGTCAGTGACTATCACTACTTTTCCGTCGTTAAAGAACTCTTGAAGCTCGGTTACTATCTCTCGCTTGCGTTCTTTGGTGGCCATTGATGCCTCCGGCGACTGAGGCAGAAAGCGTCTTGAAAAC
>CAZCBH010000121.1:0-13003 GCA_964496875.1 uncultured Candidatus Obscuribacterales bacterium | reverse complement strand
AGCAGTGTCATATATTACTGTGCTATATAGTTATTATCCTCCAAAAGAGACAGGCATCAAAGACTTCGTATGATGCCTGCAAGTGGGGTACTGTTCTCTTGTTTATCCAGTCAGAGCTTGGTTTAGATTGAACAGTCACAGAAGCCTTCTTTCTTTACGTCCTTCAATCAGGAATTGACTAGCTCGTTGAATTCAGGACCGAGAACGGTCTCTTTCTCGAGCAGAAGATCGATCACGGGTTGCATGAGCTCCTTATCGCGTTCGATGACGCGGTAAGTCTCCCGGTAGCATTCATCGATGATACGGCGTACTTCAGCCTCGATCTGATTTTGCAGATCCGGACTGGCCGAGCTTCCTCCCATCGCCATGGACTTGCCGAGGAAAGGATTGGAAGCCTGGCCGATAGAGATGATTCCCAGACGGCTCATACCAAACTTGGTCACCATGCGATTGGCGATGTTCCATGCTTGCTCGAAGTCATTCTGGGCACCACCATCGGCGACACCAAAGAAAACCTCCTGTGCAACCCGACCGCCAAGGGCGATCATGATGCGCGAAATCAGATATTCCCGAGGATGAGAATAAGTGTCGCTCTCCGGCTGAGCCACCATATAGCCCAGAGCGCGAGCCCGGGGAACGATGGTTATTTTAGTAACCGGATCGCGCGTGTAGCCGGCCTTATAGGTCAGGTTAGCCATCCAGGCATGACCGACCTCATGAACCGCGGTGTTCTCTTTGTCCTTGCGAGACATACGAGAGCCGCGGCTGGCATTCTTCGGGCCCATCATGACACGATCGATACCTTCGTCGAAATCCTCCATGGTGATCTCGACCGGAATCTGCTTGCGAATCTCGTCATCGGTCATACCCTGGCTGGTCAGGTCCTTGGCCGTAGCCATCAGGCGCCGGAACGCGACGATTGCCGCCTGATCCGCCACACCTTCGAGCTGCGCACCGGAGAAACCAGTGGTGTTCTTGGCCACCAGGTCCAGATCAACGCCCGGAGCCAGTTTCTTCTTGCGGGTGTGAACCTTCAGGATCTCGAGCCGACCGTGCAAGTCCGGGTTGTCCACCAGAACCTGCATGTCGAAACGACCGGGTCTGGTCAGAGCAGGGTCCAGGACATCGGGACGGTTGGTTGCCGCCAGCACGATGATATTGCTGCGAGAACCGAACCCGTCCATTTCAGCCAGAAGCTGGTTGAGGGTCTGCTCACGCTCATCGTTGCCGCCACCGAGTCCGGTGCCACGCTCCCGTCCGACCGCATCGATTTCGTCGATGAAGATAATAGCCGACTTAGAGGTGCTGGCTTGCTTGAACAGGTCGCGCACCCGGGCGGCACCCACACCGACGAACATCTGCACGAAGTTGGAGCCTGATATAGAATAGAAATCGGCCCCGGCTTCGCCGGCTACAGCTTTGGCAAGAAGAGTCTTACCGGTACCGGGAGGCCCTACCAGCAACGCCCCTTTGGCGGGCTTGCCACCAAGCAGGTTGAGGAGAGTCCGCTCTTTCAGAAACTGGACCAACTCAGCCAGCTCTTCCTTGGCCTCGTCTTGACCGGCGACATCGGCGAAAGTCTTCTTGTCGCCGTCCGGAGTGAACTTGCGCGCTCCGGAATCTCCGATGCCGTTCATGCGCGAGTTGGCACCACCACCGCCACCAGCCTGACGCCGGTAGAAGTAGTACATGATGGCGCCCATACCGACTAGAAGCAGGATGGTGGGTCCAAAGGCGACAAACCAGCCCGAACCCGATCCGTGGTTGGAAGAGGGCTCACCAGCCTGGGGAGTCGGCGTCCGAACAACCTGGGAACGATCGATGGCCTGTACGACTATGCCCCTGCTTTCTGCCATGTTGACCAGACGATCCGCCGCATCCTGACCGGGGAACTTCGCCTTAAAAAGCTTGTCCTCATTCTTCATCACAATCAGAACATCAGTGGAAAGACCCGAGCTGGTGACGACCCGAATGCTCTCCACGCCGTAGGAGGAGCCATCAATAAGCTTGAGGGCATCGGTATAAGGAAGCTCATCGGCGAGCAACCAGCTAGAGAAAAGATTGATTGATTTCGGCTTTTCGGTTTCGGATGCAGAACCCAGCGCGGCCACTGCCACGCGGTAGCGATCGGGCTGGAAAGCATCAGCTTTCGCGCCCGGAGCACCCAGAAACAGAATAGAGCAAATCAGCATGAAAACGGCCGCACAGATGCGCGACCAGGGTACTTGATTGTGCTTGCACATTATTCCTTCTCACTCTAGTGAAGGAACCCGCAAATGCTAAGCTCTGACCTCCGCACTTCGGGTATCGTGGCAATTGAGGGACCGGAAAGCTTTGCTTTCCGGTCCCCGGTGAATATTCGATGCAATTTCGTCAAGACCGGCTTATACCGACCTTTTCTCTCATTGCCTGGTGACAACTACTTTGTCGATTTCGACACCGTCGATATCAACCTGCCTCAGGGTCAACCGATCTCCGTCGATGTCACAGACAGTGAACGAAAATCTGTCGCCAATCAGCTTGTAGGTAAACGGCTCCCAGAGGTGCGGGCGCTTGTGGAGGTATTCCGAATCATGCGGAGCGCCACCAGCACCGGTGACAATGTAAATCACCCCATCCGGATTGGTATTGGAGACGCCATCGAAGGTCAAGTCCTTGTCGACTCTTCCTCCGACATGACCGTGTTCGTCAATTTTGCTGCCGTCCTCGTTCAACTCCAGAGCGAAGCGAAGCGGATAGGTTCTTTCGTAGGTATGGGCATGGCCATTGAAAACCACGCTCACTCCATACTTCTCGAACAGGTCGCAGAGCAGCCGCATTCTCTTCTCGCGCTTGTGTTTGAGATTAGAGGTAAACGGCGGCTGATGGAAGTTGACGAACTTCCACATGCCGGGGCCGACAGACTTCAGGTCTTCTTCGACCCAGTTCCGCAACTCCGCTTCGGTCCAGTTCATATAAGCGTTGGCGTCAAGCACCAGCCAGTGAACATTGCCATAGTCGAAGGAGTAGTTGGCCATTACCGGAAAACGGTCACCGGCAATTTCGGCAAAGGCCCTGGTGCGCTCATCTTCACCGAGAAGATGAGGCGTGGACGTCTGACCGGCATGCCTGGCAGGACCGTTCAAGGGCATCGACCAGTAGAGGAAATAGGCGTAGAGGTCGGCGAAGCGGTCGAATGACGGGATATCATCGGGAGATGCTTTACCCATGCAGTGATTGCCAGCCGAAGTGAAGCTCGGTATCGAGCGTAAAATCGGTGCGCCTTCGGCAGCATCGGCTCGATCGGCGTTATAGATGGGAAAGAAGCGAAGCATGTATTCCCCGGCTCGCCCGAAACGATAGGTTATGTCACCGACAAACACCATCAAGTCAGGACGGCTATTCCAAATTTGATGGGCGATGCCCTTGTTCCCGGAACGACCGGTGCCCATGTCGCCTACCACGGCAAAACGATGAGCCCTGGTCTCCACTCCGAGAGGAGCGGTGGTGGTGGCGGCGAACACCTGCGACTCATCTTTGAAAACTCTGTATTCGAGCCTCTGTCCGGCGTTGAGACCGGCGACCGAGACCCTCATCAAACAGTGCGGGGTCAGCCCCTGGAGGAGGACCGGTTGTTTTTCCAGCGCCGAGACCCTGGCCGTCGCGCAGGGCTCTCCGCATTCAATCTCGACACGCCAGTCCCCATCGCCGTCGAGCGCCGCCCAGACAATTTCGAAACCAGAGCCGAATGAAGGCTTTTGCCGACCGATCTGAATCGCCGGTTTGAAAAGAAAGGGTCCGGAGCGGATTACGTCGACGAAAGACTGGCAGTTGAAATCAATGGTTTCCTTATCCGGGTAACCCTGGTCCGGAGTGCCGACCCAATCACAGGGATCGTCACTCTCCTCGACCTCGGCTTCCGTATCAGAACCGGAACTATTCTGATTAGAAGAGACAGGCGGCTGAGTTTCGACCGGAGAGCTCTCTTCGGTCTTCATCCGGCGACGCCATCTCTCGAATCTACGTCTTCGTCTCGCCTTTTTGCTGTTGCGGCTCAGTAAAAATAGCCCGAGCAGCCAGGCGCTGAAGATAGCCAGCAGAAATAGAAAGTTGTGCATATTGCCTCCATTTTTTGCTGCGTTAGAGGCTGAAGTAACTGGGAGCGGCGACTATTTCTCTGAGAGAGGAGCTTTCCTCACATCGATTTCGGTCACCTGTTTTCCCTTGACGGTAGCGACTTGGAATAAAGTTTTCTCGATGCGTACGCTGTCTCCTACTTTGGGCTCTTCCCCGAGTCGTTCGGCAAGAACACCCGCAATGGTCGTACAGCCGCTATCGCACTCGATTACCACACCAAAAGTAGTGGCAAACTCGAAGAGCGTGACGTCACCATTGATGCGGACAGTATTGTTTCCGACTTTCTTGACGTCGATGCTGGGCTTGTCGTATTCATCCCAGATTTCGCCGACCAGCTGCTCGACCAGGTCTTCGAGGGTGACCAGGCCGACTATGGCGCCTTCTTGATTTCGCACCATGGCAATCTGGATACGCTTCGACTTCATCATGTCGAGCAGAGCGCTGGCAGGCATAGTGTCCGGAACGATGTAAGCCTTGCGGACAAGATTGGAAAGCGAGAAGCTGTGTCTTGCGTCCTGACTGGTCCAGATGTCGAAGAGATCCTTGGTATTGAGAATCCCGACAACAGAACTACCTTCATGACACAAAACCGGAAACTTCGAATGTTTCTCGCGAACCACCACTTCCAGAACCTGGTCCAGGTCCATGGTATCCACCAGAAAATCCATCTCATCCCTGGGCAACATGGCATCAGCCACGGCAATCGCCTTCAACTCCAGCGCCCGCTTGAGGATATCGGACTGGTTGCGGTCTAGTTTGCCGGCTTCGGCACTTTCCTCTACCAGAATCCTGAACTCCTGCGGGCTGGGAGCTTTCTGTTCCTCGGGTTTCTCAGCCAGGCCCATTATCTTGATGATAAAGTTGGAGAGACCGTTGAGTAGCCAGATAAACGGATAGGTCACCACGCAAAACAGCCTGAACGGATATCCGAGCTTGACCAGAACCGACTCCGGAAACCTGATCGCGAGAAACTTGGGCACTTGCTCACCAAGAACGATATGCAGGGCGCTGAGGATAGTAAACGCCATGGCGACGGATATCCAGCTCGGCAGAGAAAGCCCCTGAAGAGTTGGCACCGAATGCAATATCACCTCGAATATCGATGTGAAGGCGTCTTCTCCGAGCCACCCTACGACAAGGCTGGCAAGGGTGATACCGAGCTGCGCACCCGCCACACTGTTGTCTAAATCGTTGTGAAGCTTTTGCAAGACTCCCGAACCAATCACCTTGTTCTGAACCAGCTCCTCGACGCGGCTCTTTCGTAGTTTAATCACCGCGAATTCTGCGGCTACGAAAATACCGTTGAGGATAATGAACAGAAAGACAATCAGAAGGGAGATTAGACTTGAGCCTAATTCCATACTTTCTCCAGATTGAGATAGTTCGGCCTTATCGCAAGACAGTCTTTCGATAAGCGCCTGTTATTTCGAAAAACGGAGATCGTTCGAGACTCGCCGTTTCACCTGAACCAGTCGTCAACTCCGAATTTCGAGCATAGACAGACGACCCCCATTGGAAGTCGACGACTCCGGTCGGAACTAAAGACTGGCGTTAATCGGTATTGAAGTTTAGTATTGGAAAAACTTGCTTTATAAGAGCGTGAAAAAAACAATTCATGACCCAATGAAACTAATACGCTGTAAAGGCTTGTTTCAACGACAGATCCAGAAATTGATCTTAAAATAGGGCACCCGAAGTCAAGGGTTGTCATCTATCACAACCTGACATCCAGAAAGGTCATCGATAGAAAGCAGGAAGTGAGTAGCGTCACAAAATGTCAACAGGTCACATAAACGGTGCCAACTGTTTATCTACCGGAAGACATCGAAACACGCTCGAATTCTTCTAGCTCCAGCCTGGCCATGGTCTTAATTTTGTAACACGTTATTGCGGCACCCGGTGATAAGCCGGAGCGATTCTGGTTATAGTTCTTTCTTTGCCAAATCCATTCTGTGCATATGCCGACCAATCGTTTCGACAATCTACTTGTCTTCTCGCCCGAGTACCAGACCGATCTGGCGCGATTCGGAGTGATCAAGGATTTTGCCCTGGACCGGGGAATAAGGGTTCTGCAAAAATTGGAAGAAGACTTCGGAGCACCGATTCCGTACCTTATTCCGACAAAAATTCCGATAGCCGATATTCTTCTGGTGCACAAAAAAGAGTATTTGGAGAGCCTTAAGAATACCGAAACCTGGCTTTCAATCTTTGAATTCAAAGAAAGCGAATATTATCCTGAAAGAGCCGAAAAGCCACTACATATGATACTGGAAGACTTTCGCATCAAATCGGGAGGCACCAGACTTGCGGCGGAAAACGCTCTGGAGCACGGACTGACGGCTAATCTTGGTGGCGGATATCACCATGCTTTCCCGGATCTGGGCAGGGGTTATTGCGCCATCAATGACATCGCCATCGCTATTAAATCTCTGAAAAAATCTAGACGAATAAATTCAGCTTTGATAATAGACCTGGACTTTCACCAGGGCGATGGAACCGCCCTCATTTTCAAAGATGATCCGGATGTCTTCACCCTCTCTGTCCATTCAAAAGAAGGCTGGCCAGAAGAAAGGCAAAAAAGCGACATCGACATAAATATCCCTGAAGGTGGGGAGGATATCTATCTAGCCAAAACCGAGGCTGCGATCGACGAAGCGTTAACTTGCATCAATCCCGATCTGGTCGTCTTTGTGGCCGGCTCCGACCCATACGAAAAGGATATCCTACCAGGCTCTCGATTTCTGAAACTGACTCTGGAACAAATGAAAGCTCGAGACAGTATGGTAATCGATCGATTTCACAACCTCGGCACTCCGCTAACCATAGTTTTTGCGGGAGGATACGGTCCTGATGTCTGGGAAGTGCACTATAACGCCGTAAAACACCTGCTTTCAAAGTTTTAGGCGAATTACTGGCCAAGCTGCGCTAAATCTATAGCTAAGACAAAGCAAAGATATATAACCCGTCAGCAGATGCAGGGCTGAGAGTTTTAAATTTAAAAGAGCGTTTCGAATTGGCTTCTCAAGATAACTAGAACGGATTGTATTAGTCTTTGTTGTCATGATAAATGATTAGTACACTCTTTTTCCGTATTTAGCAGGTACTAGAACCCTCAAACTTCCTAGAACTCCCGTTTCATAGAGTTTTGCCACCGGCATGACGCTGAACGGGAGAGTATCGCTGCCTGCGGAATCTAAGAGTGCTCAAACCGTGTCTGCGATGTTCCAGCTCCACCTGAGCATCGTTGCGCACAATTTCGACCTGCATGGTCAAATCCTCGAACAAATTGGAGCATCCAAAAATGCAAGAGACTGATGTTATGGCAAACGTGAATCCAGCGCTTCGCGACCTTTCCATGGCCACTCGCACCGCCCTTCTCCAAGGCGAAGTCCGGACTCTGCAGATGAAGCTGCAGGACATCTACTCCGGTCGGAGCTACGCGCGGACCTACCCCCTGGTGGGCCCGATCGGCGGCGAGGCTACGCTGAACTTCATCAGCACGCTCCACACCTGGCAGCGCCTCGACGACAAGCCACGGGATATCGTCATCAACCTCAACTCCTACGGTGAGCAGGACCAGTTCGGTGCTTCTTTCACCGACAGCTTCGCCATCATCGACGCAATCCGGCGCTTCCAGTCCAAGGGACACCGGGTCATCGTCCAGGTGACCGGCACCGCAGCCCTCCAGGCCGCCGCCGTGATGCAGATTGCCGACGAGCGCGTGATCACGCCCAACAGCTGGATCATGCTCTCGGAATCCTCTTTCCCCGGCTTCCACAGCGGCTCCGACGCTGCCCGGGATGAAATTCGCTTCCGCAAGGATCTGGCAGCCCAGGCTGACCGCTTCCTGCTCGAGCGCTCCACCATCGACGCCGAAACTCTGAAGTCGAAGACGGAGTACGAGAAGCAGTGGTGGATCACCGCCCAGGAAGCCAAGGAACTCGGCCTCGTGGACCGGGTCGGAGTCCATTCCGCCCAGCCCTTCGAGATGCCCGAGATGCCCGTGGTCATCGGCGACGACGACTCCCCGGCGGATAAGCTCGCCAAGGCGGACATTCTGCGGAACTTCCTCCGGGCTCACATCCAGAAGTCCGAGCTGCGCGCGCTCGAGGTCGAAACCCTCAACCCGCGTGAGATCTACTTCTTCGGCGAGGTCAACCATGTCTCCACCGGCATGACCATCCTCAGCTTGCAGAAGTTCGCCCGCACGCCCCAGGCCGAGGTCGACTTCTACCTCAACACTCCCGGCGGCAGCGTTCATGACGGGCTTGCCCTGATGGACGTCATGCAGGAAGTCCGCGCCGGCGGTCACAAGATCAACGTGATCGTCCTCGGTCAGGCTGCCAGCATGGGCGGCTTCATCCTGCAGGCAGCCAGCCACCGTGTGATGGGCAAGAATGCTCGCATTCTCATCCATCGCATCAGCCGCATCTTCCGCGGTACCGGCACCCAGCTCGAGGAGCAGGAGGAGCAGATGGCCAAGCTGGAAGCACAGGCCCTGCCTCTGCTTGCCGCGCGGTCCAAGCTGACCGTGGAAGAGATCCAGAAGCGTTCCGAGAAGAACGACTGGTGGATCGGCTCCGAAGAAGCCCTGGAGCTCGGTCTGGTCGACGAAGTGATCTGACCTCGCTCTACCGCAGCTCAACCAAGGATCTACTGCCATGAGCACGAAGACAAAAGTTATCGGTGCCCGGGACGGAGATGTCCAGGCAATCATCGAAGATTCAGAGACCGAGGGCAACGCCTCTCCAACCGGTGTAGCGGTGCCCGGAGCTGAACAACCCGATCTTCCTCCGGACTTCGAATTTCCGGAGAAGGGCGAATAGTTCCAGCTAAGCGCCTCTGACCGATAGCCCGGAGCGCCCCATATCCATCGAGATAGCGGGGCGCTCCCCTTCCTGCTTCGCAGAAGACTTAAAGCTAATAATTTCAATTGAACAATTTTTCTGACGCAAGCCCCTGATTTTCATGCTTGCGTTATTTTTTCAATCGAATATTACTATTTCATATAGTGGTTTTAATCAAAAAGGAAAAGGGAACCGAAAGCGATTTGCCATCGCAGTCGGCTCCCGATAAAGCTATTCAGACCATCAGGTCAGCCCTTGATACGACCTTTCAGCCGCTATCAGTTGGTGACGTAGGGCTTGAACTCGCGCGGCAGCGGGTCGGTGGCGCCGGGGGGCAGCTTGCCCTTCTCGGCGAACTGCCAATTGAACTTGGACATCTGGCTGTTGTACTCGGCGGCGAGGCCGTTGTAGCTCGCCTTGATGCCGGCCACTTCCTGGGACCAGAGGTTGTAGTTCTCGATGTCGGCGCGCGGCCACTTGTGGCGCGGCAGCGGCTTGCCGTTGTCGGCCTCGGCGTACATCTGCTCGATGTTGGTCAGCCGGCCTTCATAGACGGTGATGTCGGCGCGCTTCGCTTCGAGCTGGGCGGCGGCATCCTTGAACCACTCGTACTTGCGCAGGGCTTCACGCGGGCCGAACTCCTCCTTGATCACCTGGGCGCCCTCGGAGAACCAGCCTCCGATATAGCCCAGGGTTCCGCCGACGGCGCCGACAATGAAAAGGATGACGACGATGCGGATCAGGAAAGAGGTCGGACCCTTTTCCGCGGACTTCTCGAGCTTTTTCCACTCAGACATGATTTCACCTCGTTGAGATTTGGGTTCAGGTTGAATTTCCGGTTCGTGATTCGCAGGTTCCAGACACGCTTCAGGCGTATCGAAACGCGAATCTCAAACGCTTATGCGGAACTGCGGTCTAATCAGTTGGCATCATCCCTGGTGTCGTCCACCTGGATCACGACGCCGTTGGGCGACGGGATCGGCTCGGAGGAAACATGGATGATCTGGCCGTCGGTGAAGAAGTGCTGGTGATAGACACCCTTCACATCCCACCAGTAAACGTAGGGGACCGAGCTGCCGTAGGTGCCGTCATCCTCGATCACTTCGCCGGTGCGATAGGTGTAGTCGCCAATCTTGACCGGGATGCCGTGCATGTCGGAGCCGACGCCCTTGCCGTCCTTGACACCGACGGAACGGGGCGAAAGACGCTTGCCGGACGAGGTGACCTTACCCTTGACCGTGCTGTAAATCAGGACCTGACCGGACCTGGGCGCGATCACATAGAAGTGCTTGATGGCGCCGGGCTTGTTGTCCTCCACCAGGCGATCGCGAACGTTGCGCTGCTCGGTGGTGAGACCGTCGGAGCCGACCTGGACCCGGACACTGGTCTGGGAGACCCCGGAGGTCGACTTGACGCCGGTGTTGGTGTTCTGAGCATAGGCACCGGTGGCGGCGACAGCCAGCAGAAGACCGGCGATGCCGAGGGAACGTGTGAGAGTGAGATTGAATCGCTTCATGGTCTCATTCTCCTCAGTTGCCGGAAGTGTTCTGGAGAACTTCCAGATTCAGGACGACGCCATTGACGTTCATGGGCTTGTTCGCCACATGGATGATCTGGCCGCCGGTGAAGAAGTGTTGATGGTAGATACCCTTGGTGTCCCACCAGTAGATGTAGGGCACCGAGCTACCGTAGGTGCCATCGTCCTGGATCACCTCGGTGGTGCGCAGGGTATAGCTGCCGATCTTGACCGGAATACCCTTGAACTGGGAGTCGACGAATTCGCCGTCGGTGGAGGTGACTTCGCGCGGCGCCAGGCGCTTGCCCGACGAGGTCACCTTGCCCTTGACCGTGCTGTAGATCAGGACCTGGCCGGAGTCGGGCGAGATCACGTAGAAGTGCTTGATCGAGCCGGGCTTGTTGTCTTCGAGCAGACGGTCACGAACGTTGCGCTGCTCGGCGGTGAGACCGTCGGGACCGGTCTGGACCTGGACACTGGTCTGGGAAACACCGGAGGTCGACTTGACCTCGCGGTTGTCTTCCGGTCCGCAGGCGGTCAGCAGGCCGGCAAGCCCGAGAACAAGACCGATTCGGATGAGCGATGTGGTTTTCAAATTCACACTCTTGGAGTGTTGGAAGTTTCAGGTTGAGATGAAATCAGTTCGTCGCCGAGGCAGGAACGCTGGCAAGGACCTTGTTGGGTCCTTCCTTGAGCGGCTGTTCGGTGATGAAAACGACCTGACCACGGGTGAAGAATTGCTGCTGGTAGCCGTCCTGCATGTCGGACCAGGTGAGGAAGGGCTGATTGTCGCCCGTCACGTCACCGTCCCCCGCTTCGACGCGGTTGCAGGTGCTCGGCGCACCGGTGACGGTATCGCTTGCCGCCACGACGCAGTCGGACTGTTTCAGATTGCCGACTCCGGTAACCTCGCCGATGATGGGCGAATAGGTGAGGATCTTGCCGCTCGTCGAGTCGACGGCATAGAGGAAGACCAGGGGGTACTTGTCCCCGGTGGTGGCATCCTGGGCGTAGAGCCTGGTGTCGGTCGGTCCCTGGAAGAGATAGATGGCTCCGCCGACACCGAGAACGAGTATCAGAAGCGCGATTGCCGCAGCAATGACCTTACGGTTCATATGAACGTATCCTCTCAAGTTGAGTTCAAAGAGAAAGTGGGAGGGGCCGATGCCAGAGCTTCGCCCCCTCCCGGGTTTGTGGATTACTCCACGAAATCAAACTTGGAACAAGAGAACGTCAGAAAAGCAGAAGATCAGCTGCCGGAGGCGGTGTCGGTATCCGAACCCGAACCGGAGGCGGCTTCGCCTTTCTCCTTCTCGGCCTTTTCCTTCTCGGCCTTCTCCCGAAGCTTGCGCTTCGCTTCTTCGTTCTGCTGGTGGGCCCAGGCCTCTTCCTGGTCGTAGCCGGTGGGAGACAGGGGATGGTTGCTCATAGTGTTGACCTCCATTGAGATGGTCGATGTGGAGTACGGCGCGAGGACGGCGTGTCCTCGCACAAACCAGCCTTCAGAAGTAGAAGTGCTGGTAGAGGTAGAAAGCCAGCTCTCTCACCGCCGGATGCTCGAAGCCGAGCTCACGATCATAGATCGTGACGGCACGATGATAGAGAGGCTCAACATGACGGCCGACACCGCGGGCTTCTTGCGCGGTGGCGAGAAGCACGTAGCAGTGGGCATCGAACCGCGTCTCGGGCCGAGACTGGACAATCGGAACCCTGAGGGCGCCGACCAGAAGCGGCTCAGCGAGGTGGAATCGCCGCTGCCGGATATGGTCGGAAGCCTGGCTCAGGAACAAGCTGTCGGCCTTGTCGGCCTCGATAAGTTGAAATACGCCTAGCGTCATTCATTACTCCGTTCTGTTGCAGTTGCATGGCGGGCTGCTAACCCGTCGTACAGAAGAATCTCCCGCAGACACAACCGAACTCCCCAGCGAAAACTGGAAGGGCTTGTTCAAAACTAAGCCAGGATTTGATGTTCGGTTTGCTTACTGATTCCTGAAGGAAAAGAGATTCGACTGATACCTCTGTCTAACAGAAGAGAGTAGATAACTCTATGAATAGATATGAACAAGGATCTCTTTACAACCTTTCATAACTTTGAAAACACTCATTCTGTTTAAGTTACAAGAAGCTCTTCCATAAGCTTCTACTGATCCGAAACAATAAGCTCTTTTAGGAAGAGTTTTTCTTTCAAAATCTGAAATCGCTGGTATATAAAGCATTTCAGAAGCAACCAAAATTAGCGCAAACTCTGCCAGCTTATTTTCCGCCAAACGGTACCAATCCGGTAATAAACTCTATTCGAAAACAAACTAAATATGGAGTTTTGAAGACTAGCGAAGCATTCTTAAACCCTTCATAACCGGTACAAAAAAAATAATCAGCATCATTTTCAGTACCATCAAAGACTAATCAAGCCAATGGTATGATATCGATGAAATAATTGGCAGGATTTTATGACTTCCCAGGCTATACCCGCACTAGATCCGAAAGAGAAAGCGTCCTACCGAGACCAGATTTGCCGCTTTTT
>CAZCBH010000120.1:0-13079 GCA_964496875.1 uncultured Candidatus Obscuribacterales bacterium | reverse complement strand
CTAAAAAGTTAGAATTGTCTTTGTAGAAGTCGCTTTAGCTCCTTTCGATATATTGAAAAAGAATCCTCTAAAAAACCTGGCTGTGCTCATGGTGCTCGCTTCCCTGACCATGCCGGCCATGCAAGCCAAAGAAGCGGTGGCGGCCGATGCCCCGACAGACAACGGCGGCGCCACCCAGGCCAAAAGCAGCATCGTCCGCATGGAGCTGGCCAAAATATTCTCCAACTGGCTGCGCATCCCCACATTGAAGCATTCCACTCCGGCTCTCGAACTGCTCGATGTCAAAACGGGCAAGGTCATCTATTCTTATAACGGTCACCGCCGCTTCACCCCGGCTTCGACGGTGAAAGCCATCACCTGTGCCGCCGCCTTCGAAACTCTGAAAGGCTCCTATCAATACAAAACCAACCTCACCGCCGAAGGCACCATCAAGGGTGATGTTCTCGAAGGCAATCTGGTCTTGAACCCTTCTCAAGATCCTACAATGGGCAGAGCCGACCTCGTTAACCTCGCCAACGAAGCGGCAAAGCAGGGTCCTAAAATCATCACCGGTACCCTCATCCTGAAAAGTCCCGCAGTCAAAGGCATGGGCTTCCATCCCTCCTGGCTGGTGGAAGACTGGGGTCGCCACTGGATGCCGGTATCTTCTAACCTGGTGGTGGATCGCAACATCACCTACACTGGCAACTTAGTACCTGGCTATAAGACCCTGGTGGCAAAGTCCTATGACGGCAAACTCTTCGATTATCTGCTCTCCGCCAAGGGCGGTCCGGGCTGGGTTTATTTAGATGCGGCGCACCGAAGCCAGGTTATTTATCAAAGTAATCATCCTGAGACACCTAAATCCGTCACCCTGGCGGTCTCTAATCCGGATGACTTCAACCGCGCTCTTCTTCAAGACTTACTAGAGAAGAGAGGCTTCAAATTCGGCGGCGCCACGGCACCGGTAAACGGAGGCTCGGTCACCGTGCTTGCCGGCCACAGTTCCCAGCCCCTCAGTTTGATTCTCAAGCGCACCCTGAACAAGTCGGACAATCTCTACGCCCAGCAAATTTTAAGAACCCTGGGTGCAAAATATCTGGAAGAGAAGAACATCGCGGGCGGCGGCGAAAACGGCTCGAGCACCCTGGAAGACTACGGCATACTGGCGCTCAACAACTGGATGCGCAGCATCGACATACCTGCCCAGGAAGTAATTCTTTATGACGGCTGCGGTCTCTGCCGCAAGAACGGCGTCAGCCCCCATTCTCTGAACCTGATCATGAAACATATGGCAGCCGACCCGGATCTGGTGCCCTATCTTGACCTGCTCAGAGTAAACGATGAAGCGGACAAAGGCAGGGGCTCTTACAAATTCAAGACCGGAACCATGGACGGTATCAGGTCGATTTCCGGCATTCTGACAACCTCTGGCAACCAGCGCCTCGCTCTAACAATAATGGTCAATGGCCACACCCCTTCCATTAGAAACCTCAGTATCGCCATGTCCAGCCTAATCAACCAATTGAGGGTAATCAAGAATATCGGAGTGGAGCTAGCTCCTGATCCGGTGGCTTCGCCCCAGGATAGCGCCGTCACCGAGAACGAAGAGACAAAGGTCCTGGTGGATACCGCAGCGCTTCGAGCCGCTCCTGTCAAGAAGGCGGCTCCAGCTAGAAGATCCGCCCCCAGAACCAAAGCAAAGACCAAATCCGGTTCCAGATCCGGTTCCAGAGCCGGGTCGAAGAAAGCCCAGAAAAGATAATGCCACGGCCGACGCGAGATACCGAAGTCGTATAGGGCTGGGCCTGGCTTTGCACGGTTTTCTACAGAAAAGCATATACAATGCATATGCGATCGTATTTCCAGAAGCGATGCAAATGGTTCAAGCTCTTGTTAATCCAATCTAACGGATAGAAGGGCATAAACAGCGATCCTTTGACTACCCTGAGAGATATTTATTAAATGTCCTTTGGGGTAGTTTTCATTCTAGAAATTTCGGATAAACTAATAAGCGTGAAAGGTGAGTGCACACAAGTTGAGCACTACGAGCCTAGGGGCCTTGCAGAAACAGCAGGCGGCGCCAGCCGGAAACAGTAGCAAGCGACAGCCCGCATCCAATCACGCTCTGAACGTTGATTGATGAGATACTGAGTCCAATCACAGGACATTCAGACAGTAGCAAACAACACCACTGCAGAATAATTCTGAGTGGTGTTTTTGTTTGCGCTATTTTCCAGGATTTACACTGATCTATTCTCCGCAGTTTTGCCGGTGCTCCGGCACTGATGCCGTCCTAGACTGGATAAAAGTCCAGTTGAGCGTTATAGCGGGGATAAGAAAAATCCATGGAAGGAAGAAACAGCCCGAAAACCGCAGCCACCCTTTCTGTCATCCCGGGGCTCGGTCAAATCTACAATCTACAACCGAGAAAGGGTGTTCTCTTCTTTATTGTCGGAGCAACCAATCTATTTATCTTCTCGATTCTCTGCCTGGGAAAACAGATAACCGACCTGATCACCAACTTCGGCAGAGAATACGGTGTTCTTCCAAACCAGGATCTGATCCACACTTTCTCGGAGCTATCTATCAATAGCCCGTCGGTGATGATGCTCCTGTTTCTCTTCCTGGCATTTCTCGCCTATACCATCCGGGACGCCCATGACCAGGCGCAAGGCAGATTGAGAAGCGCCATCTACAAAGACACGGTCTTAGAGATTGCAGAAGCGAATAGCGCCTCTTATCTTTTTCACATTTCTTTGATGATATCGTTTTTGATACTGGCATTTTTCTTTATTCTGCCACCGACGCCAAAAGTGCAGGTAACCGACATCGAATTCCTCTCACCCCAGGAAAAGACTGAGAAGAAGATAGAATCGAATAAACGCTCCATAAATAATAGTGAGGCGAAACGAAGCAGAGACAGATTCAGACCCGGTGACCCGGGTTCTACGAACAGTTCCAGGGCCGCGAGCAGCTCGGCTTCCAGAAATGATGCCAGCCGGCCAAGATCATTGCAGCAACCTCGCTCGGAGGCAAAGCCCCGGACAGAGTCAAAACCACAAGCTTCTGACAACGCACCAAGAGCGAATCTAATGCCTAAACCGGTGGCACCGCCCTCGGTGAACCGAACAAGACCCATGCCTCTACCCCAGCCGAACAATGCCAAACCTACAAGCAATACTGCCTTGCCAAGTCTTTCGCAAATGCCGGACAACAGGACGGCTAGCCCGGCAGGTAGAACGATGCCTATGCCGATTCCGACCTCGGCACCACCCCAGAGAATAGCAATGGCGCCTCAGCCAAATGCGGTTCCGTTACAGCTCGGCAGCAACAATGGCCCGGCTCTGCCCCGGGTAGTAAACAATGGTACCGCAAAAGGCTCGGACAAGACTGGGGCACCTTCGATGATACCTTTATCCGGTATGGACAGCGCGAAATCCTCCGGCGGTCCCCGGGGTAAAGGTCATATGCCGGTGGAACGTCCGGGCAGATCGAATGCAGATACGGCATCAGGCGCCAATTCAAAAGGCCCCGGTCCGGAAGCCGCGCCCAGCACCAAGCGCAATTCTGGCAACGGCATGAAAGACCTGATCAGCATTAAGCCCAATGTGGGCAGTCCGGCCAGAGAGAAACCAGGCAATGGTGGCAATCCCCCGGACGGAACTGATTCGGAAAGTCCTTCAATAAAGACAGGCCAGGAGGTCGACTTCAGTCGCTATATGGCCGACTTGCAAAGAAGAATCAAACGAAACTGGTTCCCGCCCCGGGAGGATAGGTCTAAAAGGGTGAAAGTGATCTTCAGCATCGCCGATAACGGTGCCCTCGCTAATCTGCGTCTGGCGCAATCCTCCGGTTCTGCCATCGCAGACCAGGCTGCGCTCACCGCCGTCCGTCGCGCCGCTCCCTTCGCCAATCTGCCGCCGGGCTCCCCTGCTTCGGTGGACGTATCCTTCACCTTCGACTACAACGTCTTCCAGGGCGGCGGGGCAAGAAGGTTCTAGCCAGAACCAGAGCCAGAGCCACAGCAAATGCCCTGGCACTGCCTGCGATGACAGTTATCTACAGAATGGCATATATACCGCATATGCAACAGCGCCAGACTTTTAGAGATAGCTGGTTCAAGCGCTTGCCAAGCCGTCCATTCAACAAAAGTCCCGTATCATCTATGCTTTGACTACCTCTTCGATATTTATTAAATGTTCTCCGGGGTACTTTTCATATAAGGCGATTGCGGTAGACTAATAAACGAAAGCGGTGAGCGCCCACTATAATGGATGAGCGCGTTGAGCCGAGGGGCCTTTGCAGAAACGTCAGGCTGGCGCCAGCCGGAAACGATAGCAAGATGAGCCCGCATCAAGAGACCATCTGAAAGTCGATTGTTGAAATACTGAGCCTACACGTAAGGGGCTGACAGACAGTAGCAGTTAACACCACCGCAGTTTTGCTGGGTGGTGTTTTTGTATAAAATATAAGGCATGTACAAATGCCGTCCCCTGCGATTTTATCTAGCCTCGACTTTAGTGGTCGCTTCGCTGTTGTCAATCGAAGCGATCCTCCCGGTCGGCGACGCAGGCTCCGCTCTTGCCAAGCGAGGCAAGCACAGCACCGTAGCCGGAGCCGTAAAAGAATATGGTCCTCTTGTCAGAGACCGACTGAAGTATCGCTTCGAAAGTCGCGGAATCAATTATCCGCCCGACAAATTGACCATGATCGGACTGAAAGAGGAGCGTGTGCTCCACATCTTCACTCCGGACAAGAAGGGAAAGAACGAGTTGATTCTCTCTTATCCAATCGTAGGCGTCAGTGGCAACCCGGGACCGAAGCTGAAAGAAGGGGACCGACAGATACCCGAGGGCATCTATAAGATTATCGGCTTCAAACCTAATTCCATAGCGCACCTTGCCCTCATTCTGAACTATCCGAACAAAGACGATATCAGATACGCCAGACAGGAGAAGCGATCTAATTTAGGCAGCGATATCGAGATCCACGGCAGTTTCTGGTCCACCGGCTGCCTTGCCATGGGCGATAGCGCCATCGAAGAGATATTTATCCTTGCCCATGATACAGGCTTGCGCAGCATCGAGGTTATTTTGAGCCCCTGCAATCTAAATTTGAAAGAGCCCGAGATAGACATGAAAACAGGTCCCAAGTGGCTTCCAAAAGTGTACAGCCGTTTAAAAGATCGGTTATCTGAATTCGAGATGGTCAAAGAAATTTCGACAACCATACCCTGGAACAATCAGATTCTCTCACAATAAAAATGTTGGAAGAGTTTTTCTTAGAATGGATAGAGATCTCGGTTATCGCTTTTGCCATGACCTCGGTAAAGCTACCGCTATTTCAAAAACTATTCTATCGAAGCTGGCGATCGGCCACAGGGCATTTTATCTACTCGGCTATTTTGCTTTTGCTTCCCTGTTTGCTCATCCCGACCCTCTATTGGTTGAAACTCGATAGCGGAATGGTGGCACCGGCCGAGAACGAAGCTTTTAAGGCGCTCTTTGCTTTTCTTATTCTTATCCAGGGATTTCTACTCGATCTCTATCTAATCGCAAGAAGCAGGTCCGAGTGCCAGGGCTCCGCCAGCGAATTGCTCGGTAGTATTTTCAAAAGCCCCAGAACGGTGATCTACACCCTTGCCACCAACTTTCTAATCACCCTTGGCCTCCTTGCCCTAATCGGCTTTACGAGAGCCAATCTTTAGAACCCTCGAAAATCAATCACCATGACTGGTTTCAACGAAGTCGAGGCCGGTTCTATTATTGAGCAACCTGAGCAACTGATCTCGATAAATCTTGGCTGAAGGATCAAGATTGAGATGAACGAGATTCTTCGCCAGGCAGAGCTTGGACAAAGCTCCTATCTTATTTTTAAGATCGCAGTCGAAAATGGACAGAGATTCTATCTGATTAGCGCTCGCCAGAGAGGCAATATCCTCTTCGGTCAGAGCCGGACAAGAGAATATAGTGACTTTTCTCAGGTGCTTCAAACGCTTCAAACGCAAACCTATATTCTCCGGCAGCCGACTGAAACCACGAAAACTCAAGTTTCTGAGCGAAGGAGCATCGATCAAACCTTCAAGTCCCGGAGCCAGAATCTCGGGCTCGATATTCTCCAGTCCCAGCAAGCGCAGCTTCTTGAAGCCACCACAAGCAGCAAGCGCTTCGGCGGTGACTTTGCCTCGCTCGGTCTTGCCGGACCCGGCCATCTCGATCCAGGTGAGACTGGGCGCCGGCGCCAGAGCCCGCATACAATCCGCGTCCAAATTACGAACATGACGCATATCGAGATGCGCCAGAGCCGGCAGTTCTGCAATATATCCATATCCGGCCGGGCTGAGTACCAGGCTCTGAATTTGTAGAGTGTCGATTTTCCGACAGTCTCTCAAGTTTTTAAAACCAGCATCGGTCAAATTATCGCAATGGTCCAGCACCACCTCCTCCAGATCAGGAAAAGAAGAGAGCGCCAGAAGATCTTTGTCTTGAAAAGAAGAGCCTCTCAAATCGATGGATACACAAGATCTGAAAGTCGGACGAAGGGCAATCTTCCGCAAACCGGCTTCAGTAACCTTCGAGTCTACCAGGGAGAGCTTCGACACTCTGTCTTCTTCTTTCAGAGACTCAAACAAAAGAGGAAGATCGCTGTCTTGAGCACTGCCATGGCTTAAAACATCGTAAAAACCTGGTCTTATCTGCTTGGGGTCGAAAGAGACTCTATCGAAGTCTTTCAATGGATCCGGCGAATCATAATCCATAATGATAGATTCGGATCTGGTTTCCGAATCCTTCTTTCCTGTCGCATAAAGACCAATCAGAGTAATAGAGGCAATGAAGAGAATTGCTGTCAACACCATATATAGTGGCATGGATGCGAACGATCTCTTTGGCTCCGCCGAGCTTTCTTCAACTGCTTTTTCGACTGCCTTTTCGATAACACTCTGGTCGATATCACTTGGGTCCATCAATGAATCGAAAACCGTGGAAAGCCGGCTTTTTATCTCCGACGCCGTAGCGGGTCGATTCTGAGATTCTCGCTCCAGCATAGAAGACAATATCGCCTCTAGACCCTCATCAAATTCCGTCTCCGGCCGAAGCTCGGAAAGAGATGGCAGAGAATCCTCCAACCTGCTTTTTATGGTTTCGATGGCGGTATCACCGAGATAGGGCGGTGATCCTGTCAGAACCCGGTAAAAAACACAACCTAGAGAATAGATATCTGAAGCAGGGCCCGCCGGCTGCCCCCTTGCTTGCTCCGGACTCATATACAGAGGAGAGCCCAACATTGCACCGGTGGCGGTGAGCTTCTGATCAAAGTCATCGTCGCCCTCTCCGGCAAGAAACAGCTTGGAGAGCCCGAAATCGACAATTTTTACAAGCAGCTCACCGGCATGATCTTCGAGCAGCATGATATTGGATGGTTTGATATCGCGGTGGACAATACCCTGACGATGCGCGTAATCGAGACCGTCTAAAATCTGATAGAAGATATCGCGAGCCTCTTCCAACACCAGGGGTCCTTCTCGCTCTATCAAAGAATCGAGATCCTCTCCCTCGATAAAATCCAGCACTAAAAACGGATTGCCGTCCTCGGTTACCTGAAAGTCCAACGCCGTCAGAATATTGGGATGATTCAGCCGAGCCAGTGTGCGTGCTTCGGTGTGGAAACGCACCGCCTGGTTGGCGGATAGCCTTGAACGCAGCATCTTGATAGCGACCATCTTATCCAGCACCGTATCCCGCGCTTTCAAAACGACGCCGATTCCACCTTCACCCAGGATAGAATCAAGCTCATAGCGATCCGGCAGATCGAATTTTTCCAAATTCAAATCGATATCCGGCCCCACGAAACACTCCTTAGCTAGTTCAAGAATTCTGCCGATTCAACAATCAGCAATATACCCGCCTCGACGAATCCAGGCTGCAAAGTGAAAAGACCTCGGACTGCATTTGCTAAAATCTTGCCCATGCCCGCTCTCGCGGTTTCCTCAGCCCGGCATCCACCATGAAAGCACCCTGTTCCAAAAGAATTCTTAGCGCCATCGCCATCATCATACTGTCTGCAGGACCGATGGTTCTGACCACAGGCTGCAACAGCGAGAGCATAGAGAAAGAGATCGATCCGGAAGAGAGAGAAAGCCTGGAAATCCCCCTTAAGGTCAGCCATACTCTCAAAACCGAGCAGCTCGAGATTAATTCGGACCATGTCCTGTTGAGGGACCGGTCTTATACCGAAGACGAGATAGAGCCCCCGGAACATGAACCCAGGGACAACACCCTTGTCGCGCTCTATAAACTGGCCAGAGCCAAGCATGCCAAAGAAGCCAGGGAAGGCTTACAAGAAGAGATCGAGAAGAACCCCAGAAACGCAAGAGCCTACTGTTATCTGGGCAAGGTCTACCGTCTCGAAGAGGACTTCGACAAAGCGCTATCAGCTTTTGACCGGGCGATTGAACTGGCGCCCCATGACTCTTTTCCCTATTGCCTGCGGGCCGAGACCAACTTCGCCCTCGAACGCTATGAAAAAGCAATAGCGGATTGCAACAAGACCCTCTCTCTCAACAGTACCTACACCAACGCCCTGGCTATTCGAGGCGAATCCTACCTTTTCACATCCCGCTTCGAAAACGCCGCCGAAGACCTCAACAAATGCGCAGAGTTCAAACCTGATAACGCCTCAATACGGGTCGACCTGGGCGATGCCTATCTGGGTATGGAAAACTACGACAGAGCCATCCAGTCCTATAGCAACGCCATCGAAAAGGACCCCGAGAACGGACTATATTATGCTCGCCGGGCAAGAGCCTATACCCTATGGCGCAAACCGAAGGAAGCCGCCGAAGACCGCAACAGGGCGACGGAGCACGGCTATAAGTACGATGCCGACGGTTAACTTGGCGAAAAAAAGAGAATAATAGATCTGGATCCTTTTCCCCCATTTTTTTAAAGCAGTTGATTTGAAGGGTAAAACGCCCATGGGTCCCAGCGACAAGGATCAAAAGCAGACCAATAGCTCATTCCCGGCAGCTTTCGGGTATTCGACCCAGGAGATGGACAATCTCGAAAAGGTGGAGCAAGAGCGCTTGCTCTGCGGCAGCCTCAAAGAGAAACCGCCGGCATGGCTTCTTCAAGTTGCCGCTCAAAAAGAGATCACCGGTCATCTGTCGGTGGGAAGCGCTCACCATATGACCACCATCCAGTTCGTCAAAGGTCAGGCCCATCATGCCCAGTCCCATAGCGCCACCGGGACGGAGGCGATTCTCGAGCTTTTCCTGATGGAAGACGCCAAAATAAAGTTCGAAGCTTTTAGAGAACCGACCCACTTTACGGTCAAAGAGGGCTTCGAGAGTCTATTTAATAACGGAGAGCTCTATAAATCCAGCGCAAGATTTCTGGCTGGGCTAGGCATCAACGAAGACTCAAGGCTCGGCAGAAGTCGCGATCTTACCGGTCAGTGCGGTCTTTCCACAGAAGAGATAATCGCCCTGGGCTACGGCGAAGATATTCCTCAGCAGGTCAAATTCCTTCAGGGTATCTCCGGCATCGTCTCCATAAAAGAGGTCGCCGCCAGGCTGCTTATGCCCCGCAGCAAGACTTTCATCTACGCAGCCAATCTATTGAAAGTCGGACTCGCCCTCACCCCATCCGGAGAATCGGTCAGAGAGGTGAGCCTGCCGACGGATCTGGCGCCTGGCACAGGCGGCTATGACGAAGAGGATGACTTCCTTGCGGACAACGAGGCCAGTGCCCCGGTCGAAGAGAACAAACCCACCGCCGAAGCTGGACAATCAGAACTACCACCTGAGTCAAAGCAGGATATTGAACCGGAGATAGAGTTGGATTTAGACGGCCCCTCCCCGGACTATCGTCAGGTAATCACCTCGCCAACCGCCCCTGCCATAGATTCTAAAAACGCCCCCAAACTGGTCAGCCTCGGCACCCCTCGCGACTTCATCCGGCTCGATGCGGAGAGTTCAAAGCGCACCCGAACAAAACTGTCCGACCCGGAGACCGGGGTTTTAGACAGGGACGCTTTTCAGTTCTTTCTCGAATATCAATTTTGTCGGGCATTTCGCTTCGGCACCGATTTTTCCCTGGTGCTTTTTGCCATCCTCACCGACGATCAGGGGCGAGGCATACTGCCATCGAGAGACCTGGGCAAACTACTGACTAAACTCGACGGTATCCGCCGGGACGTCGATCTGATGGGACAACTGGGCGACAGAGTCTATGGTTTCATTCTGCCCAACGTGGACAGCGTCAAGGCCTCGAACCTGGCCAAGAGAATAATTCAAGATCTCGATCAAACTGGGGATGACATAACGGTCTGGCGCCCCCGGCTTCATTTCGGCATCGCCTCCATTCCAAAAGATGCCCGGGATCTCCCCGCCCTGGTGGAAGCCGCCCAGGAAGCCCTGCATGAGTCTTGCAAAAACGGCAATTCCATAGTCTGCAAATAAGCCATACCACCAGTAGTGTCATGGAGCCGCTGCCGTTATTGCCGGAATATCGTTGCTGATTCTTAACCTGCACCGGCACTGAATCTTGAATGAACCGGCAAAGATCTGATTTCTCAACTTTGATGAAGTTTCGAAAAGAAGAAATTAACAATTCAAATCGTTATTATTGCTGCTTTTCCGGGATCTGACCGGGCTGTAATCAAGATTATAAAAATGTATCCACAATCGCACCTTTACAGATTCAGCCAAGCTCAGGATAATTCAGCAGTTGCAGTTGAATCGTGAGAAGCAATGTCGAATATAAAAGGTCAACAAATAGCCACTCTTTCCGCCGAGGGCTTTGTCACTGGCAAAGTAACCATGGATAAAAACAGTGAAACCGGTGTATTTGTTCATGAATCAGGCCAGTCCTTCCCCTGCAAAGTCGCCCCGGGCTTGAAAGACAGTCCTAATTTTGGCAACACCCAGCTTTATAAGGTCTATCCCTATCATAAAAAAGAGACCGGTCTCAATTTCCTTATTCAGGAAGAGGTCGAGGACGAACCGTCCGATGTCTTCGATTTCGTGGCAAAAGTGCAAGCCATAGGCGAAGGCGACTTCACCGTGGCGGTTTGGTCCACCACCAACCAGCGCTATTTCATGACCAAGATAAGCGGTTTCATCCAGGCTAAAAGAGATCAACTCTGGAACCTGGAATGTGAACTCGATGGTCAGGAGCTGATTCTGATAGACGGCAGAAAAATCGCCGAAAAATGGAGCCTGCCGGCAGACTGGAAAGGCGCCGAGCAGAATAAGAACAGAAGCCCTATTCGAGCCAACTGAAGACTAGTAAACAAAACAGCTTCAAGAGAAGTTGAGAGTCAATTGTCTGCAGGTAGCAGATCCGTCGGATAGTCCCTCCTGGTCTCCGCCCTCCCCGGTCTCTCCGTATTCTCCGTCGAGATTCGAGACGGTCAGACCCAGAAGCCTGACGCTACGCTTGCTCACCTCGGTAGACTCGAGCAGAGAAAGAGCCACGGGCAGGATCTGCGCCTGGTTCTCTATGGACTCGGTCAGGGTCCTGGATCTGGTCACCTGGCTGTAGTCGCCATATTTGACCTTCAAGGTCAAGGTTCTACCCCTGGTACCACTTTTTGAAAGACGTCTTAAAAGGATTTCTACAATTTCATTCAAGTTGGCTAGAATTTCTTCGCTCTCAGATAAATCCCGGGCATAGCTGCGTTCTGCGCCCACGGACTTGCGCACTCGATTGGGCACCACCGTTCGATTGTCCACACCCCGGGCGATGTTATAGAAATAAGTCCCGGCTTTGCCGAACTTCGAGATAAGCTCCCTCTCGTCGAAACGCTTCAAGTCGGCGCCGTTTTCGATTCCGAGCCGCCGCATCTTTTCGGCGGTGACTTTTCCTACCCCATAGAATTTTTCTATGGCAAGACTCTCGATAAAGGCTTCCACCTTCTCCGGTGGGATCAAGAAAAGCCCATCGGGTTTGCGCATATCAGAAGCTATTTTAGCGAGAAATTTATTAACCGAGATCCCTGCCGAAGCGGTCAGAGCAGTCTCCTCGCGAATCTGCGCTTTGATCTCGCGGGCTATAAGCGTAGCCGAGGGCAAGCCCTTTTTGTTAGTGGTCACATCTAAATAGGCTTCATCGAGGGAGAGCGGCTCTACCAGGTCGGTATAGCGCCCGAAGACATCACGAATCTGATCCGAGACCTCGCGATAAACTTCAAAACGCGGCTTCACAAAAATAAGTCCCGGACAGAGTTGCTGCGCCGTGCGCGAGGGCATAGCCGAGTGAATCCCAAACTGTCTTGCTTCATAGCTGGCGGCAGCCACCACCCCACGTGATTCGGGGCGACCGCCCACCACTATCGGCTTACCTCGAAAATAGGCATTGTCCCTCTGTTCTACAGAGGCGAAAAAAGCATCCATATCGACATGAATTATTTTTCTCATCTGCTCACAAGCCAGGGATAGATTTAAAGGCGCTAGAATCTAGATTCTAGAAAATAATAACAAAATTCCATTCTAGATCTGCGTCATATCATTTGCAAGCCATTTTTCAGATCGCAATTGCACCATATATAATACTACCTTCCAGAGAGCCCTGCGCCATGCAAATAGATCCGGACAACAGCAAAGTTCCAGAATTATACAAACTGATGATAGGCATGGTGGTACCCAGGCCGATAGCATGGATCTCCAGTATCGACAAAGAGGGACGACATAATCTGGCACCGTTCTCCTTCTTCAACGCCTTCTCCGTAGCGCCGCCGATTCTAGGAGTGGGTATAGGCGCCAGACGAGGTCAAGACGGAGCCATCCTCAAAAAAGACACCCTGAACAATATCGAAGCCCGGGGCGAATTCGTGGTCAATATAGTAAGCCTTCCCCTGGCCGAGAAAATGAATCATACGGCAGGGGAATTTGCCCCTCAGACGAGCGAATTCGACGCAGCCGGACTGACCGCCATAGAAGGAACAAGAGTAGCCGCCCCCCGGGTAGAGGAGGCTCCTGTTTCGATGGAATGCGTTCTTCATCAGATAGTCCCCCTTGGCAATTCCAATCTGGTCCTGGGAAAAGTGGTCTTCATTCATATAAAGGATGAAATCCTCGATGACGGACGAATCTCGAT
>CAZCBH010000119.1:0-13102 GCA_964496875.1 uncultured Candidatus Obscuribacterales bacterium | reverse complement strand
GAGAGAATGGAGCATCTTCTCGACCCAGGTTTTACCCTTGCCTTCCCTGAAAGCCCCTCCGGCAATGTTTCGACTAGCTTCGGCAATATTTTTGATTGCCCTGGCTCTGAGGCTCTGGTTCGCCTTTGGAGACGAGCATCAAGTCCTTTTCAATGCTTGCGACGCTTCCGAGTATGTTGAAAAAGCTGTTGAGATTCAAGATTTCCTGAACAAACCTCTCTCTTTTTGGCTGGATACGTTAGCCTACCTGACCGGCCAGCTACCCCCTGAAAAAGTCGCAGTCCTGCAACAGAGCTATCGAAACCTGGAAGAGCTCTGCATCAGGTCCGGACCGTTATATCCTCTTTTTATCTATTTTTCTTTCGTTTGCGGTGGTGACAATGTAAGTCAGACTAATCTATATATGCCT
Source organism: uncultured Candidatus Obscuribacterales bacterium (assembly GCA_964496875.1). Lineage (GTDB taxonomy): Bacteria > Cyanobacteriota > Vampirovibrionia > Obscuribacterales > Obscuribacteraceae > RI-106. Next base: position 12,693 of record CAZCBH010000119.1, on the reverse strand, counting down.
GTGCTGATGCAGTGCTTGACCTCCGCCCTTGTGCCCGCTCTACTTGTTTACATAGGTGCCAGGCTCTGGGATCTTAAAACCGGTGTGACTGCAGGTTTTTTAGCCGCTCTCTACCCGGGCTTCATTGTCAACTCAGCCAGGCTTCTCACAGAACCATTTGCCTGTTTCTGGTTGATAGCTGCCCTTTCATTAACTATCCGAAGCGACAATCAAAAAAGACTGCGCCCACTTTCGGCGATCGCCACCGGGATCTGCCTGGGTTTGATGCAACTCTCTCGTTCGGCGCTCTCGCTTGTATCGCTCATATTCGCCGGGTTTGCCTCGATTTTACCCGCCGTAGAGAAGAGAGCCGGAAGACTTGCTTATCTGGCGCTGCTAGTGGTTGGCATCGCTGTTCCTCTGGTGTTTTTCGCCGGGCTGCAATACTTAGCCACCGGCAAACCGGATCTGATGGTGGACAGGCTATCTCGATACAATCTGTTCGTGGGAATGAACTGGGATAGCGCAGGTTGGCTGGTGTTTCCCTATCCTAATTTTTCATCGATGGTAGAGAGCAACCATCTAGAGATACTCAAGGTCAAGTTCGAAAGCGGTCCCTGGCAGTTTTTCTCTTTATTGCTGGACAAGGCGCCCAGACTGTTCTCTTTTCCCTGGAACGATTTCAAAACGCCGATCGGTATTTTTTCCTTCGAATCACAAGTTATCTATCATCAATGTTGCCTTTTCTTCGCACTCATAGGGATAGGAATAGGACTGGGAAAAGAATTCTCTTTCAGCTCTCTCAAAAGTGGAAGAGTATTGATGTTATTAACTATTATAATGGCGCACTTTTCTTACATGGCATTTATTACTCTGCCCAGATACGCCCTTACAGCCATCCCGATAATTCTACTTTTTTCAGCTGTAGGACTGATATGGCTCTATGAGCTAGCGAAAAATAGAACAACTCAAAAGGAATTTCTGCTTTTATGCGGATCTGCGTTAGCTATATTCGTTTTAACCAGAGTCGGTATTTTAGATATCATCGCAGGAACGCTACCGTTCAGCACACCTTTTGCTATTCTCGTATTAATTTCAATTGCCAAATTTCTGGCTGGTGCAGGAGTACTGCTGGCACTATCCATGGCACTACGACAAAGTCAGGAGAAAAGCAGATGGCATCACATAGCCGTTTTCGCAGTCGGCATCTTAAGCATTCCATTGATGGCCCTTCCCTTGAACGCCTACGGCAACCCATATGAGTGCCGCAAAAAAACGACAACCATAGCGGAGACAATCAAACTCCCCTCAGACCTTGTCATTCCTGAGTCTGGTCGACTCTACCTCATGATAGACGGCAGATCAATCGATCCGGAATCTGCCAAGCTTCAAATCAACAGTGTCTCTCTAACAGAGCCGCCACTACCGTTGATGCCTTTTATTCAGTATACCTATCCCCGAGAAGTTACAAGCGAAGGAACAGTCAAATACGATCTTGAAAGTATCATCGCATCGATAATGCGCGCTGTCGGCGGTACCAATGCCGACCTTAGACAGTGGTTCCTATACGCGGTCCCAGGCGAAATAGCCAGAGCTCAGAAGCCTCTCGAAGTAAAAATCGAATGCAAAAAAGATGGAGAAGCGGAGATTTTCGGGTCATACACGACGAAGAAAGACCAGGCGATAGTGCCCGATTTTTTCAGATACTCGTTCGAGAAAGCTTTCTATGGCATAGAAAATCCCAAAGGCTTATCCGACACCAGATACACAACCAGAATTGCCCTGGTTCCAAGCAGCGACAGCTCTGACAAAAAGAATTCAGTCAGCAATATCAGAGCCTTTTACACAGAAGCCGGTCCTGTTGGTTCTAAAGAGCTCTCAGAAGCCTGGAAAGCCCCCTTCGAATCGAAGGGAAAAGACGGAGTAAGCCTGACCGCATCAGATCTGCCACCACTCGAGCAATCTAGACCGGCATCAGCTACTGTCACGGTCAATTTGGAATCAGAAAGCGACGGAATATTGCCGGTGAGTGTAGAAGCAGTTTTCACCGGACAAGCTGCCAGTGGCGAAGAGTTAAAATACATCTCACCCTGGGTGCCCTCTCGCTTCTTCATCGAGAAAGGAAAAAATGAGTTGCAATTCTCTGTTCCCTTCATGCCGGCTCATATAGGGACGAGACTTAAGCGGCTCAAAGTTTCCGTAGAGCCGGGCGGACCGTCCACAGGCAATTTGTTTCTCGGAATTCGTAACAACCGGTTACGCTCTCAAGCGATTCGCTGGAGAGGCTTGGAAGTAAAACTGCGAACAGTTGATCTGCCGCTTCCCTGCACATCAGGACAAATTTATTGAGTCCGCTGAGTCCGCAAGAAATGACCCATGAATTAATTCACAGGTTGTCTTGACAATCGCCTGCTAGAATTTCTCCTTCGCATATATCTGATTGAGAAAAATGCTATTTAACAGCGTCTCTTACTTAGTCTTCTTCCCCTGCGTCTTTGCGCTATATTGGCTGCTCCCGGCCGGCAGGCCGAGGCAGGCGATGCTGCTTGTCGCCAGCTATTTTTTCTATATGAGCTGGCTTCCACAGTACGGACTTTTACTGGCAGGCTTGACCCTGGTCAACTATATTCTTGGCTGGGCCCTTGATAAATATCGCAGTCAGGCCAAAGCGATTTTCGGTCTGGGACTGCTGGTTAACCTGGGCTCACTCTGCTATTTCAAATATGCCAATTTCGTTCTGCAATCAATCGAAGACCTCGCCGGCGGTATCAATTCGGTCTTTGGCTCCCAGGCGAGCAGCCTTGCCTTCCCTACTCTTCATATCATTCTTCCACTGGCGATTTCATTTTTCGCCTTCGAATTCATTCACTATCTATTCGATATTTATCGTGGCGACAAACCGATTAAAAACCCCCTCGAATTCGCTCTGTTCGCATCTTTCTTTCCTTCTTCAATCGCCGGGCCGATAAAACGCTATCAAGATTTCATAGAGAAGTTAGAGCGTAATCCCGTATTGAATGTTCAGATATTCAATAGTGGTATGGCGCTTCTTTTACAGGGTCTATTCAAGAAAGTAGCCCTGGCTGACAATCTGGCTGTTATAGCCAACCAGGGCTTTCAAAATTCTGGTCAATTGGGAGCATACGAAGCATGGATAGCGGTTCTTGCCTTCACTTTCCAAATTTACTTCGACTTCTCCGGTTACACGGATATGGGTCGAGGCTCGGCAAGATTACTTGGCATCGAGCTGCCCAAAAACTTCAACCTGCCTTATATTGCAAGCGATTTGTCCGATTTCTGGAAGCGCTGGCATATTTCTCTTTCTACCTGGCTCAGAGATTATCTATATATTCCTCTGGGTGGCAATCGCTGTTCCGATCCAAGAAAGAACTTCAACCTTCTGCTCACTATGCTTCTGGGCGGGTTGTGGCACGGCGCTGCCTGGCACTTTGTGATATGGGGAGCGCTTCATGGCACCGGCTTGATAGTCTCCCACGGTTATAGTTCTGCCATTCAAGGTTCAAAGTCCATGGTGGCGTTTCACAAAAATGCCCTGGGTAAAACTCTGAGCATCACCCTGACCTTCCTTTTTGTTGTGCTCACCTGGGTATTCTTCCGTGCCGAAACAGTACCTCAAGCAATGCAAATGCTGTCATCCATGGTATCACCAAGCTACTCCAGCGTTCTCTCCCATGTCATAGAATCCTCCGTGCTTCCTTATGCCATCGCACTCTATGTTCTGTACGCATGCCTGTTTACACCGGCGATGAAGTTTAGACCACAGTGGCTGGATAGGACAAGAGACAGCATTTTCACCAGGCAGTCTATTCGTATTCCTTGCTATGCCGGCGTCTACATGGCATCCATCGCCCTATCGGCCCCTCAGCTCTCAGCTTTCATCTACTTTCAGTTCTGATATCAATCAACTGCTATGCCAAAGACCATCGTCAAACAACCAGTCTCAGAAAGAACGCCAATACCGGAGGCACCGGTAAAAAGTCGTTTTGATCTGAGAAAAGGAGGACGATTTCTCTTGGAGTTCACCTCGATCCTGGTACTGGTAATTTTGGTACTTGAGGCTACTTTCGCCTGGGCCGGGGTAGGAGAGCAGGAATGCCTGAAGATAGACGACTATCTGGGATTCAGTCTTTTTCCAAATAAAAGCGTAACCTGGCGCAGAGAAGGCTTCAGCAGGGTGCGTTTCAACAGCCACGGGATGCAAGACCACGAATACACCCTGGAAAAACCCGCAGGAGTCAAAAGGATAGCCATCGTAGGTGACTCTTACGTAGAAGCTTTGCAAGTCCATCGAGACAAGAACTTCTGTAGTCACTTGGAGAACAAATTAGAAAATGTCCAGGTGATGAATTTCGGAATCCAGGCGCATAATCTGGCACAAAGCTATCTGTATTTGAAAAAATCTATTCTTGCTTTCGCACCGGATCTGGTGATTGTGCCCTATCGCACCGATGCGACTTTCTTATTGCCCCCTGATATCAAAAGAGGTTTTCTGGGGGCACGGGCCAACTTTTTTGTGGACGACAAAGGCAATCTCATAGAAGACAGGACCGTTCAAGAACTATGGCTCAAATCAGGAGCCGCCAAGCGAATGCTCTCAACCGCCTGGCTCAGAGAACACAGTAGAATCTGGGGTGTCTTCAGTACCGCAATGGAGGCAGCCAGCAACTGGAAGCAGAACGGCGGATTACTGGAGAATTTCCTCCATTCTTCCGAAGCCGGCGAAAAAGAACTACCCGGCCTTCAAGCTGCGGCTCAGCCGGTCTTAGAAGAGAAGACCACATCTGGTTGGACGAAGACCAGCAAAGTCGGAGAAGACTCAATAAAAGCTACCTGGCCCATAGCTGACGCCCTTTTGAAAGATATGAACCAACTTTGCAAGGCAAAAGGCAGTAGAATGATCATCATGAGAATGCCGGGCGTCCGTGGTCATGTCAGCGCCCTGGAAACAGAGCTGCTTGAAGAAACTGCTCAAAAATATGAAATTCCATTTATGGACCTGACCGATACATTTCACGCGGCGCTGAATCAGAAAGAGGATCTGTTCCTGAGCACCCATATGACAGAAAGAGGCCATGAACTTGTCGCAGACAAGCTGTTAGAGTTTCTCAAAGAAGAAAAGCTCGACTAAATTAGACTTCATGAAAACCATCGCTTGAGAACGTACCATTGTTTTTCATAATGGACAGCTCTTCCTCCGCCAGCAGCGCAAAAATTGATAAATTGCTCGGTGCACCGAAACGATTGATCGCCAGTGCATTTTTTTGCATGCTCGTCGCCGTGTTTTCGTTCAATTGGTTTCTGGAAAAACTGAATCCACTCGAGATCCTCTTCTTCACAGGCATGACCAGCATTCGGCAAAACAACATGGTCAGCAAACTGCCGAAGATTTTGCGCTCGCAAGAGAATCCAACGGTGATGATGCTCGGGTCGTCTATTTCGCTTTATCCCATGGTCCATCTCGACGACATGCAAAAACAGGGCAAAACTCGCTGGGATGAAACCTATGTTCGCTACCAGTGCTGCCCCTATCAGAAAGCGGAGTTTCTGAAACGAGGTCTGGAAAAGAGCTTGAACAGACAGCTAAGTCTCACCAATGCTTCTGTGGTAGCGGCGATAATCTCTGATCAATATTTGATTCTGGACAAATATCTAAAAGCAGGGAAGAAACCCGAGATTGTGATGCTCTTCACAGCTCCCCGGGACTTTATGCTGAACAATGCGAGCCAAATAGGTAAAAGCCCGACCTTCGAAATTCTCGCCGATCATCAAAATTTTTACGACGTGTTAAGCAGCAATCCAGACTTCCGGACGCTGACCGAATTCGCCATCGGACGTGTATTTCCCTACTACAATTCCCGGAGAGACTACAAGGGACTGGCGCTGGCTTTCACCGAACGTTTGACGGGCAGAACAAAAGTCCAAAGCGGCAATGCCGATAGTCCAAAGGCTATAAATGTTTTGGACGTGGATAAATTCTGGGAAGCAGAAGCCATTTACAATCAACCGCCTAATAAATTGAAGCAGCTGGACTACTATCGAAGCTCCTACCAGCCCCTGGATGAAAGGCGCATAGAAAACCAGACCAGGTACTTCAACAAGCTTCTCGCTCTAGCCAGAAAAAACAATATCAAAGTGGTCGTAATCGACACCCCGCTGCCCAAAATCCATTATGACCTGATACCTGGTAACGGCCTGGAAACCTACAGAAAAATCCTGGCAGAGTCCTGTTCCAATTACGGGGCAGTTTTAGTCAGCCCTATTAGGGGCGACGTATATGATCTGAATGATTTCGAAGATGTCTCCCATTTAAATCTGCGCGGCGCCAATAAGCTTTGCCAGTATATATTCGAGAATCTCAACGCCAAAATAATCTCTGCCGAAGATAAGGTAATGCTCAGCCGCCCTCCATCGAAAACGAAACAGCTTTGAGAGAAGGTAGCGCAAATGAATTTGAGACGATCGAAACCCTCATTAAATCCCCTCCCTGGTATTGGACAGGCAGGTTGCCATATGATCGACTCGCGAAGATCCGGAACCCGACATTGGTGAAACAAGCATGATTTTCACAAGTTTCGAATACATAGTCTTCTTACCATTGGTCGTAACCCTTTTCTGGGTTTTGCCCCGGGCTGCGCGCCTGCCTATGCTTCTTCTAGCCAGCTATTTTTTCTATATGAGCTGGAACGCCGTATTTGTATTCCTGATTTTCGGAATGACGGTGTTCAACTGGATCTGGGGTCAGATTCTCCACAAATCGGATAATAAGCGCAAGCTAATATTCGGTATCGGCATCGCGGCGAATCTGTTATGTCTTGCAGTCTTCAAATACGCAAGTTTTGCCACTCAATCAGCCAACACCATGCTTGGCTGGTTCGGCCACAATCCAGAGTGGGTTGTGAATATCATTCTTCCCCTCGCCATATCATTCTTCATATTCGAGTTCATCCACTATCTTTTCGAGATTTATCGCGGCAAAAATCCAATTGATTCCTTCATTCTCTTCGCACTGTTCGCAGCATTTTTCCCGACCCAAATAGCCGGACCAATAAAACGCTATCCCGATTTCGAAGCCCAGATGAAAGAAGATAAGAAGCTGCGACTTTCTTATTTCGATGAAGGCGTACCGCTAATAATTCTGGGTATGGCAAAGAAAGTTCTGCTTGCCGACAATCTGGCCACCTTTGTAGATATGGGCTATAAAGTCCCCGGATCGCTCAGCGCCCCGGAACTCTGGCTGATAGCCTATGCTTTTGCCTTCCAGATCTATTTCGATTTCTCCGGCTATACAGATATTGCCAGGGGATCAGCCAAACTATTCGGCTACAGTATCCCAATCAACTTCAACATGCCCTACATAGCAAACAATGTCTCTAATTTCTGGCATCGCTGGCATATTTCGCTATCAACCTGGCTTAGAGACTATCTCTATATTCCTCTTGGTGGATCCCGAGGAGGCAAATGGGCAACCCAGCGAAATCTGTTTCTGACCATGGCGCTCGGCGGGCTGTGGCATGGAGCCTCATGGAACTTCGTGGTCTGGGGTATTTATCATGGACTCTCCCTGGCTGTGCATCGAGAATTTACCGAATTCAAAGAAAGTAGAAAGAAACTGAATAATTTCTGCCAGTCTAAGCTTTTCAACCTGTTTTCTATAGTTCTGACTTTCCATGCAGTTTGCATCGGCTGGGTCTTCTTCCGCGTAACTGATATCGGCACCGCCTTCAGTATCATAGGCAAAATGCTTTCACCCAAAACATTTGGTTCAATTCTGCATCCGGAGCGCTTTATCCTCTTACAAGATCACTTACCGATTATCGTCCTAACCGCCCTAGCCATGACCACTGTTCTGGTGGCCATCAACATTCCATTCAGCCGCCTCAACGAAAAAGGCTTTTTCAAAAACGCTCCCGCACCACTTAAAGGTGTATTCTGCGCAGTATTGGTGATGCTGATGGTGACCTTCCTTCCGGATGGCTCTCAACCCTTTATCTACTTCCAGTTCTAGAGGCGAGATAGAATGCTGTCGCAATCCAAAACGACTCTAGCAAAAAGACTGGTGAATTCATCGGCGCTGTGGACGGTCTCATTTCTTGTATTGCTTGATCTGACTCTTACCTTCTTGAATCCGCTCCAGTACATTCAAAACTTCAATTACCTTCCCCTGAGCAGAAACCCTCTTGTTTCGAAGATTCCGCTGTTTCTTCACAGCAGAGCAAACCCGGAGATTCTTATCATGGGCTGTTCTTTACCCCAGGTCTCTATCGCCAATTATGACGCGCAGCGCTTTAAAACGGTGGATGCCACAAATATCCAACTCATTCGACAGTACACAAAAGCACTTTATCTAGAAGAGCTTCTGGCGAAAAAAGGCATAAAAAATCAAAGAATATTCAATCTCACCAGCGCTGGTGCCATGGCCTCTGACGCCGATTTGATTCTCGAAAAAACACTCGAGTTTGGAAAACACCCTAAATGCATAATTCTCGGAATCGGTCCGAGAACTTTCTTCGATAATACCTACCCGGAAATCACACCTGTGGTAGAACTCCTAGAGAAGCACCGATCCATCAAAGATCTGGCAAAAACAGACCTATCTTTAGAGGAGAGAAGAGAGATCATACTGGACCGACTGTGGAGTTTTTACAGGGACAAAACAGACTATCGCAATTTTCTAGTGAAATATACCTGTTACAAAGTTCACAGAGAACCCACTATCTATTTAGCTCAACAGAAAGCAGCAGCAGAAAAAGCGATGAAGGGCGTGCCCCGATCAAAAGAACGCACCATAAATGCCACCACTGCTTGTAATGCAGCTTCTGCTAAAACATGGTCGTCAAAGACCGCAAATCGACATCCGTGCCCCAAAGAATTCGAGGCGGATCTGGCTCTATACAATATGAGATATAACCCTCCCAATTACAAACGCTTTGAGACAGAAGTAAGTGGCTTGAAGAGACTTCTGCAAAGGTGCCAGAAAGAGGGAATCAAAATACTGATAGTGGACATGCCCAGAACAGAAGAGAACGAGGCACTGATAGAGAAAAATCTTTTGAAGCGCTATAAAGAAGAAATTCAGGCTATTTCAAAAGACTTTGATACAGCCTCTTACCTCAACTTGAACGACGGAAAGACCTGCTCCATCGAAGACTACATTGATTCTGTACACTGTAACGCCAGTGGTGGGAAAAAGGTTCAAAATCGCCTGGTCGAACATATTGCCGGAAGCCAATGGATGTAGTCGAAGAGGCAAAGTATAATTCTTTCTCATTCGCTCTACTTTTTGTTGAACTAGGTTTTAGTCTATTTAAATAAAAACCGCTACATATATAAGGCTTTCAACAAGCCTTGTAGGCTACACTTGGCAGGCAGTTAGGGCCCCTAATGAGCACATGAAAGAAGAGATGCTGTCAGGCAACAAACTGGAAGCGGGTACGGCGTGTGCCGACGCTTCCCACGCAGAATCAAGCAAAAAACTGAGAGAGCTAATCCTCACCCAGTCAAAACGTGCCGGTGTAGGTCATATCGGTTCAGCACTCTCCATTGCCGACATGATCTGGACGCTCTATGGTCATGTCCTCAGAGTTCCCTCGGCAAAAGACCCGGAGCGGGATCGCTTCGTCCTTGCCAAAGGTCATGCGGCTTTAGCACTCTATGGCTGCCTCTATATGAAAGGCTTCATCGACGAAGCTGAGCTGAACACCTTTTGCGGCGAAGGCTCGCGCCTTGGAGTGCATCCCGAACACTGCCTCGAATGGATAGATTTCGCCACAGGGTCCCTCGGTCAGGGCTTATCCTACGGAGTGGGGGCTGCCCTGGCGGCAAAACTGGAAGGTTCTAAAAGGAGAGTTTTCGTTCTGATGAGCGACGCAGAGCTCAACGAAGGCTCGAGTTGGGAAGCTATTATGTTTGCCGCCCAGCACAAACTATCTAATCTGACTGTGATGGTAGACCTTAACGGTCAGCAAGCCCTGGGCTTCACAAAGGATGTAATCGATTTATCTCCGGTGTCGACCAAACTGCGCTCCTTCGGCTGGAATACCTATGACGTAGACGGTCACGATATTTCCCAGATGCTCTCGATTATAGAGAACCTTGATTTTGCCGGAGACAAGCCTCACATTATGGTGGCTCGGACCACATTCGGAAAAGGCGTCTCTTTCATGGAGAGCCAGATCAAATGGCATTATCTCCCCCTCGATGATGAACAATTTAAAAAAGCAATGGCGGAGGTCAGTAACTGATGCGCGGTGCGTTCGCCAGAAAACTAGCCGAGTTGGCTGATAAAGACAAACGAATCTGCTTGCTCACAGGCGATCTGGGCTTTATGGCCCTGGAGCCATTCTCCGACCGACACCCCGATAGATTTTTCAACATGGGTGCAGCCGAGCAGAACATGGTCGGGGTCGCCACCGGTCTTGCCGAAGCAGGTTTCATTCCCTTTGTCTATTCTATAGTAACCTTCGCCACCCTGCGCCCTTACGAATTTATCCGCAATGGTGCGATATTAAACCACCTTCCTATAAGAGTGGTTGGTATCGGTGGCGGTTTCGAATACGGTCACAATGGCGCCACTCACTATGGACTCGAAGACGTGGGCATCATGCGGGTACAGCCGGGAATGACCGTTCTGGCACCGGCCGACTCTATGCAAACCGAAAACATTTTGGATATGACCTGGGACATGCCGGGTCCTATTTATTACCGCCTCGGCAAAAATGATAAACCGATTGTGCCTGACTTAAATGGAAGATTCGAATTCGATAAAGCTCAACTGGTTAAAGAAGGCAAAGACCTTCTGGTAGTCTCTATGGGAGCGATTGCAGTCGAGATGGCCGAAGCCGTTGATGCCATCAATGATAGTGGCATCTCTTGTGGACATCTAGTAGTTTCTACTCTCAACCCGGCTCCGACAGAAGATCTTGCCCGAGTCCTGAATCAGTACAGGCGAGTGATCACCGTAGAAGCGCATTACATAAGCGGCGGTCTCGGTTCGCTAATCTGTGAAGTGGTAGCGGAGAACAATCTGGACACCAGAGTGATGCGGGCCGCTCTCAAAGAGTCTCCCGATGGGTTGACAGGCTCCCAGGGCTATCTCCACGACAGATACGGAATCTCCCGGGATAAAGTTATAACTCTAGCCAAGGAGGCGCTCAGCGCGCCGGTATCCAAATGACTGAAGTAAATTTACTGGAATCACCCTCGATCAAACAGACAGACAAAGCCAATCTCGGCACAGTCTCCATCATCTTACCCGTGTACAACCAGGCAGACCACATCGAGCGGATCGTAGACGAATACAGAGAAGTCCTGGATAGGCTTCCTGTCCCCTATGAGCTGATTCTCGTCACCAACGCCTGCAAAGACAACTCTAAAGAAGTCTGCGGTTCTCTAGCCAATCAAAATGACAACATTCTCTGGTGCAATATAAATCAGGGCGGCTGGGGTCGGGCCGTGAAACACGGATTGAAAGCCGCCACAGGCGACCTGCTCTGCTATACGAATTCAGCCAGAACCAGTCCGGAGATTCTCTCCCTCACGCTGCTTTACGCCATCGCCTATCCTAATGTCGTGGTCAAAGCCAACCGAAAAATACGCGACAACTGGAGACGACGCCTGGGTTCTTTGCTCTACAATCTGGAAGCAAGAGCTCTTTTCGATCTGCCTGTCTGGGATATAAACGGCACTCCCAAAATATTTCCTAGAAAGTTCGACAAGCTTCTCGAATTGAAAAGAGACGATGACATCATCGATGCGGAGTTCAATATGATCTGTCGCCGGGAGAACTACCCTGTTGTAGAAGTCCCCGTTCTCTCCACCAAACGCCATAGCGGCAAATCGACGACCAATTACAACTCGGCTTTCAAAATGTACTATGGAGTATATGAACTGTGGAGGCAGACGAAATCGCGGTGAAGTCGGACGTCTCCTCGAATCCTCAACAGCTCGACGAACTCTGGTCCCGCCACCATGCCCAGTGGCGAGACAGCGCCCAGGTAACCAGTCACTGGGATCAAGCCACAGCAACCGACCCTGAACTACTAGCTTACGAGTGCACTGGCAGATTTTTCGAGGTACTCGGTGAGCTTGACATAACTCTTTTGATAAGTCGAGAATACGAGCATCTTTTGCTGGCACTGACTGTTGATCCGGATTCAGATCAGCCAAGAATCACCTTCTTCAACATGCCCCACCCGTCAGGCATCGCCGTAGACCGGGAGAATGGCAGCGTCCATGTGGCCAGCACCAGAAATCCGAATCAGATATTCGAGATGAAGCCGGTCAGCCAGGCAATAGATCGCCTCGATTCCAAAAGCGCATCCAGTCTTTCTCAAAAGCCTCTTATCCCGGTCAAATCAATATTCTTGCCCGGTTGTCTCTATATGCATGACCTGGCTTTCATTGACGGCGTCTTACATGCCAATGCCGTCGGCCACAATGCCGTCGCCAGAATATCGCCGGACGGCTCCTACGAACGAGCCTGGTGGCCAAAGTGCATAGAGAAGGAAAATACACCCGTCTTCGGCCAGAATCATATACAGCTCAATTCGATAGCGGCAGGAGATTCTCTCGAAACCTCCTTCTTTTCAGCTTCCAGCACGGCCATAGAAAATCTCCGCCCCGGTGACCCGGACTATCCGGTGGACGGCAGAGGGGTTGTCTTCAGCGGCAAAACCCGGGAAGTTTTCGCCCGGG
>CAZCBH010000118.1:5038-13701 GCA_964496875.1 uncultured Candidatus Obscuribacterales bacterium | reverse complement strand
AGTCCTAGCTTTAGTCTTTATTTTTTCAGCTCGTCAGCCAGAACTTCCAAACTGCGCTCCCAGGCAAGGTCTGCTGCCTCTTTGTTATAAGTGGCTCTGGCGTCACAGTTGAAGCCGTGATCGGCCTCTTCATAGACATGGATGCTGACATTGCTTTTGGAGGCAAGGTTCTCTTTTATTTTGTTCAGTGCCGATGCAGGTATTGACTTATCCTTGCCGCCGAAGTGCATCATAAGCCGGCATTTGATCTTGTCTGCTTCTGCTAGATGATTCTCTACCTTGCCACCATAATAGGATATTGCCGCATTCAAATTGGTCTGGGCCGCCAGCCTGAAAGTCAGTTTGCCCCCCAGGCAGAAGCCCATGGCGCCGATTCTTCCGGTGCAAGCCCGGTGATTGCGCAGAGCATTGGCGGCGTGTTTCAAATCGACCATGGCCAGCTCTTCGTCGAAGCGTTCATAATAGCGCAGCGCCGCCTCTCTATCTTCGCCTTCGTAGCCCAGCTCTATATTGGGCTTCATGCGCCAGAAAAGATCCGGGGCGAGCACCACATAGCCCTCTTCGGCCAGTCTGTCTGCTACCGCTCTAATATGATCGTTGACACCGAAGATCTCCTGTATTAGAAGCACTCCCGGTCCCTCTTCCTCTTTCGGAAAGGATAGATAGGCGTCGAAGAAGCCTTCATTTACCGATACCGAAATTCTCTCTGATGTCATCCTGTTTTATCCTTTTCTCTTGTTTCCAATTTATTTTAAAATCAATATTCCGACCAGATCAATTTCTGGATAGTGACCAGATCACCTTCATCCAGTTTTGCCGCTTCTTCATCGAATTCTATAAGGCAATTTGCCCGGGCAAGACCGCTCAGCATATGAGAGTCCTGCCCCATGGTTGGTATCGCGGTCAAAACGCCGTCATTGTCGCAGTTCAAAATGCCCCTTACAAAATCCAGTCTGCCGGGCTTTTTCTTGAGGCTTTTTCCAATCCTTGCTTTGAGACGTTCGGGCTTGCAGCCACCGTTTTCTTTCAGTCCCTGCATTTTTGCCAGTGCCGGTTTGACAAATAGATTGAAGGTGGTAAGCGCGCTCACAGGATTCCCCGGTAAGCCGAAGATAAGCTTCTGTCTGCCGTCATGTTTAGTGCTGCCGAAATATATGGGTTTGCCCGGTTTTACTTTCGTTCTCCAGAAGACCGTCTCTACTCCCAGTCTCTTTTCTAGGACATCTTTGACCAGATCGCGGTCTCCTACCGATACACCGCCGGTGGTGATAATCATATCCGTTTGTCTGAGTGCTTCTTTTAGCGCGGTCTCTATTTGATCTTCTTGATCCTTTATATTGAAGCGAATTGGTCTGGGCAGACCCAGTGCCTGAATGGCAGCGGCCAGGGCATAAGAGTTGGAGTCATAGATTTGAGACGGGGAAAGCTCGCCGCCGGGGGCGACCAGTTCGTCACCGGTGCCGATTATGGTAATGCGCGGCTGCTCATAGACTTTGAACCGGGCATGACCGAAAGAGGCTATCAGTCCGACCACCGGAGGTGTCACCACAATGCCCGCGGGCAGTACTAAATCGCCTTTTCTAAACTCTTCGCCGGCTCGCCTTATGTTAGAACCCGCTTCGGTCTTCTCTTTTACCCTGACAGCACTATCGAGGTCGTCGCAGTATTCTTTCATGACCACGGTATCGACCGAGGGCGGGACCTTTGCTCCGGTGAATATCTTTACTGCTTTACCCCGCTCTATTTTGAGTTCGGCTTTCTGAGAGCCTGCCTCTATCACTCCAATAAGGGCAAGCTCTTTTGGCTTGTCATCGGTTATGGACAAAAGGTCTTCGCCTCGGACGCCGTAGCCGTCCATGGCAGAGTTATCGAAGCGCGGTAGATCAAAAGTGGCTGTTATTGAATCCGCCAGAACATGACCGAGGATATGGGTGATGGCATTGTCCACCGCAGGCAGTTTCTCCACGGTCTGGTCTATTTTTTGCAGGGCTTCTTCGTAACTGAGCATCATCTTTTCTCTTAGCCTTTTGCCCGGGCTTTCTCCCTTCTCTTGCTTTCGTGACCTTCGCCTTTGAGCATGCTTATGGCATGGAGCACCGGCGGAAATAATACGGCAAGGGCGTCTTTGACACCGCCGGTGGAGCCGGGCATGCTTACTATCACGGTCTCTTCGCGGACTCCTGCCACAGCGCGCGAGAGCATCGCGAAGCGATTTCTCGATTGTCCGAAAGAGCGCATCGCCTCTTCTACTCCGGGCAGTCGTCTTTCTAATATGGGCGTCAGGGTCTCTACTGTGATATCCCGGGGGCTCAGGCCGGTGCCGCCTGTGGTGAGGATGAGATTGATAGAATCGTCTTTGCAGAGCCTTTTTATAGCCTCTTCTAGCTCTGTCTTGCAATCGGGCAGGACGATATATTCTGTTCTGGCGATACCCAAAGATGATAGCTTCTCGCAAATCACCTTGCCGGAGCGATCCTCGCTTTCGCCTTTTGAGACCCGATCTGAAAGAACCAGCACCGCTGCCCCTATGTCTTTTATCGAGGCATCCGGCTTGTAATCTGACTTTCCGCCTTTTTTCGATACTAGAGTCGTTTTTTCGATTTCGGCGAAGTCATCTAAAGGCTTGACCATGTCATAGATGGTGAGGGCGGCGACAGAAGCCGCGGTCATCGCCTCCATCTCGACGCCGGTTTTGTGAGTAGCTTTTACCGTGACGTCTATGACTATCGAATCTTTTGTGAGTTCGTATTCGACACCGACAAAATCTATGGCTATTTGGTGGCAATACGGTATTATCATAGAAGTATTCTTGGCTGCCTGGACGGCGGCCACTTTGGCTATGACGAGCGGATCTCCTTTGGGAATCTGACCTGCCTTGATTGTAGAAATAGTAGATTCTGTAACCCGCAATACCGACCTTGCCAGGGCGGTTCTTAAGGTGGTTACTTTGTCAGAGATGTCTTTCATCCGCTTCGAATTCTATCCTCCAATCTCTATCATTGCCCGGTTCTCGCCTGCGGCAATCTCTTCTGCAGGAGGATGGGCTTCGGGCTTTTTGCCCAGGCAATACTGTATCAAGTCTTCAATCTTTTTATCGCTGCCGCCTTCTCTAATGGCGTCCCTGAGGCTGACTTCGGCAGGATAGAACAGGCAGGATTTGATCGAGCCGTCGGAGGTCAATCGCAAGCGGTTGCAGCTGCCGCAGAAGCTGTCCGACATCGAGGTTACGAAGCTGACCGTGCCTTTGGCTCCTGTCAGGGCATAATCTTTTGCCACCGCCGATGGTTCTGCTTCCATGGGGCTGAGGCTGTATCGGGTTTCGATGCGCTCCAGCATCTCTTTATAGCTTAAGACCCTTTCTATATTCCAGTCGTTATTGCGAAAGGGCATGAACTCTATGAATCGTACGTTGACGGGCTTGTCTTTGACGAATTCCACAAAGTCGAACAGTTCGTCTTCGTTTACCCCTGCGATCATGACAACGTTCAGTTTGATACTGGGAAAGCCTATTGAGAGCGCTTTTTCTATGCCTTTCATAACAGGGTCGAAACAATCTCGGCCGGTTATCTTTTCAAGGCGGTCAGGCTTGAGGCTGTCGAGGCTTATGTTCAGGTGAGTGATTCCGGCATGGGCTATGGCTTCTGCGTATTGTGCGAGCAGCATGGCATTGGTGGTCATCGAAAGATATTTGAGTCCTTCTATCGCCGAAAGTCGCTCTATAAGCCGAGGAAGCTCCTTTCTGACCAGGGGCTCGCCGCCGGTGAGGCGAATTTTTTCGACTCCCATGCTCACAAAAACTCTTGCCAGCCGCTCTATCTCGTCGAAGTTCAATAGCTTGCTTTTATCCAGCCATTTTATGCCCTCGTGGGGCATGCAGTAGAAACAGCGCAGGTTGCAGCGGTCGGTCACCGAGATGCGCAGGTAGCTGTGCTCTCTACCGAAGCCGTCGATTAATCTGTTTCTGTTACCTTTGTTCTGGTGTTTACTCATGGGCAGACCGCCTCGGTTTCGTGTCTGCAATTGACCCATTCATGGCTGCCATCAGAATAAGTCTCTTTCTTCCAGATCGGCAGACGATGCTTTACAGAGTCGATGATGAATTCGCAGGCGTCAAAGGCTTCTTTGCGATGGGCCGATGCCACTGCCACCCAGACCGCGACTTCGCCTATCTCGAGCTTTCCGACTCGATGTACGCAATGGGCTTCTAAAACAGGATAGCGCTCCCTCGCTTCTTTGAGGATAGCTTCGGCTTCTTTTGCCGCCAGCTTTTCATAACTTTCATAGACAAGGTGATCCACCGCTCTGCCGTCATTGTGGTTTCTCACCCGGCCCTCGAAGCTGACCACCGCGCCGGCGGCGTCATTTCTGAGCGTCTTTGTAAGGGCGCTCGGGTCGATTGCGATGTCGGTCAGTTTGAACAAAATTCTCTCTCAAATAAGATCTGTCTTTTCGTCGGGCTCCGCCATCAACCGCCTGCCACCGGAGGAAGGAAGACTATCACGTCGTTGTCAGCCAGTTTGACCTGCCAGTCGGCGATCTCGTCATTGACGGCTACCCGCATTTGTTCTGGCTCCAGGCTGAAACCGTGCTCCTCTTTCAGCTGGCTGAAAAGGGCAAGCGGGGTCTCTACCTCGGTTTCGATGGTCTCCGAGTCGAGACCGCGCTGGTCCCTGAGGACAGCGTAGTAGATCACCGTGAGCTTGTGATTTTGCTTCATTTGATTTGGCTGGGGCAAATTTATCAAGACACTGGGAAGCTCAGATTTATATTAAGCTATTATTTCTCAGTTTAATCTAAATAATGACTTGATAAGTTAGATATTTTACTGCAAGTTTTGCCAATAATTAGTTTAGGCAGTTTTGAGGTCTCCGGTGGAGAAGAACGAAGAGTCATATATGCTTGGTGAATTGCTGTGCTTCTTCGGTGTGGTTCACGAGAAGGACGTCAAGCGTGGCCTGGTTCTGGCAAAACATACCGGTCTGCCGCTTGGCAAGTGCCTGGTCATGCTCGATGTGGTCACTCCGGAAGTGATTCGCGCCTCGGTAGAAGCCCAGTCTATGCTCAAAGATGGGCTCATAGACCGGGAAGGCGCCAAAGAAGCCATGGGGGTCGTCTATCGAAAGAAGTGGACTCTGACTGACGCGCTCATTGTTCTTGGCGTCGATGCTTACGCCACCCGGGGTACTCGCCTGGGGGAGCTTTTGCATTCGGCAGAGCACCTCAACACAGAACAGCTCGATATCGCCCTCAGAGCTGGGGACAGTTCCGGTTTGCCCCTGGGCAGAGTCTTGCTTTTATTAGATCGGCTCAGCATCGCCTCTTTAAATATGGCGCTGGAGTTGCAGAAAGAAGTGCGCTGGTCGAAACTGGAGCGGGCGGACGCCATTGATAAGCTTAAGAATATCCGTGGTCAGAAAGCGCGAGATTTCAACGGTGCGCCTGACACTGATAAGATTCGCATCGGTGAGCTTCTTGTGGCCGCCTCTTTGCTGAAGTCGGTAGAGGTGGATTCGGCGGTGCAGATAGCTCAGGCCAATGACAAAATGCTCGGTGAAGTGCTTATCGAAATGGGCTGGATCTCAGAAGATTTGCTCTCCGCCACCCTGCGTCTGCAAGAGATGGTCTGGAGTGGTGGGGTCTCTGCCAACCGCGCCGCCAATGTGCTGGATAAGATAAGCAGCTCGGGTCAGAGCGCCGATGAAGGGCTCAAAGAGGCCGGGCTGGCCACTTCTCAGCTGCAGAAAGAGCTCTCCTTTTGTGATTTCTTGCGCTTCAGCGGTTATCTGGGCAGGGACTCTATGAAGGTGATTATCCGGGACATCATGAGCGACCCCGAGATGGTGGCGCTGGTCATGAAGCACGCCAGAAAATCCGGCGAGATGTCCTCGGATTATCTGAGAGAGGCGATTAAAATCGGTTTTCGTGATACCCAGCTTTTATCCGATATGCTCCATCATGTCCGGTCTAAAGACGCCGATCTTCTCGATTCGGCACTGGTAATGCACGAGTTGCTCCGGGCTGGTAAACTGACTCTGGATCAAGCGCTGATTAACTTCACCATCCGCCGTGACGGCATAAAATTAAACTGAAAGTTAAAACTAGAATCAATAAGGATCTGGCAGAACTATGACTTCTCAAAAGCGTATTGCGCCTTTTGGCACCTGGGCTTCTCCGATAAAAGCAGATGATATCGCCGGTGGTACCTTGCGACTCGGCCAGCTTCTTGTCGATTCGGGCAGTATCTACTGGCTGGAAGGCAGACCAAAGGAGGGCGGCAGGGTCGGTTTGATGCGGCGTCGTCCAGACGGCGTTCTCGAAGATCTGTTGCCCGAGCCTTTCAATGTCCGCACCCTTGTCCATGAATATGGCGGTTGCGCATTTCTGCCCTGTGGCAATTGGGTCTTCTTCACCAATTATTCGGATCAGTGTATCTATCTTCTCAATCTGGAGACCGCTTCGAGTTCGAAGCAGCCTCCTATACAGATAACCGCCGCCGGACCATATAGATATGCCGATATGGTGCTCGACGAGAAGCGTCGCAAGCTTTATTGCGTTGTCGAACAGCATGTCGAAGAAGGCAGTGGCGCCCATGGTGAGCCGGAGAACTATATCGCCAGCATCGACATCGGAGCCGTGTTCGATAAGGATAGTGCGGATTCTCTCCGGTGCTTCGAGCCTGTCACTCCCGAGGTTGTCGCCGGGGGCAAAGATTTCTACGCCTATCCGCGTCTTTCGCCCAATGGCAGGTCGCTGTCCTATATTGCCTGGAGCCACCCTAATATGCCCTGGGACGGCACCGTTCTGATGCTGGCTTCCTTAAACGAAGATGGACACATCGCCAAAGAATCCGCCATCGCCGGTGGTGACGAAGAATCCATATTTCAGCCGATCTGGTCTTGTGACGGCGTCTTGCACTATGTCTCGGACCGCTCCGGATTCTGGAATATATATCGCCATCAAGGGCAGGGCAAGAGCGATGTCAATCTGACACCATATCAAAAAGAGTTCGGCATGCCTTTGTGGGTCTTCAATATGTCGACCTATGCCTTTCTCGAATCCGGCGAGATCATCGCCGCCTGTTCCGACAAAGGGCTCTGGAAGCTGGGCAAGGTCGGTGTGGATGACAACGGCGAGGGTAAATACGTCGAGATCAATTGTCCCTATACCGATATTCACTATCTTTTCTCCGACGGAAAAGAAGTGGGCATGCTCGCCTCATCGCCTGTGTCGGCTTCGGCGGTTCTGCGCTATGACACTGAAGCCGGCAAGTTCGAAGAGATCAAATCGAGCTCTTCGCTGGATATCGACCCGGGTTATATCTCTTGCCCCCAGGTGATAGAGTTCCCGACCACAGGCGGAAAAACCGCCTATGCTTTTTATTACCCGCCCGCTAATAAAGATTTCGAGGCACCACAGGCAGAGCTGCCGCCCCTTCTGGTCAAAAGTCATGGTGGACCGACCGGGGGCACCGGAACCGGGCTGAATCCCGGTTTCCAGTATTGGACTTCCAGAGGCTACGCTGTGGTGGACGTCAACTATGGCGGTAGCACAGGCTATGGTCGCGAGTACATGAAGCGCCTGGAGCGCAACTGGGGCGTGGTCGATGTGGATGATTGCGAGAACGCCGCGCTCTATCTGGTTGACAAAGGTCTGGCCGACAGCAAGCGCCTGGCTATTACCGGTGGTAGCGCCGGTGGTTACACCACGCTCTGTGTTCTTACCTTCAAAGATACCTTCAGTGCCGGCGCCAGCCATTATGGCATCGGGGATTTAGAGCTCTTAGCCAAAGATACTCATAAGTTCGAGTCGCGCTATTGCGATCGTCTGGTCGGACCTTACCCCGAAGAGAAGGATCTTTATATCGAGCGCTCTCCTCTGCACTATACAGATAAGCTCAACTGTCCGCTCATTGTGTTTCAGGGGTTGGAGGACAAAGTGGTCCCGCCCAATCAGGCAGAGGCCATGGTGGAGGCGGTAAAAGCAAAGCACCTTCCGGTTGCTTACATAGCCTATGAAGGCGAGCAACACGGCTTTAGAAAAGCCGAGAACATCAAACGGACCATAGAAGCAGAGTACTACTTCTTTGCCAGGATCTTCGGCTTCGAGCCCGCCGACAAAATTGAGCCGGTGGAGATAAGCAACTTTAAGGGCGCTTCCAGCTGCACTTCTCATTAAGTCTCATAGAAATATTGGGTATATAAATAATCGAATTCGTGATTTCACAACTTTGTCACGGTTCAGGACCATACTCGGAAGATACTCGCTCGACTTACTAAATGCTTCTCTTCTCCATCCCCGGGAGGTTGTCTCATGGCTAATGGAAAACCGGCTTTCGAACCCTTTCAAAAAGGCGACGCCGCAGATGGGCACGGCACGACCGCAGGAGACGGAGGCGGCTTGAAGGCTGCCACCGAGGAAGCTTATGACTCCATGAGAACGGCCAGCAAAGACCGGTTTCAGAACAACCCGGACGGCAAAGCCGGCGGTGATAAAGACCTGACCTTCAACACCGGGGACCTCTATGCCGCCAATTCGGCCCAGGGCAAGGATGGTGACTCCGAGGAAGGTCCCAGAGAAAAATCCATCGCCGATATGACCCCGGAAGAGAGAGTGGCCAGAGTGCGTGAGAGGCAGGCGCAACATCGCAGGGAGCAAGCCGCCAA
>CAZCBH010000118.1:0-4938 GCA_964496875.1 uncultured Candidatus Obscuribacterales bacterium | reverse complement strand
CTTCCAGACTTTATTTGGCCCGGCGAAAAATTGAGGCACCGAGAAAGTGGCATATTCAGCAGCTAATAACAAAGAAGACAAAGACAGTATTTTCCAGCTCACCATGGACCTGGAGATGAAGGCCCACAAACTCGGCTACGAGGAAGAAGCCTACGACCACATCATGGAATCGGACACGGAAAGCGAAACCGAAACAGAAGCCGAAGTAGAAACAGAACTCGAAACGGGCTCTAGTTTTGATTCCGATGACGATGATTCTATCGAGTTGCTCGAAGAAGAGTCTGAAGTGGACGAGACTTTAGAAGACGAAGAGAGTTCTATTTGGATCAAGTCTTCTATCCAGAGCCAACTCGATAGAGTCATGAAAGAGCAAGAGAGTGACGAGCTGCTTTCTGCCGATAGCGAATTTGTCGGCGATGTCTCTGCCGTCCGTTTCGATGTCGGTCGCAGCACTTTTATGCAGCCCGATGTTTTTGCTCAGAACCAGGCATTTTTCCTCTCTATGCTCTCCAACCGCTTCGCCAGCCTGATTAAGCGAGACGAAGTCAAAGAGTGGAAAGAGACCAGTCGTTATCATTACCTGACTGATGAGGAGATAATGGAGTCGCTCTCCGGAGAGAGCGCCATTCAAAGAGCTTTTCGCTCCGACGCCCTGACTCGTTTCGTGGTTATCACCATGGAGGAGGATTGCTATTACAGAGCCGGCGGCATGACCCGTTTGAAAGAGTGTCTGGAGAAAGCCGGAATCTCTTCGACCAGGCTCTACAAAGCCAGTGATTCTGAGCAATGGCAGCTATTTATCTTTTTCGAGAAGTCCGTCCGGGCGGATCTCGTTACCCGTTCTCTTTCTGCCTGGCTGAGACGCAACGGCATCGTTCCCGGCACCGCCGGTCTGGATATGTTTCCGGGTAAAGGTTCGCTTACCGTTCCTCTGCAGCCCGGTTTCGAGTTCCTGAACGAAACCGGCCAGGTGATAGCCACCAGAAATCAGATAAGTCTGGAAGCAGCTCTGGCGTTGTTCCTTAACGATATGGTGCGCTGTTCTGTCCGTGGTCTGGAAGTGATCGAGCGCATCGAAGAGTTGACTCGGGAAGAGGCATAGTCTTGGCACCGGTGTGCTAGATCAATTAGCTGAAAGGTTCGTGAAAGCCCGGGGCGGCATTTTGCTTCGGTCGGGGACTTTTCAGGAGATTGTTTTTATATATATAATCTAATGCCGGTATCATGTTATTCTTTAGTGGACTTCCATCTCTCTGTTATAAATAAACAGCATATTCTCATGCGTCATACCTTCGTCGTAGCCTCGACAGCACTAGTTCTATCAAGCTTCCTCAGCTTCGGCTGTGCGTCCAAAAGCGCCAAGGTAGATAAGAACATCTACAAGACCTCCCAGACCTTTGTCGAAAAAGGTTATGAGCTGGCCCGGGACCACAAGTATGACGAGGCTATCCATGTGTTGACCGAGGCGATCAAGTTCGACCCCAATAACGAGAACGCTTATATATTCCGCTCTTCTGTTTATCTGACTCTGGATAATCTAAAAGAGGCGATAGACGACGCCAACCGTGCGCTCAAAATCAACAAGCGCAACGAGTTTGCCTATGTCAATCGAGCCCATGCCCTGATTGCCCTCAAGCAATACGACCAGGCGATTGAGGACTGTGATAACGCTCTGAGAGTTAATCCCGAGTTCTATCCGGCCTATGTCAATCGCGGTACGGCGTACTATTACAAGAACAAGCTCATCGATGCGATTCGCGACCTGACCATCGCTGTGGATAGGCTGCCCGAAGGGCAACTTGCCCACCCGTATTACGTTCGCAGCAAGTGTTACGACAAGCTCGGCAAAGAAGGGCTTGCTTCGCAAGATCGTGAACTATCCAAAAAACTGGGCTATAACCCCGACCATTCCAGGATTTACTGAGTTCTTATTTAATCCTACTGAAGCCGTATTTGATACCGTAGCCGGTCTTTTATGAGGGTCCGTCATAAAAGGGTCTGCGCCCAGACTGTCTGAGAATCAGGCGGTTTTTGCCCGGGGCTATATTTATCTGTAACAGGGAAGAATATAGACATGGAATCTAGCGGAAACCAGCCAGAGTATTTATCGATCGATTAGATGAGCGATCAGGATAACAGAGAGAATCGCAATAAGGACGATAAGCTGCAGAAGGCTATAAAGAAAGCCGGCAGTAAGTCTTTTGGTGTGCAGAAAAAATCGAAGAAGCCTGACGGAGAGCAGGCAAAGAGCGTCTTGGACCGCCTGGAGGAGCTGGAGCAGAAGTATGTCACCCGTCCTTCTAGAGTGCCGCCGCCCCTGCCGACTGAGAACCCCGACAGCATAAAGCGTTCCGGAGTGCAGAAGCGGTATGACCCCCGGGATAAGTCTCAATTTCCGGAAGAGAGCGCATTTGACATGAAGCCTTTCATTCTCGAAGAGAATCGCTTAAATCTGAACGAGGAAGAGGAAGAAGCGGAAGGGCATTCGAAAGAGGCGGAGGCAGATCCGGTTAAATTATCGGATCCTCAAGAGAGTTCAGGTGCGCGTCAGAAGCCTGATCTTTTCGGCAGTGGCGAATTCGAAACTATCGAGAAGAGTATCGACCTGCTTGGAGAGGACAGCATCTATGAGATGGAGCCTATTGTCCTTCCTGGATACCAGCTCAATATTTCGGATGCAGAAACAGGCACCGAAGACACTGAAGACTCTGAGAATACAGAAGATGCCGCTGGAGAAAGCTATCTAGAGCCCGGCATCGATCCTTTGAGTGGACCGGAATTATTTCCCGAGCACAGTCAGTTCGAGATGGCTCCTATCGTTATTGAAGACCACAAGAAAGCGGACGAGGTTGAAAGAGAGCCGGAAAAAAGTAAAAAGCGATCAGAAGAGCAATTTGAAGACCAATATGATCAGTCATCTGAAGAGTTGCCGATGCTGGAACCAGGTCACGACCCGGTCTCGGCCATAGACAGACTGCCCGAGGACAGTATCTATGAGATGACACCGATAGTGATACCACATCAAGAACGCAAGGCTGAGAGAGCCGAGAGCATGTTCCCTGATGTAGGGCCTGTCGAGCCGGCAGAAAGCTCGATTTCTTTCGAGCCGGAGCAGGAGCCAGAGCCAGAGCCAGAGCCGGATTCTGAATATATTAGCAACAACTTTATCGAACCCGGCCAGGATCCTATATCCGCCATGGAGCCTATGCCGGAAGACAGCATCTATGAGCTGGATCCCATCGTATTGCCCGATCAAAAACCTCTGCCCCAGGTGGAGATTGCCCGGCGGGATCTGGCTGATACCAAGCTGGAGTTCGATGTCTATCAAGACCAACCCGACTCTAGTCTGACAGCCGATTCTCTTACAGGAGATTCTCTCACCGGTGCTCCCGGGCTTGGCGAAGTGGCTCTCGATGAAACCATGAAAGAGCCGGTGGATATCCCGGAGAGCCTGAGGCAGTGGGAAGATACCGACACGGTCTCTGACGAGGTGATAGATCAAAGAGTCTCCAGGTCTACTCCGCGATTCTCGGCACCGCTCATCTCGCTTGCTAGGGACAATATGGCGCCTGGCTCAGAGATTGAAACCGCCGCCATCGCCAAAGAGATAGCCACCCATCAGTCTATGTCGGCGGTCACCGAAAGCCGTATTCAAAGAGCCCTGGAACAAGACCCCAGCGTTACCGCCGCCCGGCAACGCCCCGGTCAGACCCTGGAGGATAAGTACCTGATCACAGGCATAATCGGGCAGGGCGGGATATCTGTGGTCTACAAAGCCCGGGATCTTGCCACCAATCAGATAGTGGCGGTCAAGACCCTGAAGGAGAACAAGCCCGATATCGCCATGCGCTTCAAGCGCGAAATCGAAACCCTCACCATTCTCCAGCATAAGAACATTGTCCGGGCTGTGGAGGCTATCACTCTTGCTCCGGGTCAGACTTTTCTTGTCATGGAGCATGTGAAGGGCATCAGTTTGCAGGAGCTGATTAAACAATATGGTCGTGCCGAGCATCCCGAGGTGATCGCCTCTATTCTTATCCAGGTGTGTGAGGGCCTGGCCCATGCCCACAAACACAAGATCATCCATCGTGATCTGAAAGGCGGAAACATAGTACTGACCAATGTCGGCGAGAAGATCGTGGTCAAGATTCTTGATTTTGGCATAGCCAAACTGGAAGACGATATGCAGCGCCTCACTCTGGAAGGAAAAGCGATGGGATCGCCGCTATTCATGAGCCCGGAGCAATGCAAAGGCGAGACCCTTACAGTTCGCTCCGACCTCTATTCTCTGGGAATAGTGGCTTATGAGCTTATAACCGGTGAACTGCCTGTCAAAGGGCGCAGCATCGTCGATGTGATGGCAAAACACTGCGACGTCAACTATCGTCCCAGACCGGTGAGCGACCATCGCTCGGACCTGCCTGCCGTGCATATGCTCGATCAGATCATATCGAAAGCGCTCGAGACCGAAGTAGATAAGCGTTTGAGATCGATTGAGCAATTCAAAGACGGCATCGAATACTGGATAGGCTGTGTACGCAGCAAAGAGCTGGATAGGGATCTTCCCCCCGGTATGCTCGAGTCTTCCGATCCTATGGAAGAGTCGGTCAAAGCCATGAAGCTCTCGCTCCATGACCTGAATGAGACCAGGAACGAAGCTCTTAAAACCGGTGTCAGTTTCTCGGCGGTCAAAGAAGAGAAAGAGCGCTCTAAGAATAAGAAGAGTGGTTTGAAAAAAATAGTATTGATACCGCTATTGTTGATGCTGCTCGCCGTGGTGGCTTATTTTGCTCTGACAATCATGAAACATTGAGGCTCTGTCCAGAAATCTTCATTCGGGGATATAGACAGGCGGATGGATGATTGGATAATGGGCGATGGGTGACAACAAAGTATCTCTCAGTGCGGATTCGGGGCAAGAATCTAAAGACATTCGGG
>CAZCBH010000117.1:0-13900 GCA_964496875.1 uncultured Candidatus Obscuribacterales bacterium | reverse complement strand
ATCGGGAAGAAGCTCATGGCGAGCCGGTCGGCAAAAGCCGGCGCATTCTTGAACTTGTCTTTGATCACCAGATCAAACAACTTTCTATTGTCATCGGCATCGATGGTCTTGCCGGGGTTCTTCTGTTCATAGAGAAAACAAGCCATGTCAGAATAAGCCTTTATCGCATCCTCAGAGAGACTGGGCTCTCCTTTGACGGCGATTCGCTCCGGTCCCAGAGCCTCTAGCAATACGCTGCGCTCCTCGGCCGGCACCCCTGTCGCTTCTGCCCGCATACGAAGCAATGAACGAAACAAAAGACGATAATTGCCTTTGTGATCCTCTACGGAAAAGGCTTTCACTAACTCCGGCCAGTAAGTGGTGATCGATTTATAGGCGCTATCGCCGGGCTCGGAGCATTTGGCATGTAGAAAAGCCGAAAATCGCCTCTTCTGATCGGGACTTAAAGAGGAAGAATAGTCCGGGCCGGTGGGCAAGGCAGAAGGGTCGGAACCTGTTACGGGCGCGACAAGACCAAAGAGCTGAAGCCAGGCATACTCGGCAGAAGACTTGCTTGTCGAAACTACGGGGGAGCCAGATTTGGGTATGGACTTAGCCTTGGCTTTATTCTGGAGCGATTTAGCAGGTGAAGCGCTAAGGGCCTGGGGTGCGGCTTTGAGCTCCTCGACACTATTGCCGGTATCAGAATCGTAGCCCCAATCTTGTCCGTATGTAGGCAAAAAAGCCGACCCGGAGCTAAGCAAAATCAGAAGATATGCGGTGCTTTTACCGAGACATGTAGATTGCAGTAGCTTCGACTCCGGCATAGTTTTTACGGTTCCCCGATCGACCTGAAGAATAAACTACATTGTAGCGGCTCTTCCGACCTGAAGCTGTTTTCAGGAGATAGCAGATTCGGAAAGGAAACTATACGAAAGATATACGGTCCGATCCAGCACTGATCTAAATAGTGGCCGATCTTGTTAAGATACAGCCTGCGAGCCCTTTAGAGTTGAGACTCTTGGCAAGGATATGATATTATCGGCCCAGAAAGGGCAACAGAGCCCGAAAAGGAGGCGACTTCGAGTAATGGCAAAGCTTAAGCTCAGATTCTTTCCCGATCCGGTCCTCAAAAAGAAGGCCAAAAAAATTACCACCTTTGATCGCTCGGTAAGAAAGTTAGCTCAGGATATGCTCGATACCATGTACCAGGAAGACGGTGTCGGACTTGCCGCCCCCCAGGTCGGAGTCTCGAAGAGGATGATGGTCATAGATGTCCACGCCGGCACCGACGAGGATCCGGCTCGCCCGATAGTTTTCATCAACCCCGAGATAGTCGAAGCAGAAGGAGAGATGGTCGGTCAGGAAGGCTGTCTCAGCTTCCCGGGGGTCTTCTTCGAGGTAAAAAGAGCCAGCAAGATAGCGGTCAAATTCCAGAATCTGGAAGGCAAAGAGATGCGCCTGGAGTGTGAAGACAATCTTTTATGCAGGGCGATCCAGCACGA
This sequence comes from uncultured Candidatus Obscuribacterales bacterium, assembly GCA_964496875.1. Classification (GTDB taxonomy): domain Bacteria; phylum Cyanobacteriota; class Vampirovibrionia; order Obscuribacterales; family Obscuribacteraceae; genus RI-106. The sequence continues at coordinate 12,416 of CAZCBH010000117.1, read as the reverse complement.
AATGGATCACCTCAACGGCGATCTCTTCGTCGACAAAGCCGCCTCAGCCATCCAGAGAGACTTAGAAATGACCAAGAACGGTCTGATGGAAGGCGATCTCGAAGAACTGGAGCAAAAATACCTGGCTGAAGGCGGCACCCTGAAAGTGCGCTCACGCTCTTCGGTAGAGGTAAGCAATTAAATCTGGAAGCGCGACAGGGAAGAGAAGAGAAGAGAAGAGAAGAGAAGACAAGAATCTCCATGGCAAACTCGAAAGAAAATGAAACCCGCGGACTGACCGTCAAGCTTATCTCCTTCGGCTATAAGAACGGCCCGCCTCCCCAGGCCAATCTTGTACTCGATGTGCGCTTCCTTAAAAACCCCTACTGGGAAGAGCACCTGCGTCCCTTGACCGGTCTGGATCAGCCGGTCAGAGAGTATGTAGTCACCCAGAAACTTGCCAGAGAAGCCCTGAGCAATCTAGAGAAGCTGCTCGCCGGTGTGCTTCCTGCCATGCTCAACGTCAAAGCAGATACCTTTGTAGTAGCGCTGGGATGCACCGGCGGTCAGCATCGCTCCACCGCCATGGTTCAGGAGCTGGCAGACAATCTTTCTGTTACCTATCCGGACTATCACATCGAAAAAGAGCACCGGGAGCTGGCTAATCTCGAAATTAGCGAGCCTATATCTACATGAGCGTAGAAAAGCCGATGAGCAAAGAGCTGCTTAGAAAATTCCGCACCATGCTTCTACCGGGCTTGAAGCGATGGATCGTCATCATCTTTTTCGGCATAGTGGTGATTGTGGTAGGCACTCTATTACTGCTCGGTTACCATCCAATCACGGTTACAGGCTCGTTCTTGAGAGATTTGATGGAGCATGCCGCCGAAGTCCTGCCCCACCGAATCAGCGGCATCTTGGCCATTACCATCGGTGGCTTAATAGTCTGCTTCGCTGTGATCCGGGCCATCTTATCTATTCTCGGGGCCTACATTACCGACGATCGCGAATCTATACCGGATGCGCTCTATAAAAGAAGACATCTCGATTCGGGTCCGAAGATTGCTGTCATCGGTGGTGGCACCGGTCTATCCACCATGTTGCGCGGACTGAAGAACTACACCACCAATATCACCGCCATAGTCACCGTCGGCGACGACGGCGGCAGTTCCGGCAGGCTTAGAGCCGAAATAGGGGTTCTGCCTCCGGGGGACATCCGCAACTGTATCACGGCTCTAGCCGACGAGGAAAAGGTGGTCACCGATCTCTTTCAATACCGGTTCGAATCCGGCCAGGGACTGGAAGGACATAATTTCGGCAACCTCTTTTTGACAGCTATCTACTCCATGACCGACGGCAATTTCATGGAGGCGGTCCGAGTAGCTGGAAAAGTGCTCAATATCAAAGGACGGGTTCTGCCAGCCACTTTGAAAGCGATTCAACTCTCAGCAGAGATGGAAGACGGCTCGATGGTCGCCGGAGAATCGCACATAACCGAAGCCGGCGGCAGAATCAAGCGTCTCATTTGCGAACCGGAAGACCTGAAAGCCACTCCGGAAGCCATAGAAGCCATTTTAGACGCCGAGTTGATCATTCTTGGACCGGGCAGCCTCTATACATCCATCATTCCAAACCTGCTTATAAAAGGCATCGCCGACGCGATTCGCAAATCGAAAGCGAAAAAGCTCTATGTCTGCAACGTTATGACCCAGAAAGGCGAAACCGAAGACTACACCGTGGGAGACCACTGCGAAGCCCTGCTATCGCATTCAGGCACCCCCATGGACAAGGGCTTCAAGCTGATAGACGCCGTTCTGATCAACGACCAGATCCCGGTGATACCGGCAGGGTCTCCGGCTCGCCCTGTACCCTTCGATCAAGACAAGATCCGCTCATTCGGTCTGATCCCGGTCAAACGAGGACTGGTCAGTCCGCAATCAGGCGGGCATCATGATCCCCAGATGCTCTCCAAAGTAATCATGCTCTGGTTCTTCCGGACAAAACGCCGCAAGCCGGTCAATAAAGTAGACGGCAGCCCCTTCTCCCTCGAACTGGGCGAAGAAGCCGAACTGAACTCGAGCGAACTAGAATCTAAATCAACCATTTCGACTTAGCCGCATTGAAATTACGCCGTCTATAATGGACCTTCACAATCAAGGAATGAGGCGGAAGTAAATGACAACACAAGTGGATGAGAAGATTAAAGAGACAGTCGGACCGGCTTTGGGCCGCGTCGCCAGCGGTGTCCATATCGTCACCGTAGCCCATTCCGACGAGACCGGCGGCAATGACGGCATGCTCGCCACCTGGGTGATTCAAGCCTCTTTCAACCCGCCTCTTTTGACTGTGGCGGTCAATCGTGACCGGGCGATTTATAAAAGCCTCAAAAAAGGCGCCGAGTTCGGCGTCAATGTCCTCTCCAAAGACAACATGGATATCTTCAAAAGCTTTGCCAAGCCTTATACCGAGGGCATGGACCGTTTTGAAGGGCATGAAATGATGGACGCTATCGAAGGACCGCCGGCTTTCAAAAATGCTGTCAGCTACCTCAAATGCGTCGTCAAAGAGGTGGTGGAAGGCGGCGACCACGACATTATCATAGGCGAGATCAAAGATGGTCGGCTCCTTAATGAGAAAGCGGAGCCGATGACCCATTCCAGAAAGAACGGCTTTCAATACTGAGAGTCCTAGGAGAACTGGATAACCCGATCTTCCTCTTTTTGATAACCATCGAGCTGATCCATGGCCTCTTCATAGCCCTGACGAATAAGCTTGCGGGAGCGCTCCGGATGAATCTCGAGCAGAGTGGTGTTCACCGGTGTCTTGGGCTGGAAAACCCGGATGGTGACATTCTTGCGTCCTCTCGACTCTTCGGAGCCGGCGGCGAGCAGGCGGTTGTATAGCTCGGCATTCTGAATCTCCTTGCGAGCTGAAGCATCGAGCACGATGTCGAGACAACGTACAAGAACCTCGAACATGTTCACCGGACAGACGCTTATTTTCTCGGGATGAAGCAGAACCATATAGATTTCGTCGGCACCTAAATGAATGGCGGTCTCCATCGGGGTGTTGCGCACCAGGCCGCCGTCCACCCAGAGCCCTTTGCCCAGAATATGCCGGGGAGGAAATGCCATGGGTATTGCCGAAGTCGCCATCAGAACATCTATGAGCTCGCTTGTGGTGGAGACCTCGTCGATGGTAATCAGTTTGGTCTCGAGGCTGCACAAATCGGTGGTGCACCAGCCCACTTTCATGCTGCTCGATTTAATGCGCTGCAGATCTATCTCTCGACGAAGCAAGAGTTCCAGAGGATGATTGTCGAGCAAGCCCAGCTTGTGCCCCAGTACCAGACGACCTATCTGATGGGCGCTGGGCAGACAGAATACATCCCGACCGGTGATCATGCCCCAGAGCTGCTCTAATCGAGGCAGAGAATCCTGGGCAAGCAGTGCGGCATTGATCCCGCCGATACTGGTGCCGAAGGCATAATCGAAGGTAAGTCCGCTTTCAAAGAGAGCTTTGACCACCCCGACCTGATAGGCACCGCGTCCCCCGCCGCCCGGCAAAACCAGAGCTCTTATCGGCTTGAATGGCTTTATTGCTTTGGGATCGAATGAATCCTTTTTGTTAGCTTCCATGAATCACTTCCGCACTGATTCTTTAATTATGCTTGGTAGTAAGATCATAAGCAAGCCGCTGAGCGCTCCTTCTCTATTGCCCTCATCGACCCATTAAATATATACCTCGGCACCACAAGATATCATCCCGCTATCCAGACACCCCATGCAACTATGCTTCTCATGAATCTCTGTCATCTTCGGCGGAACGGGCTTCCAGGTGGCTGGCACTGACCCTGGGCGAATCCGGATTTATTCTCGGTACCTCTACGGAATGCTCCCGACGCTCCAGAACCACCCTCTTGTGCCGCTGAAAGGCTTCAGAAAATGCCGCAGCCAGAATTCCTGCCGGCATGGCTATCAAGCCTATACCTGCTATAGCGGTGAAACCGCTGCAGATCTTGCCGGCGACAGTCTGGGGATAAACGTCGCCGTAACCCACCGTGGTAAGTGTGATCACACCCCACCACAGGGCGCGAGGAATACTCTCGAACTCCGGTCCGTCTTCCACCGCCCACATCACTGTGGAGCTCACCAGAAGAATCACCGCGGTAAGGACAAAACTCATGAAAAGTTCATGGCGGCGGCTCCAGACAGCCTCCTGAACCAGAAGCAAAGCTTCGGAATAGCGCCCGAACTTGGCCAGGGCGAAGAGCCGGAAGAGACGAACGAATCTTGCCAGAAAGTAGTTGGAGTTGCTAAGCAAGAAAAACGGGATGATCACAAGCAAATCGATAAGCGCGGCAGGAGTGGCCATATAGCGAAGCCTGCCGAGAGCGCCTTTGTATCTAGGGTCCTCTCCACTGGACCAGAGCCTGGCCAGATACTCTATGGTAAAAAGGACGCCAATTGTATAATCGATTACCACGAAGGTGCTGTAATTCGCCCAGTAGAGCGGGCGCTCGGTCTCGAGAATGACAACGCCCACACTGAAACAGATGAAGGCGAGGACGATTTTATTGGTAATGGACAGACCGGAGCCGAGGTAGGCGCTCTGGTGCATCTGGCGATAAAGTTTGTTCCGAAAGGTCATGGTCCTAGAGTATACAGAAAAAGAGCCCTTCTAGATAGAAGAGCTCTTTTGAAGGCCGACTGGCGAAACTCAGGCTTTAGCTAGCTGCTTACTGGCTTCGACCACCATGGTGGCAACTTCGCCCGGAGTGAGGGCGACGTGCATGCCATTGTCCTTGAAGGCTTTGATCTTGGAATCAGCGGTGCCTTTACCACCGGATATGATTGCACCGGCATGACCCATTCTCTTACCAGGAGGTGCGGTAACACCTGCGATAAAGCCGATAACAGGCTTGGAGACATTGGCTTTGATGAACTCGGCCGCTTCCTCTTCGGCGGTGCCGCCGATTTCGCCTATCATAACGATGATCTCGGTATCCTTGTCCTTATCGAACATGGTGAGCAATTCCTGATAGCCCATACCCTTGACCGGGTCGCCACCGATACCGACACAGGTAGACTGACCGTGACCGGCTTCGGTAAGAGCCAGGGCGATTTCATAGGTGAGGGTACCGCTTCTGCTGATCATTCCGACAGAGCCTTCTTTGAAGATGTTGCCGGGCAGAATGCCGAGCAGACTCTGACCGGGAGTGATCACTCCGGGGCAGTTCGGTCCGACCAGTTTGGCACCCCTGGCTTTGACTGCTGCTACCAGTTTGGCGGTGTCCTGGGGCGGAACACCTTCGGTGATCAGAACAATCAATTCGATACCGGCATCGAGGGCTTCATAGCCTGCGTCGAGAACATAATAGGGCGGAACGAAGATTACCGAAGTGGTGGCACCAGTGGCATCGACTGCCTCTTTGACGGCGTCGAATACGGGAACACCGTGGATTTTGGTGCCGCCCTTACCGGGGGTGACACCACCTACGATTTTGGTTCCGTAATCCAGCATGCGCTTCGTGTGGGTGGAACCCATTTTACCGGTGGCGCCTTGAACTATAACTTTAGTGTTTTTATCTACGAGAATCACTTTCTTGGATCTCCTATATCCTTGTTTAAGTCTTCTTTGAAAAAATCTCTGAGCCTATTTGGAGCTGGCGCAAGCAGGCTGCTTGGCGCAACTCTTGGCGGTCTCGACAGCCACTTTCACGGCTTCTTCCACATCGGGATAGAGCTTGAGACCGGACTCGGCAAGCATCTTGGCGGCGATGTCCTGATTGTTGCCTCTCAGGCGAACCACCATCTTACGCTCGGGGTGACGCTTCATGAATTCCACAAGGGCACCGGCCACTTCATCACAGGCGGTGATACCACCGAGGATGTTGAGCAAGATCACGTCGCATTGAGGATTCTCATGAACTATCTCGATGGCTGACAGGGTCTTCTCCTGGTCCGAACCGCCGCCGGCATCAAGGAAGTTACCGGGGTTGCCACCGAACTTCTTGACCATATCCATGGTGGCCATGGTCAGACCGGCGCCGTTACAGATGATACCAATGTTGCCGTCGAGTTCAACCAGATTGAGTCCTTCCATCTTGGCGCGACGCTCCCGGCTGGGCAGGTCTACCAGGTGCTTCTCCTGCCAACCGGTGAAATACTTCTGACGACCGAGGGCATCGTCATTGACGGTGATCTTGCCGTCAAGGGCGATAACTTCATCTCCGTCGGAGATTATAAGAGGATTGATCTCAGCGAGATCCAGGTCGAATTTTTCGAAGATGTTATAGAGCTTGGTAGCGACATCGGCGAATTTGACATAGGCCATTCCGGTGAGACCCAGCCTGGAAGCCAGCTGACGAGCCACATAGGGATGGAAAGGATAGGGAATCGGCATGGTTTCGACCTTGCCGGAGGTCTCGATCTCGATACCGCCTTCGGCAGAAGCGATATAAATAGGACAACCTCTTTCTCTGTCGATGGTGACGGAAAGATAGAGTTCCTTTTTGATATTGAGCTTGGGCTCAACGAGAAGACTCTCGGTCTTGGAGCCTTTGATCTCCAGCTTGAGCAGATCTTCAGCTAACTTCTGACCTTCTTCGAAGCTCTTGGCGAATTTGATACCGCCGGCTTTGCCTCTGCCACCGGACAGAACCTGGCACTTCAATGTCAGGGGATAGCCGAAGTGGACCTTTGCAAGTTCATTCGGTCTGGTTATCCGTACAGACGGTGGAATTGGAATACCTCCTTCGGAGAATATTCGTTTGGATTCATACTCGTAAAGATTCAATTTACTGCCCTCACAGACGAAAAGTGCCGATGCGGTAAGAAGCGCTCACCGATCACAATAAGTTCTAAATTTAAAGGATATTTCGGGAAAACCCCCGTAAATTTGCCAAACCTAAATTATTCGAGTTAATGCAATCAAGAATTTACCGCGCCGAATCCCCGCCTAAATCAGGCAAAAGCCATAGAGTTCGGTTATTTGAATCACTTTACAACAAAGGGGGTCGGAAGCAACTAGGCTAAGTCGTGTAAATGCTTGGATAAGATCCGATACGGAAATTAGACTTCGTTCAGTATACTGGGACCTGCAAAAGATCCAGCGTCCTTGCTTGCTTCCTGTTGACATTGCTCGACCGAAACGAAGCCAGTAAAAACCGATAAGTAGTGATGCCGGATCGCGACCCATAGTGAGGCGATTAACTTTATGCGACTGGCTATTCTGACTGGAGGCGGAGATTGTCCCGGCTTGAACGCGGTGATACGAGCGGTTGTCAGGCATAGCGTCAAAAACTACGGATCAGAGGTCGTCGGTTTTCTCGAAGGCTGGCGTGGTCCCATGGACAACATGGTCATGCCCCTTTCTTTAAGAAGCACCGAATCTATAATCAATAGAGGCGGGACCATTTTGAGAACCTCGAGAACCAACCCCTTCAACACCGAAGGCGGTCCTGAAAGAATCATGGCTAATATATCCAGCAACGGTCTCGATGGTTTGATCGCCGTGGGCGGCGAAGACACCTGTGGCGTCGCCAACCGTATGCACAAAGAGCACGGTCTCAATGTGGTCTGCATACCCAAGACTATCGACAATGACTTGAGCGCCACCGACTTTACCTTCGGCTTCGATACCGCAGTCAATATCGTGGCCGAAGCCATTGACAGGCTGCATACCACAGCCGAATCTCACAATCGTGTTCTTGTATGCGAAGTGATGGGACGCAACGCCGGATGGATAGCCTGCTATGGCGGCATTGCAGGTGGTGCCGATTTCATTCTCGTGCCTGAAAGACCGATAGTGATAGACGACGTTATCGAAGCGATTAAAAAGAGCCATGGCAGGGGTCGTGACTATTCCATCGTCGTGGTGGCGGAAGGCGCTAAATTCGCCGACGACAGCCTCAACGACAATAATGTCGAAAGAGATGATTTCGGCCACGAAAAACTGGGCGGCATCGGCGACAAGCTTGCCAGATTCATAGAAGCCCGCACCGGATTCGAGACCCGCGCCACCACTCTCGGTCATATTCAAAGGGGCGGTTCACCGACGGCCTTCGACAGAGTTCTGGCCACCAGATTCGGTGTCCATGCGGCCGATATGGCCCACGAAGAGAAGTGGGGCAGAATGGTATCTTTGAAGGGTGAGCGGGTCACCGATGTACCGGTGGAAGACGCCGTCGACAAGCTCAAGACCCTAGATCTCAACCTCTACAAAGTAGCGGAAGTCTTCTTCGGTTAACTCCGTGGAGATAAGAGAGCCTCGAAACGATTCGTCTTCTCCTATGGCTCGCTGCCTGGAGCTGGCAGCCCTGGCAGAAGGAAGAACGGCACCCAATCCCCTGGTCGGCTCGGTGATAATCGATAGCGCAGGAGAAATTGTGGCGGAGGGCTATCATAAAAAAGCCGGTCTGCCCCATGCCGAAGCCGAAGCTCTTAGAATGGCAGGTGAAAGAGCCCGTGGCGGAACGCTCTATGTCAATCTGGAGCCCTGCAGCCACCATGGCAGGACCCCACCGTGCGCAGAAGCGATAGTAAAAGCCGGTATCAAAAAAGTGGTGGCAGCCATTGCCGACCCCAACCCGAAAGTAGCTGGTTCCGGGTTCGAGCTGTTGCGCGAACATGGCATCGAAGTGGTTGTGGGACCGATGCAAGATGAGGCTCGCTGGCTCAATCGCGGCTTTTTGAAAGTCCAGTCCCAAAATCTTCCCTGGCTCACCTTGAAAATGGCCGCCACCCTGGATGGTCGAATAGCGGACCGCAAGGGTAGAAGCAAATGGATAACAGGAGAAGGTGCAAGACATCTGGTTCAGGAACTGCGCAATAGATATGACTGTGTCCTGGTCGGAGCAGGCACAGTCAAAGCAGACAATCCCAGGTTGAATGTGCGTGAGCTTGTATCTTCCGACTGTCGTGATCCCAGGAAAGCGATAATAGATCCGGACTTGTCTCTGGACGAAAGCTATCATGTGCTAAAAAGAGACTTCGAAAATAAGACAATCGTCTATCACCGACCTGGGGCAGAGCCGGGCGCTCAATATGTCGACTGTGATCTGGTAGGCATCGATTTAGATCGAGATGGCAGAGTGGATTCTAGAAAACTGCTGCAAGATCTCACCGGTCGTGGTATCAATACCGTCCTCTGCGAAGGCGGCGGCAAACTGGCGGCGAATTTATTGCTCAAAAATTTAGTAGACGAGATCTACTGGTTCACAGCCCCGAAACTACTTCCCGACGCCGGTGCTGTTCTGTCTACCAACTCGACAATAGAGCTCAGCATGGACAATATACTCTGCTTCGATTTGATCGAATCGAGATCAGTGGGCGAAGATATCCTGATTCACGTTAAAAAGTGATACCAGGATATCTTCTGCCTTTAGCTAAGGACTTTCAATCGGTGTATAAACCGGTTTGGAGCCCTTCTGCCAATCCACGCTGTAATCCGGCTGGTTCTGGCGGTCTACAGTGGTGGTGAACCCTTCGCCTTTGGTATAGCTGGTGGATTTGTCATAACCATAGCTCTCACCGGACGAAGAAGTATAGGATCGCCCTTTGTTTTTGGTGCCGGAGCCCGTAGCCGCGTCATAGTTATTGGTCTTGTAGCCGCTGGCGCTGGCACCACTGGCTGCTGTGGCGTTGAAGCCATTGTTAGAATAGCCGCCCTGGCCAGCTTTGTACTGGGAATCGGCCATGCGGTTGAAGCTACCGCCATTGGCGCCGGTGGCCTCCATACCGGATTTGTGAAATGCTCCGTTCTGGGGGCTGTAGCCTGTGGCTCCGCCCCGGCGCCAGGAACCGCCGGCGGCTGTATTGCCTTCGGAGCCCGAGGCATGGACGCCTCCCTGACCGGGTTTATAGGCATTGAAGCCTCCCCGCCGCATGCTTCCACCGTTGGGACCAGTATAAGAACCTCCCTGGGCGCTGACCGCGCCTCGGCCCAATCCACCGGCTCGAAAACCGGCTCTCTTGCCGTACTGACCCTGCTGGGCGAAGGAGCCGGCAGCGCCATTCTGACCGACAAAACGTCTTCGTTCGGCAAAGGCGGGATCAGCCATTTGACAGGCGATAAAAAGCGATAAAGCGGATGCTGTAATCAATACTCTTCTGTTCATAAGCAATCTCGAATATGACCTCGGAAATTAAGGGAACGACTTAATTACCCGGCTCAATCGAGAAAGTTGCGGCTTGGTCTCTAGACTTTTGAAGCTCTGATGCAATCGAGTTATAATGCCAGCGACTTGCCAGGGAAAACGCTGTTGTCAACTCAATTCTCAAACGAGCGCTACGCAGCGGCGAAGTATCTCCTTCGTCCTCTTTTAGGTTATGTAAAAGCCGACGTAATTGAACAAAAGCTCGACACCATTCTCACCATGGTCGACGACGAGGTGATTCAAGGAGCCTATATAAACAGCGAAGACGACTATATCCTGCTCACCACCCGAAGTATTTACTGGAAAGAAGTCGGCAAAGAGGGCAGACACTTTCCTTACCGCCAGATCGACGATCTCGAGATTGCACGCTCTGAAGAGCCGCACCTATTTCTGCGACTGACTATGAAAGACGCAGAAATAATCTCTATTCCTCTTTTGAACGACCGCTTCGAGAACAATTTCGATGTCCCCCTCCTTAAAAAGGCGGTATCGCCTGAAAGCCTCCAAGACCTGGCCCAGAACTATCTGCTCCCTCTCGATAAAGTGCCCGAAATTTGCCAATGGATCCTGTCGGGCGCCCTGAACAAAAAAATGCTGGCCCGCTATGACATACGGCCGGAAGAGCTGAGCTATCCATTTCTTTATCACATGCTCGATGGACTGAGCGGCTATGTCGGTCCCGAGAAAAGAACCGGCACAGAATCCACCAATAGAAACCGTTGCGCCTGGATTTTAAAAGGACTGCACACTTTCGCCGGTCGAGAAGAGCTTGTTAAGCAAGGCAAAAGCGAGGCGGAATGCCCCGAATCACTGCTCGGGATTTATATCAACAACGAAAACTCTTATCTTATTGTAGAGACCACCCGCATCACAGAATACCGCCTCAGCTCTGCTGTCACCATAGACTTTCGAGAGATAGAAAGTTTCGAATACGACTCTCCCGGCTGCATCGCCCTGAGTCTCAAAGACGGCTCTGTTCATATATTGCCGGTGGAGAATCAATCTGACGACATCGAAGACGCAGATATATTTTTAGAGTTCTTCGACTGTATCATGAACAACCAGGATATCCAGGAAGTCTGCGACCTCTTCAGTCTGGAAACCTTTCTAGATCAGGCAAGCCAGACCTTACCCGGGCTGGAGAGCGCCACATCGGTACTGGTGCTTCTAGATAACGATCCTTTTGTAAACGCGCTTACCAGATCCGTAAGCGATTATCGACTCCTCGCTCTACTTCTCACCGAACCCTATTACTAATATTCTAATAGTCTATTCAGAGAGCTGCCTCTATGACAAAAATTCAGATCCAAAAACAGAAACAGAAACAGAAACAAGTCCAGGGACTTCAGCCAGGTCCCGATGGAAAACGACGCTGCTTCGGCAGCAAAGTCGGTCAGGAATTCTACGGACAGTATCATGATACCGAATGGGGTGTGCCGGTACACGATGATCGTTTGCTCTTCGAGATGCTCATTCTAGAAGGTGCCCAGGCAGGTCTTAGCTGGGAGACTATCCTCAGAAAACGAGAGGGGTATCGAAAGGCCTTTCATAATTTCGATCCCAGGAAAGTGGCAAAGATGACCGATGCCGCCCTCGAAGCACTCAGAGAAAACGAAAGCATAATCCGCAACCGACTGAAGATAGAATCGGCAAGGAAAAACGCCCGGGTATTTCTTGCCATTCAAGAGGAGTTCGGCTCTTTTGACAGATATCTCTGGGACTTCATAGACGGTACCACGATAGTGAACCACCCCGAAAGCTTCGAAGACGTGCCGGTGAAAACCAAAGAGAGTGACGCTATCTCGAAAAATCTAAAAAAGCGTGGTATGTCCTTTGTCGGCTCGACCATTATCTATGCCTATATGCAAGCGGTGGGCATGGTCGACGATCACTTATCAGATTGCTGGAAGGCAGCAAAAAAATCCAAAAACAAGAGAAGCTAGTAGCGCCGGGCACAAACACACTGAGCTTTATTGCGATTGCAAGAAACACCCGGCGCTATCTTTCGAAAGCCCCGAAAAGACTTAATTTACAAAGAAATGTAAAAGTGGGTTTTCGGGGATTTTCAATTTTCGAAATGGCGGCTGTGCAACCATCTACAGTGTCAAGCAGAATTAATAAACCGCTTTACCTGACTTGCTATTTGCAACCAGAATTTCTATTTAAAGGGTCTGCCTATCATGCTATCTATTTCACTCTCGGCCTTTGAGCCTTTGTCAAAATCAAAATCAACATCAAGAACAGAATCTATCAACCAGCCCCGCTCGGCATCTCTAAC
>CAZCBH010000116.1:0-14313 GCA_964496875.1 uncultured Candidatus Obscuribacterales bacterium | reverse complement strand
GGGCGGCATTCTCAAAGAGACCCGGGTCGAAGGCGATACCACCGAGGTGACCGAGAACGGCAGAGTGCTTCAGGTCTCTATCGGCGCGTCGAGAATGTTTGTGGCCGATTCCGCGGATAGCTCCGGTGAGAGCGGCGCCAGCGAAGCATTTGTAAGAATTGAGCAGCCTTCTTTGAACCGTCTCTGGACAAGAGATCCAAAAGATCAAAGCGGCGTATGGAGGGACGAAGCACTCTCCAGCGAACTTCCTTATGAAAGCCCCGGGGAACTCAGTCGACTTATCGCCGGCAATACCACTCTCGATGATCGTCAGAAGTTGCGCATGCTCGAGAATGTAGACGCTATGAGTATGGAAGGCCATAGCTCCGAGGAGCTGGAGAGTTTCTATCGGGAGACGACTCGTCTCCTGACCGAGCCTGAAGGAAAGAGCTCTTTCTTCAGTGCCGCCGAGCGGGCCGACCTGGCCGAGCAGCTTCTGTTTCACGCCGTCAATGAAAAAGATAATAACCAGGGCGTCAATCCCTCCTGCAGCGTGACCGGATTGCGTGGTCTGCTGCTGTATGATAAACCGTCGGTGGTGGCTGGCCTGGTCGCTGATATAGCCGATAGTGGAAGTTTCAAGACCACTGATGGCAGTGTCATAACCCCACCTCCGGATTCTTTGAAGATCCGCTCAGGCAGTCCAGAGGCTGAATTCCCGCCCAAAGGCAGCAGCCGCTCCTGGCTTTCTCAAATCTGGGATGTCACCGCCTACAACGTCCACTATCAAAGACAGACCAGCGACCGGCACACGGGCATGGCTCTCAAAAATGAGAGAATGGAGTATGAATTGCGCCCGGCTTCCGACGGAGATTCTGGATGTCGTCTGGTAAAGACCGGCCCCAACGGAGAAAGAACGGTACTTGCTAAGAACTTTACTGATAACAGCCTGGAGCATTACAGCGAGATCGGTATGTATCTTGATCAGTGTCTCGATGTCTATCATCAAATTACCGGAGAGACTCTCAAAGGAAGAGCTTTTACCGGGGGCAACTCCTATGTCGGTGATAAGGCCGTCTTCAGTGCCCTGGGCGGAGAGCGCTGGTCCGATTTGACTTCGCTCGAAAAGGACCTTGCCCGTATAGAGAAAGCGGACCAGTGGCCGGTATACATCAGCCTTCAGAGTTCGGTTTTGAAGCAGCGAAGAGATCAGCAGAAGTCCCTGGATAAAGGTGAAAGTCCCGCCTCAGTTCCTCTGGGTACCGGTGGCTATCATATTCTTCTGATCAACGACTTCGATCCGGCTTCCAGAACAGTGGCGGTGGACAACTCCTGGGGCGATGCCTATGACATCGAGACCAGGGAGAGTCTTCTGGCAGATGGAGTTGATCCGGCTACTCGTATCACTTTCTCTACTCAGGACCTGTTCAATGCCATGCAACGCAGCGCCAACGCCCCCAGCAAGAAGAACTTCAAGGGCTGGTACTGGATGAAGGATAGATGAAACTATCCTGTTATAAAATAGATACATGTCGACGATTTCCAAAACTCGTTTTCGCATTTGCCGAATCCAGATTTTAGAAGCCGATTTCAGATTGGCGATTTCCGTAGGCTTACTTTTCGTTAGTGTTTGTTCGCTCTGGGGCTGTGAATCGAGTGAGAGTAACGAAGATAAACCTTCTGTTTCAGAGGGGCAACCCAAGTACCGGTCCCATCCCGAGAATGTTTTTTCTGTGGTGGATGAACTGGGTATCCAGAAGTATAAACCCAAGCACAAGCGCTCAGCGTTGAAGACATTTACCGACTATTTACAGGCGGCCAAGGAGGCGCTTGCTCAGAATGCCTACGAGGAAGCCGGTCAGTTTGCAGAAGCCGCACTTGCCCTCGATGATCGATCCGGAGAGGCTCACTATATAAGGGGAAAGGCGCTATCCGCTTCTGCCACCGGTGATGATGACGAGGCTCTCAGGCAATTGAACGTTGCCGCTGAGCTGGGCTTCGAAAATGGTGACTTATATGAATACAAAGCTAAAATTTATGATGGTCGAAAAGACTATAAGAACGCTATTGTGGCTCTCACCCGGGCAATTAAATTAGAGCCCGGCAATCGTGATCATTTTCGATTCCGCGGTGCGCTTTATGATCTGATCGGTCGGCACGAGGCGGCTGAGGATGATTACACAACCAATATCGAGATGGCCTATGAAAAGTCCCAGGCATATTTAGACAGGGGTCTGATGTATGAAGGAAACAAGCGCTATGACCTGGCTCTTGCCGATTATTCCAGAGCCCTGGCCCTCGAGACTAGAAGAACCGATGAATTGAGAGCCAGAGCGAGGGTCCTTCTTATAATGAAGAAGGATGAGCTCGCTTTGATAGATCTCAATGAAATTATCGAGAGAAATCCCCAGGATGACGATACCATCAGAATTAGGGGAGACCTTTATGCCCGAAGAAAAGAGTATCAATCTGCCATACGTGATTATTCCAGAGTAATCCGCAGTGCCCCCGATCAGTCTCGGCACGCCTACGAGGCCAGGGCTTTCGTCTATGAAAAGATCGGAGAAAAAGAGAAAGCCGCCGCCGATCTGAAAGTCGCTTCACAGATCCTTGCCAGACCTGCTGAAAGGACTCTGTTCAAGCTAAAGGAAGATGAATACAAGCGCCTCGCGCCGTTCTGAGTTTTTGCTTCGCTTGATACTCTTGTTATCGGTCACCGTTTTCGATACCGCGTTCTTTCTCTATAATAGACCACCGGGGGCGGTTGCAGCGGAGTGGTTAGTTTTTATGATCGGTGATATCAAATACGGTAGTCTTGGTCTTGGGTTTGCCGGGGACAGCAGTGAAGCTCGTTTGACTCGCTCTGTATCCATCAAAGAGATCGACTCTGAAAGAGTGTTCTTCTCAGAAACGCAGCATAGAGAAAGCCAGTCTCCTGAAGTCGAGATCGCCATTGAAGTCGACTTGATTGAGACGGAGATAGAAGAGAAAGAGGCGTTTAAACAAGAGCCGGTGGCTCCCCGGTTGGATGACGCCGAATTCGAACGCCGAAAGAAGGCTATTTCTACTGCTTTCCATCGTTACAGCCAGATTCTAATCGACCGGATAGAAGAGCAGACAACAATCATCCTTGAAAAAGACCGCGAGATAAAAGATCTGGAGAGACAGATTCGGCTTTTACCCGATCTGGAAAAGCAGGCAAGACAAAGAGATCAGGAGGCTAAACTGGCTGCCTTCGAGAGTGCCGCCCTCAAAAAGCAGATGGCGCTCAAAGATATGGAGCAGATTACGGCAGAAAAAGTCACCCGGCTCTCCAATTCGATAATTGCCACGGTAGAGAAAAAGGCCCTGATCATGCAAGCCGAGCTTGAAGATGCTCGCCTGGAACTGACCAGAATGGCCGATCTTGAAAAGGAGCTGGCTCGGCTCAAACGTCCCTGGTGGCAGCGCTTTCTGGCCGATTGAGCTCAAAAAGGTGGTAACATCTTCGGATGACTTACTCCTTGCTCTTTGTGGCCGCCTTGCTTGCCGAGATGGCGTCAAGCATCCCGATGGGATCGATGCCTCTTGCCCTCTTCGGCGAAGGCGCCAGTGAGAGCCAGATTTCGATAGTGATGGGGTCGGGTATGTTCGCCGGACTCCTGGTAAGCATACCTGTTGGCATCCTGGTGGACAGGGTCAGTCGTATCCTGGTTATGAAGATCTCCCTTGTCGTATGTGCGCTGGCGCTTGTGGTTATGGGATTGTTGCACGGAGTGCTGGCCGCTTATCTGGAGATGGCCATGCGGGCTCTTGGTGTAATCGCTTTTATGACCGCTCAGTTCGCCTATGTGAGCGCTATGTTCTCCGGGGAAAGAAAAGTGAGCGCGGTCTCTTCTATGGGTATAGTCGGCAACATCGCTTTTGCTATCGGTCCGGCTTTTGGCGTCTGGCTCTGGCAGAACGGAATTCGTTACGAACAGTTCCTCTATGCTTCAATCTTGAACGTTCTATCTCTTGCTTTGATTTTTACCCTTCCGGCAAAGTTCGATCACGCCCCGTCTAAGGGAAAAAGGGTTTCTAGACGCCGAATTTATATGAGAGCGGCCTGGTTGCCGTCTATGGTCTTTATTCTTGCCTGTACTCTTCAGGGCGGAGTCAATTTCTCTCTGGCGGTGCTCGCCTTTCAAGAGCGTGGTATCACCAACGGAGCGCTTTTGTTTACGGCTTCGGCCCTTACCGCTGTCTGTTTCCGTTACTTTGCCAGTCGAGTTGTAGAGCGTTACGGACCCAGGCTAGTCGCTATCCCTACTGTGCTCTCCCAGACTGCCGGTTGTTTCCTGGCCGCTTACGCAAGCACTGCCTCTATGGTGGCACTTTCCGGAGTCTTCCTCGGCTTCGCCTGGGCGGCGGTGGCTCCTGTCGGTATCGCTCTTCTGTTCGAGACCAGCTCCGAGAAGACGAGGGGGACTGCCATGGGCTCTTATAATCTTGCCATGTGGGGCGGTGCTGCCGGTGGCACTCTCATCGCAACTGGAGCGGCTTCTATCGGTCTCGGTTATCGGGAAGCGATCATGGTTACTACAGTTATGCCTCTGGCAGCATTGTTATATATTTTCCTTCGACCGCGTCGAATCTCAGCTGCATCGGATGTGGTGCCTGGGACCTAGATCAGGGTATCAGATCCGCCGAGAATATCTGGGTCACTTTCATGGCGCCTTTTTGCGGATCCTGGCTGATACCTATGCCTATGGATTTCAATCCGGGTCTAAGGATATTTTCGCGGTGATGCTGAGAAGCCATCAGGCTTTTATGCGCCCGCTCCATCAAAGATAACGGCGGCTCTCGATAATTCTCCGAGGCGATATTTTCGGCAAGGTAAGAGGCGTTTATTCCTGCCGCCACCGCACGGTCGCCGGGGTTCTTTCCGTCGGGATCGATATGAGAGAAATAGCCGCGCCGGATCATGTCGTCGGAATGAGATTTTGCCACGGTGGCCAGGCTAAGACTTGGCTGCAGTTGCTCCAGTCCTTTTTTCTGTCTTTCAGAATTCACCAGGGTGACCATTTTTGCCTCGAGCATGGTCAGTTCATTGTTATTATCCAGCTTGCTCGCTTCGTCCGGATTTCCTGCTTCTGTCGAACTGGCGGGCTCTGGCTGGGGTGGAGGAGGAGGAGGCTTCGGGATCCGGTCTTTCGGGCGCTCACTTTTGCCGAAATCTAAAAACGCGATAGTTTTGCCGGATCTTCTTGCCGTTGCCACTTTTAACTCTTTAGCCTGGTTTTTGAGAACGGCTTCATTGAGCTCGGCCGCCCCGGCAGTTGCCGTGCCGTTCACCGAAAGCACGATGTCCGCCGGTCTTACTCCGATGGCATAGAGTCTGGTGCGGGTAGAGATTCGGGAGATATAGAGACCTTTGTAGCATTTGCCGCGGATAGATATGAGCACCGGTCTGCCCGCTCCTAGTATTGCCGGTACCTGTTTTTGCAGTCCGAGGGTCTTTATCTTGATATCTGTTGCTTTCTCGCTAGCCGCCGCCAGGGACGGCGACGAAATCGTGGAGCCGATTAAACCAAGCAGGGTCGCCAGGCTATATGCCAGAACCAGGCTCTTTCGATATCTTGAGGTTTCACTCTTCGATCTACATTGCATGGCTTCGAATGCAGCTCCGATTTTAATTATGACCACAGGGCAAATTCTACTTCATAAGCAGATAATAGACCAGGCTCGAAACTCCCAGACCGATGAACCAGGCATAGTCATAGAGAGGGCGCAATTCCGGAACCAGTAGACCTATCCAGGCAGCCGCACAACCGGCGGCGGTGGCAACCACCGCTTTGCCGTTCCAGCCTTTGCGATAGCTGTAGGCGCCGTCCTCCAGGTATAAATCTTTCAAGGCGAGTTCCTGCTTGCGCAGTATCCAGTAATCTACAATAAGCACCCCGGCGATGGAGCCAAGACCGCCCGAATATCCCTGTATCCAGGAGAATATATAGGTAGAGGCATCAGAGAGGAGCTTCCAGGGCTGCATTAAAATTCCCAGGACCCCGGTTATGAGACCGCCTGTTTTGAAAGAGATCAGGCGGGGAAAAGCGTTGGCGAAGTCATTGGCCGGTGAGACCACATTGGCTGCGATATTGACGCTGAGAGTGGCCAGGCAGATGGTAAACATGGCGATAAAGACAAGTAGAGAATGATCGAATTGACCGGCAAGTTTAATCGGGTCCCAGAGATCGGCTTTGTCCATTTTCGGATAGATGATCATCGCTGCTGAAGTGATGATTACTCCCATTCCCGAATAGAGGGTCATGGAGGTCGGCAGCGCCAGGGATTGTCCGAGGGTCTGTTCTTTTTGACTGCGACCGAAGCGGGTGAAATCAGGCATATTTAGAGAGAGGGTGGCCCAGCCCCCGATAACGGCAGATAGTGATGGAATGAAGACCGGCAGAAAGCTGTCTGCACTGTTCAAGCGCCCGGGTTGCATAATTAGATGCCCGAGACCGCCGGCGGTGCTAACGGCCCAGAAGGCCATGCCCAGGGTCATAATAAAAACGAAGGGAGCTGCCGTCACCGCCAGTCTGCGGACCAGGCCCATGCCCCGATAAATTACCAGGATGTTCAGTGACCAGAAGAGGGCGAAGGATATCCAGGTGCTGCCTTTGTAGCCGCCAAAATCGGACCCGGCGCCAAGTAGCTCCCGCCAGCCTGGAATGAGCGATACCAGCATTAGATCCAATGCCTGACCACCAATCCATGTCTGAATCCCGAACCAGCCACAAGCCACCACGGCTCTCATCAAGGCAGGCAGATTGGAGCCGAAGGTGCCATAGGCGGCCCGGGTGAAAACAGGAAATGGTATACCGTATTTGGTGCCCGGATGGGAATTCAGCAAGATTGGAATGAGGACGATAACATTGCCCAGCGCTATGGTGCCAATCGCTTGCAAGCAGGACATACCCTCTGTTATCAGGCCGGAAGCAAGCATATAGGTAGTGAGATTGGCGGACATGCTCATCCAGAGCGCCGCAAAAGTAAAGCTTTTCCAGTCACGTTTGGCTATAGGCACCGGAGCGAGATCGGCGTTGAAGAGTACGCTGCCAAGCAACCCTTTTTGATCTTCGAGCTCGACAAGCTTGTCTGTCATGAACTTTCGTCTACTCCTTCGAAATCGGGATGGTGAAGCAGAAGGTGCTGCCTGCGCCGAGTTCGCTCTCTACCCAGATTTTGCCGTTATGTCCTGCGACCAGAGCCCGGGCGATGGCAAGCCCCAGTCCAAAACCTTTTCTCTGGGTGGCCAGGGGTTGATCCGCCTGCTGATAGCGCTCGAAGATTCGAGTGCGCATGTTCTCAGGAATACCAGGTCCATTATCTTTGACCGAAAACTTTACGGCGGTGCCTTCTATACCTGCTTTGATCTCGACAGAGCTTCCGGCAGGAGAATACTTGATGGCGTTGGTAGCTAAATTAATCAGGACCTGGACAATCCTGTCTTCCTCGGCTTCGAAGCCGTCATTGGTATAATCTGATTCCAGTTTGACTCCGTTGGCGATGGCGGCAGATTCGATTGAATCGAGGGTTTTCTGAATGACTTTGCCAACTGAAGTCTCTTGAAAAACGATATCGATCTTGCCGGTCTCGAGCTTTTCCGAGTCGAGCAGATCCCGCACCAGGCCAATCAGATAGTCGGCACTCTGCTGGGCTCTGCCCAGCGCTTTGTGGCCGTTCTCTTTGAGTTCGCCGTAAACACCTTCATCGAGCATGGTAAGCACGGCCTGGATGGCCGTCAGTGGGGTGCGCAGATCGTGGCTGACCATGGCGACTAGCTCCTGGCGCAACACCTCCAGTCTATGTCTTTCGGTAATGTCTTGAATATGTATGAAAACTTTTCTGTCCGTGCCGCTTTCAAACTCATTGACATAGATCTCTACCGGTAAGTGTTCACCGTCTTTGCGGAGCGCCATGGTAACCACCGGTCTGGGATCTATTTTTATCTCTGATAGATCCGGTAGAAGGAAAGTTATGGGTCTGGCCGAGACCTCTTCTGGAGTGAAGAGCAGGAACTCCTGGACTTTTTTATTGACCGCCACTATCTCATTTTTCTCGTTGATCACGATTAATCCGAGTGGAAAGCTGGTCAGGATGTCCTTTACCCTGGCTCTGTTTGCGGTCAGGGCCCGGGTCAGTTGTTCTATTGTTTCTGCCTGACCTTCGGTCAGGCGCTGGAGCTCTTCATAGGTCCTGGGTGTGGTCTCTCTCTCCATCCCTCGCCTTTTTCCATATAGACATAAGATGGATAGATTCTACCTTAATGGAGGAGTCTATATCTGATCAGGCGCTGATCAAATTGCCGACGGCAGAGACTGTTCCGTAGGGGAGAACGGAGCATTCTTTTATTCGGCTTAGAGTACTCTGGGCTCGATGGCTGACAAAGACATTTTCGTCTTCGGCGAGGATTTCGAGGACGACCTTGGGGATATTGGCGTTGGATGCAAGATGATAGCGAACGTCGACACTGTCTTCTGCTGCCAGATTCATGTATCGAGACAACGGCAGATTATTGGTTTCGGCAAGCTCCAGTTTTTCTTCGATTTTGACTGTTACTGCAGCGATTTTGTTTTTCATGCGCTTCTCCCGAAATTTGAATGAAAGTTGGAAAGACGTTTTGCCGGTGACGGTAACATTTAATTTAAATGAATAGACTGAGAAGCAAACGAATTGATGGACCGATTCGACTGTCTTCTTTTCTCTTGTCCTGTCCTGTCCTGTCCTGTCCTGAAAACAAGACAATAAGCCGAAAGCGATGTCTCGAGCTCGAAAGGTTCCTATTCGACTTAGAATGATACCGGGAGCAGACTGCCATGAAGTTAGACAGTCCCCTCTTCGAAAAGATTGATGGACTCTGGAGATACCCTATATTCCTTCATGATAGATAAATTGATAACTTCGGTAAAGTGATATCTGTTTTATGTTCTTTCTATATCCTGCTGTTATTAGAATAGAAAGAATTTTTGTGAGTTTTAGAGCTGGTAGTGGACTGATGTCGAAAAGTATTTGCAAAATCTGCGGTAAACCCAGGCAAAGCAATCAGTCAGGCAGCTTGACCCAGTTCATCAACCTTTGTGGCTGTCAGTCTCTATCGCCCGATTCCCGGGAGCTTGATCAAGAAGAGCCTATTCGACTCTGCACGGTTTGCGGTAAGAAAGTCGGTGAGCGGCGCCCCGGATCGTTTACTCAATTTATTTTCCAGTCTCATAACTGTTCTTGCGATCGACCGTCTCCCCAAGGAGATAGGCAGGCTCTCTCTTCGGTCGTTTCGTCGCAGGGTCCCTCCTTTGAGCTGGGCGAAAGCGAGGATGCTGAAATAGAGGTCGATATAAACTGCTTTCCGACAGATAGATATAAGCCTCTCAAAGTTCTTGGTAAAGGAGCAGCCGCAGAAGTCTATCTGGCACGGGACCGAGTTCTGAAAAAGCTGGTCACCGTAAAGATTTTGCATGTCCACAATCGCGAGTCACTGATAGCTTTTCAGGACGAGGCGAGAGCCATCAGCCGCCTCGATGATCCGAACATAATCGAGATTCTCGATTTCGGTGTGACGGGGTCGCCGCCCGAACAAGATGCCGCGGTGCCGTATATGGTGCTGGAGAATTTCGAGAGCATTACCCTTGCCGAGCTTCTAGCTACCCAGGGTTATTGTTCCATACTTGAATGCTGGATCATATTCAGCCAGATCTGCGGTGGGCTTGCCTGTGCCCATGAACAGGGGATCTTTCATCGTGATATCAAACCTTCGAACATTTTGATCGCCGGTGCGGGCACTGATGATGTGAGGGTCAAAGTCATAGACTTCGGTGTGGTCAAGTTCTCCGAATCCTCCGAAAGCCCCGATACCATGCGGGATAAAGGCGTAGTTAGAGAGGACCAGGGAAAGACTCTGGCGGGCACTCCCGTATACATGTCGCCGGATCAGCTCAATGGGTATCCGTATGACGAGCGCTCCGAGATCTATAGTGTCGGCTGTGTTCTCTTCGAAGCTTTGGTAGGCTTCCCGCCGTTTCAGGCGGAGACCGCCCTGGAGACTCTATCGATGCATGTCCATCGGCCTGTTCCAAAGTTGAATGAGATTCAGTCTCACACTAGTTATCCCGAGAGTATTCAACAAATAATCGATTCTTGTCTTGCGAAAAATCCCGATTCTCGGCTCCAGTCTATGAATGATCTGATTCGTGCTTTCGAAATTTGCTTCGAGGAGAATTGCGAATTAATAGAGAGCCGCAAGGAGGATGCCTATCCAATTAGAGTTGACTTGCCGGGGAAGGGTTCTATTTATATAGCTCTGGTATCAGCTCTTGTGGTCATTCCTCTGCTGAGTTTCGCTCTCATAAACTTGTTGCCGTTGCCGCAACAGGAAGAGTCTTTAGAGAAAACGCAGAAGTCAGCGCAAAAGCGGCCTTTAGTTTCTGCTTCCCCTGCCACAGATGGGGAGGACCTGCTTTCTCCCAGACTTTTGCCTTTGGGTAAAAACAATCAGATGCAGAGATACTTTGCCGCCGGTGACTGGTCTGACGAGGATCTGAAACTAGTTCGGAGTATGAGGCGGATCAAGGGTTTGAATCTGTCCGGCAAGCAGATTTGCGGCTCTGGTTTGACGTACTTGAAAGACCTGGAACTCACAGGAATCGATTTGAGTAAGACGCCTGTTCAAGACCAATATCTGGTGAATCTTAGCGAGATCAAGTCGCTTCGTAACGTCAATCTTTCTCAAACCTCTATTGGTAATAGCGGTGTGGAGGCGCTGGTTTCGCTGCCTTCCCTGGCCTATTTGAATCTTCGTTTCACCAGAGTAGACAATACCGTCTGTGAAAGTTTGGGGCGGTGTCCGACTTTATCTGTGCTTGATCTTCGTGATTTAAAAGATTTTGACGGGAGTAAATTGAAAATGCTCTCGTCATTGAAGAGCATAGTCTGGATCATTTTGAATGATACCGCCATCAGTGAAGAGGGGTTCAAGCAGCTCGGAACTCTGCGCAATATCAAAAATTTGACTGTGGAGCGCTGTGGCGTAAGTGATCTTGCTCTTGGCGAGCTCAAGGATCTTGATCTCGATTCGCTGGATTTGACCGGAAATCCGGTTACTTATGAAGGTTTGAAAAAGCTCAAGAATATGAAGGGTTTGAAACGGTTACTAATTGCAGATTGCAAGGCTTTGACCATGGATGATGTCAACAGACTGGAGGCTGATTTGCCGCGCTGCAAAATTATCTCTCAGATGGATCCGCGCCTGAAGATGTTATTTTCGATGTGATTTAGTTGTAGTTCTTGTTGTCGAAGTACTGGAGAAGTTCTTCGGGCTCATAGGGGAGAGCTGCGCCGGTGGTGTTGTCTCTTTCGATTAGTTTGCGCAGTCGCTGCCAGCGAATGCCGAGACTGCGGTTGTTTCGTTTGTAGACAATGCCTAGCTTGTCCAGCTGTTTGAAGCTTTCTTTAAACTCTTCGGGCATCTCTTTGATAGCCGGATCTTCTTCATTGTGAAGCCATGACAGGAATTCGTGAGATTCACTGATCACTCCGAACAATTTATTTGCTCCGCTGTTCATAAGCACCTCTTGAATTCCGGATTCATTTTTTTTCTGAATGAAAAAAGCGTTGCCTGTAATCTAACCGCAACACTTTCAAAAACTATATTGTATCGTGCCAGCAACCTTCAGTCAAATCAATTGTGACAAACAGATACATGCTTTTCGAGGATGAAGCGGTATTGAATATGGTGCCGTTGAAGACTTTATGAACAGATCGCAGATTTTGGACTCAGTTTTCTGTAGGGTTTTTCTTCTTGTATACCGTCGTAACCAGACCATCGACATCGTCCATGAGCTGAATGCCTGTCCGGCCAGGCTTGTAAGCCAGCTCTTTGTTGAGGGCTTCCAATCGCTTGGTGAGGTGCATTTCCGGATAAGATCTTCCAAAGAGCATTTGCTCGCACCAGCTTAGTTTAATCAAGGTTTTCGAGCCGGGCGGGGGCGGTTTCTTCGCCATGACAAGGTCTTCGATCTCTTTGTTGGTGCGGGCTTCCGCCTCTTTCGCCTCTTCTTTTCGCTCGGCTTCTGCCTCCCTGGCCTCTTCTTCGGCCTGGACATCGGCACGATTGCGGACGCGAATTCCACCAAAACCCATGGTTCCCATGGCCGGACTCATGGCGTTCCCCATACCGGGCGCCATTACTGGTCCGAAAAGTGCGGTGCTCACAGCGTTTATGATACCCGGTACTTTCGAGCGTTTCGCTTGAGGATCTTCTTGCTGCTGCTGCTGCTGCTGCGCTCCTGCAGAATCATAGAGCTTGGGATCCGGTTGAAAGAGCGGCTTTTTCATGGTTTTCTCGACATAGTCCTGAATTTTGTCGGTTCGATCACCAAGGTCTTCCTCTTTCTCTACTTTTCCATAGAGTTTCTCTTCCATCCGCGCCAGTCGCGCCGGAAGATCGTCATGGGTATAGGTTTTCCCCAGAACGGCTTCTTCCAGTGCCGTTACTCTGGGGTATCTCTCGGTCTCTTCTTCCTGGCTGCCAGCCTGATCCTGGGTTTGATTCGACAATTGTTCTTGATCTTGTTCCGGTTCTTGCTCATTTTTCGACGGGACAGCGGTGGTCAGACCGACTATTCGCTCTTCTAAAGGACCGGTACGTACCTCACCGAACACCAGTTTTTCCAGGCGCTCCACTCGACGCGGGAGCGGATCTTTTTCGTAAGAAGTGCTCAACAGCTGTTTTTCCAGCAGACCGAGTTGCTCGGAGTAGCCGGTATCGATGGCGGTGGCTAGCAGCGGTTGTCCGAAGGCTAGGCTCAAAGCAAGGATGGATGAAATGGCTATAACTTTCATGGTCGTGAATCCAAAAAATCGAGCCAAGATTGTACCATGGTCCCTGTCGAATCCATTGAAGAGAAGGCGTAGAAGATGTTCGCAATTCTCAAGAAGAGGAAGTTTTTCCTTTGTGTGGTCGCATTGCTCTCGCTTGGGCTGCCTTCGGTTCTCGCCCGGGGCAATGCCGGAGCCGATATAAACAAGATAGAGACCGCGTTGAATGCCCAGGTTGATGCCTGGAATGAAGGTGATTTGAAGCGGTTCATGGACGGTTATCTGGACAGTCCTGATCTCACCTATGTCTCCGGCGGTGTCATGATCAAGGGCTTTGCCGCTCTAAAAGCACATTACTTGAAGCGGTACGGCAAAAACGATCAGTTTTCGAAGGACGCCGGCAACTTAGCATTTTCTAAGCTCTCGATCACTCCGCTGGAGAAAAGGCACGCACTGGTTACAGGACGGTGGCATCTTGTCCGGGCTGGACAAGAGAACCTTCAGGGCGTATTTACCCTGGTTATGGTAAAGGTAGAGGTCGATGGTTCGTGGAAGATAGTTCACGATCATTCCAGCACATAATGAATTGAGCATGATTATCCGGATATTTATCACCCTTATTTTGGCTGTTTCTCTAGTCTTTTTGATTGTGATACTGTCGGCGATGGCGCTTATGCTCAATATGCCCGGTAGTTCTTTTTCCGGTTCTCCTCCCGCTCTTACAAAGGACGAACTTGTTCTTCGTGATAATCTTAGACGCCACCTCACTGTTCTTGCTTCCGATATCGGAGAGAGGAATAATCTGAAGTATGAGAATCTTTGTCGAGCTGCGGCATATATAGAAGATCAATTCAAAGAGAGCGGCTACGAACCTCGGCTTGATATTTTCGAAGTACAGGGTAAGAAGTACACAAATGTAGAAGCCACTATAAAGGGTGCCTCCAAACAGATAGTAGTGATAGGTGCGCACTATGACACCGTCGCCGGTTGCCCCGGGGCAGATGACAATGGCACCGGCATAGTATCCGTTCTCGAACTGGCTCGGCTTTTAAAGGGCATAAAACCTCAATGTACTCTCAGGTTCGTGGCATTCCCCAATGAAGAGTATCCCTTCTTCTGGTCAAAGGCTATGGGCTCTTATGTTTATGCCGGGCAGTGTCGCGCAAGAGGAGACGATATCTCGGGTATGATCGCGGTGGAGACTGTGGGTTATTATTCCAAGAAGGAGCATTCGCAAAAGTATCCTATCAACACTCTGGGCTTCTTGCCCGACCGTGGTGATTTCCTCTTCTTTGTGGGTAATTACCGCTCCCGTGGTTTTCTCACCGAATGTCTGGGCTCTTTCAGGAAGTATGCCACCATCCCCAGTGAAGGGATATCGGCCTTTGATTGCTTCGAGGATATCTCGAGATCGGATAACAACTCTTTCTGGATTCACGGCTATCCTGGTTTGATGATTACCGATACCGCCGATTTCAGGAATCCTAATTATCATCTGCCCTC
>CAZCBH010000115.1:0-14836 GCA_964496875.1 uncultured Candidatus Obscuribacterales bacterium | reverse complement strand
TCATAGTTTTCAAATATTGTTTCCATAAGATCGGCATAGCCAGCGACCTCCTCCTCATCTCGTGTTTGAAAGGAGGCGGTTTTAAGTTCACCTCTTAGGAACTTTTTCACTTCTTCATCTGTTAGCCGAACACCTTCAATTCTGGTAGATGATGCAATACTTTCAATAGTAGCTATCTTTTTTAGTTCAGTGAGTCTTTCCGGTGATATGCTTGCAAAGGACCTCCAAGCGCCTTTGAACTCATCTAGTTCACCTATTAAACGAACCACTTCCATGCTTGGTTGATAGTTGAGATCCATTTTTCGGTTAAAATCCTTTGAGCGCATCCTTAATCGAATGCAATCGATATTAATCGATAATAATCGAAAAGTAAAGTAGCTCACTAGAGCATTTGCGATATTTCGCAAACCTGATCTGCAAAAATGATGAACAATTCAACTTCAAAATCTGATGCTCTATTGGACTGGCGGTAGGAAGCCTTGTTAAATCGGCAATGAGCTCATGGCATCTTCCAAAAATGTAATATTGAGTGCTGGTTCGAGAGGCGTCGCCTCTTGAACAGAGCTAAGTTCATACTCTCCGAAGCGATTGATGTGCTCAGTTTGATAAGGGCTGAAGCAGGTAAGAACCGCGGGGTTGCTGGTATGTCCACCATTAGCCATCTGCCGAAGAGCCTCGCTCATTGTGACCAGCGTATGAAGAATCACCAGAGTCGCTACCAAATAATTGTATTGGATTACTTTCCGCTGTTCATCAAGAATATTTTCAGCAATGACTCCTTTGCCTCCATCAACTAAATTAATGTCAACGCATCAGAACTGACGAAGGTCGAGGGTGACGGATCCGGCACCGTTATCGGTGACAGCTCTATACTCCACCGGCCAGGGGGTATGATTGCCTTCGACGAATCTACGATAGACCCGTGCTCTGGCATCGTGCCTGGTGAGTGGCGGCTCTTCGTACAGCTTTCCTTCAGGATGTACGACATGATACCGGCAAGCTCCTAAAGAGCGCTTCGACCAACTATCGAGCACCTCGAACTTGAGGGGATGATGCACTTCAATATTAGGATGGAGGCAATTGGGCGGCTGCCAGGCTCTGAATCTGACTGCTGCTATATACTCACCGGCAGGACCAACGCTAACAAGCGGCATCTCGACCCCATTGACGATGAGCTTGTGTCTTTCTGCGTTGAAGTTGGAGACCCGAATTTGTAGTCGCTCCATCGAAGAATCCACCGGTCGACTCAAGATCGAACGCTGGGCATTGTCTTCCATCACCGAGAGTACATACCAGGGTTCATGGGCTACTCGCAGTTCCAATCTAACTTTCTCTAGATTAACCGACCCCAGTAAAGGAAAGCGAAAATCTAAAAAGGGCTTGAACCATTCGGCGTTCAACTCGATTCCATGGTCCTTCAAATCGCGCAATACATCGAGGAGATCTTCGAGCAAGAAATGAGGCAGCATAAACTTATCGTGCAGCGCATCGGACCAGTGAATCAATTTTTCCTTGTATGGAGAAAGTAGAAAGCGACAGATCAATGATCGGATCAAAAGCATCTGCACCACAGCCATCTGGTGATGGGGTGGCATTTCGAAAGCGCGCAGCTCTACTAAGCCCAGTCTACCTGTTTGCGATTCGGGGTTATAGAGTTTGTCTATGCATATCTCTGCCCTGTGTGTATTGCCGGTCACATCCACAAGTATATTGCGAAGCAAACGGTCGGTGAGCCAGGGTTGAGGCTCTTCAGAGCCATTGGATTCGAGATTATGACCAGGCAGAGGAAACTGCGCGAGCGCCAGCTCCAACTCGTAGAGGCTCTCTTGCCTGGCTTCATCAATTCGTGGCGCCTGGGAATGAGGACCTACAAAAAGTCCGGTAAAGAAGAAAGAGAGACTTGGATGATTCTGAAAATAGCGAACCATACTGGCCAGCAAATGCGGATGCTGAATAAAAGGGCTTTCTAGAGTAGAAGGTCCGCCCAGGGTTATATGATGTCCGCCACCAGTGCCTACCGTGCGTCCATCGAGCTGGTACTTCTCCAGACCCAGACCGCATCGTTTGGCAGAATCCGCCAGAAATTCGAGCGCTCGCGCGTAATGACGCAGACTGTCACAGACCGGCATATTCGCTTCCAGCACTCCGGGGTCCGGTGTAAGAGAAAGGGATCTCACCCTGGAGTCAGGAGGGGGCGGATAGCCCTCGATACGAATGCGGACAGAGCTTATTACCGCGGCCTCTTCCACAGCTTCTATCAAGGCAAGATAATCATCCACCGCCGATAGTGGCGGCAAGAAAACTCCCAGACTGTCACCATGGGGTTCAATACATAGAGCGGTAACCGGCAAGTCGGACTTATCAACGCTATCTTCGAGATCTGCCTCGGTGGCGCTATTATGCAAATCGCTGCGCTTCGGAAGAGCACCCGCTTCTACGGATGGGTCCCTGACAAAGTCCGCCTCGATGTCGGATTTGATGCGGTGCAAGGGCAGCCGCAATCCCATGGGGCTGCGACCGGGCACCAGATACATGTGATCGCGTTTGAACTTCCATCCCTGAGAATACCAGTTGCCCGCAAGACGAGTGAGAGGAAGAGCAAGACCCACAGGAGTACCGGCGCCTCTATCGAGGATCTTTGACAGGCGCTTGCGCTCATCACGATCATCGAGATCGCAATAATTAGCCAGATCCCCCAGCTCTTCTTCACAGGGCAGATTCTCTTCGGCGATTACCAGATGAACAGGGTCTTCATAGCCCGGTATTATATTCGGTTCGATAGACAGCTTTTCAGAAAGTGCCTCTAGAAACTCTCTTGCTTTTGCAAGCCCTGCTTCTGTGCCATTGGTATCGACTTCACCCTGCTCGTCGGGGGTAAGCTTGAAATCGAGAAGATCTCTATTGAGCCAGATAGGCTCTCCATCTACTCGCCACAGAAGTGTAAGAGCCCACCTTGGATCGTCTTCGCCCGGGTAGATCTTGCCGGTTCCGAATATGGGCAGGGGTCCTTCACCAAACTGCTCATAAAGATTCTCCAGAACACAAGCGGCCTTGGCGCGCTTGGTGCGTCCCAGGGCAGCCAGAAACCACTCCGGCTGCCTGGCGTCGTCATCAACTGCGGTGAAAGTCGGCTCGCCTCCGGAGGTCAGCACAGTGCCGGTACTTTCGAGAAGTGTATCGACAGAGTCACCAACCTTGAGGATGTTCCGCCAGGTCTCATCGGAATAGGGTCTATCAGGACTGGTTTCGTCTCCAACAATTGAGACATTGGATTGCACATCAAAGCGCACTGCTGCACCGCTAGCAGTACCAAAGACCGGAGCCGCCTGGTCGGCGGTGACGGTGCAAGCTAAGGGAATATGTCCTTCGGCACATAACAAACCGCTGGTTCCATCGAGACCGACCCAACCGGCTCCCGGTACATAGACTTCGGTCCAGGCGTGGAGATCGAGTTTCATCTCCTCCTCGACCTCCTGCAGGAGATAGCCACTTACAAATCGGGCGGCGAACCCGAGTGAACGCAGAATCTCCATGGTGAGCAGCGCCGTGTCCCGGCAAGAGCCTGCACCCCGCGCCAGACTCTCTTCGCTGGTCTGAATACCTGGTTCGTGCCTGATTTCATATGAAATCGTCTTGAAAACCGTAGCATTGAGATTAACCAGAAAGCTAATGAGCGTGCCTTCTAACGGAAACTTCTTTAGGAATTCATTAAATAGAGGGCCGCCCTCGGGCTTTTCCAAAAACGGCAGAAGCTCTTTCTGGACGGCTTCGGGATAGTCGAAAGGGAGCTGTTCACACCAGCTCTCCACATAAAAATCGAAGGGATTAATCGGCTTTATCTCTACCGTGGCATCCACGCACAAAGAAAGCTCTTGAAACTTTCTATCGGGTGGAAAAGCCAACCTGGCTATAAGATTGTTCCAGGGGTCATACTGCCATCGAACCTGGCAATCGGGCTGAACAGTGAGGCTATAGCTGAGCACCTTGCTCTTGGCATGCACCGCAGGCCGCAATCGCACTACATGAGGTCCGAGGTCCACTTCCTCGGAGTAGTGATAACTTGTCAGATGCTGAATGCGATACTTCATAACCTCTGCCGGCGTGCTACATTAGGAATTGGTTAGTCTGGTAAGTATAGTTGATCTGAAAGTCGAGTCCCATCGTAAATAAGTCATGAGCAGTGAAATATTAGGCATGTCCTTCGACAGCCCAGCCTCTCCATCCATAACCCTTTTTGGGCTGGAGGAAGGCACCAGGGAAGAAGGTGGATGGGGGTTCGGCTGGTATCCTTCCGACGATCTGGCTGGGGTCGTAATAAAAAATCCCCGCACCACTAGAGAATCAGTAATGAGAAGAGTGCTGCGGGATTGGGACCGATTCCGCTCCAGCGTCTTTGTCTGCCAGCTCCGCGGCGCTGCCAAGCGGGTTTCTCAACAAGATACCATGCCTTTTCTGGGTCGTTTTGCCGGCAGACACTGGCTTTTCGCCCACATAGGGCATCTCTCCAAACACATAATCACCGAACTGCCCCTGGGTGAAGACCCCTTTTATGAACCGGTAGGCAGAACCGATTCTGAATACGCATTTTGTTGGATTCTCACCCAGCTAAGGCTTAAAGGGGCGCGCACCCTCAATAAAGCTGGCTGGAGCTATATGCATCAGCTCTTCAAAACCCTCAATCAATACGGTCCCTCGGACTTTCTCTTCTCTGACGGAAACATCCTGATGGCTTACCGAGACAGCCAGGGAAGAGGCAATCCCCTGTACGCCGCACGCCGCACGCCGCCCCACCATGTCAATGTAATTCATAACGATTCTCTCGAGATAGACTTTTCAGATCCCCTCGACCAGAACAGGACTATGGTCCTGATTACATCGAGCCCGATGTCGGACGGCACCTGGGAAGAGATCCCGCCGGGGTCGCTATTGGTTGCCAAACTGGGCAAAGTAATCCACAGAAGTCATCAGCCGGATAATAAAGCGGCGCAGAGCCAGACCCAGGAGATGGAGAAGAAGCAGGAGAGCGCGCCGACACCGGTTCCTGTGACGGCACCCAATTTCGAACAGCAGATGCCCCTTGCTTCCCAAGCCGGAGCCCAGGCTATGGCCGAGCTTGAGAACACTATTAACCCCAATTCGGCGAGCTTCCATGTGGACGGCGATTTCTGCCAGCTCAAGCAACAGGCAAATACAATCGACGCCGCCACCACTTCCTACGCCAGCTCTCCTCTTATAGAGCCGATTATCGGCGGCACCAGCGCCCTGGTAGTAGAGCCGGTGCGATCTATAAATGCGCCACCATCGATAAAACCACGCATCCTGACGGTTTTTCATGAGACCAGTTACGAATACACAACACCGGTCGAATACAGCACCCATCGCCTTCATCTTAAGCCTGTTCAAGACTATCAACAAGAGTTACTGGAATACAGGCTGGAAATCAGTCCGGAAGGCGAAACCAGAGAGTTCGAAGATGTATTCGGCAACCG
Source organism: uncultured Candidatus Obscuribacterales bacterium (assembly GCA_964496875.1). Taxonomy (GTDB): domain Bacteria; phylum Cyanobacteriota; class Vampirovibrionia; order Obscuribacterales; family Obscuribacteraceae; genus RI-106. The sequence continues at coordinate 9,347 of CAZCBH010000115.1, read as the reverse complement.
CAGCACCGATGCAAAAATCGACACGCCGTATAAGAAACTGTCTATTAAAGCGGTATCTAAAGTAAAACTGCATCCCTATCCGCTCCTCAGCTCCACCTCGGAACGCATGACGGTGCCCCTGGTATGGATGCCCTGGCAGCGTCAGATGATGCTACCGTATTTGCTACCACCAGAATTGCCGGAGAGCGAGCTCCGCACCCTGACGGAATACGCCATGGGCTTCGTCAAACGAGAAGACTTCGACCTTCTGGAAGCTCTGATGGAAATCAATCGCACCATCTTCTCGGACTACACTTATGTGAGCGGATCTACTAATCTGCAAACCACTCCATTTGAAGTGTTCACCAAAAGAAAAGGGGTCTGCCAGGATTTCGCCAATCTATTCATTTGCATGGCGAGACTGCTGGGTATACCCGCCCGTTACAGAGTCGGATACATCAACACCGGTGCCGACTATGAAAACAAAGTGCAATCGGAAGCCTCCCATGCCTGGACCGAACTGTATCTGCCCTGGTGCGGATGGTATGGCTTCGACCCGACCAATGGATGCCTTGTCGGTCATGATCATGTTAGAGTAGCGGCAGGAAGAAATTATCGTGATGCCTCACCCACATCAGGCACCATATACAAAGGCGGCGGCTCGGAAAAACTTACGGTAGCAGTCAGGGTAACAGTGGATGAAGGCTAATCAAGAACAAAAGAGGTTGAAGCGGTTCGATGTTGAGTGATCTTCTAAAAACAGCGATAAAAGTAAAAGATGACGTGACCAAGCTTTGTGACGATGTCGTGAAGAAGCTGGATCGGCGCACCGAAATAGAAAACCACAAAGAAAAAATCGGTAAAGACTTCGAGGTGGCGGTGCCAATTTATAAGAACACCCCCGGTGAAGTCTATTCTGATGAGGACAGAGAGATGAAGTATCCGGCAAGGGCCATGAACCGCGAAGCCCACTTCGAACGTGGGGCAATAGTGCGGGTGGTGCACGCCGGACCGGCAATGCTCTTTGTCGAAGAAAGCCCTCTGGACTGATTCTTATTCGAGAACCCAGGGAGTAGCGCTCGGACTTATTGTCCTTCCGGGCATAGGCGAATGCTGTCCGGGGGCGATAATCGAATGGCAAACTTTCGAGATCATATCGCCGCAGATATGCCCGAGAGAGCCCAGAGCCACCATACAGAGAGCCGCCACCGCGCCGATGCCTATAGCGTACTCCACCATGCTCTGCCCTTTGCGACTGCGTCGAGTTCTATTCATGACAATGCCTCCATAAATTCGAATCTGCCCATCCTAACTAATGGAGCAAGAGATTTTAAGCTATCCCCCGGGTGGGGATGACGGTTACCAGATTGCTACCTACTTTTGTCTTTATATCCGGTTGCTCTGGCATTTTTGAATGAGGCCTTGCGGAAGCTGTTCATCCCAAACTTGAAATCCGGAATCTCGCTGTAATTGGCAAAGATTGTCCCTTCAAACTTAGTTTTGTCAAAGAAGCTTTTATCTAATGACATACGACTAACTTCGGCATCGGAAAAATTGGACTGCTCGAAATCCGATCCGCTACTGGTAAATGAAATCAGTTTGCTGTTTCTGAAATCGGAGCTTGTGAAGCGACTTTTGTTGAAACCCAGGTTGTCAGCTGTACTTTCAATGAAACTGACATTGGTGCCGAAACAACTTTCAAAACTCACATTATTAAGCTTTGCCCCGGTAAACCGGGCGTTCGAGATCTTGTTCTTATAAAAATTCACTCTATACATAGAGGTTCTGCTGAAATCAGCTCCACCACAGGGAGTATCGTTGAAATCGCCAAGGTCGAAAACAGCGTCGGTAAAACAGGTATTGAGAAGTTGAGAGTTCCTGAAACCAACATTAGTGAATTTCGCGCTTGAGCAATCGGCACCATTGAGAATAGCCTCGAAAAACTTGGACTCTTGAAACTTGCAACCCATCATCCGACTTCTCTCAAGAATGACTTGTTGAAAGTTGCAGTCGGAAAAATCACAGTTCTCAAAATTGGCATTTGGAGCTGTACAACGACTCAGCCTGGCATGCAGGAAGCTGGCGTTCTTCAAATTGGTGGATGAGAGATCCACCGATAGAAAGCGCGCTCCGGCGAAGTCAGCACCTTCCAGATCCAGGTTGCTCAAGTCGACATTATCGAAGTGCATACCACGAAGGCTGACCTTGGCTTTTACAGCTCCTGAAATAGCCTTTCGAACCGCATCGTTTCGATCCCTGCCTTCGGCTCTATAGACAACTTCTTTAAATTCATTCTTCAGCTCAAAAGTAACAGGACCTATGGTCTGCGCCTTAATAGTACTCTCGACGGAAGACAAAGGGACAGCTGCCTTGCCCAACTTAATCTGGGCAAAGTCCCTGTGCGGATCGTAAGAGCGACTCTCTTTCATGACACCCAAGAAGTAGATACCAGGTGCCAGCACCAGGCAAAGGGTCAGAAAAATAATGCCTACTGCCACCAGGGTTTCACGCTTTTCATCGACAACCTTTGCCGCTTCTTTAATCTTGACTTTCTTTCCTTCTTTCAGAGCCTTCAAATCGACAAGCATTTCTTCTACTGATTGATAGCGATCAGAAGGCTCTTTCCGTAGGAGCTTCATAACGAACTTCTCAAGATCGCTGCCTTTGCCGCGATCTTGAGGCAGTGGTGCCGGAGTCGAATTGATATGATCGACAATGATCTGCACCGGATTATGCCCTGCAAATGGTGGCGCTCCCGTAAGCAATTCATAGACCACACAACCGAAAGAATATAGATCAGATCGCTCGTCCACGCTCCTTCCTATGCAACTTTCCGGACTCATATAAGCCGGAGTGCCAAGAAACTCTCCGGTCATGGTCAGACCCTGTCCGACTCGATTCTCCACCGGATTGACTTTGGCAATGCTAAAATCCAGCACTTTAACTAGGTCTTCTCCGCGTTCATTCTTTTCGATCATGATGTTGGACGGTTTGATATCACGATGAATAATGCCGTTGGCATGGGCATGGGCAAGTGCTTCTGCAACTTGAACCATAATGTTCAAAATTCTCTCTTTATCGAATCGTTCTCCTTTCTTTAGAAGAGCCTTCAAACTTTCGCCTCGGCTCAGTCCCATCAAAAGATAGGGCAGCTCTTCGTCTGACTTTCCCCGGATTTTACCCTGACCGAATACCGGAATCAGATTGGGATGATCCAGACTCTCCACCGCTTTAGCTTCCAGCTTGAAGCGTTTCACCAGTTGCTTATCGCGAGAGACCTCCGCTCGCATAACCTTAATGGCAAACTCTTCCTGACTTGAAATCTGCATTACACGATAAATTGCGCCCATGGCTCCGGACCCCAGCAGCTCGATAGTCTGGTAGTCGTCCCCCAGATCCGGCAGCTCAGATGACTCAATCTCATCAGATGTTTCATAAAAAGTCCGCCGGTTCCTTTCATATAGAGTCTCGACATCCCCTTTTCGTCGCAAGCCGGAACATCGACATCGATCGGCACCACCTGCGCTCCCGAACATTCCTAATAGTGTCCGGCTTCTTCTAGGCTTACCACAGAAAGGACAGCTGTCTATAAGCTTCTCTCTATTTGCTGCTGTCAGATCCTGCTCTACCATCAGTAATCTACTACATCGTGATTGTCGACTAACTCGGTTTTGTCTTCACTGTCTGCCGGCAGAGCAGTCTTTTCAAAATAGCAGCCCTTAAAAAGAACATTCGTCAGTTTTGCTCCACTGAAACTGGTTTTCTTGAACTGGACAGATATGAAGCTTGCTCTAACTCTCTCCGGATATGCCGGCATCAGCATTTTTGCATTGGTGGCGATAACAGCATTATTCAGCAATGCCTCGGTCAAGTTGGAGTTTTGAAAACAGGTGTTCAAAAGGCTTACCCTCCGCATATCAGCCCGGTCGAATCGACTGGTATCAATCATCATATGATTCAGTTTAGCCCGGGCAAAGCGGCCTCCCTTAAATGTAGTGCCCTGAATTTGCCCGCCAGAAAGGTCGGCATCGTCGAAGTTGGCTCTATCGGCACGACAACCGGTGAAGCGTGTCCCCTTAAGATTTGCCCCGGAGAAATTGACATTCTCCATCTTTGTCTTTATGAATCGGGCGTCGGGCATAGCTACTCCGGAAAGATCCATGTCGGTGAGATCGGCATTCTGAATCACCACATTGCGCAGCGGGATCTTGTTCTTAATAGCTTCATGCAATGCTCGGCGCAGAGCGGAGCCGGTATTACTGGCAGAGGCAGAATAAATTACCCGCCCGGATTCATCCTTAAGCTCATATATTTTGACATTGTCTTCGATGGCTTCGGTCTCAAGATTGAATGAGCCGGCGGATTGAATGCTTCTTTTGCCTGTTTGACCCTGCACAAAATGTGATACCAGAAATTGATATAAAAAAGGAGCGACCAGAATCAAAATACAAACAGATACTATCGTAGCCGGACTGAACACGCTCTTCTTCTGCCTGGCCGGAACATAGACTTTGGCTCTGCCTGCTTTCAGTTTGCCATTCTCTTTTATGGTTCTCAAATCGGCCAGGAGCTCTTCCATGTTCTTATATCTATTGACAGGATCTTTGTTCAAACACTTGAGCACCAGTTTCTCCATCTCTTTAAGACGCTTAGAATCAGCATAGTAAGAAGAAAAATCGATAACCGGATCGTTATTCAAATGTTCAACGATAGCCTGCACCGGACTATCACTTTTAAATGGCGGTGAGCCTGTAATGATCTCGTTTACCACACAGCCCAGAGAATAGATATCGGACCGCTCATCCACATTCTGACCCAGGCAATGCTCCGGACTCATGTAGTCCGGGCTGCCGACGAACTCACCGGTTCTGGTGATGAAGTCGCCGGTGGAGGTAGTCATGGTATTGTCGGCAGAAGAAGCCGTCTTATTGTCAATCTTGGCGATGCCGAAATCGACCAGTTTTACACGCTCCGTGCCTGCCTCTTCATCTTTCTCCAGCAAGATATTGCCGGGCTTGATGTCACGGTGCACGACTCTTTTTGAGTGGGCATGGGAAAGAGCTTCGGCTACCTGTTCTATGAAAGATAGAACCTCGTCTTCCGAGAATTTCCGTCCCCGGGCAATCTCGGCTTCCAGCGAGACCCCTTCGCTCAAACCCATTATCATGTATGGCGCCCCGTCTAGAGTATGCCCTTGCCCCAGTACGGGTACCAGATTGGGGTGGCTGAGAGACTCTTGAGCTCGAACTTCAAGCTCGAAGCGTTTAACAGCTTGCTTATCGGCGACAATCTCGGCTTTGAGAATCTTGACCGCATACTCTTCGTCGATAGAGCGGTCTTTTACCCTATAGACCGAGCCCATGCCACCCGAGCCCAGAATCTCGAGAATCTCGAATCTATCGCCCATCTGCGGCAACTCCAGCTCCTGTGCCTCGACAGCCGCCGGCTCGGCACCAAGATCCGCCGAAATATCCGCCGAAATATCCTCAACTGAGTTCTGCTTTTCTAGAGATTTACCGTCCATATATTTGTTGAGAATCGCCTGAATCTGCCAGGGTAGAAGCCTTCTATAGTATGTACCCGAGACCCGGACCGTCTTATAGGGTAGAATAATTCGGATGTCCGATATCTTATTCGAATCAGGAAGGGTCGATCCATGTCGAAGCACCTCTATTTACTACGCCACGCCAAATCGAGCTGGGACGATCCGCATCAGAAAGACTTCGACCGACCGCTCAACGACCGGGGCAAGAAAGCCGCACCCTTAATGGGCCGGGTGATAAAAGATAGAGAGCTGGATATCGATAGAATCATCTGTTCTCCATCAAAGCGAACCAGAGAGACCCTCGAGCTACTTCAGAAAGAGGCGAATCTCAAAGCTTCGACAGACTTTGTCGATGGCATCTACGAAGCCAGTGTGGGAGAGCTGAGAAAGATTGTCCGATCTCAAAAAGACAAGCATGACGCTGTGCTTTTGATAGGACACAATCCCGGGATGGAAAGCCTGCTCGCCGACCTCACCGGAGAATACGAGCGCTTTCCCACAGCCTGCCTGGCATCGATAGCATTAAACATCTCGGAATGGCGTGATCTAGATCCTGACTGCGGCCAGATGGAATGGATTCTAAGGCCCAGAAGCCTATAACTAAAGATACTGCCGATACCGGCACCAGTTCATTACTCCAGCCCCCTTTCAGGGAAAACCCTATCGCAATCGAGAGGGATTTTTCATAAGCTGGGAACATCCCGAATAGACACCGGGCTCAAAAGCAACTTTTAAACACTTACCAGAGAAACAACAAACAGATCTGTTTCGATTTGATATGGCTTGACAAAAGCCGTGTCAAATCAAGCGATCGCGTCTGTATAAATCCGTCGGAGGATACTATGAGCAAGCCAGAAGAATTCGACAGCGGCACCGTCAATGATGGCGGTTCACAAACAAAGGCGACAGCCGGAACAGCAACAGAGGCTCGTCCCGAAGCTCGATCTGAAGCAGGAGCAGAAACAGACTCTACCTTCGAGGAGAGCCTGCACAGCTTCGTTGAAAGAAACGCGTTTTTCGATCTGTTCAAAACTTACCAGGGAATGATGGTCATGTTCGGCGGAGTAATTCTGCCGGGACTTCTTTCTTTATCGTATTTCTATGCATGCCACGAGCGTATGACGCTTCTGATACTCAAACATCCGATCGAATCTATAGTCGAATTGCTTCTGTGCCTCGCGGTTCCAATAGGCAACTATCTGGTCTGGGCAAGCCTGGTCAACTGCGATTATCGCGCCCAGATCAAGAAGGGAATTCTCAACGGCATCGCCCTTGGTAGTGCTGCTTTGATATCGCTTCTGGCGGTGGTTGCAGTCTGCCTGGGCTACCCGACCAGCTCTCTAGATGGCACGGATCACAGCGGAGCGGCGATAATCATCGGTGCCATTTATCTGGTCTCGGCCCTTGTCTCTGCCCATCTTCTAAATGAAGTAAGGAAAACCAGAATCTCGGAAAGCGGCAGACTGAAAGCCCTCTGGGTCGCAGGTATGGGCGTGCTCCTCTCTATTGTCGGCTTTGCCGGCTCGGAAGCCAGAGAGACAGCCATAAAGATGGCAGAGCACATGGCTATTTCAGAAGATCAAGCCCAGCAGGCAGAAGGCATGAAAACACTGCGCTGGCTCTACCCTCGCAAAGAGCTCAACATGGAATGTGCGAACTATAAAGCGGTGAGCCTGCCTGGCATGTTCGTCAAGCTGGACAATGTCACCCTGCGCCAGCTCTACTTCCAGGTAACCGGAGAACCGTTCCGTGATGACAAGTCAGCCAACTTCTCTTCCATGCCGGATGACTATCTGCAAAGACACGTGGTGGGTAAGGCGGTGGATGGACTGAGCCTGCACCGGTCTAAGATGTTCGGTCACATCAACCCAGAGACCCTCTCCAGCACGATCTTTTGGAATTTCGTCTTCAAGAACAAATCATATAATCCCGAAGAAGCCAGAGTCGAGTTGGGACTTCCCGAAGGTGCGGTGATATCCGGCATGACCATATGGAAAGACGGCTCGGCCCAGGGCACCATGTTCAAGCCGACCATGGCCAATCCGGGCACGATAAGCTGGTCCGCACAGGGGCACCAGGCCCCAGGCGTGGTAACCGATCTGGGTCGAGGCAGGGTGCTTTTGCATTGCTATCCTGTGCCAGCTCAAGATCAGCTCCGGGTGGCAGTAGCCATTACTATCCCTGCTAAGCTTCATACCATAGATCAAGCGTCGCTACCTCTGCCCAAGATTATAGACGCCAATTTCTCTATGAAAGGCGAGCACAGTCTCAGGATGATCTCACCCGCGAGCATCTCTCTAAAAGTCGACGGACTGAAGGTGAGTCAACAGAAGGACGGAAACTATGTAATCGGAGGAAAACTGAAGAGTGACACTATCACCGGTGCAGGCGTATCACTTGATCTAAAGAGAGGCGCCACCTATGGTCCTATCTCGGTCTTCGACAATCTGGGCAAAGAGCCTCGCTATATCAGCCAGACCATCAAGAAGATTCCAGCCCGAGCACCCAAAAGACTGCTGGTTGTACTGGACGGCTCCGAAAGCGTCAAACCCCATCTCGACAATCTCAAAGAGGTGCTCTCTCGAATCTCCTCTGAAATAGACGCTTCTCTAATTCTCGCCTCGAGACTGCAGGACGAGAACAACCCCAAAACAATGGAGCGCCCTCTGCGCGAAGCAATCAAAAACCTGAACGACAAAGACTTCGTAGGAGGTCAGGATAATCTCGAATCGGTGGTGAAAGCCGCCGAACTGGCCGCGGAATCGAAAGAAGGTGCGGTTTTGTGGATTCACGGCCCGCAGCCGAGCTTCAACAAAGAGATATACATATTGAGTCCATTTCAAGAGAAGCCTTCGTTCTTCGAACTTGCCCTAGATAACGGAGTGATGGACCCGAATGAGTTCTTCAAACACCACAAGGATTTGGGTCCTTTCACCCCGATAGCTCGCAGCAGTCATCCGGCTGCCGACCTGAGCCGCTTTCTCTCCAAGTGGACCCCTGGTGGCTACGAATACTTAGTGGAATACCAGACCTCAAAAACACCGATAGGAAAGGTCGCCGTCAAACCGGAGCAGATAAGAGAGCTTGGCGCCCTCTTCGCTCGGGAGCACTGCGCGCAGCTTTTGAACAAAAACCTGGTCAGACCGGCAGTAGAAGAAGCTGTCCTGCACCGCATAGTCACCCCGGTTTCTCTAGCCTCTACCGTTCTCGACAACAGCAGCCGCTCGGCTTCAACCCTGGCCGAAGGCATGCACAATCACTCGGTTCAAATCGTAGGCGGTGAAGAGGATGAGGTCCTTAGGATGCTAAGACCTCAATCAGAGCAAATCGCCATGGCGCCGTCGGAGAACCTGCACTATTCAGCCCGGGCGGCAGAGTCGCTAGCCGGCAACAGCGTAACCATCGATGACACGGACAATACTGCCATCCTTCAGGGTGCCACAAACGGCACCATCGGTCCCCAGGGTGGTGACGCCACAGCGATAATGGGTGTCAACACAGCAGGAACGGTACGGGTCAATAATCTTGCCAATCTGGAAGCGATGCTGAATATCCTTGTGAATGGCATCGAGATCCTCGGTCTCGCCACCGGCGGTCTGATGCTGGCATCGGTCTTCTTCCCTTCTAAGAACGAGACCAATGCCTTCTTCAAAGCTTCGGTCGGAAACAAGATAATGGTCGGACTTTGCCTGATTCTAGGAGCACTCTCCGCACCGGGTGTAGTCAATTATTTTGTTGCCTCGGCAAGAGACGCCAATTTGTTCAGCTAGGCTTTGTCGCCAGAGACTCCCCGCAAGAAAGAAGCCCTCCCAAAAGGAGGGCT
>CAZCBH010000114.1:0-15180 GCA_964496875.1 uncultured Candidatus Obscuribacterales bacterium | reverse complement strand
TCTCTCTATTGGCTGCCGGCATCACCTTGGCGATCCCGAAATCCACCACTTTAACTCCTGGGTTTGAACTGGTCTCGTCGGTGATGATTATATTGGTCGGCTTCACATCGCGATGGATAACACCCTTTTCATGGGCATAGGCGAGAGCTTCGGTTACCTGCAAGAATATCTCGAGCGCTTTCTTGCCGCCAAGGCGTTCTTTCTCTTTGAGAATTTCATCGAGGCTTCTGCCTTCTACATATTCCATAATCAAATAGGTGGTGCCGTTAGCAAGCGCCTCCAGTTCATAGACCGCAGCCAAATTTGCATGGTCCAGATTGCGCGCTGCCTCTGCTTCTTGCTCGAATCTTTTTAATGCGGCGGCATCTTTGGCCAGGTCGTCTTTCAGTACTTTTACCGCGAAGATCTGATCCGTCTTTATCTCCCTTGCTTTATAGACGCTGCCCATGCCGCCTTCGCCAATTTTACCCAGGACCTCGAAGCGTGTTCCCAGATCAGGAATTCTATCTTCGCTGGGCTCAACATTGGTTTCGCCACCGGATACTTTTAGCTCTGGCTGCTTCTCTTTGAGTTCTTCGTTCGTATTCGGGGTGTTGTCGTCCTGGCTCAATATTCAATGCCTCTTTTCGTCAACGCTTATTTGCCACTTCGACAATCTTTCTTGCTCTTGCCATAAGCTCTGCCGCCCTGGCACTGTTTCCCTTCGTTTCGGCAAGCTTCGCCTGAGCCATTAGAGTATTGGCGTATTCAGGATGTTTTGCAGACAAACATTCGGCAAAGAGATTCAGGGACTGTTTCAGCACAGTCTCTGCCTCGTGGAAGTTCTTTTGTCTGGTCAGAACCTTTGCCCTCGATCGCATAAGATCCGCAACATAACGATGCTTCTCTCCCACGGTCTCTTTCATTAGCGCTATGGCTTCAAGGGCGTCGGCATCGGCTGCTTTGAACTTGCTTCTATATGCCAGCACCTCTGCTTGCTGCGATAGAACCCGGGCATAGGCTGGATGATTCTTGCCCAGTCTATCCCTTGCTATAGGCAGGGACTGTTTCAAAATTTTCTCTGCTTTGTCATACTGATTTTCCATGATATGAAAAGAAGTCAGGTTCATCAAAGTTTCCAGATTGGCGGCTTGCAGATACTCTTTAGCCGAGAGGCTCTGAGCAAGGGCATAGGCTTTCTCTACACTGGCGCCGGCTTCTTTGGTATCATTCTCTGTAATGTAGAGCTCTGCCATTAAATTCAATACCAGGCAATGACTGGCTTTGTTATTTTCGTCCGGGGCGCCTAACTCTTTCAAGCATCTTTGATAGAGACCGCTTGCTGTTTTGTAATCGCCTTTGGCTTCTGCTATGCGGCCCATGTTCATGGTCATGTCCGGCGACTCTTTATATTTTGCCCCTTCAATCTCTTTATGAATAGAGGTCACTTCGAGAAAGCCCGCTTCGGCTCTTGCGTAATTGCCTCTATAAATTTCGAGGATGCTCAAGACCATAAGCACCTCTGCATACTTGGCGTTTTTGCCCTCGGCACTTTCTATTGTGTCCAGGGCGTTGTTATATATTTCTTCTGCTTCTTTGTAATTACCCTGTCTTCTGTTGAGACCGGCTTTCAGAAGCAGCGCTTTGGTCGATTTTACTCCTTCGCCGTAGAGTCTCTTATGAATCGTGATGCTTTCGTCGATGGTCTTACCCGCTTCTTTATATCGACCCAGGGCAAGCTGCATGGTTCCCAGTGTATTGAGGCTGAGACCGAGCCTCTCATCGCTGGAAGGAAACATCCGGGCGATGGTGGCGGCGGTTTCGAAGTCTCTTGCCGATTCTTCGAGCTTGAGTGCATCCATATTTTGCGAGCCGCTCTGGATGTAGTAGAACCACATGGCATTGGGTATGGCGAAGCCTATGCCCAGGGCGATTAATAGCATGAGAATGGTGGTCACCAGTAGCTTTACCGGGGAGCGTTTTTTTTGAAGACTTTCCATAGAGACTGTTTCTGCCGGTGCCGTCTCTGCAACCGGTTCAGCGATGGAATCGAGAGCGGCTTCTTTGCTGCTCGTCTCTTCTGTGTCAATCTTCTTCTCTTCGCCTTCGCTCACTGTGCTTTTCTGGGTTTGATCAAGAAGGGTAAAATAGTGTTTCTCTGATAATCCTCCCGGAAACGCCACATGAATGCGTCCAGGAAATAATGAGTGTTGGCAAGGCCGATGACGATACCGCCGATGATGCTAACGAGAAACTCGCTTTCTAGAAGTCCTGAATTTTTGAGAAGATTCAAGCCCAGCCCCATGGCTAAAAGAAGAGCACCCATGAGGAAAAAGAGCATCATCGGATTATCGCTGGGTAAATTGGCGCGGTTCTCGCCTTCCTCTTCCGATGCGTATTTATAGTGGATGAGCATATAATTGAGCCCGATATACTGGAACCAGTGGATGGTAACCGGGATGACGAAGGCGTCGTCGAAGCTCTTGCCCAGGAAGGCGAAGGGGGCAAGAGAAAGCACCGAGACCATCCAGAACAGTAGAGCCGGAACGTTTATATATTCGCCCTCGTTAGATTTTCTTATCAGAGTAAGAATATAACGAGCCACCAAGGTCAATGCCCAGATACCGGTTATCGCCGTGATACCAGTGAAAATAAGATTGTCTGCGTTCTGGAAGAGGATGCGATGAATAAAGAAGGTCGAGAAGAAAATCGCCGGTGCCCACTGGCTCCAGCTCTCCAGTTTTTTCTCTACTAAAGCCTCGCCCCGACCATGATTATGGTAGAGAAGAAGAATGCCTATATTTTGCTGTACTATGTGCTGAACCGCCCAGGCCATGGTGATGGCATAGATGATGCCCCGGAAATAGACCCAGCCCAGAACTGTTACCGCCATGACCAGTATCGGACCAAGATAGAAGATCAACTTCAGTCTGTCGGTGCTGGCGTAATGAGAGCGGTTTTTCTTGTCTAAATAGGCGAACCAGGTTGGACCCTGGTGAAATGGACCGGCTCCAAAGGCGTTGACGGCGAGCACCAGCCAGAGGGTGGAGCTGTCGGCCAATATGGACTGGGAGAGGGCGTAACAGGCTATGCCGAAGGCTATTGGGGCGAAATAGAAGAACAGATCGAACCGGCGACCGAACATCCAGGGGTATTTAAACTTCGTGGTCGCGGTGATTGCCTGTGACATAGATCCCGCCAGCAGCCCTATTACTTTCACCATTATACATACTTATTAAGGTCCACATAAATTACAGGACGGCTCCAGGGATGGGCATCCTGGAACATGAACCGGGACTGTTTTCGGAAGAATAAAGAAAGAATGAAATTGGCAAAAACGCTCCCTAGAATTTTGTACATTTTCACTAGGAGGCAAGAGCGCCTTTCTGAGCATAACAATCAACATTAGTAAGCGGACCGGCTGTCTGGTGTTCACAAATTTTTCGCATAGACCCTTGCATGCTGGTTTCTGCTTCTTCGAATTGCGACGAACAGTTGTTTATTAGAGAGGTTACTGACCATGACTGATTCATTGATAACAAAAGATAAAGCAGCGCTACGAGGCGAAAGCCGGGAAAAGTTCCCTGTCGTATCGCCCGCCGTCGATATCTATCAAAGTGACGATGAATTTATGCTCGTCACCGAGATGCCTGGCGTCAACGAGTCGACGGTGGAGATTGTTCTAGACCAGGGGATTCTGACCATCGAAGGAAAAATCGAGCGACCGTCTCTCGATGGTTTCAAATTGACCCATTCCGAGGTTGTTACCGGCAACTATCGCCGCGTCTTCAAGCTTTCTGAAGAGGTTGATATAGAGAAAGCCGATGCTGTGATGAAGGATGGAATTCTTACCTTGAGGATGCCGAAGCACGAAAGGGCTAAGGCTAGAAAGATTTCTGTACGTTCCGAATAGGTCATTAAATCTGTAAATGGTGATTTAAGGAGGTTTCTTATGAGTACCGACAACAGATTTTCCGACAACGAAAAGCCGGCAGACCCGGTAAATAAATTGATGCGTTTGAACAATAACAATAACAAATCGATGCCCGCAGGACGGGATGAGCGCATACATCCGATGTTCGCCTTTCAGAAGGAGGTAAATCACCTGTTCGATAACTTCTTTCAAGAGGCGAATCTTGGAGGACTGTTAGGACCGGGTCTGGGTCTCGGTTTGAATTCATCGGCGTTTTTCGAGCGCAACTGGGACCCTCTGACTCCGAAGATGGACATCGCTGAATACGAGGATCGTCTGGTGGTAACTGCCGAGATGCCCGGTCTGACGGAAAATGACTTTGAGGTCACCATCGAGGGCAGTCTACTGTCGATAAAGGGGGATAAGAGGCAGAAGACTGAGGAGAAAGAGAAAGGCTGGTATCGGGTGGAGCGTCACTTCGGCAGCTTCTCTCGCAGCATCTCTCTGCCTTACGAGGTCGATCAAGAATCTGTAGAAGCGCAGTACAAGAATGGTGTTCTGACCGTAACCCTACCTAAGCTATCGCCCCCGCAAAAGGAGGGCAGGAGAATCGAAGTCAAGAAAGCTTCGGCTAACTAAAGTGGAGGTGGCTATATGAAAAAGTCTTTGAGGGCTTTTCAAATTCTTGTTTTGACCGCGGCATTCCTTGCGGTCGCCTTATTCGGATGGTTCGCCAATCAGCTCCTCAGTCCTTCTGTGGCGAGTAGCCTCGATACGAAGCCGTCGGTAAATGTTTCGAGCAGTCCGGCTTCTGCCTTCTTGACCAAGAATGTGATCTCGCACATTGCAGAGGACGCCGGCAAATGTGTGGTCAATATCGACACGAAACAGTCGGTCTCTATCCCGGATGGTCAGTTCAGCTTCGGGCTGCCTTTCAAGCAGTTTCAGTACTTCTTCGGAGAGCGGATGCCTTTTGATGATGATTCGGCTCGTGAATTTAAAGGAGAGCGTAAGTTCGAATCCCGTGGTGCCGGCTCTGGTGTCATAATCCGCTCCGACGGCTACGTTTTGACAAACAACCATGTGGTGCGCAAAGCGGACGATATAGAAGTGACGCTCTCCGATGGGCGTAAATTCAAAGGCAAGGTCGTGGGCAGGGATAGTTTTACCGATCTTGCCCTGGTTAAAATCGAGGCTAATAAACTGCCTATTATCCGATTCGGTAAGAGCGACCAGGTCAAACCAGGAGACTGGGCGATAGCCATCGGTAATCCCAGCGGTCTCGATCACACCGTCACCTTTGGAATAATCAGCGCTCTTGGCCGCTCTATTAACGCGCTGGGCTCGAACGTAGAGCTCATTCAGACCGATGCGGCAATAAATCCGGGCAATTCCGGTGGTCCGCTTTTGAATATCGACGGTGAGCTTATCGGTCTCAACACCGCTATTCAGAGCGGTGCCCAGAACATAGGTTTCGCTATACCCATAGATGTGGCCAGGGATGTGGTCGATCAGCTTTTGAACAAAGGTCAAATAGACAGGCCCTATCTGGGAATTTATATGCAGGACCTCAACGAAAAACTGGCTAAATCTCTGGGCGTGCCTGCCGATACTGCCGGGGTTGTCATCGCCAGAGTCACCTCCGACGGTCCGGCGGCAGGTTCGGGCTTGAAGATGGGCGATGTCATAACCAGAATCGACGGCACCGAGGTAAAGGATGGTAAATCGGTGCAGAGAATAGTCCGCAAGCATAAGCCTGGCGATAAGCTCAGTGTCCTGGTCAATCGCTCCGGCTCTCTGGTCGCTACTGAAGTCAAGGTCGGGGACTATCCGGGCGATGTGAAAGAGGACTGAGAATTTGATAACATATGAGGCTCTTTTCTAGCGGTGAGAGCCTCATATTATGTCCGCCACATCCAGCGTAGCAAGTTCTTATGCAAATCCTCTGAGCACAAGTCTCAACCTTCCTGTCAAGTCGGTGCAGGCGACCATCGCTCTACTAGAAGAGGGCTGTACTGTTCCTTTTATAGCCCGCTATCGAAAGGAAGCCACCGGCTCTCTAGATGAGGTCGCCATCGCTGCCATTCGAGACGAAGTGGCCAGGCTGACCGATCTCGATAAGCGTCGAGCTTCTATCCTGGAGTCTTTGAAAGAGCGCGAGTTATTGAGCGCTGAATTAGAGGCTCAGATAAGAGCTGCCACAACAAAGACAGAGTTGGAGGATATCTATCTTCCTTATCGACCGAAGCGCAAGACCAGGGCAACAGCTGCGATAGAAAAGGGGCTCGAGCCGCTTGCTCTCAGCATAATGAACTACAAGACCCGGGAGCCTCAAAAAGAGGCCGAAGGGTTTCTAAACCCAGAAAAGGGCGTCGCCACGGTAGAAGAGGCTCTTGCCGGTGCTCGGGACATCATCGCAGAAAAAGTGGCGGAAGATTCCAGTCTGCGTGGTCGCATGCGTAAGCTCTGGATTAAGGAAAGCCGCATCGAATCTAAAGTGGCCAAAGGCAAAGAGCAGGAAGGGGAGAAATTCAAAGATTATTTCGACTGGTCGGAGCCCTCGGCAAAGGCGCCATCCCACAGGATTCTTGCCATGTTTCGAGGTGAGGCGGAGAAGATATTGAAGCTCTCGATTCGCCCGGAGTTCGAGCGGGCGGTGGATATTCTCGATGAGAAGTATCTGAAAGGCGAAGACAAATGCACCGAGCAGATGGAAGCCGCTCTGGAAGATGCTTACAAAAGACTGGTGGCACCGTCTATGGAGACCGAGTTACGCCAGATTCTCAAAGAGCGGGCCGATGAAGAGGCGATAAAAGTTTTTGTCAATAATCTGGGCGAGTTGCTTATGGCACCACCTCTGGGGCAAAAGGCGGTGCTTGCCCTGGACCCTGGTTTTCGAACCGGGTGTAAATTGGTCTGTCTCGATCGTCAGGGTGAATTGTTGCACCATGATGTCATCTATCCGCTTTTCGACGGTAAAGACGGAGGCGGTCGGGCAAGAGCGGTCGAGAAGGTGATCTCCTATTGCAAGAAGTATGTTGTCGAGGCGATAGCGGTGGGTAACGGTACCGCCAGCCGGGAGACCAAGGACTTTGTCGAGTCAATTGACTTCGTCGGCGCCGGTCTTAATAAACCGCAAGTGGTGCTGGTTAACGAAAGCGGAGCCTCTATCTATTCGGCCTCTAAAGTGGCGCGAGATGAATTTCCGGATCATGATGTTACCGTCCGTGGTGCTGTGTCCATAGGTCGGCGTTTAATAGACCCTCTTGCCGAGCTTGTTAAGATTGAGCCTAAATCAATCGGTGTCGGTCAATATCAACATGATGTCGACCAGGGCAGGCTCCAGACCAGTCTTGATGACACGGTCATGAGTTGTGTCAATTCAGTCGGGGTGGAATTGAACACCGCCAGCAAAGAACTACTCTCCTATGTCTCTGGACTCGGTAATCAACTTGCCTCAAATATAGTCAAGTTTCGCCAGGAAGAGGGACCTTTTGCCAGCCGGGCCCAGCTTAAAAAGGTCCCGAGACTGGGTCCGAAAGCCTTCGAGCAATGTGCCGGATTTTTGAGGATCAGAGGAGCGAAGCATCCCCTCGATGAAAGTGCGGTCCATCCGGAGCGATATAAACTGGTCGAGAAGATGGCGTCGGATCTGGGAGTCAGTCTGGCAGAGTTAATGCGCTCGGAAGAAGCACGCAAGAGAATACAACTGGATAAATATATCGGAGATGGAGTCGGTCGACCGACCCTGGAGGATATTTTCAAAGAGTTGGAGAAGCCCGGTCGAGACCCCAGGGAGAAGCTTGTTCCTATGGAGTTTGCCGCCGGCATAAATTCTATTGGTGATTTGAAAGAAGGCATGAGAGTGCCGGGAGTGGTTACAAATGTCACCAACTTCGGTGCTTTTGTCGATATTGGTGTGCATCAGGACGGATTGGTTCATGTAAGCGAACTTGCCGACAGGTTTATCAAAGACCCGAACGAAGTGGTGAAAGTTCAACAAAGGGTAGAGGTCGTGGTGCTGAAAGTGGAGGAGAACCGCAAACGCATCTCCTTGAGTATGAAAAGATAGGTCCTGCCGACAGAGGTATTGTCCATGGTGATAAAAAACTGGCTCCAGAAATTGAAGCGGGGTATAAAAGGCGAAGTGGTCCGGGACTACTCTGCGATCACCAAAGATACCGATGGTCTCGATGCCAAACTGAAGCGTGAAAGCAACAGCTTCAGCTTCGCTATATTCGTCAAACATCCTGAACATGGAACTGCAGAGTTCAAGGCGCCGGTAACCAGAGAGACTATGACCGTGCTCGAGAAGCTGGTCGCCGATGTGAAGGCGGTTCGCGAAAAGGGCGATGAATCAAAGAGATTGAGGCTGCGATTTCGAGATGGAGAGATCGATCTGGTGGTCACCTATAAATACATGGATGAACTTCCCACACCCCGGCAGAGGACCGCGCCGGTCAATGGCAGGACGCTCAAGCTGCTCGAAGAGATGCTTTCTGACGCCGATACTCTGATGGCCAATCAGTTTGAACTCTATGATCTGGACGAAAGTTAAAAAGTTAGAGAGTTGGAAAGTTAGAGGAATTGATTTTTATGTTCAAGCCGTCTGAAGGCGACCTCCGGGAAGAGCGAGAGGCCAAAAGGTTTACCGGTTATTTTGTTGCGCTTATTGCTGTTGCTCTAGTAGTTCTAGGCATTTATCTTGCGCTGCAGATGACCTGGCCTAAAACCATGGGCACCGTCACCGCCACCGAAATAGAGTCTTTTCATAAAGAGTCTGCGGTGAAAGAGAGTTCCTACAGCGATCTTCATAACGCGTCCGAGAAGAAGGGGCGCAAGACGACCCACCGCAAGAAAATGGAATATGTCCTTAAGGTGGGCTATAGTTTCAAGGTCGGTGATCAGACCTATGAAGGCAGGGACAATGGCGGACGCTCCGAAAAAGAGGAGACTGTCAGGGCGATGATCAATGATAAGTTCGAGGACGGCAGCTCTATAGAGGTAGCCTATAATCCGCAGAATCCGAAGGATTCGACTATTCATCCCGGTTGGGGCGGGTATTTCTATGTTCTCTGGATACTGGCTGCCGGTGTCGGTTTTCTTTCCTTCAAGCTGATTACTATCAAAGAACCGGAAAAAATCCAGCCTGAAGATTATTAGAAGTTGAGCACTTTATCTATCTCTTTCTCGAAGTCATTTACTTTTGAGCGATTTTTAATTACCAGCTTCAATGAAGGCCTTGTTGACCGGGCCCGAGCCACCGCTTCTTCCGGTATCGGATCGCTTTCTTCGATGGTCAATGACTTGAGGTTCTTCGCCTTGTAGAGCTTCATGAGCCCCTTTTCTCCAATGTGAGCGCTGTGAAGATCCAGGTTGCTTATCGGTAGAGTTGCGATCGAGTCTATAGTGTTGTCATCTATTCCCGGTACGCAGATATTCAGGTTGGTCAGATTCTCTAGACGTTTCAAGGGCGCCAGTCCGGAAACGGTGATATTATCCGAAGCTAAAGAGATCTTTCTCAAATTTGGAAACTGTTTGGCTATGAGGTCTATGGCATTGTCGTCTATCTTCGAGCAATCATAGAGAAATAGATGACGCAACTGCAGCCCGTCCAGGTTTTTTATGCCCTGGTCACTAATGGCGGTACCGCTCAGATGCAATATGCGTAGACCCCGCAAACTACTGAGATAGGCAAGGCTTTCGTCGGTTATGTCGGTGAAATTGAGTCTCAAATTGGCGATTTTCTTGCCTTTTAAATATTTGAATCCGGACCCGTTTATGGTCGAATGCATGAGACTCAGCCTAGGTGCCGGTATTCTTCTTAAGAGCTTCAGGTCCTCGTCTTTGAGGTTGCTTATCACTTCTGGTCTGATATAGCCGTCATCGCCCAGAATGAAACCGGTATTCTGATCTTTTTCCTGGTAGGTAATCGAATCGAGGGTGGGTTCTTTGTAGGTGGCTGCCGGAGCCGGCTTATTGCTTTCCGCCAAACGGCTAGAGATAAGATCGGAAGTAAGGTAAGCTAGACTTCCGAAGACAATAATCATGGTCCAAGAGCTGGTGACTTTTCGAATGACCCCAACTCTTGCTTGAACAGTCTGCTTCGAATCCCGGGGGGATGGAGGTTTCTCGTTTGTCAGATTCAAGGTGTCCAGGGCTTCTCTCAAAGACAGGGCATTCTCGAAACGATCTTCTGCTTGCTTGGCGATGCATCGGGCGATAATTTCTGGCAAGCCCTCGGGAATATCTTTCAGTCCCGGTCTCAGAGTGTCTTCGCTCAGCACTGGTATTGGTGCGGAGGCATGTTTGTTCAGCATGTCGAGACTGTTTTCTGCCTTGTATGGCGGCACGCCACTCACCATCTCGTAGAGGATACAGCCCAGAGAGTAGACTTCGGAGCGTTTGTCATAGTGGCCGCCCCGGGTCTGGTCTGGTGCCATATAGGTGGGCGTGCCCATTAGAATGGTTCTCTCCTTGTCCGCTCCTTCTTGCTGGGTGAGTGCTACTCCGAAGTCTATGATCTTTATCTGTTTGTTGCCCTGTTCGTCTTCTGTAACCAGGATATTCTCTGGCTTCAGATCCCGGTGCAGGATCTCTTTACTGTGGGCATAGATGACGCCATCGAGAATCTGATTGAACAAAGCGATGACAAGCTCTATCGAAGGTCCGTTCTCTTGCTTCGCGAGCAGGTCTCTGAGATTGTCTCCTTCTATATACTCGAGGATCATATAGGGCGTGGAGTTATCTGTGATTCCGAAGTCAAGCACCGAAGCTATATTGGCATGCTGCATCTTGCTTGTGATTCTCGCTTCGTTTTGAAAGGCGAGGATCTTGTCTCGGTCTTCTCCCAGGGATAGAAGACATTTGACAGCCACCCTTTTGTTCAGTAGCCTGTCGATGGCAAGATAGACTGTGCTGTTCGCGCTGCGACCCAGAATTTCTATAGGTCCGAAGCGCTCCAGAGGAAAGCCGCCCTGGTCGACCCAGATTTCTTCAGGGAGACTCTCCTCGACCAACGGTTCATCTGGGGGCTTCGGTATGATAGTGTCGGCGTCCGGCCTCATCTGAACGGGCATATCGCAGTTGCACAGGTCAGAGCGCAAGATCCACTGTGTAAACGAACCTTTTCTGCCCTGGGATAATTTCTTGCCGCAGTTTTTGCAAATATCCACCACTTCGCTTTGATCCGAAGCCAGGTCGCAGGTGCAGACCATTATCCATTGGGTCAGAGACGCGCTCTTGGTGCTGCTCCTTGGCAGGTTGCAGATTTTGCATATGCCTTTTTGAGAATCCTTTTGCATAGTCAGCTATTTTACTTTAGATTCCGGATTGCAACTCCTGTCGGTGCTCGTAATCTGTGGCTCTCCTATTTTCACTTTCTCTATTTTCGAAAGTTGAATCACTGTGGGAATCCACAGTGAATTTGCCCTGGTCCTGGTCTTTAATAGAGGGACCAAGCCGAGGAGAAAGAGAGAGATGGCAGACGCAGTTTATTTTGAAGCCCACGAAGGCAGGCAGGAGCCAGCGAACAAGACTACGGTTCAGGACCTGTTCGATTGTGCATACGAGCTGGGGCAGGGACTGAAAAGAGAATACCGTCTGGGAGCGCAGCCGCTTATCGATGGAGTGGCTGACCGGGTCAACAAAGATCCTGCTGGCGCCGCCCTGGAAGGGCTGGGAGCGGTGGCTGCTTGCGGATTCCTCATAGCGGCGGCACCGGCCGAAGGGGCTCTAGCAGGGGCGCTTGGAGCCGCAGCAGTGCTCACCACCTGTGGAGTCGTCACCTATGAAGCCTTCAAGCAGATGGATAGAATCGCACGCCAGATATCAGGCGAGGAAAAGCAGGTTTTCCAGCCCGAAAAGATCTATGGTCGTAGATCCTCCAACAAGTTATTTTAGTTTCTGTCTTCAGCTTTCTTCGACGGTCTTTTTGCTCTTGAAGTGCTGCATCATCTGATAGAGTGCTCCCAGACCGACCAGGCCGTAGACCACTCTGGTGGCTGTTCCGTCACCGAGTAGGTTGGTTACGAGATTATAGTCGAATGCTCCGACCAGACCCCAGTTGATACCGCCGACAAGTAGTAAGATTGTCGCGATAAGTTCGATATTTTTCATTTGTAGTTCACCTGAGCACCAAATCCGAAAGAGCTCACAAGAACCGCATCTGGAGCTGATTTGCGTGCTTACTATCAAGCTTAATATAAACTCATCAAAGTTGTCAATATGTGGTGGCGGCGTTAACCGGCAACCCCGGCGCAATTTGCTGGATTCCGGAGCTGTTTTTCAAGAAAAAACGGTGGCACTTTTATTGCTAACCGAGCTTCTTCAACAGTTCTTGATACTGGGTTTCGACGGTTTTTCGGAACTTCGGATCATACTTCTCTCCTTTGAGAAGCTTGAGCGAGTCTTCCTGGGTTGGTCTGGCAAACCTGGTATTTCCTCTGGCTTCTTGCAGGGCGCCGCGATGAAGAGCTGATCAATTAACTTTCCATTTTTGTTTAAATTAGGCATACTTGGCTCGAGGAAAACTCAATTCTTTATTGTGGTAAAGAGGAGAACAACATCACTATGGCTTGCGATCAAAAAATTTGCAACAGCGCATCTTGCGAGCGTTGTTCTATATGTCATTGCTGCTGCCAGTGTTGCCAATGCACCCGGGGCGGCTCTTGCAACTGCGAGTGTAGCAACTGAGCTCTAAGCTTCCAGGGGAATGCCCCAGACGGTCTCCAGTTGTCCTATCTGCTTCCTGAGAAGATTGCGTTCTTTTTTGTCGGTACAGGATGAGACCTCGGAGCTGAGATGCCACCACTTTCTATGGGCTATCTTTCTCGATTTATGAGCTTCGTCGATACAAATGTCGTGAAGGCGGTCGAGGAACTCGCTCGATAGATGTTCTTCGTCACAAGCGATATCGAAAAGAGACTCACGATAATTTTGGAAGTCTCTGGGGCTGATGGCGTTTCGGCCTTCGGCAAAACACCATTTCAGGGAGAGGAGAACGAGGGGGTGGATAGTCTCCAGGTTGGCCCGGAGAATATCTGATTTGCGATTGGACTGGCGAGGATGAAATTCTATATAGCCATATTCCGGCCAGTCTCCTGGCGGGGCTATGGCATAAGGGTAATTGAGAGGATAAAGAAGAAACTGCCCATCAAATGAGGTAAGCAGGGTATCGAAAAGATCTTTTCTAATCTGGGACCAGTTCTCGGTGGTTAGATGTTTGGTGAGGGAGATCAGATTCTCTCCAAAAGCGATATCTATGGTCGTGATTGAGTTTATTACCTTATTCAGGTCCGGGGTAGTGCCCGAGCGGATTTTTCGCCAGTAGCGACTTGCTTCATCCAGTGTTAATGAGTTTCTTCTTTCTGATTTTCCCATGACCCTGGTCTCCAGAGCGCACCGAGTAATAACCGACGAGTTCCTTATTCCACGAAACCGCTCAATATTATGCATTCCCGGCGATTTTTAACCTGGTAATTCCTGGGATTTCGATCAATCCTGAAAAAGAATCCCCATCAAATGGGGCTTTTGCCGCCTTAGTGGGAATTCCACCAGTGACGAATTCGGGGCTTGTCACTAAACTGATTTCCATGGTTCGCCAGCAATAACGAAGTTCATCGGAGGTTTAGTAGTAATGGTGACAAAGAAAGGAATTTCCAGGCTAGAAAAAATACGGTCGTCTCATGGTTTCAAGGTGGCTACCAGGCTGGGAATTCTCCTGGCTCCGCAACTGCTATTGATGGCCTTCGGAATTTACGACCAGGCTGCCCACGCGCAAGGATTGGTCGGTGCTCCGGTCGACCCTCGTTACGGACAGTCCAACGAAGTCGGACAGTTAGCCGACTTTGGTTACGACACTGCCAGGGACGTCTCCCGGGTGGTAACCGCACTATCGACAGTGCCCTCGTCTCTGGCAGGCATGAAAATCGCCTTCGGTCAGAGAGACGGCGGTGAGGCGGCAATGAACGTAGCCAAGGGACTTGGTGTCGGATTCGGTGGACCCACGGCTGTTCACTTGATCGGTACCTTCGCGATCAACAACTACGGAGGATTGGGTGGCGGTCTCTAAATCCGTATGGGACAATATTCCTTTCTTTTTCACCGAAGGAGGAGGGGATTATGAAAGTCCTGGTCGCCACCGATGGTTCCGTCAACGCGGAAGCCGCAGTTGAAGTAATGTTATACCGACCCTGGCCCCAAGGGACCAGGGTCAAGGTATTGACAGTCGCCGATAAGAGTCCTGACTTTATCGCCAAGCTTTTTCCTTTTCTGGGCAGCACCGCCAGTGAATTTGAGAAAGAATGGATCGATGGTCTCAAAGATGTTCTGGAAGAGACCCGTGCCAAATTAGCGGAGAAGTTCGGGGAAGATAATGTGGAGACCGCTTTTCGAGAAGGCGATCCCAAAGATATCGTCCTGGAAGAGGTTGAGCTATCTCTTGCCGATCTTTTGATTATAGGAGATGTGGGCACCAAGGTGGCGGGCGAGTCTCTGTTCGGTACCTTGACTGATGTGCTGGTAACTAATGCACCGTCTTCGGTGTCAGTATTGCGTCGGGTCTCTCCCGATGCCATGGTCAAAGAGCTTGAAAACGAGCAACCTATAGAAGAAGATAAGTATTTGATTCCACTCGATGATACGGAGCATTCCGCCCATATGATCGAGAAAGTGCTGGAGCGACCCTGGCCGGATAATGCCAAATTCAAGCTTCTGCATGTGATACAGCCCTTTGACACCGGGCGTCTGAAGCGTTTTTCGAAGGTCAATCCCAAGGAGCTTTCCGAAGCGTCCAAGAAGCAGATCAAAGAGATGAAAGAGAAAGCAGACATCCTGATTGAAAAGCATGTCGCGCTTTTTAAAGAACGTTATCCGAATGCCGATGTGGCTGGTGATATCGTGGTCGGTCATCCCCGGGAAGTGGTGTTGAAGCTTGCCGCCGAGTGGCCCGCTGATCATATTATTCTGGGGTCTCGTCGGATCAAGGGCTTACGCAATGAGATCAAGATGGGGGCTATCTCGAAATCGATCCTTTTCCATTCTCGCTGTTCCGTGGAGATTGTTCGCTAGGAAAACCCGGACCGGATTGAGCAGGGTATAATTCGAGTATGAGCCTCGAAGACAAGAAAGCCGCATATTTGAAACGCATGGCAGGAATGTTGATCCTTTTCGCCATCCTGGGCTCGATTGTGCTCTGTATCGCAAGCTCCTATTTTTCTAAGGTGATAGACGATGCCATCCCCGCGGGCTCTCAGCCCGGGGGGGTGACCTGTCGTGCTTCAGTCTAG
>CAZCBH010000113.1:11023-15847 GCA_964496875.1 uncultured Candidatus Obscuribacterales bacterium | reverse complement strand
GGCTCTACCACCTTCTTGGGCGGCTCTACCGCCTTTGGTGGTGCGACTACTACTTTCTCCTGCTCTGGTGCTTTGACGACAATCTTGCTCTCGTCGGCACCGGAAGCCTCGGAACTATTCTCAGCCATCTGACCGCCAGTAGATTCCGGAGTGCTCTCTTCTATGTTCGAGGCGGTCCAGCGCTGGCTATCGGAGCCGGATAACACCACTTCGAAAGTGCGCTTGCCCGATGTCAAAGCATAGGTAGCCTCGGAACGCGAAGAGGGCGCACGGCGGGCGCGCCGACGGCTTCTTCTATTGTTACCGACACTGCTTGCTTTATTCTCTTCCATCTTGGCGATGTTGAAACCGGGCGGATCAGAGACCGGGTTGTCGGCGATGCTTTTGATAAAATCACGCGCCGGCTGATCTAAATAGGCTTTGAAGTCTTCCGCTTCTCCAGGAGCAGTCAATGCGGATGCCACCGCATACAGTGCAGAGAATCTGGAGCTGCCCAGATTATGTTCGGCATCGTATTTACCGTTGGTCCATTTGAGCACTGTTTTGAATTGTTTATCTTCGAAAGGTAGAACCCCTTCGAATAACTCCTCACCCTTAGCGGTAGAGATCAAATGGCGCTCCAACACTATATCTCGATTGTTCTTGTCGAAGGTGATAGAGCCCTCTCCCCTAATAGGAGGAATCAACTTATTAGATTGATCGACCGAATTACCATTGGGAAGTAGCGCCACCGCTTTTAGATTGGGCTTCTTCTTCATATCGACGTTGGTGTGTCCGATCAGGACAAGATAAGGGTCTGAGCCTGTCTTAATCAAACGTCCTTCATCGAATACATCGAGCCCGAAGAGCTGGGTCACCTTCGGTCCGCCGTCAGAATCTATTATCAAGAAATCCGCCGGCTGCAGAACGCAGTCCACTTCCACCAGTTTGATGCCCCGGGGCAGATCAAAGACCAGCACCTCGAAGATAGAGGTTGGAAGCTGCGCTTGAAGCGTGGTAAGCAAGTCGCCGGAGCTCAAACCCCCGTTCTTTTTGAGGAAGGCAAGAATCGCCTGATCAAGTTCGTTCTTAAGCTTCTGAGCCTGTTCTGCCGACTCTGGACCAGAAGTTATGCTGGATGCGATTTTCTTGAGGTCCTGATTGGGCTGGGTGAGCTTAGGCACCACCGAAAAGACAACAAACCCAAGAAGACAGACGCCTAGTACAGCGGCTATCGCTTTGACTGGAAGACTCTTACTCTTCTTAGCGAACTTGGAACCGCAAAACTGACATTTTCGAGCTGCTACAGAATTCCTCTGTTCACACTCCGGACAACGCATAAGAACCTCTACGATCTCTTGACAGCGACCCGGAAGCCTGAGCCTTCAGCACCAGTTTCAGATATTTAAGTGGTTACCGAATGGGCTAATAAGCCGCTCTGTTATGTGCGTTTTCACACATATCAACGAACCCAGGGATTCTACAACATGCTTGACATTTTCAAAAGGTCCATAAGTATAGAAAATAGATAAGAAGGAGGTCTAATCCGCCGAAATAGCCATCGTATATATAATTGACAACGATAAACGTTTGTTCACGAATCATCTAAATGCGGCTAATATTGACTAGAAGCTTCTAATAAATGGAGATTTACCGGAATTGGGCAAGGCAATCGACGAGGCTAAAGCTAGGCAAGATCTGCTCGAAGTGGGCAGACTTGCCTACCAGAGAGGCTATATCTGCGGCAAGGAAGGCAATTTCAGCATTCGGCTCGATGACAAGCGCATCCTGACAACACCCGCCGACACATGTAAAGCCAGGTTGAGTCCAGACGATCTGGTGATCACCGATCTATCAGGACAGGCATGCGCCGAGGATGCCGCAACAGGCAAACGTCCATCTACCGAGCTGAAGATGCATCTCACCGTCTATCAAGAGAGACCCGACGCCCTGGCGGTGGTGCACGCCCATCCCACCACAGCGGTCGGCTTCACCGTTGCAGGCCTCAGTCTGGAGCAATGCGTACTGCCCGAGGTTGTCTGTACGCTCGGCAATATCCCCACCGCACCATATGCGACACCAAGCACCGATGAGATTCCGGATTCGATAAAGAATCTCGTCCGTGATCACGAAGCGGTCATGCTAGACCATCACGGCGCCATCACCATGGGCACCGATATATGGGACGCGTATTACAAATTGCAAACACTAGAGCACTTCGCCCAGACCCTTTTAATCGCCAATATGCTGGGCGGGGTCAAGCCTCTCAAGTCCTCCCAGGTCGAGAAGCTGCTTGCCATCTGCGCTTCTTCCTATGGACTAAAACGACCAGCTAATGAAAAAATGCTTCTCAGCCCAACCTGCAGCGATCCGGGCTAATAGGGAGTTTCGTGCGTGAGTGAAGAGCTACATCCTCCGGAGACAATTACCACTATCTATCTGATTCGCCACGGTCATACCGAACCGACCGAAAACGGCAAGCTCTACAACGACCCTGATGTGGAGCTGACCGAAGGCGGCAGAGAACAAGCCAGAGCCCTGGGAGAATGGCTGGCAGGTCACAAACCCGACCTGCTTCTCTCCAGCACCGCAAGGCGGGTTCGCTCTACGGCAGATTTGATTGCAGAGAGGCTCGGACTCGAGAACCACCCTCAAGAAGGCCTCGATGAATGGTCGGTGGGTGAATGGGAAGGTCGGACCTATCTGGAGGTCAAGAAAGAAGACCCTGAAGATTACAAGAAATGGTCCTGCGATCCAATTAAAAACGCACCGCCCGGCGGTGAATCCATAGAAGATCTCTTTGAACGAGTCAAATCGCGAATGGAATCGTTGATTGAAGAACACAAAGGCAAAACCATCGCGCTGGTAACCCATGCCGGAGTAACCCGAGCGGTACTGGTAAAAGAGCTAGAGATGCCGGTTCGCAACTTCTGGCGCCTCAATATCTCCACTGGCTCGGTCACGAAGCTGGACATAAGCGACAATTTCACCACCGTGCACTTCACCAATTTCAAGCCATAACCGGCTCAGAAATCGAACTTTGCCGGATCTATGCCCAGGGAGAAAGCCATATCGAGATCTCCTTTAGGCAGGCTGTCACTGTCGATATTCTCGTAGGCTTTGCTGCGCAGATAATAAGAAAGACCGCAGCGCCCTTTGTAAGCCAGGGCGAGGGTGGCGAAATTCACCGCTTTTTTGTATCGGCCCAGATCAAAACTCTCTTTTGCCTGGCATAAATTTGCCGCCCAGCGATAATCTCGGTAAGAGAGATAGACCAGAATCCACAAAAGTAGATAGACAAGCCCAACTATCCATAGATAGGGAGAGACGAACTTCATCAGAGAAGGCACAAAGGGTAACCCGGTCAAAGTTAAGACACCCCAGACCACAAGCAATAAAAGCCCTAAAAGCACCGCTGCGGTAAGAACGGTCCGAATCAATTTGAAAGCTACGCTTCCTGCTGCTGGATACAAAGCAATCGCCTCTTGCAAACTTCGACTTTCTCTATTCTAAATAGATTTTGTCCAGTTTGCCCGGTATTGACGGTCGAATTAAGCTTTCAGAACTATCTTACTGACCGCCGCCGGCACCAGCATTGCCTGCGCCTTGCTCAGAGCTGGATTTGACCAGATCCACCAGCTTCTGCTTTTGGCCCGGAGTCAAAATGGCACGAATCTTGAGCATCAGTTTTACTCTCTCGAGGGCGCTCTGGGAGGAGACATTATTGATCTCGGTCTGCTTCGCCAGCACCTCTTCTTCGCTGGGGTCAGGCTGAAGCTGCAGCCCACGCATATCTTTGACCAGATTGATCAAAAGTTTGACCCGCACCCTCTGGGCACTTTCAAAATCCTTGACCTGTTTGCGAATCTCGCCTTCCTGCTCGCTATTGATTCCGACCTGTTTGTAGATGTACATCGGATCTCTGCTAGCCTGGTTCTGAGCGGCGCCTTCCCCACCCGGCTGGGCCGATACTGCCCCGGTCGTAGCCAGAGAAGCTACTATGAGGCTGGCTGCAAAACTAAGAAAGGTTTGGAATTTCATGAATCTAACTAAGCTCCCAATTCGCGGCTGATTTACTATAGCCTGTTCAAAGCGTTTGTGTCAGCTACTGACAAAATTTGAAAGTAGAGATCTCTCAACAACTGCCCGAAGCATAAACCTCCAACTAGTAAAATAGAAAGATGCATGGCAGAGAATATGTAAGCCGAATTTTGTTCAAATGAAAACCATCACATACAGTATCATCACCCTGAAGAAAGAAGATGACGACTTAATCAAGCAGGCGGCCCATCTGCTCTATACCTGCTTTCAATACAACTGGCCAGAAGCATGGCCCAGTGACGAAGCCGCCAGAGTAGAGGTAGAGACCTGTGTCAAAAGCAAAGACCGCTTTGTCAGAATCGCTATAAACCAGCAGGGAGAAGTACTAGGCTGGATCGGTGCCATATCGCTGTATGACGGAAAAGTCTATGAAATCCATCCCCTTTGCGTCCGGGCAGATTCTAGAAAAGCTGGAATCGGGCTCAGCCTGGTGAAAGATCTGGAAATTCAGGTCTACAAGAAAGGAGGTCTGACCCTTTATCTGGGCACTGATGACGAAAGTGAACAAACCAGCCTTTCCGGGGCTGATCTCTATGACAATACCTGGGATAAAATACAATCGATCAAGAATTTGAACGATCATCCTTTTTCATTCTGGGAAAAGGTAGGATTCAAGATTGTCGGTGTCGTGCCCGATGCAAACGGCCGAGGGAAGCCCGATATCATGATGGCAAAATCTGTACAGAAGATCCGCTGAGTTTGCGGGTGCTGTAATCTGAGCAAGAATGAAATAGCGGAGCATTT
>CAZCBH010000113.1:0-10923 GCA_964496875.1 uncultured Candidatus Obscuribacterales bacterium | reverse complement strand
AATGAAATAGCGGAGCATTTGAAAATGATATTCAGAAAGTTCTTCCCTCACAAACCCGACCAGGATGCCGCCCCCGAAGCTTCCACGCCGGATAACCTGCCCCTGGAGACCCAGCTCGAAAATCTGTCTGAGCTCGGTATCAAGCTCAAAAACGGGCTTTCGGTGGAAGACTTGCTCAAGAGCTTCGACAGGGATGAATACGAAGCAAACCCATATAAGCTCCTGCTCTGTGTCATGGGCGCCAGTCAAGAAGTAGAACCCTATGGCGATTTTTCCGACGATGTCTATCATCTGGACACCGAGTGCATCGAGAACCAGGGTGATTATGTGAAAGTGGCAGAAAAAATCATTCGCCTGACCGGCGGCAAGCTTGCGGTGACGGAACTAGAAGACGAAATAGATCACAATGATGGAAAAGCAAGACTGTCGTTTAAAATAAGAGAACACAAATACGACTGGCAAGCCACCGTCAATGATGACTGGCTCGACCCGGCTATTCTTGCCCGGTTCGCCATGCTTGCCAGAGAGCATAAGTTAGATAAACCTTTCTGCTGTCATTATTTCGAAGGACAGGATTGTTTGCTAACCTGCATGAACGAAAGCGATATGGCGCGACTGACAGAGCTGACAGGATTGAAATTCAATTGGCTGGAATGAAAAAGAACAACTCTAGATTTTCAAGTCGATCGACTGGAGCATTGCTGTCGGCACTGCTGGTGGTTATACTTGCATTGAGCCTGTGCTCTGATGCCGACGCCCGACGAAAAGGCAAAGAAAGCCAAAAAAACCCGAACACACCAAAAGCATTCTCTCAGTACGTTCTCGATATTGCTGACAAAGAATATCCGGACTTGAAGCTATCTGCTACGGACTCTCCCTTTCTTTTACAGTGGAAAGGGGAAGGTCAAATATCTCTCGACAATCTATATAAACAGGTCCGCAACAATAAAGGGCAGCCAGGCATACGAGACTCGGTGGTGCGTTTTCTCAATGTGCTCACCGATGTGCCGCCGGCCGAAGAAGAGATCAAAACCTGGGAAGAAGCCAGGGCAAGGGTGCGTCCCCAGATCTTTCCCCGGGACTATTTAAAACAAGCAGACCTGAAAGATAAGATGGTATTCAAGCCTCTGCCATTTTCGAAAGAGCTGATGGAAGGCTACGTAATAGATTCGGAAAATGCATTTCGCTATCTGCTCAAATCTGATTTAAGCCGCTGGAAAGTATCGCTGGAGACCATCAAGAAAGCGGCGTACGAGAATCTTGTCTCGGCTACGGCCTCGACCAAGTTGTCTTCGAAGCAAGCCACCGGCGAAGAGGCTCGGGGTAAATATCTGGTTATCTCAGTCAACGACGGCTATGCGGCAGCGCGATTGCTACTGCCTGCGGTGCGTAACCAGATAGAGACAGAATTAGGAAAGCCATGTTATGTAGCGATTCCAAACAGAGACTGCCTTATCGCCTGGTCTTATGACTGTAATCAGGAGAAGCAATTCGAGAATCAAGTAATTCGCAAGTTTCATTTTCTAGATCACCCGCTATCGCCAGAAGTCTATGCTCTGGTCAATTCGAAAATAGAGAAAAAAGACTCTATCGCTCCAAGAGAGAAAAAGCCCGCCGTCAACGAAGAGCAAGACTAAAAGACCAGGTCTGCTAATAAACTCAGTCGATACCAAAATGTATAAACGGAGCCCAGGCATGAAGCGGCATCCCTGCTTTTATAGCCTCTACCTGAACGGCTCTCAAAGCAGATGCGATGGAATCTTCTTCGGACTGCCAGTGCTCATGAAACCCTCTCATCAAATCCGAGGTGGAACGGTCGGCGACTTCCCAGAGAGTGAGGATCAAATTCGGCATACCTGCATAGATAAGCGCCCGGGCAAGCCCCAGGACCTCTCCACCGGCGGTTACTTTGTTGACTCCGGTCTGACAGGCGGAGAGAACTAACAGACGTCCACACCGGGTTTTTAAGGCTCGCCTCTCTAAAATAGAAGCGGCGGTTAAGATAGTGCCATCAGAAAGAACCAGTCCCGAAGCCATGGGCTCGATATCGTTAAAGACGGCATGACCGGCAAAATGCACCACCGGATACTCACCGAAGAGATCGGGAAAGACCTCTTTCACCTCTTCATTGGTTAACAGCCTGGTCTCTTTGCCCTGCCCTCGCGATTCGCTCAACTGTTTTATTGACTTGGCTTCTTCAAGGGTATAGTTCAAATCATCGAGCCCGGCCGAGGAACGAAGCGTATTACTGAGAACCAGCCCATTCTTGCGGGTGGCGGAATAGTCACTGATTGCCGAGATCAAATACTTGTCTCTTGGCCCCTCCAATGGCTTTTCTTGCTGATTTTGCCGACTATCCCTGCCTCCTGCCAGCACCGTAATCAGTGTCAGGGAAGGCACATAGCTGAGAACGTACTTTTCGCATAGATAGCCATCCTCGTCATGCAAAGCGGCGAATGGAAGATGAAAGAGTTTGCCGTGGGGCGCAATAATAAGTCTATCGACGGTCTCGGGAGCGGATTTGAGCACTTCTTCCAGAAGGGCGCTGTATATTCTTTTGGATAGACTTCTAGGAACTTCCCAACCTTCTGTGGCGGACATCTCCAAAAATGTTTCAATATCGACATCCAGCATCTCACGCCGGCTTGCGTCGCTGATAATGCTCACAGCAGGCTCATCGGCTCCTGCCCATATAGCCATCGAAATAAGATAATCTTCTGTCGTATAAAGCTCAATCAAACAAGTATTGTCCGAGAGGACCCCGCCATCCTTGCTCCAGAGTTCTTTCAATGCGTTGAAATCCAGGGTCTGGGCAGAGACTAAAGATGCATAATTAGGATGACTGCGCTTCAGCTGGTTGACGGTATTGCGCCACTCGGCATAGACCTGCTTGGTATCCTCGCCACTATAGGTAGCACCACGAGAGGTGGACTCCTGGCCGGTCGGTCCCTGCCAGATAACCCGCTCCAGATGATCTATCTGAGCGCGCAACTCCTTCTCCTTATCTATTAAACGACGCAGGGACTCATCTCCATCGTCGGCAAGAGCGCTCAAATCTATAGGAGAGTTGCTGAGCAAATCTAATAAAGCTCTCGATTTGGCCCGCCCGATAAACTCCAGCGCCTCTACCCGTTTGCCCATGGAAAGGCAGAGATCGACCACATCTTTATACAGGTCCTCTCCCCGGTTGGCAAAACTGGTTTTAAGATCGTCAGCACATATGGTGGCACGTTGTTCATCGAAAATATCCACGGCCTGCCCCAGATAGTCGAAAGCGGGCTGCATTTGACCAAGCCGCTGATAGACCCTGCCAAGGCTGGTTAGATATATTCTCTGACCAAGACGGTCTTCTATGGAACGGCTCAAAGACAGCGCCTCTTCGTACCTCTTCTTCGCTTCATCCAGGTCGCCGCAAGCTGTCAGACAGTCGCCGATGCTATCCAGATGCGCCGCCCTGGAATGAACGTCATCCATATTTCTGGCGATAGCTTCGGCCTCTTCCAGCTTAGCCAAAGCCTCTTCAAGCCTCTCCAGCTTTATCAGCGTCGTCCCTATATTGCCGAGCCAGGCACCGCGTCGACTCTCGTCCCCAGAGGAAACCGCCAGAGCAAGCGCCTTTTCGTAACAGCCCAGGGCACGATCGTAAGACTCCATTTCGAACAACACATTACCTTCGGAGCCCACACAAATAGACATGCTAGAAAGATCCCCTTCCAGCTCTGCTTCAAGATAAGCGGTTCGATAGGCGTTGATGGCCTCTTCAAATTGACCTAATTCAGCCATACAAAGACCGAGGCTACCCATGACCGCAGCACGATTATCCAACTCTTCAGGCGAATCTAATAAGTGCCTATAACAGGCGAGCGCCTGCTCGGACCAGCCCCTATCTAAATAAAGCCGACCTAAATTGGTCAGAGAAAGCTCCTTGCAATCAGCATCGTTAAGATGGGTGCCAATCTCAAAAGCATCCAGAAATTCGGCAATAGCTTTTTGTGTGCTGCCGGTATCACGATAGATCTCGGCCAGGACCATTTTGGCGTTGCACAAAACGGCGGCGCTGTCCGACTTTATGGCAAGCGCCTTGGCCTCTTCTAGATGCTCGATACAGATAGAAAGCTCCTGGCCTGCTTCAAAGCGACTGAGCCCCAGATAGATGAGGAAAACGGCAAGTTGCAGATCATCGCCGGCGGCTCTTGCCATATCCACCGCCTGGCAATAGCAATCCACCGCCTCCGCGTACTTCTCTTCTTGAAAAAGCGCGAAGGCGGAATCACCAAGCTCTTGCATGGCTGCCGCTGTACTATTTTTATCTTTGTCTCTGGACCAATTATCCATGACAGTCTTCTTCTATCGAGCCTGGCGCCATGATACGCCAGTTGACCGCTAATTGCCTGTATTTATCCTAAATATAGACTTTTTGGACAGGCAGCGCGGACTTTAATAAGAAGAATAGGGCGCGTAGGTGGCGACCCGAGCTTGAGCCTGTTGAATCACCGGTTGCACGTGCGATACCGGCACGTTGTGACCAACTGAATGATGTGCTTGAATCTGGCTGTGCCCGCCACCCCGGGTGATATTGGTGTGATGATGGGCCGTCTTATGAGCCGAGGCATAGCCGTGGGAAAAAGCGTTGGCTTGCTTGGCATACGAGCCGAAGCCGCCTGTTTTCAGTTGTTTGGCATAGCTCTGGAATCCGGCGCCACCGCTTGGTCCGGCCTGACGGGCACCAAAAGCTCCCGGATAAGAGCTGATCATAGACTTGCGATTTCTCGCCTGGGAGAGAAAGTCTTTCATAGCCGGCTCCGGCACAAGATTGAGCGGGAATGGCGGCGGACCGTTCTTAGAATAAGCCTGATCTACTCTCTGTCTTGCCGATATCTCCGAATCCAGAGGCGAGTGATATGACCCTGCTGCCTGACCCTGGTTGAGATTGTTCCGGAGGAAGAGCACCCTGGCGAGCCTGTCCAACTGAGCTCTTTCTTCCTGGCTTAGATTCGGCGCTTCCAGCTTGGCGGCGATTTCAGCCTCGCTGATGGCTCCTCCTCCTACTCCAGTACTCGTATTATGCCCCTGGGGGCGACTCTGAGAGACCATGGGTCTTGAGTTATTCAGATCCATAGAGTGAATCGTCGAACAGGGATGCCCGACCTGGCCTGGCAATACCGGCTCTCTATGAGGCACAGCCTGGGGGCTGACCGCCGCGGTAATCTGAGTAACCGCCTTGACTGCTTTATCTATGACTTTGGTAGCGGTTCTTCTGGCCTGCCGTTTGGTCGCCCGGCGTGCCCTGGGAGAAGTAAGACTATTTTCCATCTCGGCGGAGAGATAGAAGGGGGAATAAGCAGAGCTCTCCTCTGTCGTAGAGATAGATGCGGAATAAGATCTGGCCGCTTCCACTTCGGCAAACTTGGCTTGTTGTTCTTTAAGCGCCAGCTCCTGTCTGGACGGTAGCTTGCGTCCGGGCACGAACTGCATCATCTTCACTTTCGATTTCGCCAGCTCATTGCGGGTGGCGACGGATTTAGGGCTGGAATACTTGCTGATCGAAGCCGGGTTTGGTTTTACGGCTCTTGCGCTCTTGAGCTTCGCCTGGGTGGCGACCAGAGCTTTCGGCTGGCTACTGGCGCTGCCGATGCTGGCTTTCAGAAACTCTGCCGTGGCGGACTGTTCTTCTGCCGCTTTCGCCTGTCCCGTAAGCGCAACCGAGAGAGTTGCCGCTATGTTGACCCCTAATATAAGCTTCGATACTTGCATTGAGCCCCAGATACCTTTTAATACAATCTCACCAAACGCCAAACATCGCCCTCGTTGACCCGCCTGAGTCCCGAGAAGGAAGTCGATATTCGCCTTTCACGATATTTAGTCTATGAAATTCCGGGTTGATCTGTCAGTGGGAAATCTACGCATTGAGACGGAGCAAAAAGCAAAAATTTCTATTGAGAGGGGGGAAATTCCCATCTTTGAATCTGAGCTTTTAAGGAAACTCACTCCCAGACCAGGCGATAACCGACACCGCGCACGGTAAGGATATGCTTGGGCTGGCTGGGATTGTCCTCCAGCTTCTCACGAAGATAACGAATGTGCACGTCTACAGTACGGCTCTCCCCGAGAAAGTCGGATCCCCATACCTGAGAGAATAGTTGATCCCGCGAAAACACGCGATTGGGCTGTTTCGCCATGGCGAGCAGAAGCTCGAACTCTTTGAAAGTCAGCTCTATATCTTTATCTTTGATGCGTACAGTGCGGCTGTCGGTATCTATATAAAGATCGCCCAGTTTTATTCCGGCGGGCTCCGGTTTTAATTCGGGCGCTTCCCGAAGATGGGCTTTCACCCGGGCGACCAGCTCGCGCAGCCGTACCGGCTTAGCCACATAGTCATTGGCGCCCAGTTCGAGCCCTACCACCGTATCAATCTCCGAAGTCCTTGCGGTCAGCATCAGAATCGGCGTCTTCTTATCGACCGAGCGTACTCTTCTGCATACCTCATAGCCATCGATGCCGGGCATCATCAGATCGAGGATAACAAGATCCGGTCTGTCTTTCTCGTAGACATCCATGGCACGCAGCCCGTCATGGGCGAGCATGGTCGAGAAACCTTCCTGGGTCAGCACGTACTGAATGGAATTGGCTATATCGACTTCATCATCAACTATGAGTATCTTCTTCATCATTCTCTCTACGGTCTACAGTCATGACTCGTTGATCATAGTATTATCAACTAAGAACTGTAATTTATACGTGCTTGTTCATAGAATTAGTCTGGAATAGTCTATTCTATTTTATAGATAAAAAGATGTAAGGTGACCTGAGGAAGACTGGAGCGTTGGAAGCTAGAAGAAAACGCATATTCGCTGCCCTGGCTGTGGCAACTCTTCTCGTTTTGACCAGCTTACTGTCCGGCGCGGAAGCCAAGAGCAAAGCCACCAAAACGACACCAAAAGAGGGAGCTTCCACAGAAACCACCTCTCTTCCCTATTTCCATCCTTATCCGCCGATGATGCACCCGGTTAGAGTTGGCCTTGTACGCTCGGCTCCGTCGGCGAAATTTGCAGTCTGGGAACCCGGTGCGGTGTTTGTAAACGGACGACCTATCTTTCCTATAAAGAAAGGAATGGTCTACAAAGTGGACGGTCGTTCCATAACAGAGCTCGCTACCGGCAAATCCATATCTATTCCCAGTGACCAGAGAACCTATGTCTCGACCCCGGATTTTCGGGTCTGGACCGCCAACAAATGGTGGCGCGGTTGCCTTGAGATAGTCTCTTTCGGAAGCTCAATAAACGTTATCAATCTGCTCGACTTAGAAGAATATCTCCTTGGAGTGGTGCCTGCCGAAATGCCGGCATCATGGAACATCGAAGCCTTGAAAGCCCAGGCTATCGCCGCCCGCAGCTATGCCTGGGCCCATATGGGTCCCCGGGGTTCGAAATGGTACAAGAGCCAGGGCTATGATCTGGTGCCCGATGTCAGAGACCAGATGTACCAGGGCTTAGCAAAAGAACACACCAAAACCTACCACGCGGTGCGCATGACCCGGGGTCTGGTGCTCAAACATGCCGACCGGGTCAAACCAGGTTTCTACCGCGCCAAAGTGGGCGACGCATTTCAAAACCTCAACATTCGCAAATCGAGAGTGCTGAGCAGCAAACTCGAACAGATTACAGGAGTACCGGATATAGTCGGGGTAACGGTAAAACAATGGGACGCCGCCGGCAATGCTCATTCTATACAGGTGATGGGTCCGAGCAAGAGCAAAGAAGTATATGGTGTAGGTCTGGCGAAGATGCTGGGCTTTGCCACCGCAGGTATCCTCGATATACATGAAGAGGGTAATAGTTGGGTCTTTACCTATAGAGGACCGGGTAATGGTGCCCGGGGCTTGAGCCAGACCGGCGCCGCCATGCTGGCGGATAGAGGTTGGCGCTTCGACCAGATCCTGCAACAGTATTATCAGGACAAAGACGGAAAGTTGCGTCTCGATTATCTCGATCATTATCGGGCCATGCCCCAGCCCACTAAAAAAGCGGTGAAAGTCTCTAAGAAACACCCTTCCGCCAGTGATCCGATTGAAGAAGACGAAGACTGAAAAATAGATTCATCTTAAAGATAAGACAAATCAAAGCATCTCGAAGCCGGGAAAGAGGATAATTACCCGGTTATCTCTGACACGGATATATAGCCTGATAGGCCCGGGCGAAGGCGGCACTGGAGGCAACGGTGGCAAGCAAAACAAAAATTCAAACCGGTTTCATAGCAAAACAAGCGGCGGAGAGCTCTAAGCGAGGCACCAACCGCGGGGTCATGCTGCTTATCGCAGTGGTGGCAGTGGGAGCCCTCTTATTTGGAGGCTGGAAAGCCGTTGAGATGCTCCTCAATTTCGAAAACTATACTAATATCCGAAACGTCTCTCTGCAGCTAAACGCTCCCCAGTTAAAAGACGGCAAAGCCTTTGTAGACGTGACATTGCACAACGCCAACGCCTATGCCATTTCTGAGCCGGTTTTCAAATTCGACCTTGCTGATGCAAGCGGCAAAGAGGTGCTACGCGGCGAGATCAAGATAGACGGCAATATACCGGCAGCCGATCAAAGAACCTTTGCCCAGGTGGAGCTTGGCACCACCGACGGAGCACCTGCAAAAATGCATTCGGATCTGGTGCGGGTCGATGCCACAACGCCCAAAGACTTGCCTTCCGGCTTCGCCTCTCACTTCTCTTCGGCGATGATATCGGAAGACGTGGAAAAAGGTCTGGAAGCTCTCACAAAAGAGGCGCCAACCTACTCTCCTCTCAAAGTCGCCCTCGGCCTTCAAGCCGAGAAAGCCAGCAACTTCAAAAAGGCGGAAGAGCTGTATAGAGAAGCGGTGGAATTGGATTCTGAAAACGCCAATGCCCACTATCACCTGGCTCTTACCCTGATGAGAGACGGCAAACAGAAGAAGGCTATGCAGCATCTGGAAGAAGCCGAGAGAATAGACCCGAAAGATCCGGCTGTGAAGCTGATGATCGAGAGAATAAACGGTGGCGACAAGAGCCTGGATTCAGACTAGTATTATTAAAACTGAATTCTGAATTCAGAGCTCAATATTCCACGACATTGAGCTCTTTCAGCTCTTTACCCTGGGGTGAGACCACACAGCGAATTTCATAGGCGCCGCCTTCTTTCTTGTACTTATGGCGCTGCACTATGAGATTACCTTTCCATTTGCCGTCTTTCACGACCTCGAGAGAATTGGCGTCGACCACATAGCGAATACCTTTGCTGTGCAGATCAATCGCCAGCACCGCCCCCGATACCGCATAAGCGGCGCAGAGAAAATACAGCTCTTTGCCGTCGCTGGAAAAATCCATGCCTTCTATACCGCCGATATAAATATCGCCGATAGCCTGATGTGTTGCTACTTTCGCCGCCTTTTTAAACAGCGGATAGGGAGTGTTGCCCGGCGCTTCGCTAAAATAGATGACATCGGCAGGGGCGTCACCGCATCCGGTCGGGACCATGTCCTTGCTGGTCTCTATGTACGCGAACATTTTTCGATCTTGAGAATAGACCTTCTTGGGCGATTCTCCTGCCGTAGTCTTTTCTGCACCCCCGGCCGCTTCCGACTTTGCCGCGTCCTGGGCGAAAACAGGCTGGCTCGCCTGTAGAATAGCGGTATTGAAGACCAGCAAAAGACTCGGGACTGCCAGCAGGGCTTTCTCTATCCGGCTGTATCGATACATCTCTCCGCTCCCTTTTTATAGATAAATTTCGATTATACCCGCAAACCCGACTAAGTACGGGTATAAGATAAAAGACGAGTCAGCAGAATCAGGAAGCCCATATAAAGCAGGATGAAAATCCCCAAGGATACTCCCACCCCGGAACTCGACGGTCGAGGCGGCTCTTACCTTGCTTCTTTTGATGGGCTGGTGGTGGACAGCCGCTACCAGATAGTCGACCTGATTGCCCGGGGCGGCATGGGCAGCGTCTACAAAGCCCTGGACACCAAGCTGGATAGAAAAGTGGCGCTCAAATTCATCGCCGCAGACTATGTCAACGACAAAACCGCCCTGCGCTTCCAGAGAGAGGCCCGGGCGACAAGCGCCCTCGATAACAATCATATTGTCAGAATCTACGATTTCGGCACGGCGGATAACGGCACTCCTTATATGGTGATGGAGTACGCCCAGGGTAAGACCCTGCATCAGCTCTTAAAAAAGCATGGCAAGCTCGGTCTCGAAGACACCCTGGCCATCGCTGAGAACATATGCCTGGCCATGGTCCACGCCCATGACAGGAACATTATTCACCGGGATCTAAAACCGGGAAACATTATGGTCTCAAGACAAGATGAAGAACTATCGGCAAAAGTGCTGGACTTCGGTCTGTCCAGTATCATCGAAGACAATCGGCAATTCCTAACAGGAACAGGTCTTGTGGTGGGCAGCCCAAGATATCTTAGCCCGGAGCAAGCCAGGGGAGAAGAAGCGGATCATAGATCGGATGTTTATTCCCTGGCTTGCGCCATATATGAATGCCTGGCCGGGCGCGGGCCGTTTGAAGCCAGAAATAGCTTCGAATTGATAAAAAAGCATATGGAAGAAGACGCACCGCCAATGGTGAAGCTGATTCAAGCAAGCGATCCTCAAGCCTTTGCAGATCTGTCCGACAGCGCTAGAGATGCCCTGGAAGAGCTGGCAAGGGTACTTGCCATTTGCCTGAATAAAAATCCGGACGAACGCTATCAAAATATGAACGAGCTTCTCTTGGACATAAGAACTATCCGAAAGACGCTTCAAGACGCGATTAATAGAGACACATCCAGGACCTGTTCGCTCTTCGAGGAAGAAGATCTGACCAGCACGACCTCCCTGGACGGCATTCCGGCGGTGCTGGATAACATCGCTCCTGCTTCCGGGAAGAAAGCGCGAGGCTGGCTTAT